>CACYCE010000021.1 GCA_902772915.1 uncultured Erysipelotrichaceae bacterium | reverse complement strand
TGGTGACCCATACGGGATTCGAACCCATGAATAACGCCTTGAGAGGGCGCCGAGTTAAGCCGCTTCTCCAATGGGCCGGCTAAGATATTAAAACACAGAAGGATATTATTTTCAATAGATTAATTTCTCCCTTTAAGCCAGTAATCTAAATCGTCATCTTCTTTTTCTTCTTTAACTTTAGCGCGAGGAAAAGCTTTATCATAGACGCTTTTCATCTCCGTATAAGAAACGTGAGTATAAATAGAAGTAGTACCGATAGATTCGTGCCCTAACAATTCTTGAATGGTTCTTAAATCCGCTCCTTGAGAAAGTAGATGCGTTGCAAAAGAGTGACGTAATTTATGGGGATGAAGTTTAATAAAGACCCCCGTCTTCTTTTCAATTTCATTCATGATATATTCCAATCCTCTATCGGTTAATTTATTACCGTGGTTATTTAAAAAGAGGATATTAGTGTCGCTAGCTTGTTTCCTTTTAGCTAATAAGTTAGGTCTAGAATTTAAAATGTATTCATTAAGAGCATCTCTAGCAGTCCTAGTAAAAGGAACAATTCTCTCTTTTTTGCCTTTACCAAAAACCCTTATTAATCTTTCTCTCATATTTATAGATTGCAAAGTTAAAGATATGACTTCAGAGGCTCTTAACCCTGATGAAAACATCAGTTCTAAGATCGCTTGATCGCGATCTTTTAATTCATCAGTTCTTTTAGCATTAGCGTTAAATAGCATTTTAACTTCCTCAACTGTCATGAAATCAGGAAGTTTCTTATCAGATTTAGGAGAAGAGACTAATTCAAAAGGATCGTAGGAGATATAATCTTTTAAAAATAAGAAACTGTAAAAATGCTTTAAAGATGCTAAAGCTCTTTTCATCGTCTCTTTAGAGTTACCTCTAGAAGTCATATCCAAAAGATAATTTCTTATATCTTGAACTTGAACCTTTTTAAAATCTATCGTGTTGCTATATAAAAAACCTAGAAACTTAGAGATATCTTCTTTGTAAGAAGACGCAGTAAGTTGAGAGTACTTTCTTTCGTTTAATAGATAATCTACGAAGATTAACAACTCTTCGTTAGTGACTTTTAAAAGTTTTTCTTCAGCCATTCTTCTATGCTCTTTATAGAATAATCATACACTTCTTCTTTGCTCATTTTAAAAGGATATTGATAAATTCCATAATTTGCATTCATCGGAGCAAAATGTTTAGGTGAAGCCATCACTAGGTAATTTACTAAACTACCCATCATGGTATTGATAGGAAAATACACTCCTTTTTTATTCTCTAATCTCAAACGGAGGTAAATCGCTGCTAATAAACCAGTGGCGGCAGATTCAACATAACCTTCTACCCCAGAAAACTGACCGCCGATATAAGTGTTAGAATCATTTTTTAAACTCAAATCTCTATTGAGAGCTTCAGGAGAAGAGATGTATGTATTTCTATGCATCAAACCAAAACGAGCTAATTTGACATCTTTAAATCCTGGTAACATAGAAAGAATTCTCTTTTGTTCAGAGTATTTTAAATTAGTTTGGAATCCCACCAAATTATATAGACTACCTGCTACATCATCTTGACGTAATTGGACTACCGCGTAGGGTCTATTTCCTTCCTTTTCTAATCCTTTAGGTTTTAAAGGACCAAAGCGCAAAGTATCTCTACCTCTAGAAGCCATAGTCTCTATAGGTAAACAACCTTCAAAATGTTCGAAATCGTGCAATTCAACTCTCTCCCCACTAACTAAAGCATCGTTAAAAGCGTAATATTCTTGACTAGTTAAAGGGACATTTAAATATTTGCCTTCACCTTTATCGTAACGAGATTTGTAATACATGTTAGTAGTATCTAAAGACGAAAGATAAATTAAAGGCGCTGCAGCATCGTAAAATGAACAGAAGGAAGAAGAATATTTGCCTTTGAAATATTCTATTAAAGGCGAGGAAGTTAAAGGTCCAGTACAGACGATATTGTAGATATCTTCTCCTTCTTCTAATTCACTTACTTCTTTAGAGATGATTGTGATATTTTTATTATCTTTAATCTTATTAGTGATATAAGAAGAAAAGACTTCTCTATCCACTACTAAATCTTGACCAGAAGGTAATTTAGAGAATTTACTCGCTTCCATTATTAAAGAAGACAAGGTTTCCATTTCACCTTTTAATAAGCCGGAAGCATTATCTTTATTGACCGACTTTAAAGAATTGGAACAAACCAATTCTCCAAAGAAATCTTTATAATGAAAAGCCGGTCCTAATTTGTCAGGTTTTAAATCGTAGAGATTTACTTTATAACCGTTTCTAGCTAGATAGTAACTAGCCTCAACCCCAGCTAAACCTCCACCGATAATATTAATCTTCATCTTTTTTAACTAACTCTTTATTCTTATTGAGCTTTAACATGTAGTGACAGCGAGGATAATTAGAACAACCGTAGATATAACCATATCTCGATTTTCTAAAAACTAAATGACCTTCTTTACAAGTAGGACAAGAAGTTCCATTTAGTTTCAAAGGGTCATCTAATTCTTCCTTCTTATCACCTTCGATAGATTCGGTATAACGACACTTAGGGAAAGAAGAACAACCGATAAATCTAGTTCCCTTTTTAGAAGTCTTATAGACTAATGGTTTACCACAAAGAGGACAGGTTCTACCTTCAACGATCTCATCAGGTTGCTTTTCTTTACCGTCAATCGAGCGCTTATATCTACAAGAGGGGAAATTAGAACAGCCGATAAAGGTTCCATTCTTACTTTTTCTATAGACTAAAGGATGTCCACATTCAGGGCAATTCTCTCCGACTTCTACAGCGTTAACTTTAGCCATGTTCTCTTCAGCGAATTCTAAATCTTTACTGAATTTGGCGTAGAATTCAGATAACAAATCGTTTTTAGAGGTATCGCCTGATTTAACTTGTTCTAATTTATCTTCCATTTCTTTGGTGTAATTGTAATCCATCAAATCCGGGAAGTATTCATTTAGACTCTCAACCGCTAATTTACCTTCTTCAGTAGGAGTTATGACATGTTTAACTTCTTTGATGTATTCTTTATTTAAAGTGTCGATAGTAGATGCGTAAGTGGAAGGTCTTCCAATACCCTTTTCTTCCATTTGCTTAATTAAAGAACCATCGTTAAAGTGATGAGGAGGTTGAGTTTCTTTTTTATCTCCTTTAATTTCAATAGCTTCGATTTCTTTAATCTCAGTGGAAGTTAAACTTTCAGGTAAGCTGGTATCTTTACTATTGTTTTTAAACCCACATTCTTCATATGCTGCTAAATAACCTTTAGAAATGGTTTTAACAGCTTCAGCTTTAAAGATGTAGCCGTTACCATCAAACTTCAAAGTCGAGACTTCTTCAATTTTAGGAGCCATTAAAGAGGCTAAAGAACGAGCGTAAATCAATCTGTAGATATTGTATTGCTCCTTGCTTAAATACGCTTTAGCCTTTTCAGGAGTGATAGATAAATCTACAGGTCTAATAGCTTCGTGAGCATCTTGAACTAATTCAGAATTCTTCTTAGCTTTATTAACTGGTCCTTTGTAAGTGCCTTTACCAAAATGAGAGACGATATACGGACCAGCAATATCGATAAATTCATCCGCTAATCTAGTCGAGTCAGTTCTTATATAAGTAATTAAAGCTTGGAATTGACCATTAGATACTTCTACACCCTCAAATAAAGATTGAGCGATGTGAGAGACAGATTTAGAAGAATATTTGAATTGAGTGAAAGCTTCTTGCTGTAAAGTGGAAGTGATAAAAGGAGGACGAGGAGAAGAACTTCTTTGGGATTTAACAACTTCTAAAACTTTAAATTTCTTAGGTAAAGCATTAACGATTTCCTCGTATTTTTCCTTGTTAATTGAGTAAGGTTTGAAGATTTCATCCTTGTAAGAATACAAAGAAGCTTCGATCTTTTCCTGACCGAAAATACCACTGATGTCGTAATATTCAACAGGGACAAATTCATCGATTTCCTTTTGTCTTTCAACGATCATCTTTAAAGTCACCGATTGAACTCTACCGGCGGAATTAGTCTTAATCTTATGTTGAACTAATTTAGATAAATCAAAACCGATAATACGGTCTAAGATTCTTCTAGTTTCTTGAGAAGCGACTAGATCCATATCGATGTGAGAAGGATTATCGATAGCTTTTAAAACTTGAGTTTTAGTAATAGCGTTAAAGGAAAGTCTTTTAGCTTTAGAAGGATCTAAATTCAAGACTTCCGCTAAATGCCAAGCGATAGCTTCCCCTTCTCTATCAGGGTCGGTTGCAATATAAACATCTTCCGCTTCCTTAGCGGCATTGCGTAACTTTCTAACTATATCGTATTTATTTTTGTAGATTACATAAGTAGGCTTAAAACCATGCTCAACATCTACTCCAAAGCCTCTATCACCTTTAGTGGCTAAATCACGTACGTGACCTGCAGAAGCTAAAACTAGGTAATCTTTACCTAAATATTGCGAGATGGTTTTTGTCTTATTAGGGGACTCAACAATAACTAATTTCATAACTATAACGACTGCTTTCTTCTGATTTCTTTTCGATTATGAAAACAAACTTAAATTTTGTCAAGAGGGGGAAATTGCAAAAACTTTTATTCATATATTATATATATGAAGATTTTTTCAATTTTTTATTATATTTATTAAGTCATCGCTCGAACTAATTAAATAGGCTCCAGATTTTATTAATTCATTGCATAACTTTTTCTCAGAAAAAATATTTGTAGGAATGCAACAGACATTCTTACCATTCTCTAAAGCTAGATTCGCCGTGATACTAGTTCCACTTCTTTCTTCCCCTTCTCCAATTAGGATAGTAGAAGCCAATCCTGCTATAATTCTATTTCTCAAAATAAAATGATGAGGTAAAGGAGGAGTATTCAAAGGATATTCACTTAATATAAGATGTCTTTCCTTTTGCATATATAAATAAGATGAAGAAGAAGGATAAATTATATCTAGGCCTGAAGCTAATACAGAAATTATAGTTCCGTTTTCTTTATATGCAGATATTTCTCCTAAGTAGTCTGCTCCCCTAGCTAATCCAGAAATAACTACTATAGAATTGTCTTTCTTAATAGTATGCCCAACAATTGAACTTATAGATTGATATCCGTATTTAGTTAACTTTCTAGATCCTACTACTCCTAAGATTTTGCTTTCACTTCTATTTAATATGGATATATCTCCTTTGTAATAGATGACAAAAGGAGGTTTATATATTTGTCTTAATAGTTGAGGATATTCATCATCCATAATCGTTATAGCTTTGACATTTAAAGAAGAGACGTAATTAAAAATAGCGTTTTCTTTATCTTTAAGCGGCTTCTTTTCTTTTATAGCTTTAAGAATCTGGTCGTATTCACCTTTATATATATAAGATAGATAAAGAAGAACATCTCTAGGATTAAGTTCGTATGACATCGCTTCTTTCCTCCTATAATTTATATAGAATTAAGGAGAAAGAATTTGCACAAATTAAAAATTATTTATCTATCAGTTTCTTTACAGGGGAATAAGATAATCTATAGATATCTTTTTCAACTCCGTATTTCTCTAATAACTCTAAATGTAATTTAGTAGGATAACCTTTATGCTTAGCTAATTGATATTGGGGATACTTCTTATCCAATTCAATCATAATGTCATCTCTAGTTACTTTAGATAGAATTGATGCTGCAGCAATACTTAAAGATTTACCATCCCCTTGTTTTAATTTGTCATAAGGGACAAAGTTAGTAAATAAATCCATGTAGTCAGTAAGGATATAATCTAATTTATATCCTTTAATAAACATCTCATCTAAAGCTTCTTGCATACCTGCTCTAGAAGCTTCTAAGATGTTAATTTTATCTATAGTCTGATTAGAGATTATAGAGATATGGTAAAAGATAGAATTCTCTTTAATTAAGTCGAAGACTTCCCTTCTTTCTTTATCAGTTAATTTCTTCGAATCGTTAATCTTAGAAGAATCAAAATCAGGTTTTAAAATTACTCCTGAAGCTACTACTGGACCACATAGAGGTCCTCTTCCTGCTTCATCAAAACCAGCGATTAAAGATGAAGGAGATGAACGATAAGAATCGTCGAATATTTTAAGAGGGGATTTCATCGACCATACACCTGCAAATCAAACCGGCTCTAAATTCTTTTAAGAAAATATTTTGAGCGCGGACAATATCTTCTTCCCCTTTAGAGATAATCATATTTCTACTTCTTGCTATCAAATAGAAAATATTAGAGATAGTAATCTCTTCGTCAGTTTCTATCTTATAAAAAGACAGAAGTTCTTCTTTATAATTATCTATTAAATATTGGGCTAAAGAATAAATAACATCATTTAAAGGTATAGCTTGATCATCTAAAGAACCTATGTAAGATAATTTCATCGCGGCGTTTTTATCTTCATAGTTAGGTTCTAATATACCTGGGGTATCGTATAGCTCTAATTTAGAATTAACTTTAATTAAAGTTTGAGATCTAGTCTCGCCGGGTTTATTGGCTACTTTAACTCTATTTTTAAATGATAAAGAATTAATTAATGTAGATTTACCTACATTAGGTATGCCTACAATTAGACATCTTAAAGGTGGAACTTCTAAACCTAGTCTTTCATATTTTAAAGATTTAGAGGATTTGATATTAGTTAAGATATTTAACAAATTCTTAACTTCTCTAGGAGATTTTAAATCGCACCCGTAAGTGTTTATTCCCCTACTTTTAAAATATTCTTGAACCTTGTTAAATCTAGTTAAATCCGCAATATCGGTCTTAGAATAAATAATTATCTTTTTCTTGTTATTTAACAATTTATCTAAATAAGTATTTAAAGATGAAAAAGGTGCCCGAGCATCTCCTACTTCGATAACTAAATCTACTAAAGGGAGAATCTCTTGAATCTTATTCATAGCCTTTTTCATGTGGCCTGGAAACCAATGGAGATCTTTAATTTTCTGCTGCCCCATAATCACCTTCGCGAACTTTAAATATAGATTTAAGTTCATTTAATACAGAATTGTATGAGGGAACAAACAACAACTCCGAATGTCCACCCATATACAAAGTTTTATCTTTAAGAGCATAGACTGAGAAGAATCTTTCTTTAGAAAACCCATAAGGTCCATTTAACGTATAGATATCGAAAGTTAAAGAATCTAAAGAATCGACTATTAAAGTAATAGAAGTTCTAAATACTCCTTCTGCAGCGATATTGTCAGTGACAAATTTACGGAAATAAACTTCTAAATCGATTAATGAAGATATAGATTTTAGAGGTTTAGCGAATATGTAGGTAGGAAATTTTGCTTTAACATCTCTACTTACAAAATAAGTGATTTTATATTGTTCATCTTCGTATTCTTTTTTTACATAATCAGTCTGAGAAAAATTATTTTCTATAGAAGATAAATCAAATGAATCATCTACACATTTATATTCGTGATATTCAAATTCAGCTTTCCTTCTATTTTGAGCTTTTATAGAAGTGGTAAGTCTAATGTTATACCAAACAAACGAACCAATTAGAAGAACGCAGATAATCACGATAAATATCGCCAAGAGGAAATGAACCTTAGCAGAATAATAGATTGCAAAAGCTGATCCCGCAATAACTGCCAAAGTAGCGAAATAAGATAAAATAGTTACAAATAACTTATTTTTCATACTTAATTATTATATACAAATTTAAAATAAAGAAAAAACGGCACCAATATTGATGCCGTTATAAGATTACTTTTATTTGCCGAAGACTTGCTTAAGTCTAGCGGATTTTCCGGATCTCTCACGTAAGAAGTAGATCTTCTTTCTTCTAACTTTACCGTGCTTGACGACTTCTAAAGAAGCAACTAAAGGTGAATTAACGGGGAAATTTCTTTCGACACCGACACCATTAGAAACTTTTCTAACGATGAAGGTCTTAGAGATGCCCGCACCTCTGAAAGCAATGACAACGCCTTCGAATACTTGAATTCTGGACTTGCCATTTTCGATGATACGCACAGAAACTCTAACAGTATCACCAGTGGTAAATTTAGGAAGATCATTTCTAATTTGAGTAGCAGTAATCTCGTTGACGAGGTTCTTATTCATACTAACCCTTCCTCCTATATATCTTGTACTTTACTCGGCGTTCACAGCTGTGACTTCGCTGGCGGACCACCCAGGCGCGTAAAACGAGCCAAAAATATGATAAGACAAGAAAGAACAAAATACAAGTTAAATTTAATCTAGATTAATGAAGTTTCCTCATTAGTCAATTGTTTTTTAAAAATTCGCGGGGTAATTATTAGATACGCTACAAATGAAATTATCCCTGCGACTAAATCTGATATAGGTTCAGCATAGAAAGCGCTAGTTGAATCTTTACTAGCATAAGGAAGAATTATAGTTAAAGGTAATAATAGAACTATCTTTCTATTTAAAGATAACCAGATAGAATATTTAGCTTGTCCCATCCCTGTTAGAGCATCAACACAGACATATTGGAAGGCTAAAGGTATAGCACCATACATATAAACGAGAATAAATTTACTAGCAGCTTCTATAACTTGATCTCCACCTTGTTGTTTAGAAAGTAAAACAAATAATGAAGCGAAAGGTTTACTAACTAAAAAAGACAATCCGAAACATACACTTGTAAAGATAATCCCACATAATAATATTTGATTGAAGGCCTTCTTTAATTTAGGAATATCCCTAGCTCCAAATAAATATCCTAATATCGGTTGACTTCCGGAAGATATACCTAATAACGGCCCGGTAATTAACGAGAAAAACGCGGTTATTATCGTTTGACATTCAATGTAAAAATCTCCGTTTTCCCCTCCGGTCTGTTGAAGAATGGTATTAAGTAAAATAATAACTAATGAATCTGTAGCAAGAATTACAAAAGGAGATAAACCGAGTTTTAAAATCTTAGCCATAATACTCCATTTATAATTTCCAAAGCTTATTTTAATTGTCGTTTTCTTAAGTAAAAAATAACCTCCAAGAAGGAAATATATAACCCAAGATATAACTGTAGCAATCGCCGCACCTTTGATTCCTAAAGGTAAAACATACAAAAATATCGGGTCTAAAATGATATTGACAATACACGATACTGCCGTACTTAACAACGCTTTAAATGATTCACCTTGGGCGGTTAAGAATTGATTAAAACACAAGCCTAAAAGAATAAAAGGTACACCTGTTAAGTAATAGATCATGTAATCAAAAGCGTAAGAAAATGAAGTTTCACTTGCACCAAAAGCATAGAGCATAGGGGTTAAAACCGCATAGAAAATAATTAAAGTTACAGCGCTTAAAATCAATTCTAACAACAACGCGTTAGAAAGTATTCTCTTAGCGTTATCTTCCCTTTTCTGACCTAGTGATATGGAAAATAAAGGCGATGCTCCTAGAGCAACTAAATAAGCGAAAGACGAAATCAAAGTAGTAATAGGAATACATACACCTAAGCCTACTAATGCAATTTGACCATAGCCTTGAACATTGCCGACAAAGATCCTATCGACTATTCCGTATAAAACTGCGACAAGCTGTCCAGCCATAGCAGGAATTATTAATCTCAATATTGTTTTTAAGGTGTTGTCATCACCTAAATTAATCTTAGTCATAAACTTCAAACAAGCATATTGATTTTAGCACTTTATAAAATAAATATATTAAAGAAAATCTATATTAATAAAAAAGACGCTTAAAGATTTAACTCTAAGCGTCTAATTTTTGAAAATATTAAAAATAATTTTTCTATGTAAATCAATAGTTGTCATCTGTGATTTTTAAAACAAGAAAACAAAAAATCTCGGAGATTTCTCTCCGAGATTTAGATTGTGATTTATTACTTAGAAGCCTTCTTAGCTCTTTGCAATTTAATTTCAGCTTGAGCTGCTGCTAATCTAGCAAGAGGGACTCTGAAAGGAGAACAAGAGACGTAATCCAAGCCGACAGCATTGAAGAATTCAACAGACTCAGGATCGCCACCGTGTTCACCACAGACACCGCAGTGGAGGTTAGGATTAGCTTCCTTGCCATCCTTGACAGCCATCTTGACTAATTTACCAACACCCTTTTGATCGATGTGTTGGAAAGGATCGGATTCGAAGATCTTGTTAGCGTAGTAGTCGCCTAAGAACTTGGAAGCGTCATCTCTAGAGAAGCCGAAGGTCATTTGAGTTAAGTCATTAGTACCAAAGGAATAGAATTCAGCTTCTTTAGCAATCTCAGAAGATAACAAGGCAGCACGAGGAATTTCAATCATGGTACCAACATGGTAGACCATCTTAACTTTATTTTCAGCGATAACTTTATCAGCTTCTTCGGTGATGATCTTCTTGACGAATCTGAATTCGTTAGCGTCTAAAGTGAGAGGAATCATGATTTCAGGTTCGATATCTCTACCTAAATCCTTACTGGCTTTAATAGCAGCTTCGATGATAGCTCTAGCTTGCATACGGCCAATTTCAGGATAAGTGACATCTAATCTACAACCTCTGTGGCCCATCATAGGATTGAATTCGTGTAAATATTCAATTCTAGCTTTAATTTGAGCGACACTTTGACCTAAGGCCTTAGCTAATTCTTCAATCTTGTCTTCTTCTTGAGGGACGAATTCATGTAAAGGAGGATCTAATAATCTGACGTTGACATTGATAGATTCTAAGTTCTTCATAGACATGAATAAACCGTAGAAATCATCTCTTTGATAAGGTAAGAGTTCAGCTAAAGCTTCTTCTCTTTGTTTGACGTTATCAGCTAAGATCATCTTTCTCATATGGAAGATTCTCTCTCCAGAGAAGAACATATGTTCAGTTCTACATAAACCAACACCTTCAGCGCCGAATTCAACAGCTTGCATGGCATCTTTAGGAGTGTCGGCGTTAGTTCTGATCTTTAATCTTCTATATTTATCAGCTAACTTCATCATTCTACCGAAGTTACCAGCTTTAGTATCAGCAGGTACCATAGCTAAAGCACCTTCGTAGATATTACCAGTAGAACCATCGACAGAGATAGTATCGCCTTCGCCAAATTTCTTACCGTTAATAGTTAATGTCTTAGCTTCTTCATCAACAATCGCAGCAGAGCAACCAGTGACACAGCACTTACCCATACCTCTAGCGACAACCGCAGCGTGAGAAGTCATACCACCTCTCATAGTTAAAATAGCTTCAGCGGAAACCATACCTTCGATATCTTCAGGAGAGGTTTCGGCTCTGACTAAGATGACTCTTTCACCTTTTTCTCTTCTAGCTTTAGCATCACTAGCTTCAAATGAGAGGTGACCAACACCAGCTCCAGGAGAAGCAGGATTACCAGCAGCTAAAGGAGTAGCAGCCTTTAAAGCTTTAGGATCGAAAGTAGGGTGTAATAAGGAATCTAATAATTTAGGTTCAACTCTTAAGACAGCTTCATCTTCACTGATGACACCTTCATCTAATAAATCTAAAGCGATTTGTAAAGCTGCAGCAGCGGTTCTCTTACCATTTCTGGTTTGTAAGAAATAAAGTTTACCATCTTCAACGGTATACTCCATATCTTGCATATCTTTATAGTGAGCTTCCATAGACTTGATGGTTTTCTCGAATTGAGCGTAAACATCAGGCATTTGGTTCTTTAAATAATCAATGTGGAAAGGAGTTCTAATACCAGCGACGACGTCTTCACCTTGAGCTTGAGGTAAATATTCAGCGTAGACTTCTTTCTTACCAGTAGAAGGATCTCTAGAGAAAGCGACACCAGTACCGGAGTTGGCATTTAAGTTACCGAAGACCATAGATTGAACGTTGACCGCAGTACCCCAAGAATAAGGAATAGAATTCATTTGTCTATAGACATTAGCTCTAGGGTTATCCCAACTTCTGAAAACAGCTTCAACAGCTTCGTGTAATTGAACGTAAGGATCACTCGGGAAATCTTCACCGAAGGTCTTCTTGTAATATTCTTTATAGTCTTTAACTAATTGTTTTAATTGTTCAGCGTTAACTTCGGTATCAACTTTATAGCCGTTATCTTCTTTGATCTTATCTAACATTCTATCCATATTGGTTCTAGGATGTCCTTTAGCAATATTGGTGAACATTAAGATAAATCTTCTATATGAATCGTAAGCGAATCTTTCGTTACCGGAAACTTTCGCTAAGATCTTAACTGATTCATCGTTTAAACCTAAATTTAAGATGGTATCCATCATACCAGGCATAGAGACTCTAGCACCAGATCTAACAGAGACTAATAAAGGAGTCTTATTAGGATCTAATCCACCGAATGATTTATTGGATTGTTGTTCGACTGCTTTAATAGCATCATCAATTTGTCTAATAATGAAATCAGCAGTCTTCTTGCCATTTTCGTAATAATTAGTACAAGCTTCAGTAGTGATAGTAAAACCTTGAGGGATAGGTACACCGATGTGAGTCATCTCCGCTAAACCAGCGCCTTTACCACCGAGGAGTTCTTTGCCTAAACCATAGGCATCTTTGAATAAATAAACGTACTTCTTTTCTGCCATAATTTCCTCCAAATAAGTACTGTAATTCAATAATATAAATTACCTTACTAAGTATAACACACAAATAGTTTAAATATAGATTATTTTTTACACTTATCGCCTATTTAAAAAAGAGGAGATTTATTATTTCAAATTCTCCTCTTTTAACCTTTTTATTTTTTCTTTCCTTCTAGAACTCTAGTAAAGAAAGCTTGATTTTCTTGGTTATCTAAATTCTCTAAAATCTCATTAGCATCTTCTTTGGCGTGGATAAATATTTGATAGTCATTTACAAAATTAGCGACCTTCAAAGACGATTCACCTGATTGGCGATAAGAAGCTAAATCCCCTCCTCCTCTCAACTTCAAATCGTAAAGAGCTATTTCTTCTCCGTTAGAATGAGACGCTAAAAATTCCAATTTATCTAAAGCTTCTTTATCTTCTCCTGAATAAACTAATAAAGCTAAACTACCTTCCCCGCTTCTTCCTATTCTCCCTCTTAATTGATGCAAGGAAGCTAGACCAAAATAATTAGCTTCATAGACGATCATCAACGAAGCGTCTTTAACATCTACACCAACTTCGATTAAAGAAGTTGAAACCAAAATTAATTTCTCCCCTTTAACAAATTGAGAATATATTCTATCTTGCTCATCCTTTTTAGTTTTACCAGTCATAAGCATGACATTTTCTTCACCGTATTTATCTACCATCTCTTGGTAAATTACATTAGCGGAAATCTTGTTAGAGGCTTCACTTCCTTCAATCTTAGGCGCGACTATAAAAACTTGCCTATGAACTTCTAAAGCTCTTTTAATTGCTTTGTCAATTAAAGGTGAAGAAGCATCGATAACTTTAGTCTCTACACTTCTCACCTTAGAAGGAAAGCTCTTCAATTCTGAAACTTCTAAATCAGAATTGATTATTAAAGATAAAGTACGAGGAATAGGAGTTGCAGACATCGATAATACATCTACTCCTACCCCTTTATTAACCAAGCTATTTCTCTGTTCAACGCCGAATTTATGTTGTTCATCTTCAACAACTAAAGTTAAATTGAAATAATTAACATTCGTTGAAAAAACTTGGTGAGTTCCTATAATTATATCGATTGTTCCATCTTGGATTTGTTCGAGAACTAGATTTAAATCTCTCTTCGATAATGAAGAATCTAACAAAGCGATTCTCAAAGGATAATTTTTAAAAACATTAACGCAATTTAGATAATGTTGCTTTGCTAAAGTCGAAGTAGGAGTTAAAAGTACTCCTTGCCCTCCTCTTAAATAATTAGCGTATAGGGCTATAAAAGCTACTATAGTCTTCCCTGTACCAACATCCCCTTCTAACAATCTAGTCATGACATTTTTAGAATCCATATCTAAAACTATCTCTCTGACAGCTTGAATTTGGTCGGGAGTCAATTTGTAAGGCAGAGATAAAATGAATTCATTGATTTTATCTTTAGGGATAGGTGAAAATTCTTTCTTCTTTAATAAAGAAGCTTGTTTTTTTAAATAGAGAGAATATAAACAATACTGTAAAGCCTCCTCGTATTTAAAAACTCTCAATCCCCTATTTATAGTTTCTAAAGATGTAGGTATATGAACATCTTTAAAAGCATTAATTCTCTCTTCCAATTTATATTTATTGATATATTTAGAAGGAATTATATTGTTTATATAAGCATTTCTATAATTAATTATTTCATTTACTAAAGCGTAAAAATTAGCCTGGGAAACTTTACTAGGTAAAGAATAGTAAGGCTTAAATCTATTTTGCACTAACAAATTATCGCTTCTGATAATCGAAGAAATCATCACAGCTTTCTGTTTAATTTTATAAGTTCCAAAAAAATAATATAAATAATCTTTCTTTAAAATCCTAGAGTAGAAAGGTTGAGAATAAATCACGCAAGATATCTCTTTAGAATTCTCTAAATGAACAGATAATCTAATTAACTTTCCTCCGTGAATTGAGATTATTTTAGAAGGATTTCCAAACAAAATTACTTTTTGCCCGTCATAAAAATCTCTAGAAGTATCAGAGCAAACTAATTCATCGTATTGCTTAGGAAATCTAGTTAAGATATCTTCTTCGCTTACAGCGTTTAATTCTTTAAAAATATCTAGAGTCTTCATGTAATTATTATAATAAAATATAGGTATGAACGAAGATAAAAAAATCGTAGTAATCGGTGGAAGTAACAGAGATTATTTTGCTAAGAGCTCATCTCCTCTTATCTACAAAGACAGTAATGTAGGTCATATATCTTCCTCTAATGGAGGAGTAGGACGAAACATAGTTTTAAATTTAGCGTATTTAAATAACGATGTAGATTTTATTACTGCTCTAGGTGATGATGAAGGAGGAAGAAATATTAAATCAGAATTAATTCAACATAATGTCAATGTCATAACTCCTTCTTCCATTTATCAAACAAGTTCATATTTAGCTATCCTTAATTTAAAAGGAGATATGGAAGTCGCTATATGCGATACTCAGATTCTAGATAACCTATGCTTTTGTCAATTAGATTCTCTTTTAGGAACTTTAAATGACCACAAGCACGTAATAATTGATACTAACTTAAATCAAGGTTTAATAGATGATTTATTTTTAAAATATAAAGATCATTACTTCTATGTAGAAGGAGTAAGTTGTACTAAGATTCAAAGAATTAAAAATCATCTTAAAGATATATATTTATTGAAATGTAATTATTTAGAGGCTACATCTTTATTGAATGAACACTTACCTATAGAAGAATCTATTAAAAAATTATTATCTCTAGGAGTTAAAAAAGTAGTTGTATCTAATTCCTCTAACAATATATATTTTGGTGAAGATAATAAAGTGGATTGTATTTCTATAGAAAAGAAAGATGATGTAGTATCTACTTCTGGAGCAGGGGATGCTCTATTTGCAGGTATCATTCATTCTTTAAACAATAATAAGAGTCTAAAAGAAAGTGTAATCTTTGGTAATAAAGTTGCATTATTAACATTAGAAGTAGAAGAAAACATCAATCCTTCTATAGCAAAATTAATAAAATAAAAGTGAGATAGATTCCCTCTATCTCACAATTTTTTATTCTACGCCGATGATGAATGAATAGACAGGTTGTAAACCATCTTTGACATCGATATCAACATCGTTGCCGTATTTCTTATCAACCCAAGAAACAAATTTTTCTTTTTCTTCAGGAGTAACATCTTCACCGCAGATGATGGTAATTACTGATGACATATCATCAACCATACCTTCTAATAACTTCTTAGCGGCGACAATTTTATCAGGTATAGAAATCAAAATCTTCTTACCGGATAAGCCCATGTAATCATCTTTATGGACTTCTACACCATCAACAGAAGTATCTCTGATAGCGAAAGTTACTTGACCAGTCTTAACAGTGGAAATAGCTTCGTTCATTTCAGAAGTGTTTTCATCAACCTCAACTTCAGGATTGAACATCATAGAAGAGACGATTCCTTCAGGAATAGTCTTAGTAGGAATGACAATTACTTTCTTATCGCTGATGATTTCGCTAGCTTGGTTAGCTGCTAAGATGATATTACTATTGTTAGGGAAAATAAAGACAACGTCAGCGTTAATTTTGCCTACCGCTGCAACGAAATCTTGAGTGGAAGGGTTCATAGTTTGACCACCAGAGACAATTTGATCAACATTTTGAGCTTTGAAGATTTCTTCAATACCTTTACCTGAACAGCAAGATATCATACCGTATTTCTTCTTTTCACCTAAAGGTTCGACTTGTTTAGGGGCAACTTCTTCTTTCTTTTCTTCTACTACAGGAGCTGTTTCTTTTAACTTAGTTTCTTCTTTAGCTTTGCTTCCAAAACCTTTACCACCTTCTGTATCGATGGAGATTGAAGCAAATTCACCGAATTGTTGAGCGTAAGAAAGGATATTACCAGGATGTTGAGTTAAGATACTAGCTTGAACTTCTAATCCATTAACCTTAACTTCATTCTCTTTTCCGTGAGCTTGTAAGATAGAACTGAATCTAGATTCGATGAATTCTTTCTTACCAGAAGCTGAAGCAGCTTCTTGAACAGGAAGAGCTAAAACAAAATTGATTCTATAGAACTTCTCTTTACCAAAACCAATCTTAGATCCACCTAATTTAACGTTAGTTGAACTGCCGACTGTTACATCAGCCATATTTCTTTGGACAATCTTATTTTGTAAAGCTAATAAGAAACCTTCGATTATTTTAACAAAACCTGCTCCACCTGAGTCGACAACACCAACTTCTTTTAAAACAGGTAACAAATCAGGAGTTCTAATTAAAGAAGCCTTAGCTTCATCTAAAAAGATTTGCATAGCTTCATCGATAGGCATATTTCTTCTAACTTTAGAAGATAATTCAGTACTAGCTTCTCTAACTACAGTTAAAATAGTACCTTCGACAGGACTCATAACTGCTTTATAAGCAATTTGTCGACCAGAATCGAAAGCTGAAGCTAATTCTAAGGCATCGACTTCATCTTTGCCTTTTAAACCTTGAGCAAAGCCTCTAAATATTTGAGAAAGAATAACACCAGAGTTACCTCTAGCACCCATCAACAAACCTCTAGAGAAAGATTTAGCAATATTGTAAACAGAGGCATCTGAACTATTCTGAATTTCAGTTAAGCCAGAAGTCATAGTTAAGTTCATATTAGTTCCTGTATCGCCATCAGGTACAGGGAAAACGTTTAAAGAGTCGACTTCGGGGTAATGATTGTATAAATTATTGGCCCCAGAAATAATCATTTGTTTTAGCAAAACGCCATCAATTTTTAACATAAATTAAGCCTTTCTAAAATTAAAGGTTTCTTATACTTTGAACATAAACATTAATTTCTTCAAATTTCAAATCAAAAGCCTTGTTCAAATTATATGCAACCTGCGATTGGATCTCTGAAACCACTTCAGGAACTCTAACCCCATAAGCTAGAACAACAGAGATATCAATAATATATTTATTCTTTTTATCTTTTTTAACACGAACACCTTCAGAAAATCTTTCCTTTTTCAAAATTACATTGATAGATTCGGAGAGATTGAGGTTTCCTCTTTTGGTAGTAACTAGACCGACCACACCAAAAACCGAACTTAAAGCAGTGCCGGCAACTTCTGCGACCGCATCTAGACTAATATTAATTTTTCCGTACTTATTTTTTTTATCAACATCCATACGTATTGTTTTTCTCCATAAAAACTAAAAAACAAGTTAAGCGTAAACTTAACCATAATAATTATAAATAAAGCTGCTCTTTTTTACAAGTTAGGGCAAGTGTCATAGTCGTAGCAGTCTCCCCCCGGGCAATAAAAAAACCCAGCGGTGACCATATCTCCCAAAGAAGGTACATCAGGCACTACGGTGCTTAGCTTCCGTGTTCGGGAAGGGA
>CACYCE010000020.1 GCA_902772915.1 uncultured Erysipelotrichaceae bacterium | reverse complement strand
TCCCTTCCCGAACACGGAAGCTAAGCACCGTAGTGCCTGATGTACCTTCTTTGGGAGATATGGTCACCGCTGGGTTTTTTTATTGCCTACGGGGGGGGAGACGGCAAAATATATAAAATTATTTTATTTTTTAAGTTATTATTCAAAAAGTGTTTTTCGTGTCTAATATATAGAAATCAATTATAATATATGTATGATTGAAGATAAATTCCTAGGTCCAATCTATATCGATTACAATCAAAAATCCTATCGTTGCTTTTATCGTACAGTTAAATCTAGATATGCTTCACTTAAATGCTTTTATGGCTCATTAGTTATATTTTTACCTATATATACATCTAGATTTAGATTTCATACTAACAATGTTGAATCTTTAACATTAAATGATGATTTAGTTAATAAATTATATGGATTTACTATAGATTTAATCGAAAAAACTGACGCCATTCACAAATTAGAGAGAAAAGGAATCTATTTATATGGTCAATCTTATTTATCATCATCTAAAGTTTACATGTTAGGTAAAGAATATGAAGTGACTTCTGATATAGCTAAAAAGAATGAGAATACTTTTTTTGCCTCATCATTCGATTCATTACAAAAATTATATTCTGAATTAGCATATAATTCATTAAAAAAGAGACTAGATTATCTAGGTAAATTAATGGGCTTAAATTACGAATGCACTTTATCTTTATCTAGAGCAGTTAATTATTTAGGTATGAACTCGATTAAAAAGCACCATATTAAATTAAATGAGGCATTATATTCGTTCAATAAAGAGGTTGGAGATAGTGTCATAATTCACGAATTAGCTCATTGTTTCCATCCTGACCATTCTAAAGAATTTTACAATCTGGTTTTGAAGTATTGTCCTAATTATTATAAATATGAGAAACTAATTATGGCTGGAAGGTTTTTAGAACAATGATAAATAATCAAATTAAATCTAAATCAAATCCTATATATAAGGAGTTTTTAGATGTAAAGAAGTCTAGTTCTAAATCCAATTTAGTTTTGCTAGAAGGGGAAGATTTAGTTAATCTTGCTAAAGATAAGAAATGTTTATTAAAAACATGCTCATATGAAGAAGTAGATTACGGTGTAAAGAATTTTATTTTCTCTAATGAATTATTGCGAGAATTATCTTCTTTTAAATCTCTTCCTAAAGTAATAGGTATCGCTTTTTACAAATTATCTGATGATGTAAAAGGTGAGAGAATTATTTATTTAGATGGAGTTCAAGACCCAGGCAATTTAGGAACAATAGAAAGAAGCGCTCTAGCTTTTAATTATAAAGATATAGTCCTTTCTTCCGATTGTGTCTCTCCTTTCAATTACAAGGCCGTTTCTGCCTCAAAAGGAGCTTTCTTAGATTTAAATATCTCCTACACTTCATTGCAATCTTTAAAAGAAAAAGGTTATAAATTATATATGGGTTTACTTGATGGGAAAGAAGTTACTCAAATTGATAAACCTAATGGTAAGTTTGTAATAGTTGTCGGCTCGGAAGGTCAAGGTATAAAAAAAGAAAATAGACTTCTCGCTGATGAAAAGGTATATTTACCTATAAATAGAGAAATTGAATCACTAAACGTAGGTATTGCTGCCAGTATTTTGATGTTTATTTGGAGGGAATAGTATGGCAATTGAAAAATTCTTAGAAGAAAATGAAGATCCTTCTTCTGGTAAGACCACATTTTACAAAGATGTTAATGTGAAAAGAGTTTTACTTTGCTTGCACGGACTTCAAACTTCAGCAACTCACGATTTAACTGAATTCAAAAAATATTTCGATGAAGTTAATCTTAATCCTAATTGGGAAGTAGTTTTAGTTGATTTATATAAGTTTGGCGATAAAAAGACATACGGAACTAAAAATGTCGTTAGAGCCGCTGAAAAGGTCACTGAAGAATATTTAAATAAAGGTTATGTAGTTTACGTCTTGGCTTATTCTTTCTCCGCCTCTATAGGTGCGCGTCTATGTGTCTTACATCCGGAAATAGAGAAGTTAGTTTTAGTCTCACCAACAATTTATGTTTTAAGAACTGGCTTGATGAAAGGTTATATTAAATTGTTTATCAAGCATCTTAAGTTTAATCATAAATATAAGAAGAAATTAAAAAAGAAAAAGAATATGGCGAAGATTGTTAAATCTTCTTCCAAAGGTTTCCCTAAGTTAATTGCTACAGTAACAGGTACTGTCTGGGGCAATAGAAAATATTGTAAATTCCTACAAAATAAAGTTTTTGTATCAGTAGGTAAAGAAGATGAATTATGCATTCCTTCAACCTTCACTTATATTTCTAAAAAGTCGAAAAGTTCGGTCTCTTTATCTAAAATTTACCCCTCACAAAACCACACGATGATTTATAATCGCGATACTGGCTTAGAAGCATATAAAGATATACTTTATTTCCTCTTCCATATCGCGAAAAACGCCGAAGATGCGGATATAGAATAAACTTCATGAATTTCATCAATCTCGGAAATCGCATTTCCGAGATTTTTTCATGTAAGAACTTACATTATATTGTTTAATATCGTTTTTTATGCCTATTTCCCTATAAAAACAAAAAAATTCCTATAAAATATGATTTTTGGAAGAAAAAATGCGCTCAAAAATTTATTCGAAAATATTTTTATATTTTTCTTCATTTTATATTGCATTTACGCTTGTACTAATATATTATTTCTTTGTTAAAGTTTAGGGGGAATTCTCAATGGAAAATTCTGAGGTACTTGTTGAACTTGTTGACGTCACTAAAAATTTTGGCTCTACCAAGGTTTTAAAAGGCATCAATCTTCAAATCAAATCTAATGAGTTTGTTACTTTATTAGGCCCTTCAGGCTGCGGTAAGACTACTACTCTTAGAATCATCGGTGGATTTGAATATCCTACGACTGGTAAAGTTATCTTTGAAGGTAAAGATATTACTGATTTACCTCCTTATCAAAGATCTACTAATACAGTCTTCCAATCTTATGCGCTTTTTCCGCATATGGATGTTTTCGATAACATAGCTTTCGGTCTATATATAGATAAAAAAGCAGTTTCACTTCCTTATCCTGAAACAGATTTAACTTTTTTTGAAAAATTAAAAGCTAAAAGATTCAATGCAAAGTTAGAAAAATACAACAATCAAACTCGCGAACCTGCTTCTATTAAAGATATGGAAGCCAAGGCTAGAAAAATAGTTCAAGAAAAGCATTCTTCTTTATCTCAAGCAAAACAAGAAGAATTGTATAATAGCATTCTCACTTCTATAAAAGAGGAAGAGAAGAAGTGGGTAGAATCTAAGCCTGCTCGTCCTTTCACTAAGGCAGAAATCAAAACTAAAGTCGAATCAGTTATTAAACTAGTTAATTTGACTGGCATGGAACATAGAAACGTCTCTCATTTGTCTGGCGGTCAAAGACAGAGGGTCGCTATAGCTAGAGCTATAGTATTAAGACCTAAGATGCTTCTATTAGATGAATCTTTATCTGCTCTAGATTTAAAACTTAGAAAAGAAATGCAGTACGAATTGAAAGAATTGCAAAAATCTACAGGTATTACCTTCGTATTTGTTACTCACGATCAGGAAGAAGCCTTGACTATGTCTGATAAGATCGTCGTTATGAAAGATGGATATATAGAACAAATCGGTACTGCTGAAGAAATCTATAACGAACCTGTCAATAGATATGTCGCTAACTTCATCGGTGATTCTAATATCATTAAAGGAGAAATCATTGATCCTAAACATGTTAAGTTCGCTGGGAAAACTTTCTTGGTTCCAAATATTAAATTTGCTGTAGATCAAACTGTCGATGTCATGCTTAGACCGGAAGATTTAGATATAGTTTATCCTTCTAAAGGCAAGTTATTAGGCGTAGTTGATTCTATCTTCTTCAAAGGTGTCTTCTATGAAGTTGATGTTAGATTATCTGAAGGCTCGATTGTCACCATCCACACCACAGATTACATACCTGTAGGGAAGGATGTAGGCATCTCCTTTGATACCGAAGATATTACTTTAATGGAGGAAATGGAATAAAATGGCCTTCCATGTTCAAAATGTAAAGAAACAAAAAACCAGGTCAAACTTTACATTTAATGCCTCAATAGGTGGGGCTATTCCTTTATTGCTATTATTGACCTTACTAGTTTTACTCCCGTTTGTCTTTATCTTCATTTATGCGATTACAAATAAGGGTGAATCTAATTACATTTATCTAACTTTCGATAACTTCGCACAATTTATCACAGAACCTAACTTCTTACGTTCGGCTGGTATGTCCATCTACTTCGCTTTTATTGCTACTCTCATCTGTTTAGTAATAGGCTATCCTGTCGCTTATTTCATAGGTAGAAGTAAAGCGAGTTTAAGAAATATCTTGGTAATGTTAATTACCATACCTATGTGGATTAACATGTTATTAAGAATTCTAGCTTGGAAACAAATATTCGAACTGTTTGAAAAGTGGATGAATGTAGAAATCATAGGTACGGATTTCGCAATCTTATTCGGTATGGCTTACGACTTGTTGCCATTTATGATTATTCCTATTTACACTTCAGTAATGAAGATTGATCCTTCTTTATATGAAGCTAGTAAAGATTTAGGTGCCAATCCCATCAAGACTTTCTTCAAAGTCACTATTCCTCTATCAATGCCTGGTATTATTTCCGGTATTACTATGGTCTTCTTACCCGCTGCTACAACTCTAGTTGTCACTGAAAAGTTAGGTGGAGGTAAATCTCGATACTTCTTGATTGGTAATATTATTGAATCTTACTTTATACGTCAGACGAATCCTTATGTCGGTTCAGCCATTGCTCTAATATTATCAGTGATAATTTTCTTAGTTATTTTCTTATTAAACAGATTAGATAGAACTGTTGTTAGAGATAGGGAATTAACTACTTCAGTTAAAAAAAGGAGGAAAGCTTAATGAGCGCTCAAGTTCTTAAGGATAGAGTTCCTTTGAAGATTAAGAATAGAAGAAAATCTCTATCTAACCAAGAATATCATCCTCACTTCGCTTTAACTTCGTATACTTGGTTAATATTCATTCTTCTATATCTACCGATTATTTCGGTTATCGTATTCTCGTTTAATTCTTCTAAAAGTGTATCAAACTGGGGTGGTTTCTCCTTTACTTGGTACGAATCTCTATTTAAAAATAGAGTCTTGATGGAGGATTTAAGAACTACTCTTTCTATAGCTGCAATAGCTACAGTATTTTCTACCATCATAGGTACTTTAGGAGCTATAGGTTTAGCTGAATTAAATAAGAAAAAACCCAAGTTTGTTAATTTTGTTCTCTCGGTCAATAATCTACCTCTAGTTAATCCTGATATTGTTACTGCTGTTTCATTAATGACTTTATTCTTAGCGATTCAGTCAGTTCTAGAGATGGGATATATAACCTTATTACTAGCACACATCGCTTTCTGTACGCCTTATATAGTTATTCAAGTCTATCCCAAAGTACTCTCTCAAGATCCTTCTGAAATTGAGGCTGCTATGGATTTAGGTGCAACTAGAAGACAAGCGGTTATGAAAGTTATGATACCTGATTTGATGCCTTCTATTTTATCAGGAGCAATGCTAGCCTTCACGATGTCATTTGATGATTTTATAATTTCATACTTTGTAGGAGGAAAATCTCAAAACATCTCAGTCTACATTTATTCGATGAAGACGTTCTCGCCTATAGTTAACGCTTTGTCGACAATTATCTTCTTAGCCATAGGTTTAGTTGTCCTTGGCTTCCAAGTATTCAACTCTACTAAGAAAAAACGTGAAGAACGTTAAAATTTAAGAAAGGAAATTTGTAAAATGAACAAAAAATTATCTTTATTAGCTGTAACTATCGCTGCCGTCTCCACTTTGTCTTTTTCATCTTGCTCTTCAGCAAAAGAAACTATCACCTTCTTCAACTGGGGTGAATACATTGGTGAAGATACTTTAAATGAATTCGAAAAGGAAACTGGCATCAGAGTCGATATGCAAACTTTTAACGACAATCAAAACATGCTCTCCAAATTAGAGAACACCAACTACGATGTCGTCTGTCCTTCTGATTACGCTATCGAAGAATTATATTCTAAAGGTAAATTAGAAAAGTTAGATAAATCTAAATTCGTCAATTATTCTGAAAGTAGATTGATCCCTCAATTCAAGGCTAACATGGCTGCTTTAGCAAACGATACTAATAAGCCTTTCCCTATCTTAGACTACGCTATCCCTTACACTTGGGGTGAAACTGGTATCCTTTACGATTCTTCTAAAATCAGCGAAGCTACTTTAGAAGAGAAGGGTTGGGATATCTTCTTAGATCCTTCTTACAAAGTCGCTTTATATTCTGAATCTAGAGATGTCTATTCTATGGCTTTAACTGCCTTGGGTTATGACTTTGTCAATCCTACTAGCCAACAAATTCAAGAAGCTGATGCTTGGTTAAGAAGAATGAATTTATCTAAAGTTGCTTTCGTCACTGATGAAATTAATACAGAAATGGCTGATCACAAATACGATGTAGTCTTCATTTATTCTGGTCAAGCCTTCTTCTGCATGCAAAACGAGACTGGTAACAGAAGCGATTTGAAGTTCTACATTCCTGATTCTGTCAAAGATACTGTTAGAACCAACATCTTCACTGACGCCTTAGTCATTACCAAAAATTCTCAACACAAAGAAGCTGCCTATAAATTCTTAGATTTCATGTGCAGAAAAGATATTGCTACCGCCAATATGGATTACATCGGCTATGTTACTCCTTTTAGTGATGTTATGGATATCTTAACTGGTTCTTCCAATAATGCTGAAGATAAAGAATCTCCTTATTATGGTGATTTTGAAGATATCGCTGATCAATATAATTTGGTACCTGATTCTTTAGATCACTTCTACAGATACAATTCTGAATTGAAGGAAACTTTAGAGAATTATTTCACTAGATTAAGAGCTTCTGCCTAATTATGTCTACTATTAAAGGATTGATTTTCGACCTTGACGGAACGATTATTGATACTGTTCCTGATTTAGCTAAATCGGTTAATTATTCATTAATGAAAAACAATCTACCTACAAGGGAAGTGAAAGAAATCACTTCCTTTTTAGGCAATGGCTCGAGAATGTTAATTAAAAGAGCCATTGGTAAAGAAGTGGAAAAAGATTTAGAAAATAAAGTTTTTGACGATTATCTTTCTTATTATTTAAAACACGTGGCTGATTCTTCTTTACCTTTCTATGGTATGAAAGAAGTTCTTATTACTTGTAAACAGAGAGGTATTAAATTAGCCGTAGTAACCAATAAACCGGATCAAGCGGCTAAAATCCTCGTCGAAAAATTATTTCCTTCTACATTTGATTATATTATAGGGAATAGAAAAGATATACCTACTAAGCCTGAACCAACTTCTTTAAATATGGCTTTAAATGAATTGAATCTTAAACCTGAAGAGGTCGCTTATTTTGGAGATAGTGATGTCGATATGATTCTAGCTTCTAACGCTTCTATATATTACAAAGTTGGAGTAGCGTGGGGATATAGACCTTTAGGAGAATTAATTAAATATAAACCATATAAAATAATTTATAGACCTAGTGAAATTCTCACATTGTTAGATTAATAAATATTACCTCCTTTTACTTCTGATTTAAGGAGGTTTTTTCTTGAATTTAAAATATTAAATTTATTCACTAAAAAACAAAAAGTATCTATTATATTTTTAATTGTTAAATGTATAGAAGTTAGTTCGTATATATCTTGAAAAATAAATAACTTTGTGCTTAAATAATTAAGCGCGTGGTTCCTTAGCCAAGTTGGTAAGGCAATTGACTGCAACTCAATCACCGACGGTTCGAATCCGCCAGGAACCTCCATATTTACGCGCCCATAGCTCAGCTGGATAGAGTATTTGGCTACGAACCAAAGGGCCGAGAGTTCGAATCTTTCTGGGCGCGCCAACGAGAAAATTTGACATTCTGTTAACACAGGATGTCTTTTTCTTTTAGAAGAAAGTTAATAATTTGTTCGATAAAAACTATGCTTTTGCTGTAAAAGTTAGGGAGCAATTAGGAATTATCTGCATTTAGCAATGTTTGAATGTGGCTTGGATTAAAGAATAGTGAGAAATCTTCATGTTCTCCAGTAATAGTTTGTACTGTTTGTACTAGATTATAAGTGACTTCCACACCACTATCAATGTTATGACCTTGCTTATCAGCTAAGCAATAGAAAGATGAACGCATATATATTTCGCCATCAGCAGTGGAATTAAGCATAATTGCACAGCTTCCTCCACCTGACTGCTCACCGATGATTTCATATCCCATTTCTTTCATCAATGAAGGGAAGAGATTTCCACAGGAGAAAGAATATCTAGATGTCATAACTACAATATTCATTTTCTGGAATTTAATTGCTTCTTGCCTATCTAAGTCATCGAATTTTCCATCTAAGTTAATATCAACTTCACTATGAGTAGTTTGTTTTGTTTTTTCTGTGACATTATTCATAAAAAAATCAGCTTTGGCATTATTAAATAAACCGATTAATCCATTTAACGCTACTGAATCTCCTCCTCCATTAGTGGATAAGTCGAGAATTACAGTTTCAGCCTTATCGTCTAAAGCTTGATATAATTTGCTTCTTACAAAAGCATATGTATCAGAATCAACAGGGATTTTATTAGGATCTTTTATTTCATTAGTGTAGTAATTATTCCACGCTGAATAATTGACATTAAAAGAATTAAAACCGACGTAAGAAACTTTGGAAGAAGAATCAAAATAATAATAATTTTCTGGCATTTTTTGACCTAATTGATCGTTCCTTGCGGAATTGATAATGCTTTCTACTAGAGATTTATTCCTTAAATCCTTAGTAGCATCTTTAACTAGTGAATATACATCAGGATATCGACTTAAGATATTAATAATACTTTCGTTATCCATAAATTCTGATATTCTTAATAGTACGGTATGTCCTCCATCTCCTAAACCAGAAAACAAAGCGAATAAGCCAGCTTGATATTCTTTTCTATTTAAAGAGAGAAGTAATTTTTTAATGTTTGGATATAATGTTTCTAAAGTTCCGTTTAAACCTAAAGATAAAACATTATTATCAATAAATTTCATCTGTGAGGTGTAACCTCTAAAATTATCAATTTCCATACAAAGAAGATTGTAATTAAAATTCGCGAAATCTTGTTTTCTTGAAGAGGCAGAATCAGCAATCTCATTAAATTTAGATCCGTAATATGTATTGTCTCTAGGATCGTTAACGTGGAGAACTCCACTGTAATCGAATTCATATAAGCCTTCTTCATTATAAGAGATAACATATAAAGAAGTTTCAGATGATAAATTAGAAATCAATGTAAAAGGAACATAAGCTTCTTCTTTTTCTCCATAAACTGGAATTTTATAATTCTTTAAATCGATAGTGCGTGGTTGCCTAGTTGATATATCATCATTGCCTCTTTTTATAAAAGTCTTAGAATTGTTAAATACAAAATCCGGATGTTTTGAGAGTACCTCAATATTGGAAATAGAAATAATATCATCATTAGTATCAATATGAATTAGAGAAGTATTTTCAAAACTTAAAGTGTAATAATAAGCTTTTCTCGATAATGAATAATCAGTTTTATAAAAAGTATGAAAGAAATCTTTCAATCCTATATAAGGAACATTAGGATTATCTTCATAGAAACGGAGAGTGACGTCTTTGTTTTTGATAGGGGTGATAACTCCATTATCAATTTTTCTTCCATTATAAAAGGGAACTACTTTTGTTTCGTATTTACCTTCGACTACAAAACTATCTTGCGAAGATAAGGAACTATTTTGTGAAGATACTAAGCTTCCTTGCGAAGTATTTTGACAACCTGTCAATAAAAGTAGAAATACCGGTATTATTCCTATTGATTTATTCATATTATTTAACTCCTTATAAAAATTATAAATGAAGTATCTATTAAATGTAATATTTTCTTATTATTTGAAGCTTTTAATTATTGAAATATATTTTTTGAAAATATTTTACATTGTATATGCAGTTGAATTTTTATTGGTAATATTATTTTTTGATAACTTAACCAATGTTAAAAAGTTTTTATATGTATAAAAATAACTTAAAATATGGTTTAATCTTAGTAGTTAGTAAAATTGATTTTTCTCAGTAGAAGCGAAAGAGGTGGACTTATGGATAATAAGTTTTTTAAAGAGATAAAAGGCAAGTTCGGTTTTGGCTGCATGAGATTACCTAAAAATGGGGAAGAAGTCGACATCGAAGAATTTAAAAGAATGGTAGATTATTTTTTAGAGGCTGGATTTAATTATTTCGATACAGCTCACGGGTATATAAGTGGTAAGAGTGAACTCGCTATCAAAGAAGGATTAACTTCGCGCTATCCTCGTGAAAAGTATTTATTAACTAATAAATTATCTGAATCTTTTTTCAATTGCGAAGAAGATATTAGACCTCTATTTGAAGAACAATTAAAATGTTGCGGAGTCGATTATTTCGATTTTTATTTAATGCACGCTCAGAATAGAATTAATTATGAAAAATATAAAAAATGCAACGCGTATAATATTGCTGCTCAACTTAAAAAAGAAGGAAAGATAAGACACGTAGGTCTATCTTTTCACGATACTGCGGATATTTTAGATAAGATATTAAGCGAGCAAAAAGATATCATTGAGATTGTTCAAATACAATTTAATTATTTAGATTATGAATCTGATTCCGTTCAATCTAGAAAATGCTATGAGGTTCTCAAAAAATACAATAAACCCGCCATTGTTATGGAACCAGTTAAAGGCGGAAGTTTAGTTAATTTACCTTCAGAAGCAAAAAAAGTGTTCGATGAATTAAATTCTGGTAGTTACGCTTCATACGCTTTGAGATTTGCTGCGCAGTTTGAGATGATGGCTATGGTTCTTTCTGGTATGTCTAATTTAGAGCAAATGAAAGATAATATCTCCTTTATGAAAGATGTTAAACCTTTGGATGAAAGAGAATCTGAAGCAGTTAAAAAAGTCGTCTCTTTCATCTTGAACAAAGATTTGATTCCTTGTACTGGTTGCAGATATTGTGTAGATGGTTGCCCTAAGAAGATCTTGATACCTGAATTATTTGCAGATTTAAATGCTAAATTCATCACTGATGACTGGAATTCACCTTACTATTATGAAATTCACACTTCGCATAATGGCAAGGCTAGTGAATGTATAAAATGTGGAAAATGCGAAAGAATCTGTCCTCAAAAATTAGAAATTAGGAATTTGCTTGAAAAGGTCGCTTCAACTTTTGAAAATGTTAAAGGGGAATAATTTATGTCTAAGAAAATAATGATTATTGGTGGAACTGGTTTTTTAGGTTACTATACTGGGAAATTAGCTTTAGAAAGAGGATATGAAGTTGGTTCTATTTCTATTCTTGATGATGATTTAGTCAATAAAGATTTAGATAGCTGGTTCCCTAAAGAAATTAATAATACTATCTGTGATGTTTTTGCAGCTAAAGAAGATGAATTAGTTGAATTATTAAAAGGTTACGATTATTTAATATATTCAGTCGGGCCTGATGATAGATATACGCCTAAAGCTCCCGCTTATGAATTCTTCCATTATCGTTTAGTTGATTCTGTAGCAAAATGTTTTAGAGCAGCTCAAAGAGCGGGTATTAAAAAGGGAGTAGTCTTCAATTCTTATTTCGCTTTTTTTGATAGAAGATATCCAGAGATGGAACTTGCTAAAAAGCACCCTTATATAAGATGCAGAGTCGAGCAGGCTAAGATTTTAAATGAGCAGAAGAAAAATATGGAAGTAGTAGTTTTAGAATTTCCATATATTTTTGGAAGTATGGAAGCTAGAGTTCCTATTTGGAGAGATGTATTCCTAGATAGATTTGTCAATAATCACAAGAGGGTCTTCTTTTCAAAAGGTGGTACAACAATGATTGCTGTTGAACATATTGCTGAAGCTGCTTTAGGAGCTCTAGAATATGGCAAAGATGGTGAAAGATATCCTGTTGGTGATGAAAATCATTCCTTCAAATGGATGCTTGAAACTATGTCTGAAGCTAAAGGAGTTAAAAAGAAAGTCCACCTACCTCCTACGTGGATGTGTGTAATCGGTGCTAAATTTATTGAAAATGGCTTCCGTAAGGAAGGCAGAGAAGGAGGCTTAGATTACGTTCTAGTCATGAAAGAAATCATGTCTAAAGATATGGTTATTGAACCTGAAGTCTTAGATAAAGTTTGTGCAGAATTGCATATATCTAGAGGTGGAGTTGAACAAGCTATTAAGAAGACCATGGATCGTTGTTATCCTAATCAAGGAGATTTTAAATAAATAATACCACTACAAAGTGGTATTTTTATTCGTGATAATGACTTGCATTCATCTAGAAGACAGTATCAGTTAAACTCTTATCTAAATCAGTAATCTCACAATTCAATTACTCTATGGCTTTAGATGAAGAAAATGATGAATTATAGACTGAAATTATTCCGTTGCGTGAATGAATATTCTTTCTCCTACTCTTTGAGATGATAAGAATCTAACTACATCATCAAAAGAAAGAATATTACCTCCAATAAGAGTAATTCTTTCATCATCATATAGATTTTTATTTGAATCAGAAGATATAACTAATTTAACTATTTTCACATCTTTTTATTTAAGTAAAAGTTCTACTATATTTTGCCTAAAAATCCGCCTATTCCACTAATACAAATTATCTACATGACTTAATTATAATTGCTATAGATTGAAATATCCCTTATTACCAACTTTTTATATTAATTAATATGAATAATTTGTTAGATTATTATTAGAAAAGAGAAATAACTATGGGTGAATTAAGATTAGTAAAAGCCGATATCAAGTACGCTAAAGAAATAATGGCTTATAAAGAAGAAATTTTGAATACTGATAATAAATTCGATGGTACTGGTTCTTTGAAAAAATCTAAAGATGCTTTTGAATTTATTGATTATTGCAAGATGTATTCTTCAATTCTAACTTGCCCTAAAGATAAAGTGGTTGATACTCATTTTTTCTTAGTGGATGAAGAAGATCACATCTTAGGTATGCTTTCTTTACGTCATAATATTAATCATCCTCTTTTAAAAACGATAGGAGGGCATATAGGATATTCTGTACGTCCATCTATGCGAAGGAAAGGTTACGCATCTATAATGCTTAATAAAGCTTTAGATGAAGCTAGAAAGTTAAATTTAGATAAGGTAATGGTCACTTGTCATTTGGATAATATTGCCTCTGAGAAAGTAATAGTAAAAAATGGAGGGATTTTTTCTGGAATAGGGCGTTATGAAAATGAAGAAGTGAAACAATTCTGGATTATTTTATAATTAAGATATGAAATATATTGATGCTCACGCTCACATCTGTGAATATATCTCCGGTTTTTCCTCAGAAGGAGAGATAAGACCTTTAGGGAATGGGAAAGCCATCTATACTTCAGGAAGGGAATTCCAGCTCTTTTCTCCTTCTTTAGGAGATAAATCTTTCACTTATGATAGATTATTAGAAATTATGGATGAAAACGGTATAGAAAGAGCCGTTTTATTACAAGGTAATTATTTAGGCTTACAAAATCTCTATACCTATGAAGCTTGTAAAAAATATCCTTCTAGATTTGTGGGCGCATGCATGTATGATCCTTTCTCCTATAAAGCTGATGAAATAAAGAAATATTTATTAGATGAATTGCATTTTAAAATTATTAAATTGGAAGTCTCGACTGGCTCGGGATTAATGTGCAATCATAAACCTTTTTCTTTAAATTGTGAAGAGATGAGAAAGATATATGATTACGCATTAAAAAATGACGTTACTTTAGTATTTGATATAGGTAGAAAAGGGAATCCTTGTTTCCAAGTAGAGACTCTTTTAGAAATAATTAAAGAATATAAGGATATTGATTTTGTTATTTGTCATTTATTCGCTTTACCTACTAATTCAAAAGAGGAACTAATTAGGTTAGTAAATCTATTCAATTTACCTAATGTCTTTTTCGACTTAGCTTCTGTTCAAAATAACACTAGAGAAGAAGCTCCTTTTAAGGAAGCAGCTAGCTATATTAGAGAAGCTTGTTCCATTCTTTCTTCAAGGAAACTCATGTGGGGAACTGACATTCCTGCTGGACTGAAAAATCACACTTATTCTTCATTGAAAAACTATTTAACTGAATCTAAATTATTTTTGAAAGAGGAGTTAGAAGACATCTACTATAACACTGCAAAAAAGGTATATTTTAAACAATGAATTATTTAGGTACTAAAGAAGACTTTTTAAGTTTTGAATCCAAGGAGTTAGTTGAAAAGGAAAATCTTTTAGATTACTTTAAAAACTACAATTCTATTTTGTTCTTGGTTGATGAAAAAGATTATAGATTTAATTACTTAGAAAGGATATATGAGTACTTAAAACTATCCCTTAAAGATAGCTTGATAGAGATGTCAACACCATCTAATTTAGACTTATCTAGAAGATATGACATTATTATTTTTAATATAAATGAAGCCTCAGAAAATCTAAAAAAATACTTATTAAGTAGTAATAGAGTAGTTTCTTATTTAGAAACTAGTAGATTTCTAGTATTTGATACGTTTTCTTATCCTTTAAATTTAATTTCTAATTATTTAAATGAATCTTTAAATCATTTATCTAAAGTGGATGTTATTTCTTCATTTAAATCTAATGTTGCTCTATTCGATAAATTGAATAAACCACTTTATAAAAATATCAATAGAGACACCTCTAAAGGTAACTATCCTCATGTCTCGATTATAGGTGGAAGTAAAAAATATAAAGGTGCTCCTTACCTGTCTTATTTAGCCTCTACTAGCTTATATATGGGTGCCTCATTTACCTATCTATGCGTCTTAGAAGAGCAAGTAAATTCGCTAGTCTATTTAGATCCCCAAGTCATATGTATTCCTTTAAAAGAGAAGGGCGGAGTGATTTCTTTTAATAAGGAAACTCTAAATGAAATTATCTCAAAATCTGAAGCTATATCTTTTGGCCAAGGAGTCTGTATTTCTAAAGAAGGTTACAAGATTATTTCTTATCTATTAAACAACTTTAAAGGCAGATTAATTTTGGATGCTGATGGTATCAATTGTCTATCTAAATATGGAAGAGATATTTTGGACAATCATTCTTGTAAATTAATTCTTACCCCTCATTTAGGAGAGTTTGCTAGATTGATAAATAAAGATGTTAGTGAAGTTAAAAATAACGCTTTAGAACTCGCTAAATCTTTCGCCTCAAAATACAAATTAACACTTTTATTAAAATCCGCTTCTTCGATTATAACCGATGGGAAATTTACTTATATAAATAAAGAAGGTAACACAGGGTTAGCTAAGGCAGGAAGTGGAGATATCTTAGATGGAATTATTCTAGGTTTAGTTGATCAATTTGATTCGGATTTAGAATTAGGTGCCACTTCTTCATATATTTTAGGTAGATGTGCATCTCTAGCTAAAGAAAACTATCTTTCTGAAAGGAATATCACTTACAGAGATATTTTGATTCAATTAAAAAATATTTAATTAACCATAATGCTTGAAACACAAGAAAGCTTTCAAGATATTTAATTGCTTTTATTTTTCTTTAAAGTATATTAATCTAATTAAGTAAAAATCTCATGCTTTGGAGAGTAACTTTACTAGGGATACGCGTCATCACGATTAGGATAATAATCCGCATCCTTAGACGAATATAAATTGTTCGGTGTAAGACCTTAGTTAGGGAAAAGGAGGTTTCCAAATGTGGGAAAATAAATCATCTAACGAAGTCTTAAAGGAACTTAATGTTGAAAGTTCCACCGGTTTAACATCGCAAGATGTTCTAAAAAGAAGAGAACAATTTGGTTTGAACAAATTGAAAGAAGAGAAGAGACAATCACCTATTGCTATCTTCTTCTCTCAATTTAAAGATCCTATGGTCATCATTCTTTTTGCGGCGGCTATCATTTCTTTGGTCTTGTCTATAGTCGATGCAGTCAAGTCTAATAGAAGCATGAACTTCCGCGATTTTGCTGATGTTATTATTATTTTTGGCGTTGTAATTCTCAATGCAACTATAGGAACAATTCAAGAAACTAAAGCTGAAAAAGCCTTGGAAGCTTTAAAACAATTATCTTCACCTACTGCAACTGTTAGAAGAGACGGAAAAGTAATTGAAGTTAAGGCTGAAGAATTAGTTCCTGGTGATATTGTAATTTTAGAAGAAGGAAGAACTATTCCTGCTGACTTAAGATTATTAAAAGCTTTCTCTTTAAAAGCTGATGAATCATCTTTAACTGGTGAATCAATTCCCGCTGAGAAAGATCCTGATATTGTTTTAACTGATGAAGTAGGTGTAGGAGATAGAGTCAACGAAGTCTTCATGTCTACTCCTGTAGTTTACGGAAGAGGTGAAGGTGTAGTTATCTCCACTGGTATGAACACCCAAATCGGTAAGATTGCAACTATGTTAGAAGGAGGGGAAGACGAACTTACTCCTCTACAAAAGAATTTGGCAAAAATCTCTAAATTCTTGGGTTATTTAACTGTTGGTATAGTCGTTCTTGTCTTGATTATTAAGTTGATTTACGCCCTTGTAAATAACAATATTGCTACTACTTGGTCTGACGCTTTATTAGATGCGGTCGGATTAGCTGTAGCTGCTATACCTGAAGGTTTAACTGCTGTTGTCACAATCGTCTTAGCTATGGGTATGCAAAAGATGATCAGAGTTAATACGATCGTCAGAAAGTTAGCTTCGGTTGAGACTTTAGGGGCTGTTGGTTATATTTGCTCTGATAAAACTGGTACTTTAACTCAGAATAAGATGACTGTAGTCAAAGCTTATGCTGATGATACTATCTTTGCTAAAGAAGAATTTAATAAAGATAAATTAGCTCTTTTAGCTCGAGGTATGTCTTTGTGTTCTGATGCTACTGTCGATGAAGGAGCCTACGGCGATCCTACTGAAATAGCTTTAGTTAACTTTGCTAATTCTTTCGATATGCACAAGAAGGCATTAGAAGAAGAATCTCCTCGTGTCAATGAATATCCTTTCGACTCAGTTAGAAAGATGATGTCTACCACCCATAAATTCAAGGATGGTAAATTGGTCACTTACACTAAAGGTGCTATGGACCAAATATTGAAAAACACCACTAAAATTTTCATTGATGGTAGAGAAAGAGAAATTACTAAACAAGATTTAGATAATATAAATTCCGCCGCTAATAAATTCGCTGAAGATGCTTTAAGAGTTCTAGCCTTAGCCTACTCTTATCCTGCTTCTGAAGAAGGCCAAATCGAAGAAAAGAATTTAATCTTCGTCGGATTAGTCGGCATGGTCGATCCTCCTAGAGAAGCTGCTAAACCTGCTGTCACCACCTTAAAACAAGCTGGTATTACTACTGTTATGATTACTGGTGACCATAAAGATACCGCTTTTGCTATCGCTAGAGAATTAGGTATTGCCACTTCTAAGGAACAAACTATGTCTGGAGATGAAATCGACGCTTGTACTCCTGAGCAATTACAAGAGAGAGTTAAGACTGTTAGGGTCTTCGCTAGAGTCTCTCCTGAAAATAAAGTCGCTATAGTTAAAGCTATTAAAGCAAACGGCAATATTGCGGCGATGACTGGAGATGGTGTCAACGACGCTCCTTCTTTAAAGGCTGCTGATATTGGTATAGCTATGGGTATAACTGGTACTGATGTTGCTAAAGGCGCAGCGGATATGGTTTTAACCGATGATAATTTTGCCTCTATTGAAAAGGCAGTTGAAGAGGGAAGAGGTATTTACGCTAATATTAAGAAAACTATTTTATTCTTGCTTTCTTCTAATATTGGTGAAGTCGTCGCTATGTTGATCGCTGCTATTGTTGGCTTGCCTTCACCTTTAATCGCAATTCACTTACTGTGGGTTAATTTAATTACTGATTCACTACCTGCTGTAGCTTTAGGTGCAGATAAGAAGCCCGATGATATCATGTTAGATAAGCCTAGAGATCCTAATGAAAGTATCTTTGCTAAGGGCGGTTATCATATCACCTTTGGCTATGGTGTTCTAATTGGTGTGATTACTTTAATTGCTTTCTTAATTAAACCTTGGAGTAGCGGATGTTTCTCTATTGGAGATATCAATAACTTCTTCGCTAATGGCACTATGTTAGCAGAATCTCAATCTATGGCCTTCTGCGTACTAGCCTTCTCAGAATTATTCCACATGTTAGGTATGACTGATGTCAAACACTCTATTGCTAGAGTATTTAAGAATAAAAACTTCTTATTGTGGCTATCTTTCTTCTTAGGTTTAGGTTTGCAAATCTTAGTAATTGAGACACCTTATATCAACTCTTTCTTCAAAGTCTTTAAACTTTCTGATGATCCTATAGAGTGGTTATATGTCTTCTTATTAGCTATTGCCCCTATTATAGTTCACGAGATTGTCGTCTTAGTTAATTTTATTAGAAAAAAGACTTCCGTCTCTAAATAAAGATTATAAGCGCATCTTAACGGTGCGCTTTTTATATTTATTAAGCGATTTGTTTTATTTAAGAATAAGGTTGTTATTGATATAATTTAATTATGAGAAGAGTATTTGGTAACATTGATTTCAATTCTAAAGAAGTAATCTTTTCAGAAGATACTTTAAAACATTTAGAAGTCATCAGAATCAATTTAAATGAGGAGATAGAAGTTATTTCTTCTTCTAAAGCATATTTATGTAAAGTCATCTCAATTAGGCCTATAAAGGTTATTTTACAGTCTTTGTTACCTTCTTTAGATAGAGAATTACCTTTTGAATCGATTCTCCTTCTACCTCTTCTAAAAAAAGATAATTTCGAGCTCTGTTTACAAAAGGGAACTGAATTAGGGGTTACTACTTTCATCCCTTACATCTCTTCAAGAGTAATAGTAAGATTAAATGAATCCGAATTTGAAAAGAAGAGGGATCGTTATCAAAAAATTATCAAAGAAGCAGTTCAACAATCTAATAGAACTGTAATTCCTACTTTATTGCCTTTGCATAAATACAACGACGCTTTAAAAATAGAAGGTGATTATAAATACATCGCTTACGAAGATGAAGCGTTAAAGGGTAGTTACATTAGAGAAGTTGATTTTAAAAATAAGAAAGTAGTCTCTTTAATCGGCCCTGAAGGAGGCTTCTCTACAGAAGAAGTTAAAAAAGCTGTTGAAAATAAATTTATCTTAACTAGTTTAGGAAAGAGAATACTTAGAGCGGAAACTGGTGTATACTCTATCTTGTCGATAATTAACTACATAGGAGAGAAAGATGTCTGACTTTAAATTATTCAAGTTCTTATCGGTAAAAATTCCCAAGAATAATTCTATCGCTCTATCTCGCGATAGAGAGTTTTATTCTACAAATTCATATTATTTTTCTAATTATCCCTCTTTGAAGCACTTTATGATTATTCCTGATGGATTGTCTTTGTTTAAATCGATTATCATTTTAAAATCAATCATGAATTTCGAAGAGATGAAAAAGAGAACTTCCATCTGCTATTTAGTTAATTTTCCTGAAGAAAACAGAAGGGAAGAAATCACTAAAAATCTCCCTTATATGGTCGATTCTTCTGGCAAAAAACGTTACGTCTTATTCTTAAGTGAAGAGATGGAAGAAAAAATCTATGCAAATTATTTTGAAGATGAAGTTGGAGAAGGAGATTACGGGAATCAATTCATCGATCCTTTTAGAATTTTTGGCAACAGACCTTTTACTTCTTTTTTGTCTCCTTTAATTGTTTTATATAAAGAAGAATTCACTAATACTATAGCTTTTTATCACATCGATTCTGAAACAATTTACGTCATTGATGATCAAGCTTGTTTAGAGGCTTTTATCCCTCTATTCGATAAATTCTCTCCTGAAGTTTCTAAAACTCATATTATCGCTAAATTAATAGAGTTAATGAAAGCTTATTTTAACAATGATAAAGATACCTTTATTTCACTTTTAGGGAAAGATCATCTAATTTCTACTTCTCTATATGAAAAGGTTCTATTAGGGGAATATGACAAGCTTTAGCATCACGACTTTCGGGTGCAAAGTTAACGCTTATGAATCCGAAGCTATCAGGGAAGAATTAGAATCAAGCGGCTATAAATATGTGCAAGATTCTTCTACTGCTGATATAAATATTATCAATACTTGCGCTGTTACTTTAGTCGCGGAGAAAAAGGCTAGAGAGAAGATTAGATCTATATATAAATCTAACCCTTCTACTTCCATAGTAGTTTTAGGTTGCTATGCTCAACTTCACAGTGATGATATTTCCTCTATAGAAGGAGTTAAATTAGTTTTAGGTACTAAAGATAGAAATAACATAGTCAATTTAATTAAAGAAACTTTACCTAAAGATGAGACTGCTAATATAGTCGATAAATCATCCAGGTTATTTGATTATGAAGATATTTCTATTTCTTCATTTAAATCTGATGTTAGAGCTTTTACTAAAATTCAAGATGGCTGCGATAATTTTTGCTCCTATTGCATCATTCCTCTAACTAGAGGTAAATCTCGCTCTAGAAGCGAAAAAGATATTTTAGAAGAAATTAAAAATCTCGCTTTGAAAGGCTATAAAGAAATAGTTTTAACTGGGATTGATATCGGTTCTTGGGAAGAAAACGACAAGAGATTAGATGATTTAGTTGAAGATATTTTAAATATTGAACCTAAAACATTTAGACTTAGAATCTCTTCTTTAGAGATGTCGCAAATCAATGAACATTACATTCAATTATATAAAACTAACCCTCGTCTAGTTCCTCATATTCACATTCCTTTACAAGCTGGTTCAGCTCACGTTCTAGAAATGATGAATAGAAAATACGATTTAAATGAATTTTTAAAGATGTGTAACAGATTAAATAGGGAGATAGATGGTTTAGCTTTATCAACCGATGTCATAGTCGGATTTCCTCAAGAATCGGAAGAAGATTTCAATTCTACTTGTGAATTTGTTAAAAAAGCTAAATTCATGAGACTTCACGTCTTTCCTTATTCTAGAAGACCTTTTACCAAAGCTGACAAGATGAAAGGTCAACTTTCTAACGCTGTTAAAAAAGAGAGAGCTAGAAAACTCATCTCTATAGGAGATAAACTCGCTGAAGATTATTTTTTATCTCAAGTAGGTCAAATTAAACATCTTCTTGTAGAAGAGAAATTATTTGAAGATAACGGAATTTCTTGCTATAGAGGATACACTGAAAATTATCTAGATTTAAAGGTTTCTTCCACTTTGGATTTGGTCGGGAAAGTCGTCAAAGGTAAAGTGAGAAAAGATCATTCCTTAGAAATTATTTCCATCGAATAAATATTTTATATTTAGAAATTAAAAAAGTGTTGACTATTTTTAACTTTTATAAGAAAATATATTAGTTGAATTGCCTCCACTTGGCTTTCAACCGCATGTTTAAGGTAACTAACTCTTATTTATAAGGACCTTCGACAGCGAGTCATAAAGTGTATTTATAGGAGGAAAAAAGATGTTCGCTATTATTGAAACTGGCGGAAAGCAAGTCAAAGTCGAAGTTGGACAATCTTACTTTGTCGAAAAATTAGAAGGCAAAGAAGGTGATGAAGTCGTCTTTGATAAAGTTCTCTTAGTCGAAGACAAAGGCGTTAAAGTCGGCGCCCCTTATGTTAAAGGTGCTAAAGTTGTCGCTAAGATTGAAAAGCAAGGTCGCGAAAGAAAAGTCGTAGTCTTCAAATACAAGTCTAAGGCTAATTATCGTAAGACTACTGGACACCGTCAACCTTACACTAAGGTTTCTGTTACTTCTATCGCTTAAGAAGGAGTACAAGTATGATTAGAGTTGAAATCAAATATAAGGAAGACTGCATATCTTCAATCGAGATATCCGGCCACGCTTATCAAAATAAAGAGGGTTTCGACTTAGTCTGCGCAGGAGTTTCCGCTACTTATTCTGGAGCCGTCTATTCCTTAGAAGGCAAGGGAATTAAAGAAACTCATTCGAAAGGTTATGCGAAAATCGATGTCGTCAGTGACATCTCAACTCATGACCGTTACGTTCTCGAGGTATTAAAAGATCAGCTCGTATTCCTCGGGAGAGAAGAGAAAGATTACATAAAAGTAATTTTGAATTAAGCGAGCGAAGAAAGGAAGAAATTCAACATGGAAATTAGATTAGATTTACAACTATTCGCTTCCCACAAAGGTGTTAGTTCCACTAAGAACGGCCGTGATTCTGCTGGTCGTAGATTAGGTGCCAAATTGGCCGATGGTCAATTCTGCCACTCCGGTTCTATTATCTATAGACAAAGAGGAACCAAGATTCATCCTGGAGCCAATGTTAAAATTGCTAAAGATGACACTTTATTCGCCACTATCGATGGTGTTGTCAAATATGAAAGATTAGGTAAAGATAGAAAGAAAGTTTCTGTCTATCCTGTCAATCAAGCTGCTCCTGTTGCTAGCAAGTAGTTAATTAGAATTATTACGGGTTCCTTTAGGAGCCCGTTTTTTTAGAAATAGGAGGAGAAACATGTTTATCGATAAAGCAAAGATTTATCTAGTCGCAGGTAAAGGTGGCGATGGCCATGTCTCTTTTCGCCATGAAAAATACGTCGAATTTGGCGGACCTGATGGAGGAAATGGAGGTAGAGGGGGATCTATCTATTTCATCGCTAAAAAAGGCCCTAACACTTTATCAGCATATCGTCATGCTATCAAAGTAAAAGCTCCTGATGGACAAAATGGCAACATTAAATTAATGGCAGGTAAAGCTGGTTCAGATATCTATTTAGATGTTCCTCCTGGAACTGTATTGAAAGATTTAGATGACAACATCATCGCCGATTTGAAAAATGAAGGCGATACTTATTTAATTTGCAAAGGTGGAAAAGGTGGAAAAGGCAACGCCTGTTTTAAAAATTCTGTAAGAAGAACTCCCAGAATTGCTGAAAATGGTACTATGGGGGAGAAGAAAACCATCTATTTAGAATTAAAATTAATTTGCGATGTAGGGTTAGTTGGTTTACCTTCAGCAGGTAAATCTACTATCTTAGATGCTGTATCTAGAGCTGCTCCTAAGATCGCTGATTATCCTTTTACCACTTTAGAACCTATGTTAGGAACTGTCTCTTTAAGTGACGATGAATCCTTTGTTATGGCTGATTTACCAGGCTTAATCGAAGGAGCTTCTAAAGGGAGAGGACTAGGTTTTGTCTTCCTTAGACACATAGAAAGATGCAGAGCTCTAATTCACGTTCTCGATATGTCTAGAGAAGAGGAAGACGCTTTCGAATCATTTGAGAAAATTAATTCCGAATTAGGTTCTTACAAATTAGGTTTGTTAGAAAAACCTATGATTATCGCTTTAAATAAGATGGATTGTTTAGATGCTTCTTCTAGAGCCGATGAATTTGAAAAGAAACTCAAAGAAAAATACGGAGAAAAATATAAAGTCTTTAGAATTTCCGCCTTGAATAGAGAAGGGATGAAGCCTTTATTAAGAGAAGCTTACAATACCATTAAAGATATGGATGAAGTAGTCTTGACTAATTTCAATAATGGTGAAAAGGAAGAAGCGGTCTACAAAGCTAGCGAAAAGAAAGATAGTTTATTTAAGATAATGCTCGATCAAGATGGTTCTTATAGAATCATTGGAGATGAAGTTATCAAAGAATACAAGAAAATTAATCACTCTACTGAAGAAGGCATGCTTCAATTATTAGCTTATTTAAGCAGAATTGGAGTGGATGCTGAGTTGAGAAGATTAGGTGCTAAAAACGGCTCTTCAGTTATGATTGATGACTTCGAATTTGAATATTTCGAAGACTGATTATCAAATAACTTACTAATTATATAAATTCAAAAAAAGATAGGAATTTCCTATCTTTTTTAAATATTTTTAGTCTCTAATAATTCTCTGTAAGCTTTTTCTAATTGCTCACCTACAATAGGAAGGTCACGCTCTTGGACAACTTTGTAACCTTCTTGTTTAATATTATTTAAATCTTCAGTGAAAGTTCTTTTAATTTGAGAAATGAATTCCTCGTTTGTTTTACCCATTAAGCAATTCTTTTCGTTCTCTAACCAACCTTTATAGACTCCTATATCTCTAGTTACTAAAGGGCATTTGCACGCTAGAGATTCTAAGGCGACTATTCCTTCAGTCTCCTCTCTAGTAGGGAAGAACATGCAGTTAGCACGGTGGTAGGCTCCGTGAATGATATCTCCTTTTATGTATCCAGGAAGAATGACGTTGGATGGTTTATGTTTCATTACTTTTAGCATGTAATGAGAAGTTAAAATTTTTTGAAGGTAACCAAACCAGATAAATTTAACATCTGGCATCTTTCTAGCGACTTCAATAAAATCATCTAGACCTTTTCTTTTGAAAGGGAATCCTACACCGATAACGACTTTTTCATCCTCTTTAATATTGAACATTTTAACGAAGTTATCAACTTGTTCTTGCTTGTAAGAATAGTCGTTGATATCTATGCCGTTTGATATAGCTTTAACAGGGCAAGTTACGCCTTTGTAATTTTCAATTAAGCCTTTAGAATAGGGGGTAGGAGTGATGATTAAATCAGCCCTTTTATACATTCTGTTCATCCAGTGGTTATAGATAGGATGAACTAATTTCCAACATCTGAAAGAATCAGCGAAATCCTCGTGAGTTGAATGTCCGTGAACTATAACAGGAATGCCTTTTTTTAAGCACTTTTTCATGAATCTATAAGTACCTGGTTGATATGAATTTAAGTGGACTAAATCGTATTTATCACTAGGGTCAAAAGTAGTCTGAACACCAGCGGAATTTAAAGCTCTTTGTTGATGTTCTAAAGCTCTTCCTATGCCTGAGTGTTGAAGCTTTTTTCGATCTTGTAAATATATCAATGCTTTCATAAATTATCCTCGTAAATTATTTTATAACATAATCGTTTTTAGTTAAATCACAATATAAATCTCTATTTTGTTTCAAATGTGCAAAAACTATGTAAAATACAGCCGCTTAGTGATAATATAAACTTATATAAAACATAGAATTTTAACCTTTTTAATTAACATATGTATTTCTATTTAAGAGGCAAGATAACCCTCCATCAGAAAGGGTCGATCGTAGTCGATGTCAACGGTGTTGGCTACCAAGTTTTAGTCTCCCATCCTGAGGATTATCCTCTAGGGGAAACAATGGTTGTTTACACAGTCTTTTTTGTCAGGGAAGACGAGCAATATTTAGTAGGCTTTAAAACCTTTGAAGAAAAGGCTTTATTTTCTAAATTGATCTCTGTCAAGGGTGTAGGTCCTCGTACAGCTATTCAAGCTCTAGGAAGTTCGAGTGTAGATAAACTTACTGAAGCTATCAATTCTTCTAATTTATTGTATTTAACTTCTTTACAAGGCGTAGGTAAAAAAGTCGCTTCGCAAATCGTTTTAGATTTAAGAGGGAAGTTGATGATGGATAAGACTAAATCCGGTGATAAAGAATTGGATGATGCTATGGATGGCTTACTTCAATTTGGCTTTACCAAAAAAGAAATTACTGAAGTCTTTTCTTCCATTTCTTCCCGTGGATTGAAAGCTGAAGAATACATAGCTTTAGCTTTGCCTAAATTATCTAGCAGGAATAAGGTTAAATGAACTTAGAAGAAGAATTGCTTTCTCCATCTAAAGAAGATGAATTAGATGCGTCCTTGCGCCCTTCTTCTCTAGATGCCTATATCGGTCAAAGAGATATCAAAAGAGAATTATCAATTTATATAAAAGCTGCGCGCTTAAGAGAAGAGCCTCTAGATCACGTTCTTTTATATGGACCTCCTGGATTGGGCAAAACTACTTTAGCTTATATAATCGCTCACGAGATGAATTCACAAATTCATTTAGTCAACGGTCCTTCTTTAGAAAGAACTGGCGATTTAGCCTCAATTTTAACCACTTTAGCAGCTGGAGATATTCTTTTTATCGATGAAATTCATCGTATTCCTTCTGTAGTTGAAGAGGTTTTATATGGAGCGATGGAAGATTTCAATCTTTCAGTAGTTGTAGGAAGAGATGTGGAAGCTAGAACTATCTCAATTAAATTGCCTCCATTTACTTTAGTAGGTGCTACTACTAAAGCGGGAAGTCTATCTTCGCCTTTAAGAGATAGATTTGGCATTTCTTCGCATTTTGATTATTACGAAGTAGAAGATTTAATGGAAATTGTCAATAGAACTAGCAAAGTCTATTCTTTTCCTTTGACTTCTCAAGCTAGTTATATGATCGCTTCTAGATCTAGAGGTACTCCTAGAATCGCCAATAGAATTTATAGGAGAGTTAGAGATTTTGCTACTATTTACAAATGTGAAATCATCGATGAGTCAATATGTAAGAAAGCTTTAGATAGTTTAGGTATAGATGAATTAGGCTTAAATGAAATTGACAGGCGCTATCTTTTAACCTTAATTGAAAGATACGGAGGTAGACCTACCGGCTTAAATAACATCGCTCTAGCTATAGGAGAAGATGCGGTCAATTTAGAAGATGTCTACGAGCCTTATTTAATTAAAATGAATTTAGTTAACCGCACTCCTAGAGGTAGAATTCCAACTAAATTAGCTTACGCTCACTTAGATATGTTGTCTAAATATAAGGCAAATGATTAAAAAAGCTTTAATATAATATAAATATATTTATATTAACTTGATATAACACTCTAAAAAATGTAAAATTTAAAACGTGCAAGTGTTTATTTGCTTGCTATATTTAGTTTGTTAAAAACAATTAGGTAGGAGATTATTTACGATATGAGAAGATTTTGGGCGTTTATAGTCATGGTTGCATCCTTGCTAGTAATGGTTATATTCAATGTTCAATCTATCTACGATTCCAAAAAAGAAGCTTTGGAATACAAAGGTGGGACTGAAGTTGTCTTTAATATTAGCCAAAGAGAAGGTGGTGCACCTTTAAATGAAAATACTATAGCTGATAAAGTTGCACAGAGACTTGATGAAGCTGGTTCTAGAAACCATAAAGTTGAAATTTTCATTAGAGAAGACGATTCCTCTAAAGGTGAAATCAGAGTCTCTCTAGCTGGTTCTGAGACTGTTAATGCTATGCAAAATATCGTTACAGTTCTCTCTGGTAATGCTCCTTTAACCTTCACTGACTCCAATAATAACGAAGTTTCTGGCGCCACAATGTTCGCTGATAAAACTCCTATGCAAGTTCTATATAACGGAACTAGCGCTACTCCTGCCTTCAATATAGGTTCTAAATCAGATTGGAACAATCTAGTCTCTTCCGCTTCAACTAGTTCAAATGAAGATCTACAAAAGATCATCTATGTCTGGCAGAATAAATCTGAAACTGATACTTATGAATTAGCTTATGGTGATAATGCTAGGGAAGATGTAAAAAAGAAGATTATCGCTGTTTTAACAAGTGATAATTTCGTCGATTCAAAAGACGGATGTTATGTCGCTTTAACTGAAGATTTAAATAATCAAGCTTTCACTATCTCATCTGCTAGAGCCTTCGTCGCTGCTAGAAACGGAGGAGATTACGGGTTTGATATCGAATATGTCTATAGTAATTCAATCGATGCTATCTATCCTTCTAATTCCATGAATTGGACTTTGTTAGGTACACTAATCGCTTTAATAGTTATCTTCGTATGCTTTATTATCTACTATCGAGTTTCGGGCTTATTAGCTGGATTAACTACGGTTATAGGTGTAATGTTTACTTTCTTAATTGCTAACACGTTGGGATTTGAATTCACACCAGTGACGATTCTTTCAGGAATATTAGTAATTATCTTAGCTATATTCATAGTCGTTACTTACTTCGAGAGAATTAAAGGTGAAATAAAAAGAGGAAAAAGTGTTGATAAAGCCTCTTATGATGGCTATAGAAAAGCTTTTGGAGTTATCTTACAATCATCGTTAATCGTCTTCTTCACTTCATTAATTTTATTCTTAGTAGGGAAAGGAATGGTTAAAGTCTTCTTCGGAGTCTTATTATTAGGTTCCTTATCAGACTTCATCTTCGTCAATCTCTTAACTAGATGGTTAGTATATTGGTTAACTACTTCAACCGTTTTTTCTAAGAACACCGCTTGGTTTGGCTTTGGCTCTGAAAATAATCCTGATAAGATTCAAGAAAAAATCGACAAGAAGAAATATCTATCTACTTCTTCTGTTAAGAGAGGGAAGATTTTAACTCTCTCTACAGTTGGTGCTATTTCTGCTTTAGTTTTAGGCGTTTTCTTAGGCTTAGGTTTAACTAAAGGAATTAACAATATCTATAACTATTCAGGAGATTACGGACCTACTAACAGATTGAATATCTCTTATAGAACAGATAGAAATATCGATGATGGCGATACTTTTGTCACTTACGATAGCGCTATTGCTTATATTGAAAAAGATGAAGAGGGTTTAGCTAGAAATTGGTTTACTTCCAAGGATGTTCTAACCCACACATTCAATAGAATTGCAGATCACGATAGTGAAAATAAGGAAACTTATTCTACTTACATTTCCTTTACTTTAAAGAATCCTTTATCTACTGAAACTGTTAACTCCATTAGAGAAAACTTCTTGGCCGGTGGTTATAAAGATATGATTCCTAGTGAATACAACTCTGATACTGTCGTTTCTTACGATATAGTAACTGTTGGTTTACAAGGGCACGATAATTTCTTCGCTTATTTGACTGTCGGCTTAATTCCTGCTCTAACCTTCATATTCTTCTTATTAATTTACGGTTTATATGCAGGATTATCTTCTTTAATCGTCTCTGCTACTACTTTCGGATTAGGTTTATCTTTATTAGCTGTTACTAATTTGCCTTTCACTTCGGTAACTATGTTCGGTTTAGCTAGCGCCTTATTAGTAGGCTCAATGGCAATGATTCCTTTATTCAATAGAAACAGAGAAGAGATGCGCGCTTCTAATATCAAGAATCCTTCTATTGAAACTAGAACTGAAATCTTGGATAAGGCTATTAGAGGTAGTTCCTTAACTATTTATATCTTATTCGCTGTTAGTTTCGCTCTCTTTTTAGGAGTCTTATTAGCTTCGTTGAACAATATGTTATCAACTGGCGTCATCGCTTTAATCGTCTTAGTTGCTAACATCTTGATGACCACTTACGTCTTACCTGCTTCTTACTTATTCTTCGTTAAGGTTATTAAATTGCGTCCTCTCTCAGCTAGAAAATTAGCAAGAAAGAAGAATGAAGATTTAATTAATTCTAAAGAACCTCACGAGACTATCGTCCCTGGTGTAAATGACTAATGGGTTTAAAAGAAAAATTACTTAAATATTACAATATTTCAGAAGATGAACTTAAGGAGAGGAGTCTCCCGCCTTCATCTTCTTTAATTCTAGATCCAAAAATTCATTTTAAAGGTTTTAACGAGGCGGTTGATTTAATTAAAAAACACGTTTCAAATAAGTCAAAAATCTACATTTATGGGGATTATGATGTCGATGGAATGACGTCTACTTCCATTTTGTATTACGCTTTAAAAGAAATAGGAGGAGATGTTCTGTATTCTTTACCTTCTCGCTATAAATACGGTTATGGCTTAGTAAAAAATGCTGTCGATGAGATTTATTCTAAAGGTATTAAATTATTGATTACTATCGATAATGGGATTTCTGCTTTTGAAGCGGTTGAATACGCTAGAGAATTAGGAATGGATGTACTAATTATTGATCATCATACTCCTCAAGACAAATTACCTAGGGCTAACAATATTATTCACTGGCAAGTAGGTGAATATACTTCTTACAATATCTCCGCGGCTTTTTTAGCTTTATTGGTTTCTTATTCTTTATTAGGTAAATACGTCTCTTATTTAGTTTGTTTAGCGGGTATAGCAGTCTTTGCAGATCAGATGAAGATGATAGAAATGAATTTGAATATCGCTAAATATGCTTTACTCTATATAAATAAAATAAGACCTTTAAAATTAACTTTGCTATTAGGTCAAGATAAGCCTCGTTATACTTCCTCTGATATCAATTTCAATCTAATTTCATCTTTAAATTCACTAGGGAGAGTCGATATTGGTGATGATATAAATTTGGCAATTGAATATTTAACTTCAAAAAGCGAAGAGAGAATTAGAAAACTATATCCCAAAATCAATGAAATATCTTTAAAGAAGAAAGAATTAGCTAAAGCGGGAAGAATTGAAGCGAATAGTCGCGATTTACTTGCTCCTATCATCATTGAAAAATTCGATTCAATGCAAGTAGGTTTAATTGGATTGATATCTACTTCTTTATCATCTGCGTTGAATAAGCCGGTAATTTGCTTTGCAGCTTCTAAAGAAAATGAAGGTGAGTTAGTAGGCTCCGGACGCGCGCCAGAGGGAATTGATCTATATGGAATCTTAGAAAAGTATTCTTCTTCTTACGTGCATTTTGGAGGGCATAAGCAAGCTTTAGGAGTAACGATTAAAAAAGATGATTTCTCCGATTTTAAAAATAAAATAAGTCAAGAATATTCTACCTTTAATTATGTAATTCCTACTAAGAAATATATTTTGTTAGATGAGTCGGATTTAGATATTGGAAGCTTTGATATTTTAAATGAATTTGAGCCTTTTGGCCAGGAGTTTGAATCGCCTTTATATTGTTTTAAAATAAATCCCTCTAAATTAAAATTTTCTCGCGATGGGAATCATATAATCATCAATTTTAACAATTATAGAGGTGGATTTAATTACTTCAATTTTCCTCGTGATATTCTTGATAAAAAAGAGGATTTATATTTTAAAGGTAAGTTTGATTTGTCCTATTATAAAGGGCGAGCGAGTGCGAAATTTGTCGCTGAGGGACTCCTTGATTTAAAAAAGGCAGAAATTATTAAATAATTTTCATCGTTTTTATAACGTTTTAATAACAAAGATATTATTTATATTTTATAATAAATAATATATGGTGGTAATTTATGAGTGTAATTGATCCTAATGTATCTATTGAAATATCAACTTCTGGCATTAAATTAATAGTCGGCTATTTTTTTAATGGCTCAGTTTATGTTCTGCACGCTCTTGAATCTACCCGTGCCAAATTGATTAATGGTCAAATTATCGACGCTTCTGAAATGACTAACGCCATTAAAGAATTAGTCATCTCCGCTGAGAAAACTTTGAAAATAAGAATTGAAAAAGTCATCTTGGGTTTGCCTAGTTTGAATCTATCAATTCAAAAAGGGAATTCTACGACTAATACCACTTCAGCTGATTCTCGTATCAACGATTTTGATGGTTCAAATTTGTTGACTATGATTTCTAAACAATTCAAAGACGAAAGCGATAAAAAGGTCGTCGTTGATGTCGTGCCTTACGAATTTGAAATTGATGACGAAGTAAAGGTTCCTTTCTTCCCGAAAGGTAAAGCATCGAGAATTATAAAGATGGTCGCTGATGTGGAAATCGACGATAGTATCATGCTTAAATCTTTTACTAAGGTCGTTAACGATGCAGGACTAGAAATTGTAAAAATTGCCGTTAATCCTAACGCTGCTATCAAATATGTCTCTTCTTTTACTAATGAACCTTCGGAATTTGTTTATATTGAAATTCAAGAGAAATTAACTACTTTGGCTTATGCATATGCTGGGAGATTATTAAATAGTGAATCATTCTACTTTGGAACTGATGATATCATTCAAAATTTAGTCACTAGATTAGGAGTAGATTACAATACCGCTAAATCTTATATTGATTTATACGGTTTATCAAGTGGACCTAGTTTCCCTTATTTAACAAAAGAGGGAATTAAACTCTCTGATATAAAGAATTGTATAACTGATTCTCTTCAAACTTTAGTAAATAAAATTCACGGTTTCGAATTACAAATAGATTCGACCGCTAGGGAATTATTCATTATCTCTGGTATTGGAGGAGATATTATCGGAATTGATTCATTCTTAGCAAATACTTTTAAAAACAGTGTTTCTCTATTTACTCCAACATGTTTTGGGGCTAGAAGTAAATCTTATACCAATTGCGTCTCATTGATTTATTATTACGAATGGTATTCAATTAGACCTTCAGAAGCTAGACCAGTCGATCTTACTTTAACTAGAGTAGATGTCTATCCTGAAGAGATAAAAGAGGGTAGAGAAAATAAAAAATTAACAGAAGACACTTCGGAAAATGGTGTGCAAAACGATTTGTTCGACGAGGAATTATAGGAGGGAAATTTATGGAATTAGATGCCTTTGAATCTTACGTTAAGATTATCGTCATCGGTGTTGGTGGTGGTGGATCTAACGCAGTTAATGAAATGGTTGAAGATGGTTTAAAAAATATAGATTTTTGTGTCTTAAATACCGATGCTCAGGCTTTGGCTACTTCTAAATCTCCCAACACCCTTGTCATTGGGCAAAATATCACTAAAGGCCTAGGTGCTGGAGGAGATCCTGAAGTAGGAAAGAAAGCTGCTGAAGATTCTATTGATAAAATTAAAGAGATTATCGGCGATCACGATATGGTCTTTATTGCTTGTGGGGAAGGCGGAGGAACTGGAACCGGTGCTGCTCCTGTAGTCGCTGCTGCTGCAAAAGAATTAGGAGCGTTAACTTTGGCTATTGTCACTCGTCCATTTACTTTTGAAGGTAATGCGAGAATTAAAAAAGCTATGGCAGGAATTGAAACCTTAAAAGAAAACGTCGATTCTTTAATTATTGTCTCTAATGATAAATTGATGTTCATGAATGGTAAATCTTCTATTAAAGATGCCTTCCATGAATCTGATAAAGTCTTAGCTCAATCTGTTAAGACTATTACTGATTTAATTTTATTACCTGGCATCATTAATTTGGATTTTGCTGACGTCAGATCTACTTTAAAAAACAAAGGTTTAGCCATGATTGGTATAGGCTCAGCTTCTGGTCCTGATAAAGCTAAAGAAGCCGCAAATGCCGCTATTGCTTCACCTCTATTAGAAGCTTCTATCAAAGGTGCAAAAAGCGCAATTATCAACATCACAGGTGGTAATGAAGTCTCTTTAAATGAAGCTCAAGAAGCGGTCAGATACATTACTGAAGTCGCCGGGGGAGATGTCAACATCATCTTTGGTATTCAAACTAACCCTGAATTTGAAGATATTATGAATGTTTCAGTTATCGCTACTGATTTTGATAACGAAACTCCTTTGTTAGATAACACTTCTGTCATCACTTCTAGATCTGGAATTGAAACTAAACCTGTTTCTCAAGATATCAGAAGAGAAGACGTCAATCCTGCTCAAGTCACTTCCGAGAACCAAGATTTTTCTGAAGAAGACGATATCTTACCTAATTTCTTCTCCTCTTCTGATGATGAAGATAATAAGGAAGATGGTGAGAACAATTAATTTCTAGATAAATTATTAGAAAGGTCGTTACATGATAAATTTCGATGAAGTCTTAGCAGAAGCTAAGCAAAGACTTGCTGATATTCATGAAAATTCTAAATTAGTCGAACTCAAGGCTAAATATTTAGGAGGCTCATCTGTAGTCAAACAAGCTTTCAAAGATTTAAAAGATTTACCTAAAGAAGAAAAAGGGAACTTCGGTCAAAGAATCAACATATTTAAAAATACTTTAGAATCCCTTTTTGAAGAGAAAGAAAAAGAACTTGAAGAAGAACAAATCAAATCTAAGTTAGAAAAAGAAAAGTGCGATATTACTCTTCCTGGTAATACTTATGATTTTGGAGCTAAACATCCTTGTCAAATTATTATTGATGAACTAACTGATTTCTTTATTGGTATGGGATATAAAGTCGCTGAAGGCAACGAAGTTGACTTAGATTTATTCAATTTTGAATTAGTTAATATACCTAAAGATCACCCCTCTAGAGATATGCAAGATTCCTTTTATATCTCTGACAATTTACTTTTGAGAAGTCAAACTAGCGGCGTTCAAGCTCACGTTATGCAAGAAGCTAAAGGCCAAGGTCCTATCAAGATCATTTGCCCTGGTAAAACCTACAGAAGAGATGATGATGATTTAACTCACTCTCACCAATTCTCTCAATGTGAAGGTTTAGTAATATCTGAAAAAGCTTCTATGGGTAATTTAATGAAAACCTTAGATTTAATGGCTAAACATATCTTTGGAGAGAAAAGAGAAGTTCGTTTCCGCCCTTCTTTCTTCCCGTTTACTGAACCTAGTATCGAAGTTGATGTTTCTTGCTTTGAATGCCAAGGTAAAGGATGCGATATCTGCAAGCATACTGGATGGATTGAAATCTTAGGTGCAGGTATGGTTCACCCTGAAGTTTTAAGATTAAACGGATTTGATCCTGATATTTATCAAGGTTTCGCTTTTGGCATTGGAATTGAAAGATTAGCGATGTTGAAATTTGGCATCGACGATATCAGAAAGTTATTTAATTCTGATATTACTTTCTTAGGTCAATTTAGAAAGGAATAGAAAAGATGAAATTTTCATATAAATTACTTTCCACTCTCGTCGATTTATCTTCTTGTAGTGTCGATGAATTGGTTAATAAATTAACTTTTGCGCAATTTGAAGTCGAAGGAGTTGAAAAAGCTGCTTCTGCCTCTTCTTTAGTAATCGGTCAAGTTACTTATTGCGAAAAACACCCTGATTCTGACCATTTGCACGTCTTGAAAGTTAACTGCGGACAAGAAGGTGTCTTAGATATAGTTTGCGGTGCTCCTAATGTCGCTAAAGGTAAAAAAGTTATCGTCGCTCTTCCTGGTTGTGAATTAAAAGCTATCGATGTCACCATTAAGAAAGGCGTCATTAGAGGATTTGAATCTAACGGTATGTGCTGTTCTTTATCTGAATTAGGTGTTTGTAAAGAAAGCCAATCTGAAGAGGATTTAGCAGGAATTCATCTTCTCGATGATGATGCTCCTATAGGGGAGAGAAATGTCCTAGGCTATCTAGGCTTAGATGATACCATTTTAGATATAAACATCTTACCTAATAGACCTGATTGTTTATCTCATATCGGTTTAGCTAGAGAAATTTCTACTTTGATAAATGCGAAGTTATTATTTGATGTTTCTTCGGATTTACCTCAAGTTAAACAAACTATTAAAGTAACTTCTTCTACACCTTCTTGCGATAAATTTTTACTTGCGGAAGTTACTAACTTATCTAAGGGTGAGACTCCTAAAGAAGTCGTCAATTACTTACGCTCTTTAGGTATTAGACCCGTATCAAAAATCGTCGATTTAGGTAATTACGCCATGTTATTAACTGGTCAACCTTTACACATGTACGATTTAGATAAAGTCGAAGGCGATTTAGAAGTTGTTTCTAATTACCAAGGTAAAATTTTAGCTTTAAATGATAAAGAATACGATGTGATTGAAGGTGATATTGTTATTAAAGATAAAGTTAAACCTTGCTGCTTAGGTGGAGTTATGGGCTTAAGAAGTGTTGAAGTTGATGATTCTACTTCTCATATTGGTATTGAAGCAGCACACTTTTACCACGCTGATATTCGTCACACTTCCTCTAGATTAGGTTTAGTCTCCGATTCTTCGCAATTGTTTGTTAAAGGTACTAATCCTTACTTATTGGAAGAAAACTTCAATTACACTTTAAAATTATTGAAAGAATTTTTCCCTGAAGCCGAAATTAAAGGCTTATCTATTTACAATAAAGTTGAAGATTTGAAGGGAAGTTATCCTTTCTCTATCGAAAGACTTAATAAGAGACTAGGCTCTTGCTATCCTCAAGAAGTCGTCTTAGATGTCTTAAATAGATTGCATTTATCGTTTGACGGGAAAGAAATTAAGAAGAATAAATATAGATTAGATTTAGTTGAGCAATGTGATATTGATGAGGAAGTATTCAGATTATCCGATCAAAAATATATCGATATTTCCTTAAATAACATGCCTATCACCTCTGGAGAATTAAATCCTAGACAATTGAAGATTAGAAAAGTTAGAGAGACTTTAATTCAAGCTGGATTAAATGAAACTATAACTTACACTTTAATTAACGACAAATTAAATAAGGAATTAAGAGTCTTTAACAACGAATCTTTTAAAGTCTTACATCCTCTTAGCGATGATCATCTCTATGTAAGAAGTGATATATTATCTTCTTTAGCTCAAGCTATTAATTACAATAAAGCAAGAAAGCATTCTGATTTAGCTTTATTTGAAATTTCGCCTGTCGATACCCCTAATGGTCATCATACATATTTGTCAATTGGTTTAAATGGCTTTAAGAGTGAACAAGGTTTCTTAAGAACTAGAAAATATGATTTCTACGACTTAAAGGGAATTTTAATTAGAGTTATGGATACTTTAGGTTTCAACGATAGAAGATATTCTCTAGTTAGATCTAAAAATTCTTCTTTCCATCCAGGAAGAAGCGCAGATATTTTAATTGGTAAGAAAGTAATTGGTACTTTTGGTGAAACTATGCCTAAAGGTGAATACGCTAATATGTATTTATTGGAATTGGATTTAGAAGAAGTCGTCAATCAACATTCATCTAAATTCAAGATGCAACAAATTTCCCTTATTCAACCTATTAGAAGAGACTTAGCTTTCGTCTTATTAGATGAAAACGTCACTTCTGCGGATATTATTAGAGAAATCAAGAAAGCTGGAGGTAAATATTTACTCGATGTTCAAGTCTTTGATATCTTTAACAAAGATAGTATTACTTCTTTAGCTTTTGCCTTAACTTTGGTTAGAGAAGAGAGATCTTTTACTGATGATGAAATCAATTCTTTATTGAACACTATCATTCTAAATGTCACCCACACTCTCAAAGTTAAATTGAAAGGATAATTAATTATGCGCTACATTGACGCCTCATTTACTGAAATAAGAGAAGAAAAGAAAACTACTTACGTCGCTTTAGCAGCGCACAATTGTTACCAAGTTTTAAAAAACGATAACGAAAATGATTTCATCCTCCGTCTAGAAGGATTTAAGCATTATGCTGTTTTTGAACATGGACGTTTTGTCGCTTCTGTTTCTAAAGAATTATATTTTGAATTAGTTAAAATCAATGATAAATTTATAGATTTATTCGAATGTGGGGGAGAATATTTAGTTTCTTTCTCCTATAGACCTCTTCTTGAAAAGAATAGTTTTGGTAAATTGATTGATATTTTACCTTCTTATAGTCATTACATGTTTCCCAATCATGAATTTAATAAACCTCAAGGAAGAATCTTATCTGAAGAAGAAATTTCTGCTTTACCCAATTCTATTTATAAAAAAGTTAAATATGTCACTATTAAGATTGATACCGATAGAGGAGTCACTCACGAATTAGTTAGACATAGAGTCGCTTCTTACGCTCAAGAATCGACTAGATATTGTAACTACGCTAAAGATAAGTTCGGCAATGAAATAACTATTATCAAACCTTTAGATTACGAGCAATTTAAAGAGACTTACGACGCTTCATTTAAAGCGAGTGAAGAAGCTTATTTTAAAATGTTAGAATTAGGTTCTAAACCAGAGATGGCTAGAGCAGTTTTACCTACTAAATTAAAGGCTACAATCTATTTAACTTGCTCTATAGAAGAATACGAACATATTTTTGAATTACGTACTTCTCCTCGCGCTCATCCTGATATTGCTGTCATATTTAATGCAGTTAAAGAACAATTTGAAAAAGAAGGCTATTTAAGATGAAAAATAAGGATAAATTAATCGTCTCTCAAGCGGATTTAGTAAATTCCTTAGATACGGAATTGGTTTTTCCTTTTGAATTAAGTAAGGAAGATTTATCAATTTATCCTCACATAATTCAAGCTGACAATTTAGTAATGTACATCAATTCTTATCCCTCTAACGATGAAAATTCTTTCTCAGTTAAAGTTGAATTAGAAGGTGATTTAATTATTAAAGATGATCAAGGTGAGTACGATTTTAAATTGGAGACTGAAGATTATCTAGATATTTCTTCTACTTCTGATTCGGATTTGCCTTGTGAAAAAGGGAAGTATGATTTTCTTCCTGCTGTCAAAGCTATTTTCTATAATTCAATCCCTCAAGAAGAATACGTTCATAAAGAATATAAAGATTCGGAAGATTATTCTTTCTACACTGAAGAAGAATATTTAGAGAAGAAAGCTCAAGAGGAAGAAAAAGAAAATACTTATAGACCTTTTGCAGACTTAGCTAATCTAATTGATGATGATAATGAAAAAGACCGATAAATTGAAATGAAATTCAAATGTTGGACAAACTAACAGGAGGGTTTCACTTCAAAATCGGTCTTTTTTTAATAAAAGTTATCTCATTAATCGCAAGAATATCTGGAAGAAGCCTTCGATGAAGGTAATTATTGTTAACCCGAAAAATACAACAGGTAACAAAGAGTCAATAATCGGATTCTTGTGATAGATGTTGTAATTAGAGAAGAAAACAAAAGGTACTACAATAAAACCATAAGCTAATCTACCTACACCCATAGTATTTAAGAATATTATGTAAGTAGGAGTTTCGGGAGCTTCTAAATCTACACCTTTATATAGGGTATAGAGCAAAATTATATCGATAGCTGAAGCAATTAATAAACTTATAGAAGTGAATAAAGCAAAGTGGAAAGAAGCGTGATTGGATTTCATGTATTCGTTGTAACCTTCGTGAGTTCCACCTTTTTTAATATAGATTCTTTCTCTTATTTTGACGTAGGCAATTAAAGATAAGAAGATGATAAATAACAGCGGAGGTTTAACAGAGAATAAAGGTAATATAACAGCAGGTACATTGACTATAGCCGCTTTATCTAAGCCTCTTAAAGTCATAGAAGCTAAATCATATATGATAGGTAGAGCTGCAAAACATCTAAAGATGATGAGCTTTTTACCTTGGAAATATTTCTTAGGACGGTAAGTGAAAAAGAAAGCGGTCAAGGTACATAAGAAGATATCAATAAAGAGGTTAAATGATAAGAATGAAGAGAAAACTGACTTGATAATGGAATCTAACAAAGCCATTTTTTCTTGCAAGGAAGGGCCTTCATATAAGACGTTGATAAGCGTTATACCAAAGTGGAAATAGACAATTAAGAAAATAGCGTAGAATGTCAAAGTTAAGGCTAAAAACTTAAGTATCATGTTTCTAAATGATTCGCGGTTTCTAATAACTAGATAGAATTTTGAAAGAATCATTAGTGGCATCGCACTAAAGGAGAGAACAGCGAAGAGTGTAGCGATGTTCTCTAATACTTCAATCTGGCTTTTTTGAGTTTCAGTATCTAATAAACTTTTGTAAACCATAAGAATGGTTCCGATTGATGAAAGTAAGACAAAAAATGATGCGATGATACGCATGGCACGATAAGAAATTCTTCCTCTGAATTTCATATCGTTGTCGCTTCTGCGAACATCAGTCATTCTTAGAGTGTAATTGCGAAAAGGATTACTCATATAAAAAACATCGACCCCTATATTAAATTATAAAGCATAGCAGCTTATTTAAAAATTTATTTTTATTTTTTTTAAATTAACTATAGTTAAATATTGAATTAATTGTGGAGTTGTGGTATCTTGTGGATAGAAAGGGAAGAAAGTGGAAGATGTTTGTAGGTCAATTTGAACACTCGCTTGACGAAAAAAATCGTATTGTTCTCCCTGCGAAATTTAGATCGCAGCTTTCTTCTACTGTTTACATTTCTTTAGATTTAGATTCATGTCTATCGGTTTATTCAGAAGCTACTTATCTCAAAAAAGCTGAATACATCGCTTCTTTAGATGATTTTAATCAAGCTTCTAGATCGCTAAAAAGAGTCTTCTTCGCGAATACTTACGAAGGAAGTGTAGACAAAGTTGGTCGTTTGATGATTCCTGCTCTTTTACTTAAGAAAGCCAAAATCAATAAGGAAGTAAGCATCGTTGGTGCTTTCGATCACTTGCAGATTTTCTCAAGTGAGTTATTAGATTCTTCTTTAGAAAAAGAAGAAAAAGATTATGAGAAATTAGCTTCGCAATTAAGAGGAGAAAAGAATCATGCCCTCCAATAAGCACGTATCTGTTCTCCAAAACGAAGCAATAGATGGCTTGAATCTCAAAATTGATTCTAAAGTCATTGATATGACTTTAGGAAGAGGAGGAGATTCATCTAAAATCTTAGAAATTATTAAAGAAGGGCATCTCTACGCTTGTGATTACGATCAAGACGCCTTAGATTATTCTTCTTCTATTCTTTCTAAAATTGGTAACAATTATTCTTTATATCACTCACCTTATTCCAAAATAATAGATTTATTGAAGGAAGAAGGGGTGGATAAAGTAGATGCCATCCTTCTAGATATAGGGGTATCTTCACCACAATTTGATAATCCTGAACGTGGTTTTTCTTACAGATTTGATGGAAAACTCGATATGAGAATGGATTTATCGTCATCTTTTACGGCTTATGATATAGTCAATACTTATTCAGAGAAGGAATTGAGAGATTTAATCTTCAAATATGGAGAAGATAGATCTGCTCCTCTAATCGCTAAAGCCATTGTTAAAAGAAGGGAAGAAAAACCTATTGAGACTACTTTAGATTTAGTAGATGTCATCAAATCTGCCTTACCTAGCTTTATTCTCAATAAGAAAGGTCATCCAGCTAAGCAGACTTTCCAAGCTCTGCGTTACGAAGTAAATGGAGAGATTAAAGAATTGGAAATAGGCTTAAAAAAAGGGATAGAATTTCTCTCTTCCAAAGGAAGATTAGCAATAATAACCTTCAATTCTTTAGAAGATAGAATCGCTAAAAATATTTTTAAAGAATATACCCAAAAAGAAGAAGTAAATAAATTCTTGCCTATAGATAATTCTTTAAAACCCCTAGAATATAGGCTTATTACTAGAAAACCAATCGAACCTAGCAGTAAAGAATTAGAAGATAATCCGCGTTCTCACTCGGCAAAATTAAGGATTATAGAAAGGATATAAAAGAATATGCAAATGAAAGAAAAATTAACTAAGAATCATTACAAAGGATTTGATAGAAGATGCAAATATATTTCTATTGCTTCGGGAAGTATGTTAGTTTTAGCCTTAGCTATTTTTCTTCCATTGACTTCTTTAGCTCGTATAAGCGAAGAAAATATCCTTAGAAATCAAAATGAAACAAAAGAAGTCGTCCAAGATGCTTCTAATGATGGAAGACAATATATCTTTATTGAAAAATAATGTATTAGGGGAGAACATTTCTCTCCTTTTTTAATGAAAAAAGGACTTAGATTTAATTCTAAGTCCTCAATTTTTTAACGAACTAATTTTTTCTTAGCGATATCTTCGCTAATTAGAGAAATGAAATCATCTTTAGAGACGTTAATTTGCTCTTGCTTACCATACAATCTGTAGGTTACAGAATTAGTTTCGACTTCTTTTGAGCCGATAACTAAGATGTAAGGAATCTTCTTAACGGTCCAATTTCTGAATTTCTTACCTAATTTTTCATCAGAATCATCGTAGATTACTCGAATATCTCTTTCTTCTAATTCTTCTTGATACTTCTTAGCGTATTCTTTACATTCATCATTAACAGGAATGACAACGACTTGATGAGGTGCTAACCAGGTAGGGAAGGCTCCTTTAAAATGTTCAATTAAGATACCAGTGAATCTTTCAATAGAACCAAAGATTGCTCTATGAATCATAATAGGAGTCTTCTTTTCGTTATTCTCATCAGTATAGACGCAATTAAATCTTCCAGGAAGTTGATAATCTAATTGAATAGTACCGCATTGCCAGATTCTTCCTAAACTATCTCTGAGTTTGAAATCTAATTTGGGTCCATAGAAGGCACCATCGCCAGGATTGATCTTATAAGGAATACCATTTTCGTCCAAAGCCTTGATTAATTCGCTTTCTGCGTGTTGCCAAGTTTCAACTTCACCGACATGATCTTCAGGCATAGTTGATAATTCGATGTGATAAGGTAAACCAAAAGTAGAGTAGACTTTATCATATAAAGCTAATAATTTAGAGACTTCTTCACCAATTTGGCTTTCTCTAAGTAAAGTGTGAGCATCATCTTGAGTGAAAGATCTAACTCTGAATAAACCATTTAAAGCTCCGCTAGCTTCATATCTATGGACGTGACCTAATTCAGCGTACCTAAGTGGTAATTCTTTATAGGAGTGTTGATCGTTATTATAAACAGTAATCGCTCCAGGGCAATTCATAGGTTTGATGGCGAATTCTTCTTCCTCAATCTTGGTGATATACATGTTTTCTTTGTAATGTCCCCAGTGTCCGGAAGTCTCCCATAATTCCTTATTTAACATGATAGGAGTATCGATTCTTAAATAACCATTTTGCTTATGCAATTTGATCCACCAGTTTTCTAATTGTTCTCTTAATAAGATTCCATTAGGTAACCAAAAAGGCATACCAGGTCCGTAATCAGAAAGCATAAATAAACCTAGTTCACGGCCTAATCTCTTGTGGTCAGATTGCTTTCTTTCTTCTAAAATCTTCAAATAATCTTCTAATTCTTGGTTAGAAAAGAAGCAGACACCATAGATTCTAGTTAATTGGTCATTATTTTTATCACCGTGGAAATACGCTCCAGAAAGGGCAGTTAATTTAAAACCTTTGCAATAGGAAGTGGAAGGAACGTGAGGGCCTTTGCATAAATCAGCGAATTCACCTTGCCTATAGATAGTTAAAGCTTCACCTTCTAATTCATCGATATGAATAGATTTAAATTTTTGGTCTTTAAATAACTCCTTACCTTCTTCTTTAGAGATATCTTCTCTTACTAAAGGGTAGTTAGCGTCGACAATCTTATGCATTTCCTTTTCAATTTTAGGGAAGTCTTTATCAGAGAGAACTACTCCTTCCGGGAATTTGATATCGTAGTAGAAACCTTCTTCAATTGAAGGGCCGAAAGCTAATTGGGCTCCAGGATACAATCTTAAAACAGCTTGAGCCATGATATGAGCGCAAGTGTGATTTAAAGTGTGAAGAATTTCAGGATCTTCTTTAGTTAAGATTTCAAAAACTCCATCTTCATTTATAGGTTCTCTATAATCGATAACTTCGCCATTAAATCTGATACCTAGACACTTTTTGGCTAGTGAAGGTGCTAAACTAGAGGCGATTTCTAGGCCATTTAAGCCGTTTTGGAACTCTTTTTTTGAGCCATCTTTTAAGGTTAATAACATTTTTTTACCTCACTTTCTTTTCTAAAAATAAAAAATAGCACCTCAGGGCGTTACATCAACGCGGTGCCACCTGTTTCTTCTAATCGTGATAATTAGAACTCATTAATTAGTTGACGTACTAATTTACGCCTAGTTACCTAGGAGGCTCGTAAGTGGTACCTATAAATCTAACTTAATCTCTAATTTCAGCTACATAGAGAATCTCTAATAAGTAGTATTTATAGACATGTCTTAGTCATTGCCTATACATTAATTCTAGTTATTGAGACATAAATAGTCAAGAAAAATGAATTTATATCATTTTTAATAATAATATAAGGATATTCTTCTATCAAAAAAGGGGCCAGATCCTGACCCCTTAATCAAGTTTTATTTATCTAAAGAAGCAGCTAGAGCCGCACCACCTAATAAACCAGTATCATCTTTGAAGATAGATTGAACTAAATTAATTTTTCTGACAGGGAAAGGAGCAGTGAAAGCGTTAGCGACACTCTTTAAATCTTCAAAGAATAGGGAAGAAGAATTCATAACTCCACCTGATAAAACGACTGCTTCAGGATTGAATAACAATTGTGCATTAGCAATTTGGGCACCGACTAAATTGAGCCAATCATCGTAGATTTTATGAGCTAATCTGTCTCCGGAAGCAACTATGGCGAAGAATTCTCTAGAAGAAGCGACTTCTAAGCCGTTTAATTTAGCTAGCAAGACTAAACCGTTACCGGAACATATTTGTTCAAATTCATAGAATCTACCTTGATAGCCGACGTAATTATGTCCTCCTTCAAAAGGCAAGTTAACTAATTTGCCATTGGCAACTAATCCATATCCGATACCAGAAGATATGGTGATGAAGAAAACATCTTTACAACCTTTAGCTGCGCCAAATTTAGCTTCGACTAAAGCGGAAGCGGAAGCATCGTTTTCAGCTTCGACAGTGAATTCAGGGTAAGCATCTTTGATAACCTTGATGATATCGAAATCTCTAATTTGTAAATTGGGTGAGAATTTTAAAATGTTATTTTCAAAGAAACCCGCCGCTGAGATACCGACATATTTAATTTTTTCATTACCTCTGTGGAGTTTTAAGATTTCTCCGATCATTCTGACGATTTGTTCACCTAACGCATCTTCATCATTGTGGATGGAGAGCTCTCTAAGCATAGTGACTACTTCTAAATTTTCATTGACGAGACCAACTCTTAAATTGGTGCCGCCTAAATCGATAGCAATGTAGGTTTTCATACTAATCTAAGTCAATTTCCTTTCCTTTTCTACCTGCGGAGATAATCTTCATAAAATTAGTCTTACCAGCGCCGACAGGAGTGCCGCCGGTAATAACGATTTTGCTTCCCTCAGGAATGCCTAATTTCTTTGCTAAATGCAAGGAGATGACTTCCATATCTTCGATGAATTGAGGGACGTGTTTAACTAATTTAGGATAACAACCAAAGCCCATCATAGAATTGACGCAGGCGCTTCTCTTATTAGAAACGTCGATGACAGGGCAGATAGGACGACACTTAGATAATCTTCTAGCGGTTCCACCAGTTTCAGAGAAACAGACAATCAATTTAGCATCTAAGAGAATTGCAGTCTCCGCAACAGCATTAGCCATAGCGTCGTTCATAGTTTTATTAGAATTATCGTAAGCTTCTCTTGTTAGGGAAGTATAATTTAAGAATTGCTCCATTCTATAAGCGATTTTCGCTTGCATAGAGACAGATTCAACAGGGTATTCACCTTGGGCAGATTCTCCAGATAACATAACCGCATCAGAAGATTGAGATATAGCGTTAGCAACATCGGAAACCTCAGCTCTAGTAGGATTGGGATTGTGTTGCATAGAATCTAACATTTGAGTGGCGGTAATAACAGGTTTACCTAACTTACGGCACTTAGTAATCATCTTTTGTTGAATAACAGGGACGTCTTCAGCAGGAATTTCAACGCCTAAGTCACCTCTAGCGACCATCAAACCATCGGAATGTTCGATGATATCATCTAAACAAGCGACAGCTTCGGTATTTTCAACTTTGGAAATAATTTTAATATCTTTTCCACCGTGTTCATCTAAGACTTTACGGATATCTTCAATATCTTTAACTGATCTGACAAAAGAAGCAGCGACATAATCGACGTGAACTTTACAGCCCCAAACTAAGTCGTCAAAATCCTTTTTAGAAATGTAATCCATATTTAAATGGGTATCAGGGCAGTTAACACCTCTTTCTGATTTGATAACGTGATGATTTAAAGCCTTGATAACTAAGCATCTTTCTTTAGGATCTTTCTCGATGACTTCAAAGCCTAAATTACCATCGTCTAATCTAATCTTAGCCCCGACGCTACAATCGTCATATAGACCTTTGTAAGTGACGGAAAATTTAGTTTCATCACCTTCGATTTCATCCATATAAACACGCATAATTTGACCAGTTTTGACGTCAACTTTGCCGTTTTTGAATTGACCAGTTCTAATTTCAGGTCCCTTGGTATCGAGCATGATAGGAATGATAATTCCTCTTTCTTTCTCGATTTCGCGGATAGTTACAATTTTTGCGTAGTGTTCTTCGTAAGAACCGTGAGAAAAATTCAATCTAGCGATGTTCATACCCACATCAATCATCTTGATTAAAACATCTTTACTTTGGGAAGCGGGACCGATAGTACATACGATTTTTGTTTTCTTATTAATGTTTATAAACATACGGATATTAGTTAACTCCTTATCTTATCCTCTATATATTATAGCTAAAATTAACCAATTAGTGTTGCAATGTCGACGTAGTTAGAAGAATCTTTCCTAGGCATCTTTAATGCGGTGTCGATTTCGTTGTAAGTTAATTTATTATCAATTAAACCTATGCAAACGGAAGTGATTCCTTTAGTTAGCAACTCTACAGCGTATACGCCCATTCTCGCTGCCGTGATTCTATCTCTAGCAGTAGGGGAGCCGCCTCTTTGCATGTGTCCGATGACTTCTGCTCTGGTATCAAATCCGCATTTTTCTTGGATTTCATGGGCAAATTCATGAACATCAGTAATCTTTTCAGAAATGATGACAATAGCGTGTTTCTTGCCCTGCTTTCTTTGCGATTGTAAGAAGTCTACAACTTCTTTTTTAGTCATCAATTTATCGGAAGTGATAGTTAATTCTGCTCCTGTAGCAATACCAGCACAAGCAGCTAAATCACCGCAGCGATTACCCATAACTTCAATAATTGAACATCTTTGGTGAGAAGAGGAAGTATCTCTCAATTTATCGACGCACTCAATGATTGTATTTAAAGCTGTATCAAACCCGATAGTGTATTCAGTAGAGGCGATATCATTATCGATAGTTGCAGGTATACCTATAGTTTTAATGCCTAATTTTGATAGACCTTCTAAACCTTTGTAAGTACCATCTCCGCCTATTCCGACAACAGCGTCGATACCAAATTTTTCAGTTAAGATTTCCGCAGCAATTTTCCTGACGTTCTCGTCTTTGAATTCGGGGAATCTAGCGGTTCCTAAAACAGTTCCGCCTTTATTTAATATTTCAGAGACAGAGTGGCGATTTAAAAGTTTTATATCACCTTCCATAATGCCTTTGTAGCCATTATAAATACCATATACTTCAAAACCTTTGGAAAGGCCCGCTCTAACAACCGCTCTCACACAAGAGTTCATGCCAGGAGCATCGCCACCAGAAGTTAAGACTGCTATTTTTTTCAACATAGAGTTCCTCCAAAATACGTATCATATAATGATACTTTTTTTTACATTTTATAGAATAGCATATTTTTTTATATGCGTAATACAAATAGTTATAATTAATAAACAAAATATTATTAATATGACTTTAAATCCGCTCTAGTAAAAAATATTTCTAAATAATGAATTAAAATTACTCATATCTGTTTTATAATACTAGTTGACAATGTTTAATTTTGAAGAAAACAGCTTGATCAATATCAAAGCCCCTTATTATCTATCTAGTTCCGATGAAGAGATGTTGGGATTAGTCTATTTACCTTTACTAGGAGTAGAGGCTTTTTCAACTTACCATCTTCTTCTTTCTTTAGGTAAAGAAACATCTCTTTCCACTTTAGAAGTGGAAGATTTTGCTTCAAAATTAGGCATTAAAACTGTTAATTTAACTTCCATTTTTACTAAATTAGAAGCTTTGAATTTAGTTTCTACTTATAGAAAGCAAGAAGATGATAGAGGAGTTTATTTATTGTTAGTAAAACCTCCTTTAAAACCTTTTGATTTCTTTATTAGAAGCTCTAATGAATCTATGCGTGAATTAGTTAAAAATAAGGTCGGAGAGAGAAGTTTTGTAATCTATAAAAAACATTTTAAAGTCGAAGATAAAATTGATCCTTCCTACATCAATATCTCCGCTGAATATTCAGATGTCTACATTGACAATTTAGATACGTCTAAAGCTTCTTATTTAAGCGGAGAAGAATTAGCTTCTTATCTTCAAAATGAAGAAACTAAATCTAAGAAGAAATTCGACAGAGAAGTCTTAAGAGAGAAGTTGAAAGAATTAAATGTAATTTTCATTCAATTTGATGAGAATTATCAAGAAATTGAAAGGGTTTGTTCTTTGTATGATATAGATGAATCTATAGCTTCAAAAATCATCTCTGAGCATTGCTTGACCACCGAAGGTTTCTTCTCTCTAGATACTTTTATAAAACACGCTAAAAACCACAATAGATACGGCTTTTCTAGAATTGAAACTAAGAAGAGTGAAGAGATTTCTTCTAAAGACATAAATAATTTAGTAAGAAAGATGGAAACACTTTCTCCATCTGAGTTTTTAGCGGATTTATTAAGAAGTCAACCCACTCCTTCTTATCTTTCATTTATCAATGAATTATCTTCTACATATAAAATACCTAATCCTTTTATTAATTTAGTAATGTCATACACTGTTGATAAATGCGATGGTTATATCAATTTTGAATTTGCTAGAAAGGTCGCTATATCTTTAGCATCTAAAGAAATTAATACAGTTTTAGATGGTCTATCTTTCTTGTATAACAGAGAAGAGAAAGTGCTGAAAGCTAAAAAGAAATATTCTTCTTCATCTAAGCCTAAAAAAGAGGAGAAAGAAGAAAAGATTGATATAGATTTAGATTCTGTTTTAGGTGAGGAAATCTAGGATGGAAGTAGGTGAATTATCTAAATATATTCTTCCTAAAGATGAAGAGTTAAGACAACTTAAATACCTCGAAGAAGAAATGAAAAACTACGAGGAAATCTTTTCTATTTATTCTAAAATTGACGCTGATGAAAAAACTAGATTAGCTTCTTATCCTACTATCAGTTCCTTTTTTGAAGATTTGAAACTTTGTCATAAGTGCAAAGGCTTATCTCACTGCAAGAAAGCTCCAGGTTTAAAAGGACTTCAAAAAAAGCTCTATAAGAAGGACTATTCTCCTTTTTTAGATTCTTCTTTCCACAGATGTGAATATTATAAAAAAGTCTCTAAAATATTGGAAAATTTCATTTATTCCGATGTGGAATTGATGGATGTTTATTTAACTTACGCTAAGATATCTTCCTCTTTGAGAGAAGATAGTTCATCTAAAGTTAAATCTTCATTTAATTATATTTCTAAGAAAATTTTCTTAGATTTGAAAAATGTCTCTAAAGATAAATCTAACCCATCTTTCTACCTTTCTTCTACTAATAAAAACGCGTATTTTCTGGCATTAACTCTATCTTTCTTCTTAGCGAGGCAAAATTACAAAGTAAGTATAGTTTCTTCGAGGACTTTGTCTTCTTCAACTTCCAAAATTGATGAAGAGAAGAAAGAAGCTTTAACTAATTTAGATAAAGCCTCTAAAGGAGATGTTCTAGTCTTGTTAGATTTAGGTCAAGAATATCCTTCTTTTGAATTAGTAAATAGAACATTAGTTGATTTAATTTCTTCTTACAATCAGGAAGGAAAATTAGTAATTATTTCTTCTTTAAGTGAAAAAGATGAGCTATTAAGCTATTATTTCCACTCTAGAAGTTCTTCTTCGCTGTTAATTAAATTGCTAAACGAGATGTTTAATGAATATACAATTTCTGATTTAGAGAGATAATAAACATTTAAATAACTATTTAAAACAGGGAATCAACCCTGTTTTTAAATTATTCCAAAATAAATAGGAATATAATGCAAAATTTCTAACCTTTATAACGAATAAGTTATAGGAGGTAATATGGTAAAACAATACAAATATCACAACTGCGGAGAATGTTGTATCAGAAGCTTAATTCAAATAATTTACAAAAAGAATTGCTACGGCTATTTGAAAGTTAACGAATGTTCTTCCTTTCTAGATATGAAAGAAGAATTGAATCATTATGGCATAACTTCTGCAGGCTATGAATATTCATCTTTTAAAGATTTAAAGAAATTAAAAAATTTCATTCTCTCAATCAAAAAAGGAGAGAAGAATCACTTTGTGATAGTGAGAAAAGTTCTCTTAAATTTCATATTTATTTACGACCCGGAAGTAGGGCATAAATTAGTCAGTAAAAGATGGATAGAAAGTAAGGCGAACAAATATGTTTTATTAGTGGAGAAAGTCGAGAAGAAAGATTTAAAACAAATAAAATTATATAGAAATAACGAGCTTTTATATAGCCTTGGTTTAGCATTCTTGAAATTAGCGATGTTAATCCTAATTTACTTGAGTTTTTTCTATTTCAATCAGAAGTATTTACTTCCGATATTTGCTTTCTTAGTTGTGATATTTGAGTGGTTTGATCGCTCTAATCTACTTAGTATTCATTCTAGATTGGGTAGAGAAATAGTTTCACCGTATTTGGAGTTAAATCCAAATAGAGAAAACTATCTTAAAGGAGTGAATTTCCAAAATAAAGTCACTAAATCTTTATCATTAAAAATAGATTTTATAACTTCTGCAATTCTCGTTCTATTTTTAGCTATAAATGTCTCGGTTGTCTTCTTAGTTTTGCTATCTTTAACACTAGTCACCTCTTTGCTTATATATTTGTTCTTTTCTCGCACTAATTCAAAATTGAATTCAGAAATTAACATCCTTGATCAGCGGCTATTTTTAGAGGGTGAATACAAGAGAGAAAACTTCATCCTCACAGAAGAGAAAAGCGTGAAAATAGGGGAATATTATTTACTCGAAAGGGGATTTATCTGCGTGTTTGCCCTCCTGTTTTCATTTCTAATGTTCTCAAATACAAGTGGTGAATTCAATTATCAGTATTTTCTCATTTCTTTTGCGCTTTTCTCTTTTGTAGGTATTAAAGTTCTAGATTTCTTCTTTAAAAAAGATAAGTTTTCTTCGATAGATTCTTATCTTCTTGAATTAGATGAAAGTATCTATGATATTCAAGCTATATATAAAATAAATAATAAATCTAAGTGTATATCTAAAAAATAAATCAAAGTGCTATAATACTAACGTATCGAAATTTTTATTATGGGAAAATACGAATATTACTTTTCAGACCAAGCAAGTTCTTCAAAAAAAGAACTTAAAAAGATGACTACTTTGCTACTTGAGCACATTCTTCAATTTATTCATAAAGATAAGACGATTTCTCTTTCAACCACTATAGTTGACGATAAGACTATTCATAAAATTAATAAAGAATATCGCAAGATTGATCGCCCTACCGATGTCATATCCTTTGCTTATAACGATGATGATTCTGATGGGGAAACTCCTATTGATGATATGGGAGAAATAATTATTTCTATCGATACAGCTATTAAACAAGCTGAATTCTATTCGCATCCAGTAGAAAGAGAAATAGCTTTCTTATTCATCCACGGATTCTTGCACTTATCCGGATATGACCATATGGAAGAAAAAGAAGCGGAAGAAATGTTTGCTTTACAAAACGCAATCTTAAATTCATTTAAATACGATTACAAGGAGATAAAAAGATGAGAACTTTCGATGTAAATTCAAAAAAAGATATTCAAGAATTGTTTTTAGATTGTAAAAAAGCCTTAGATATTTCATATTCACCCTATTCTCAAAATAGAGTTGGAGCTTGTATTATTTCTGCTACTGGAGCTAAATATTACGGTTCTAATATTGAAAATGCCTCTTATGGCTTAACAATGTGCGCAGAAAGAACTGCTATGTTCAACGCGAGAATTAACAACGTAAAAAAGGAAGACCAATTAGTTATTGGCATCGCTGCGGATTTTAATTCTTACGCCTGGCCTTGTGGAGCTTGCCGCCAAGTTATGGTTGAATTATTGCCTTTAGAATGTCACATTGTCATCTTCAACAAAGAAGGTGAATATAAAATTTGGCAAGTTAAAGATTGTATGCCTGGTATTTTCTCCTCTTCTGATTTAAAGGAGAAAAACTAATCTATGAAAGTCGGCTACGCTTGTTTATACGGACTAGCTAACGCTGGTAAATCTACCTTATTAAATGCGATTTTAGGCTTAAAAATAGAGGCGGTCTCTCCTAAACCTCAAACTACTAGATACAATGTTCAAGGCATTTACACCGATAGCGATTCTCAAATAATCTTTATCGATACTCCTGGTTTACATCGCCCTCACGGGAGATTAGGAAGTATCTTACTTCAAGAAGCTGAGGATGCTAGAAGTAACGTGGATGTATTAGTTTACGTTGTCGATGGCTCTTATAGAAGAATCGATACTGAAACTGCTTCTAAGATTTCTAAGATGAATATACCTGTTATCGTAGTCTTCAATAAGATAGATAAAATTTCTCTAGAAGAGGGAATGGAAAGATTAAGTGAATATTCTAAGATTCTTCCTAACGCAGAATTTATCCAAATGTCAGCTTTGAAGAAATTCGGAGTAGATGAATTGCTTAATGCCATCAAAAAACATTTAGAAGAAGGGGATTTATTGTATCCTGAAGATCAACTAATCGATAGACCAACTAGATTTGTCTGGGCGGAGATGATTAGAGAAAAGTGCATGATTAATACTGAAAAAGAGATTCCTCATGCCGTTCATGTGGAAATCACTCATGTTGAAGATAATCCTGATTTAGGTAAAAAAGTAATCTTTGCAGATATCATTGTTGAGAAGCCTTCAGAGAAAGCCATAATTATAGGAAGGAACGGTCAAAAACTCTCGTTAATTAGAAAGCACGCTGAACATTCTATTTCTAATTTTATGCAAGAGAAAGTCGCTCTTGAACTCTACGTTAAAGTCGTCCCTGATTGGAGAAATAACCCCGCTAAGCTCCAAGAATATGGATACAAGGATAGATAATGCCTACAAAATTAACTGAATTAGAAGGCTATGTCCTCTCTTCATCTAAATACGGAGAAAAAGATGCTATAATTTCGCTTCTTACTAAAGAATGGAAAATCAGCATCAAAGTTCCTTCAGGTTACGATGTAAAATCTAAAAATCACCTATCTACTTTGATTTTCAATAAAGTTCATATTGATTGCATGGAACTATCTTCCTCATTCTTAGTAGCTTTACAGACTAAGACTTTAATTAATTACACTTCAACCTATGAGGATTTAAAGAAAAGTTTAGCTATTCAAGTTGCTAACGAACTTTTAATTAAGTTTTTCCAAGATAGAGATCGAGAAATACCTTATCTCTATTACGAAAAGTTCTTAGAAGGGGTGAATGAAGGCTTTGATACCTTAACTTTAGTCTTAATCTTCACTTCTAGTGTTATTAGATACTTGGGTTATGAACCGGAGACAGGAGGTTGTGTCAACTGCGGGAAGAAAAATAATATCATCTCCTTTTCTTGGGATGAAGGTGGATATCTTTGTTCTCATTGTGCCCAAGAATTGATGACTATAAAAGAAGATAACAACTATCTTAAAGTCCTTCGCTATATCTTCATGGTTGATGAAATGAGGATGAAAAAGACGCAATTACCTGAAGCTAGTTGTTTAAGGGTCTTAGAAGAAGAAAGACATTTCTTATTCGAGCAACTATCAACGGAAATTAAATCCTTAGATATGTATCTAGAAAACAGAAAAAAAGGTAATAAATAAAAGAAAATTAGTTCATAATAGATATGATTTAATTTATTCGAAAGGAATTAATATGAAAGAAGATTTAAAAAGAAAATACAGTTTTGAAACTATTACAACTCATTTAGTAACTTCAGGATTCTTATATCCTTCTAGTGAGATATACGGCGGTTTATCTAACACTTGGGATTATGGTCAATTAGGTACTTTAGTAGAAAACCACCTTAGAAACGTCTGGAGACAGCATTTCGTTAGAGAAAAGATGAACGTTTATGAAATCGACCCTGCGATTATTATGAATCCTAAAGTTTGGAAGGCTACTGGACACGTAGATAACTTCCACGATCCTTTAGTTGACTGCAAACATTGCCACGAGAGATTTAGAGCTGACAAATTAATTAAAGAAAATAAGCCCGAATTAGATGTCGATGGATTGACTAGCAAAGAGATGAACGATTTAATTCAATCTGGAGAGATTAAATGTCCTTCCTGCGATTCAACTTCTTTCACTCCTATAAGACAATTCCAAATGATGTTTAAGACTTTTATAGGTGTTACTGAAGATTCTTCTTCAGAAGCTTATTTAAGACCTGAAACAGCTCAAGGATTATTCGTCAATTTTAAAAACGTCCAAAGAACTGCTAGAGCCAAATTACCTTTTGGTATATGCGATATAGGAAAAGCCTTTAGAAATGAAATAACTCCGGGTAATTTCACCTTCAGAACTAGAGAATTTACTCAAATGGAAATTGAATTCTTCTACAAACCTAGCGATGAAAATGACGCAAAATACTTTGATTATTGGAAACAAGAGTGCTTATCCTTTGTCGAAAAAGTAGGTTTGAAACCTGATTATCTTAGATACAGAGATCACGAACCCACTGAATTAGCTTTCTATTCTAAAGGTACTACTGATATAGAATATTTCTTCCCGTCGTTAGGTTGGGGAGAATTGATGGGAATTGCTTCTAGAACTAATTACGACTTATCTAGACATCAAAATGCCTCTAGTCAAGACTTAACTTACTTGGATCCTGAAGATAATACTAGATACATTCCTCATGTTATTGAACCTTCATTCGGTTGTGACAGATTATTACTAGCCTTATTCTGCGACGCTTACGATGAAGAAGAAGTCGGAGGAGAAAAGAGAATTGTTCTTAGATTAGATAAGAAGCTCGCTCCTTATACTGCAGCTATCTTACCTTTATCTAATAAATTAGTTGATCAAGCTAAAGATAAATTGTGGTCCTTATTAGCAAAAGATTTTGATGTCGTCTTCGATCAAACTGGCTCTATTGGTAAGAGATATAGAAGGGAAGATGCTATAGGTACACCTTACTGTATTACTTATGATTTCCAATCTGAAGAAGATGATTCTGTAACTGTCAGAGAGCGTGATTCTATGGAACAAGTTAGAATTAAGATTTCTGAACTAAATAGTTATCTAAAAGAGCAATTAACTAAATAAAAATAAAGAAACTACAAAGAAACTACTAAAAATATACTATTTATCACTTGAAAGGAGGAATTGACATGTCTTTTAACTTTGATGAAATCAATGAAGTTTTGAAACAAGCTAAGATTCTTGACGTTGTTAGTTACTACTGCAAAGTGATTAAAAATGGTAAGAATTACAAAGCTATCTGTCCTTTTCACAATGACACTGATCCTTCAATGCAAATAAACGTGGAGAAGAATATCTTCAAATGCTTCGTTTGCAATGAAGGTGGTCATCCTGTTACCTTTGTAGAGAAGATTGAGAAATGTTCTTGGGTTGATGCTGTAAAAAAAGTATGTGAAATTTGTCATCTAGATCTACCACAATCTTTCTTAAATTACAAAAAGAAACCTTTAAGAGAGAAGAAGAATGGTAAAGAACTAGAAGCTGTGAGTAAATTGGCTGATTTTTATCACTTTTCTTTAGCGACTAACCAAGGCCATGAAGCTAAATTGTATCTTTTAGAGCGTGGATTAGATGAAGATGTTATTAATCATTTCAATCTAGGTTATGCTCCTCTTGATACTAAAAAATCAATTTCTTACCTTACTAAGAAAGAAAATTATTCTATAGAATTGCTTAGTAAAGCTGGACTTTTGTCATCTCACGATATTGTTGATCGCTACGAAGATAGAATTATGTTCCCAGTCTCTAATATTGAAGGGGATATAGTTGGTTTTTCTGGTCGTAGGTATAAAAAGGGTGATGAATCTCTAGGAAAATATGTCAATTCACCTGAATCCGAAATCTTCAATAAGTCCACTTTGCTATATAATTACAACAACGCTAAGAAAACTTGCAAAAGGGACGGTTATCTCTACGTTGTTGAAGGCTTTATGGATGTTATAGCTTTATATAGAGCAAATATAACTTCTTCTGTAGCTATTATGGGTACAGCAATAACTAAAGAGCACATTTCTTTATTTAAAAATTTAGGTGTAGAAATCAGACTTTGCTTGGATTCTGATGAAGCGGGACAATTAGCAGAAAATAAGAATATACCTGTGTTTTTAAAAGAAGGAATTTCCTTTAAAGTCGTTTCTCCTTTCAGAGGGGGCAAAGATGCTGATGAGGTTTTAAATGCCTTAGGGAAAGAAGAATTAATTAATCAAATAAATAGCTTAGATTTGCCTCTTTCTCACTCTTTAAGATATTTAACTGAAAGGAATCTCTTAGATACTCTCGAGAAAAAAGAGGCCTTCTTATCAAAATATATGCCTTATTTACCTAGCTCTAAGTTAGCTAGAGAATTGATTATTGATGAAATTTCTACTTCTTTTGATATGAAAAGAGAGATAATAGTCTCTTATATGAAAGACTACGATTTTGTAAAAAACAAGAATAGAGTAGAAAAAAAAGAGATTGAACATAGCGTTCACGTCCATTCAAATTTAGAAAAAATTGATATATATTCCGCTATAGGAAGCTATGTGAGTAAGGTAATACCAGAAGTTAAATTATCTCTTAATAAGAGGTCGTTAATGAACACGGAAACTCAAATCTTAATTGAAATGCTCACTTGTAAGGAAAAATTCGATTATTTTGTCTCAGCTCATTTTATTTTTGGATATGATGTTTTCAACCTCTTTATGGGATATATTGGAGATTATTATAAAGATAATTTGACGCAGGGCGTAAAATATATATTGAGGGAAGATAAAGACTATTTCGAAGGCAAAATCAATGAATATGAATCCTTCTGCATAGAGTATAATTCTGATAACAAGAATGAATTAAATAAATGTAAAAGACAGAAGGTGCAATCACTAGAAATTTGTGAACGAATTTTCGCTTGCAAGATGCCTGCTAATGGTGATGTATTTGACAAGATGGTTTGCGATATGTTGCTAACTCGTCATAAGAAATTCACCCTCAAATATGAAAACGAGTTAAAAAAAGCTCGAAAGACTAGATAGGGGGTTTTATGGGTCGTAAAAAGAAAGTTGAAGAAGAATTTGAAGAAGATGATGATACTGTTGTCTTAGATGACGAAGGTTACTTAGATCTTGAAGAAGATGAAGAAAAGTCGCCTAAATCTAAGAAAAAAGGTAAAAAATTATCAAATAAATTAATGGTTTCTGACGAAGAATACGCTGAAGAAGAAGCCAAAGGTAACCAATTGAATGATTGGAAAGAAATTATCTTAAAGAAGAGTAAATCTAAGAAAAACGGAAAATTAACTCAAGATGACATCTTGAATGCTATGACCGAATTAGATATCTCCGACGAAGAATTTTCAGCTCTTTTTGACTACGCTAGAGAAAAAGGTGTTTTAGTTGAAGAAGATGAGATGTTCGAAGAGGAATATCCCGATTCTGATGAGGATATCGAAGAAGAAGATATCACCGATGAGGAATTGGAAGCTATCGACGATTCTATTGATGATGGTTTAGCTGATGAAGATAACATCGTTGAATATGTTCCTAAAGTTAAAAAAGGACGTCCTAAATCAACTTCGACTCCCATTACTAGTGATTATGACGACTTCCACAATTCCGATCCTGTTAAGCAATATTTAAGAGAAATCGGTAAATATAGGGTCTTAAAGACTAAAGAAGAGGAAGTTGCAATCGCTAAAAGAATTGAAGCCGGTGGGGAAGATGGAGCTTTAGCTAAAGAAGAACTAACTAACTGCAACTTAAAATTAGTTATTTCTATTGCTAAGCATTATGTTAACCGCGGTATGCAATTCTTAGATTTAATTCAAGAAGGTAACATCGGTTTAATGAAAGCGGTCGATAAATTCGATTACAAGAAGGGATATAAATTCTCAACTTACGCTACTTGGTGGATTAGACAAGCTATTACTCGTGCTTTAGCTGATCAAGCTAGAACTATTAGAATACCCGTCCACATGGTTGAAACTATCAACAAGATTCAAAGAACTTCTCGTCAATTAGTTCAAAAGTTAAACAGAGATCCTACCGCTCAAGAAATCTCTGATGAATTGGCTAAAAATGGCTTAAATTTAAGCGAAGAAAAAATTAGAGAAATTCAACTTATCGCCACTGATCCTATCTCTATGGAAAAACCTGTCGGTGAAGAAGAAGATAGCCACGTTGGTGACTTTATTGAAGATAAGGAATCTGAATCTCCTGTCAAGCACGCTAATACCTCTTTATTGAAGGATAAATTAAATGAAGTCTTAACTGAATTAACCGATAGAGAAGAAAGAGTCATTAGACTTAGATACGGTTTAGATGATGGTAGAAATCACACTCTTGAAGAAGTCGGTAAAGAATTTGGCGTCACAAGAGAGAGAATCAGACAAATTGAAGCTAAAGCTATCAAGAAATTAAGACATCCTGCTCGTTCTAAACAACTCAAGGATTATCTAGACGATTCTAATTTATAAAAATTGTCAAAAAGGGCTTATAAAACCTAGATTATTAACTGTAGTTAATTTGTATTTTGCAATATCTGAAGTCTATAATATCTACATGGGCAATTCTAAAGATAAGATTAACTACATCTATAATTCTTCCTACGGGTCACTAAGCCCTTTTTTGAGTAGTGAAATCTCTAAATATCCTCTTTTAAGCAAAGAAGAAGAATTAGAACTAGGTAAAATCATTGCAACTGGTAATAAACAAGAAGCCGAAGAAGCGAGAAATAAACTGATTTGTTCTAATCTTAGACTTGTTCATTCCATCGCTAAAGGTTTTATTATGAGCGATAATTCGCTAGTTTTAGATGATTTAATTCAAGATGGTTACCAAGGATTATGCGATGCAGCAAATAATTACGACTATACTAAAGGTTTGCGTTTTTCAACATTTGCAACTTCCTGTATTAAAACTGAGATATTAAAGAAGTTAGGTAACAATAAATCTATGATAAAATTACCTGAAAAATATAAGGCTCAATTAAGAAAAATCAAGAAGATTAGCGCTGAATTAACTCAAAAATACAATAGGGAACCTACTTACGAAGAAATAGCTAGAGAATACAAAGAAAATGTCACTCCTGAATGGATTGAAACTCAACTTATTTTAGAGCCTAAATTTGAATCTCTAGATAAGAGCGATGACGATGATAAAGATAAATATGAATATTATTCTGATGAATCTAATGAAGAAGAGGAACAAGAATATTCTAGCTCAGAGATTCTTCAAGCTATGAAGGCCGTTTTAAATGATGTCGAATATCAAGTTCTCTCTATGCGTTTACAAGATTCTAAGATATCTTTTTCCGCTATAGGAGAGAAGATTGGTAAAACTAAACAAAGAGCTAACCAAATTTATTTAGAGGCTAATAAAAAACTTAAAGAATATTTAACTAATGAGAAAAAAAGAGATTAAATTATCACCTAGATTAGAAAAAATATACAGAGAAATAGATTTTTCTATTTCACCTTTTTTGGATGTTGGAAGTGACCACGGATTTCTTCCTATTTACTTGTATAAAAAAGGTTTTCAAGGTAAAATCTACGCCTCTGAAGTCATTAAAGGACCTTATGAAAAGTTAGTTAATTCTATTAATGAATATGAATTAAACGGCTTAATAGAGCCACTTTTTGGTGATGGGCTTAAAGTTGTTGGAAAAAGGGAAATTAAACAAGTCGCTATATGTGGAATGGGAGGAAATACTATTTCTTCTATTCTTAAAGAATCTAAAGATATCCTTCCTTCTATTGAAAAATTCATCCTCGAACCTCAAACTGATTACTATTTATTAAGAATGACTTTGATTTCTTTAAATTTTAAAATTGCCAAAGAAGTCTATATCGAAGAATCTAAGCATTTCTATCCAATTATTATTGCGACTCACGGGCAAGAAGAAATGAACGAAATAGAACTAATTTACGGCAAGTATCCTTTGATCAATAAAGACCCTCTTCTTAAAAAATATTTAATATCTCAATTAAAACTAATTGATGACATTCTATCGAATAGAGAAGATGAAAAATTAAAATCTAGAAAATCTACAATTTTAAAAGCCTTAGACTATTTTTAAATCTAAGGCTTATGCTTTTTTGTTTCTTTTAAAAGCTTTGATAAAACGTCTGTTGTAAGCTTTATTTAAGATTTTTTCTATGGCGTCTACTGTTTCGTTAGAAGCGGAAGTCGCACTTGCTAAATAGACGTTATTAGAGAAGTTAATTTCATCAATTATTTCTTTTAATTTCTCGACATCAGGGACTAGATATATGCTTTTATCTTCATATTTTTGCTTTAACATATTGTAGAATTCGATAGCGTTAGAAGAGGATTGATCACCTATGACGATGATAGAATTAAATTCACCTTCATCTAGAGATAAACCTTTCTTCCAGCGGTCGACACATTCATGACATAAAGGAAAAAATTTAAATTTTGCAGAATCATCTCTTTTTTTAATAGCTTCAGTAAATTTATCATACACACTCATAGATAGAGTAGATTGGGGATAGATTGCTACAGCTTTATCGTCGTTAAAAGTATTGAAATCATAATTATTCAACTTCTTTTCCGAAATAAATTTGATTCTAGGATCGCTATCTAAGACTGAAAGAGTTTCAGCGTGAGTATCTTTCCCGATAAAATAAACTGTTTTACCATTATTTAAATCTTTTTTCATCATACCTTTTGAGGCGATTAAAAATGGACATGTACAATCGATTCTATTAGCTATAAGGTAATGCACTAGAAGTTGCTCTTTTTTAATAAAACCGTGGGCAGGGAAGACGAAATATGAATCGAAATAATATTTGGGATCTTTGTTGGGATCGTAATCTTCACCTTTTACCTTATCTAAAAGCATCTTGTGAGTTTTAGCATTGTGGACAAAAGGATGGAGGAAGACGATTTTCTTATTGGGATATTTTTCCCTAACTTCCTCTACTTTTTTGATTGCGCTTTTAACTCCGTTGCAAAAACCTATAGGTTCAATAATCTTTATCATGACCTCATTATAAGTCAAAAAAACAAATTTTAGAAATTAAATATGAGATCATGTTAAGTATCAATAACTTTAAGTTATTAAATATGATATACTAATTATTGTTTTTAAGGAGTTTTTTTATGGAATTAGAAAAATACATTGGAATTACCGAAGGATTTCCTAAAGAAGGAATTTCTTTTAAGGATGTCTCACCTCTATTAGGAGACGGAGAAGTTTTTAAATATACCATTTCCAAAATGGCGGAAATCGCAGAAAAGTGGAACCCTGATATCATCGTTGGACCTGAATCTAGAGGCTTTGTCTTTGGTGCTCCTTTAGCATTATATATGGGTAAGGGATTTGTCATGGCTAGAAAGAAAGGTAAATTACCTGGTAAAGTCATCTCTAAAACATATACTTTAGAATACAATACCGCTACTATTGAACTTCCTGAATTTTCAATCAAAAAAGGTGTTAAAGTCTGCGTTGTTGACGATTTACTCGCCACTGGTGGAACTTTGAAAGCTGTTGAAGAACTCATCACTGAGATGGGTGGAGAAGTCGTCGGACTTTTAACTCTAATTGAATTAACTGACTTAAAAGGTCGCGATTTATTTAAGAAAACTCCTTACGAATCATTGATTAAATTCCCTCATTAATTTTGTCTTTTTGTTATGGTTATAGAAAATAAGTTAGTTACATTCGATGAACTTAAAGCTTCATATTCTCGTTATATCACTAACAAATCTGATTTAGAGAGAATTGAAAAGGCCTATAAGTACGCTGATAAAAAGCACGAAGGTCAGTTTAGAAAATCTGGTGATCCTTACGTTTCTCACGTCCTAGGTGTCGCGATGATTTTGTCATCCATGCAAACTAGCCCTGATACTATAATCGCTGGTTTACTTCACGATACAATTGAAGATACCGATACTACAAAAGAAGATATTGAACAAACATTTGGCTCAGAAGTCGCTTTCTTAGTGGAATCTTTAACTAAAATTACTAGATTATCCGATTTCCATAATTCCGACTTCCAAGCTGAAGATCACCGTAAAATTTTCTTGGCGATGGCAGCCGATATTCGTGTCATCATCATTAAATTAGCTGACAGATTGCACAACATGCGTACTCTTCAATTCCAACCCCCAGCTAAACAGGTGAGGATTTCTAATGAAACTTTAGATGTTTACGTGCCTATTGCTCATCGTCTAGGTTTAAATTCTTTGATGTCTGAAATGCAAAATTTGTCTTTGTATTATTTACATCCTGATATTTATAACGATATCGAAAAGAAATTACAGAAATCCTACAATCAAATTGATTCTTCCTTGCAATTTTTAAAGGCGAAGATTCAATCTATATTATCTACTACAAATCTAGAATATGAAATTTCCGCTCGTGTAAAATCTATTTATTCCATCTACAAAAAGATGTATATAAAGAACAAAAAGTTCGAAGATATATACGATATTTTAGCTTTGCGTATCATTACTAAGACTGAGACTAACTGTTATGAAATCTTAGGTTATATCCATTCGTCATTCACTCCAGTTCCAGGCCGATTTAAAGATTACATCGCGGTTCCTAAACCTAATATGTATCAATCTTTGCACACGACTATTTTATCTGGAGATGGTCACGTCTTCGAAATTCAAATTAGAACTAAGGAAATGGATGAGACTGCAGAAGGGGGAATCGCGGCTCACTGGCGTTATAAAGAAGGCACTTCCTACGATCCTCGCTCTGAGCAAAAAGATATCGAAGCGAGATTACATTGGTTTAAAGATTTTGTCAGAATGTCTTATGAAGGTAGGGATGATTTAAACGCTAAAGAATATGAATCGCAGCTGAAAGAAGATATCTTTAACGCTAACGTCTATGTTTTTACCCCTAAAGGTAAGGTTATAGATCTTCCTAACGGCGCGACTCCTATCGACTTTGCTTATAGAATTCACACTGGGTTAGGTAATTCTTTGTCAGGGGCGAAAGTCAACAATAAATTAGTTCCTCTTTCTACCAAATTAAAAACTGGTGACATGGTAGAAATTATCACTAGAAAAGACGCTCAACCTAATTCCGAGTGGTTAAATATAGCTGGAACCGGTTTTGCTAAATCTCACATCCGTAAATATTTAAGTAAACTTAATTCTGAATTTACTAAGCAGGAACAAGTAGATAAAGGAAGAAATTCCTTGAAAGATTCTATTAGAGAAAGAAAACTTTCTACTTCGTGGAATAGCATTGAAAAGCTCTTAACCGATCAGAAGTTATTTGCTAACTTCCAAGTTAAAGATTTAGATGATCTCTACTTCAAAGTAGCAAATAAGACCATTATGCCTAATGCTATTTTGGATTTCTTGAACATCAATCGTTCTTCTCAAGAGGCTCTTCAAGATCATTTAGAAGATGAATTGAAGAAAGCTAATATTCTCAAAAAGAAGATTTCTTCTGAGGATGCGGTCTTATTGGAAAATGGAGATTCGGCGTTGATTAGTCTAGCTAACTGCTGTACACCGATTCCTGGGGATGAAATTATAGGTTATGTCTCTAAGGGAAGAGGAATCAAAGTTCATAGAAAAGATTGTCCCAATATTGCTCATGAGCACGCTAGAATCGTCAGTGTCATCTGGAATCCTGAACTCGACAAGACTAAAAAATATCCTGTAGATTTCGTCCTTGAATGCTACGACCGCAATGGCTTGCTAGTGGATATTATGAACACTATCACATCTTACGGAGCGGGTTTAACTAATATTTCCGCTCGTTATAAAGCCAATAAAGGGGTGACTGTAGTCTCAGTTACAGCTTTGATTGATAACGCTTCAGTCTTAGATAAATTATTTACTAATTTGATGAACATTAAATCGGTTTATTCGGTTAAACGTACATCGCACTAAGGAGAAAATATATGTCAGAAACTATAAATAAACCTCGTGGAACCTTAGATTTTATTGCTAAAGATAAAAAGGTTTACGATTCTATAAGAAGTCTATTGTCAGCTTACGCGGAGAAATACGGCGCTGAAGGAATTGAAATTCCTTCTTTTGAGGAGAAGAAATTATTTGTAAGAGGTGTAGGAGAATCCTCTGATATCGTCTCTAAAGAAATGTTTGGTTTAGATGTTAAAGGTGAACACGATTACGTCTTAAGACCTGAATTCACCGCTGGAGTCAACCGTATGGTCATTGAAAATAAATTGTACGCTAGCCCTGACTTACCTTTGAGATTCTATTACTGTGGACCTGTCTTCCGTTTTGAAAGACCTCAAAAGGGAAGATTGAGACAATTATCTCAATTTGGTATCGAATTTTTCGATTCTAAAATCGATATCCAAACTACTTTGGATGCTTTGTTGTTGTTCTATAGAGCTGCTGAAGAACTTCTTGGTCATTCTTTGATATTAAAAATCAATTTCTTAGGTTCTTTTGAATCGAGAGTTAAATACAGAGAGGCTTTGAAGGAATTTTACGCTCCTAAATTAGATTCTATGTGTGAAGACTGCCACAGAAGATATCAGCAAAATGTCTTACGTATTTTAGATTGCAAGGTCCCTTCGGATGTAGAAATAAATAAAGAAGCTCCTTTTATTACTGATTTCTTAACTGAAGAAGATAAGAAAGAATTAAATACTATCATTTCAGTCTTAGAATCTTTAAATATTTCCTATAAACTCGACCCTAGATTAGTTAGAGGTCTAGATTATTACACCGGCTTGGTTTTTGAACTCTACGATCCAATGAATATGGATTTAGGTGCTATTGGTGGAGGAGGACAATACGGTTCTTTGATGAAGGAAATAGGAGGACCTGATTTTGAAGGTATCGGTTTCTCTTATGGTATGGAAAGATTGCTTTTATCTTTAGATGAACAAAGAAAAGATGCCTTGTTGAAAAATTACAAAGGAGATTTAGATTTCTTCGTCATAGATTTAAGGAAAGAGAAGGATACTTTCCCTATAATATTAGAAGATGAATTGCGCTCTGAAGGTTATTATGTTTCCTCTTCTTCTTATTCTAAAGCCTTAAATGGTTCTCTGAAGATGGCAGATAGGAAAAATGCTTCATACGCCTTGATTTTCGACGATTATAATCCTGATTCAGTAATCGTCAAAAATTTGAAAGAGAGAAGTCAAGAAGTCGTCTCTACTTCCGATTTAGATCAATTGGTATCTTATTTAAATAATCACTTTAAAAAATAGTCAAGAAAGAAGGTTGTTGTATGTTACGTAATAAAAATAATGGTGAACTTCGTATATCGAATGTTGGAGAAGAAGTTACTTTAGTAGGATGGGTATCTAAAGTAAGAAATTTAGGTGCTTTAGTATTCATGGATTTAAGAGATCGTTATGGTATCACTCAAATCTATATTGAACCTAGCTTATTTGAAAAAGTTGAATTGAAATCTGAATATTGCGTTCAAGTTCAAGGTAAAGTTAGAGAAAGACAAGATAAAAACCCCAATATTGCTACTGGAGATATTGAAGTCGTCGCTTCTTCTATTAAAGTTTTCTCTAAATCTATGCTTCCTCCTTTTATAGTCGCAAGTCAAACTGATGCGTTAGAGGATACTAGACTCAAAACTAGATATCTCGACTTACGTCGTCCTTGTCTACAAGAAAACTTAATAAAAAGAGCGCAAATAGTTGCCTCTGCTCATAGATATTTCGATTCTTTAGGCTTTTTAGAAGTCGAAACTCCGACTTTGATTAGATCTACTCCTGAAGGAGCTAGAGACTATTTAGTGCCTTCTAGAATTTTCCCTGGACAATTCTACGCTCTACCTCAATCTCCTCAAATCTTTAAGCAATTGTTGATGATTGGTGGAATGGATAGATATTATCAAATTGCTAGATGCTATAGAGATGAAGATTTAAGAGCGGATAGACAACCTGAATTCACTCAAATCGACGCTGAGATGTCCTTTATTGAAAGAGAAGACGTCTTAAATGTCATCGAAGGTTTACTTTCTAACATTTTTAAAGATGTCTTAAATGTCACTTTACCTAAATTCGAGAGACTTTCTTATCACGATGCTATCAACATCTACGGTTCAGATAAACCTGATTTGAGATTTGATTTGAAATTGGTCGATTTAACTTCCATCCTTTCTCAGGGAAGTTTTGAAGCTTTCAAGAATAAACCCATCAAAGGTTTAGTTGTTCCTGGAGTGGGACCTTCTACTTCTAGAAAAGTCATGGATAAAGATAATGATTTAGCTAAAAAGTTCAAAATTCACGGGGTTTCTTTCTTCAAGTGTGAGAATGGAGTTTTAACTTCTTCTTTAAATAAATTTTATTCTGAAGAGGTTTTAAATGAACTAAAAGAGAAGACCAATATGAAAGATAACGACCTTTTGATTGTCGGAGCTGATGAAGATAACGAAAGATTATGTATCGCTTTAGGTGCAATTAGATCTAAATATGGTAAAGAATTAGGCTTAACTGATCCTAATGTCTTTAAGCCTTTATTCGTCATCGACTGGCCTCTATTTGAAAAAGTCGATGATCATTATGAATCTTTATCTAACCCTTTCACTAGACCTAGAGATGAAGATTTAATAAATTTAGATAAAGATCCTACTAAAGTTTTATCTTACGCTTACGATACAGTTATGAACGGTTATGAATTGTCTTCAGGTTCTTTAAGAATCTACGATTCAAAAGTTCAAGAAAAAGTCTTTGAATTACTAGGATTATCTCAAGAAGATATCAAGGAGAGATTCGGATTCTTCGTCGATGCACTAAAATACGGCACTCCTCCTCACGGTGGATTTGCTATCGGTTTAGAGAGATTAACTATGATTATCTGTAAGACTGATAACATTAAAGATGTCGTCGCTTTCCCTAAAAATTTACAAGCTTACGACACTATGTGCCAAGCTCCTTCTTATGTTCCTAGTGAAAATACTGATATTTTAGGTTTAGAAATAAAAGGAAAAGAAGAATAATGAATTTTCAAGATTTAAACGTCGATAAGAAGTTAGTTGATATCTTGGAAGGACAAGGAATAAATCAACCTTCTCCCGTTCAAGAACAAGCCATCCCTCTTCTTAAGAAGAATAAATCCGCTTTGATTAAAGCTCCCACAGGTTCGGGAAAGACTTTAGCCTACCTAATTCCTCTTTTAGAGGATTTAGAAGAAGGGAAGAATTTCACTCAAGAAATAATTATTGTTCCTACCTCCATCCTTGCCTTGCAAGTTAATAAAAATCTTTCTCAATTTAAGAAAATTTATAAAGATTTCACTTCTGTAATTATTTCTTCTACCGCTATTAAAGAAGATAAATTCAATGAAGATATCATTGTTGCCACACCTGATCAATTTATTAAAAGATTGAGCCAATTCAATTTAAAATATGTAAATAATTTAATTATTGATGAAGGAGATATGATTCTTTTTGGAGGTTTTGAAGAACAACTTAATTCAATTTTAGGTTTAGATATTAAAGCTAATAAATATTTATTTACCGCTTCAGTAGATGAACATTTAAATAGATTGGTAAGAAGATATATAGGTGCAGATACTCTTTTAGACCTATCTAACAATGAAATTAACGCTTCCAACATCTCTCATTATTTAGTAGATATAAAGCATGTTTCTATTGGTCAAGCCTTGGTTAATTTTCTTAAAAATCTCAATCCTAGTGAAAAAATTATGGCTTTTGTCTCTAAAAAGAGCGAAATAGGAGAAGTGAGTGAAATATTAAATAAAAATAAAATTAATCACTTAGTAATCTCCGGTGAGATGAATAAAAGAGATCAAAGAAAGGCCTACAAAGACTTCGAAGAAGGGAAATCTAATTTACTTCTTTGTACCGATATCGCTGCTAGAGGTGTAGATATTAAAGATGTTACAACTGTTATATCGCTAAATCTCCCTTACGATATCATCTATTATTTCCACAGAGCTGGTCGTGCTGGGCGCTTCTATAAAAAAGGTGTATCTTACGTCTTTTATTCTAACGATGATACTTCTAGAGCGAGGGAATTGATTAATAGAGGTGTAGATTTCACCTTTATGTCACTTAGAAATAGTCAACTTAAAGAAGAAAGAAATCTCTCTAAAATTGAAAAGAAGCCTCAAAAGAACAATATCTACTTAGAAAAAGCTATCAAGCAAAAATTAAGAAAACTTAGAGGCCACGAAGTTAAGCCTAATTATAAGAAGAAGAGAAGAAAAGCAATCCAATTAGTAAAGCAACGTCATAAAGATGAAATTATTAAAAAGAATCTAGATCAACGTAATACTAACGAAGGTACTCATTATTCTTTCGTTTCTTATAAGGAACCTAATGTAAGAAAATCTAAGAAAAAAAGAGGAAATTAATTAAAAAAACGCATTGAGGAGAATTCCTAATAATGCGTTTTTTTATAGTTTTATTAAGATTTTGAAGCTAATAAATCTATTTGTTCTAATAAATATTTAACTGCCTCATCTTCTCTCATAGATTTAATAGCTTTTCCTTTTTTAAAGAAGAGGAATGAATCGACTCCTCCTGCTAAACCTAAATCAGCATCTTTAGCTTCTCCAGGTCCATTTACAGGGCAGCCCATGATAGCAATTTTCATATCTACATTAATCTTTTCTAAATGTTTTTCTACAATTTTAACAGTCTTCATCAAATCTACTTGTGTTCTTCCGCAAGTAGGGCAGGAAACTAGAGTGGGAACATTTTTTCTTAAACCCATATCCTTTAATAGATGCTTACACGCTATTACCTCATCTCTAGGAGGGTTAGAAAGAGAAATTCTAATGGTATCTCCTATTCCTTCTCTAAGTAGAGGAACTAAGGCTACGGAAGATTTCAAAGCCCCTAGATAACCCTCACCAGCTTCAGTAACACCTATATGCAAAGGGTAAGGGAATTCTTCATAGGCTCTTTTATATGCTTGATAAGTAATATTAGGATCAGAAGATTTTAAAGAGAGAACTAAATCGTGATAATCATATTTATCAAATACCCTCAAAGTATCTTTTAAAGTATCAATATAAGCCTCTACAGAGGACTTTTTAGAGACTTGAGAGGTAGGAAGGGAGCCGGAGTTAATTCCTATTCTCATAGGAATACCTTTTCTCTTAGCTAAATCTATAACTCTAGCTAATTTATCTTCTCCTCCAATATTACCTGGATTGATTCTTATTGCTGCAGCGCCATTTTTTATAGCTTTTAAAGCGAATAAATAATTGAAGTGAATATCAGCAATTAGTGGGGTAGAAGTATGAGAAGTTAAATATTTAAAAGCTTCAGCGTCTTCTTCATCTAAAACTGATAGACGGAGTAGATCGTTGCCCAATTCGCTCAAATCTTTATCCATTTCTAATATTTCATCGACTCTGCTAGTCTTGATATTAGCCATAGTTTGAATGAGGATGGGATTATCTCCTCCTAACAATTTGTTACCGATTCTTACAACGTTCTTTTTCATATATAACCCCCAATGAAAGTATAGCAAAAATCATTTATAATAATAGAGAAGTAAATATATATTTTAAATTTAATCTGTAAACTTAAAAAAATTATATTTTTTATAAAAACACTTATTTTGTAAACTTAAAGTATATAATTAGTAATTTCTTAGTAGTTTCTATGTCGATATAAAGTAAATATAACTAGTTTTTGAAAAAAATCATAAATTTTCAAAAGTCAAATTAGCAAGAAATTTTTAATTTAAAAAGTTAAGTTTATATGGAAATAGATTTGCTTATATGTTATATTAAACAACGTACCTTAGAGAAAGGAAGGAATTTTTATGGCGGATTCAAGAAATGAAATCACATTAGTTTGCACAGTTTGCGGCAATGAAAACTACATCAATTCAAAAAATAAGAAGAATGTCCCTAACAGAATCGAACTTCAAAAATATTGCCCTCACTGCCAAAAGAAAACTCTTCACAAGGAGAAGAGATAATAACTAGGAGGATAGAAATATGGCGGATATTATTATTTCCAATGATTTAACTCCTGGTCAAATCATCGATCAAGATGGAACTTTATTACAAGTCTTAGATACCTTACAAAACAAGACTGCCATGAGAAAAATGGTCGTCAAAGTTAAGGTTAAGGATCTTCGCTCTGGCACTATCAAAGATATTACCTTTGGTGGAGGAGACAAGGTTAAAGTCTGCTTCTTAGACAAGAAAAAATACAATTATTCCTATGATGATGGCACTTTCTTCGTCTTTATGGACAATGAAACTTACGAACAAGTTTCTATTCCTAAAGAGCAATTGAAGAGAGAATCTAACTTCTTATGTGATAATTTACCTGTCCAAATCATCTCTTACGAAGGTGAAATTATGGGTGTTGAGTTACCAGTTAAAGTTGCTTTAACTGTCACTTACACTGAGGATGCTGTTAAAGGTGATACCATTAACAAACCTCAAAAAGATGCGACTTTAGAGACTGGATATGTTGTTAAAGTCCCTATGTTCATCAAAAACGGCGATAAGATTTTGGTTAGAACCGATACTGGTGAATACGATTCCCGCGCTTAATTTTATTTAATTTAAATGTCGGGTTATTTGACCCGACTTTTCTTTATTAAGAAAGGAAAGAAGAACAATGGCACCTATATCATTAGTTGAAATCTCCGGTGGTTGGATTGCTGGTATTGTAATCTTGTGCGTCGTAGGAGGTTTACTTATCGGTTATTTTGTTTCGAGATACGTCTTTAAAAGAGAATTAAAGAAACATCCTCCTATCGATGAAAAAGTCATTAGAGCGATGTTCTCATCAATGGGTAGAAAGCCTTCTGAAGCTCAAGTAAGACAGGTTATGCGCTCAGTTAGAGACGCTCAAAGCAAGAAATAGAATCACTAAAAAAGTCGCTTATTAGCGGCTTTTTTTAATATAATTATTTATCTTGATCGTAATTAGATTGTCTTACTTCACCTTCTTTATAAAAGTGAGTTTCAGGTTCGGTGTGATTGACTAATCTATTAATGTTACGTTTATGTAAGAAGATTACTAATAAACCATAGATAATAACGAAGATTGAATACATATAGTAAGAATCAAACTTCGGTCCAGGGAAGAACCAGAAGGAGATTCCTAGAACGTTGGAGCAGAATTGATTAACTATAGCTGTTACTATAGCTAGAACCATGCAGACGACTGTTCCGCTTATAGAAGAAAGAGAAACTCTCTTTTTCCATTTTAAGGTTAATAAGAAGGTTCCAAATCCTAAGACCATCAACATCCAGTTAGTACCTAAGATAAAGCCTCCAAAACAACTGACGGCTTTCCCACCTTTGAAATGGAAGTAGAGGGGGTAAATATGACCTATAGAAGCAGTAAAACCAGCTAAGTAATAGAAGAAACTTAGAGGGAAAGAACCTATATTCTCGGACATAAATCCATTTAAAGGACTCAAGGTTAAGATGAAGAACCAACTCCACAAGGGAACTAAGCACTTAATTACATCCAGAACAATAGTAATAATAGCCCACTTTTTCCCTATGGCTCTTCCAACATTAGTACCTCCAGCGTTACCTGAACCAACTTTGTATATATCGATGTGGAAGACGAATTTAGTGATAATCACCGCCCAGGAAATAGAGCCTATTAAATAACCTGATATAGCTATACCTAGGGTTATCAATACGATGTAGAAAATATTCATAGTAACTCCAATCGCGCAATAAAATATATTACTTCTATATAATAGATATATTTAAAAAATATTGCTATAATTTTTTATGGAATTGGAAAGAAAGAACAAATAAATATGGCTAATAACTACACTGCTGATAATTTAACAATGTTAAAAGGCCTTGAGCCTGTTAGAGAACGCCCTGGCATGTATATTGGTTCGACTGATATTAACGGCTTACACCATTTAGTATGGGAGATAGTCGATAACGCAGTCGATGAAGCAAATGCTGGTTTCGGTAAGAAAATAAGCGTAATAATCCATGCGGATAACTCAATAACTGTTATAGACGAGGGAAGAGGTGTCCCTTGCGATTACAATCACAAAGAAAAAATGTCCGGTTTTGATATGGTTTATAGAACCTTACACGCCGGAGGAAAATTCGACGATACTAACTATAAAACTGCTGGTGGTCTTCATGGTGTTGGTGGAGCAGTCGTCAACGCTTTATCAACCTTTATGGAAATTCATTCTTATAGAGATGGTAAAGATAATTTCATCAGATACGAAAATGGTGGAAAGAAATCTTATCCTATACAAGTGAGTGAATTAACCCGTTCTAAAAGAGGAACAATGGTAACTTTCTTACCTGATCCTACTATTTTTGAAGATACTAACTTCGATTATCAAAAAATTGCCAATTCTTTAGATGATAGAGCCTGTTTAGCTAAGGGTGTAACTTTCTATTTGAAGGATGAAAGAACTTCTAGAGAGCAGGAATTCTTGTATGTTAACGGCATTTCTGAATATTTCACAACTCACGCTTTCGGTAAGACTGCTATTTGTAGTCCTATAACAATCGAAGGTACTTCCGATACTATTAGAATCGAATTTGTCGGACAGTTCTATTCCGACTCCTATTCTGAAAATATCCATTCTTTCGCTAATGGCGTTAGAACTCCTGAAGGAGGTCATCACGTTTCTGGTTTAAAAAGAGCTTTAACTTCTTGCTTTAACAAATACGCTCAAAACCACAAATTGATCAAAGCTAATAAAACCTTAGAAGGCAGCGATATAAGGGAAGGCTTCGCTTGTATTTTATCTGTTTGGGTTCCCGAAAGAATTTTACAATTTGAAGGACAAACTAAATCTCAATTAGGTACTAAAGAAGCTAATCAGGCAGTTGATAATGTCATAGAGAATAAGCTTTCTTATTATTTAGAAGAACACGCTGTAGAGGCTAACGCCATAGTTGAAAAGTGTTTAAAAGCTCAAGAAGCTAGAGAAAAAGCTAAAGAAGCGAAAGATTCTATCAGAAAGATGTCTAAAGCTGAATTTAAAGCCGCTTCTAATCTATCTGGTAAATTAGCTCCTTGTTCATCTAAAAAATATTCCCAAAATGAATTGTTCATCGTCGAAGGTGATTCTGCTGGTGGTTCTGCTAAAAAGTGTCGTTCTAGGGAATTCCAAGCTATCTTACCTTTAAGAGGTAAACCTAAAAACGTCGTCGGTGAAGATAGAGGAGATATCTACGATAACAAAGAATTGAATACCATAGTTTTCACTATTGGAGCAGGTGTTGATGAAGAGTTTAAATTGAAGGATATGCACTATTCTAAAATCATCATCATGACTGATGCTGATGATGATGGATGTCATATTCAAAATCTATTGATTTCTTTCTTCTTTGAACACATGCGTCCTTTGATTGAAGCAGGGCATTTATATATCGCTTGTCCTCCTTTATACCGCTTAGCTAAAAAAGGGGAAGAGATTTATTGCTGGACTGATGAAGATTTAGATAAAGCTAGAGAAAAAATGAAAACAGGCTACGTTTTATCTAGATACAAAGGTTTAGGTGAAATGAACGCTGACCAATTAGGGGAGACCACTATGAACCCTAAATCTAGAAGATTGATTCAAGTTACTATTGACGATGTCGAAGAATGCCAATCTAAAGTTAATTTATTTATGGATAAACGCCACGCTGATAAAAGACGTGAATGGATTGACGCTAATGTTGACTTTGGCTACCACAAAGACCATTTTGAGGAGATAAAAGATCATGAGTAAAAAAGAGAAAAAAGTAAGTAATATCCTCGAAAATGAAGTAATTGAACCTCATAAGTTACCTGAGGTCATGTCTTTAGACTTTGCTAGATACGCTAAAGCTGTCTTAACTGATCGTGCTATTCCTGATGTCAGAGATGGTATGAAACCTGTTCAAAGACGTATTATCTTTGGCATGTACAAAGAAGGGAATACCTTCGATAAACCTACTAGGAAGTCCGCGACTACTGTAGGTTATGTCATGGGTCATTTCCACCCCCACGGTGATGCTTCAATTTACGATGCCTTAATTCGTCTTTCCCAAGATTGGAAGATGGAAGTTCCTTTAGTAGTCGTCCAAGGTAACAATGGTTCTATAGATGACGATCCTGCTGCGGCCGCAAGATACACTGAAGCTAAATTAGCTAAAATCAGTGAACTCTTGGTGGAGGATTTAGATAAGAATACCGTCAACATGCAATTGAATTTCTCCGATGAGGAATACGAACCAACAGTTTTACCTGCTAGATTCCCTAATTTGTTAGTTAACGGGGCTCAAGGTATCGCTGTTGGAGCAGTTACTAATATTCCTACTCACAATTTAGGGGAAGTAATTGACGCTACAATTTACGCAATTGAACATAAGACTACTACAGTCGCTGATTTGAGAAAATTTATCTTAGGTCCTGATTTTCCTACTGGAGGTATCATCGACCAAGCTGAAGAATTGACTAAATTATATGAGACTGGTCAAGCTTCATTTTTCGTTCACTGCAAAACTGAAATTGATTCTAAAAACAATCAAATTATTATTACTGAAATACCCTATGGTACGATTAAAGCGCAATTTGTCGCGGCTTTAGATAAATTCAAAGATAGCGCTCATGTTGATAATATTACTGAAGTTAGAGATGAATCTTCTGACGATGTCCGTATTGTCATAGATATCAAACAAGGGCAATCTCCTGAACCTATCTTGGAATTCTTGAGAAGCAAAGGTGTTTTAAAATCCACTTTCTCAGCCAATATGTTAGCTCTAGATAAAGGTCATCCTCGTACGATGAATTTATTAGACATTATCAGAGCTTATATCGATCACCAAGTTGATGTCTTAACTAGAAAATCTAATTTCCAATTAGCTAGAGATAAAGAAAAATTAGAAGTTACTAACGGCTTAATTAAAGCAGTCGACATCGTCGATGAATTAATTAAAGTCATCAAGGCTTCTTCAGGCAAGCAAGATGCCAAAAACAATATCAAAGAGAGGTTTGGTTTTTCTGAAATTCAAGCTGAAGCGATCGTCATGCTCAACTTATATAGAATCTCTTCTTTAGATTACAAAGAATATATTCAAACCAAAGACGAATTAGAAAAACACATCGTCGAATTGAATAGATTATTGACCGATAGAGAATACTTGAATAAGCATATCGTCTCTTCTTTAAAAGAAATCAAGAAGAATTATCCTTTCCCTAGAAAGACTCAAATTTTAGAGACCAAGATGCAAGCTCAAAAAGTCGACGCTACTGAATTGTTCGCTAAAGAGGATGTTTATGTTGTAGTAACTGCTGATGGTTATATAAAAAGAAGCTCTTTAAAATCTCACGATCAATCAGTTTCTGATGATATTGAAAAGAGCTTACCTAAACTTAAGACTGGAGATATTATCAAATTATCTTTAAAGTGTTCCACTCACGATGGTATCATCGTTTTCTTCTCCTCAGGTACTTACGTCTACATTCCTGTTTATATGATTCCTGATTTAAAGTGGAAGGAAGAAGGGAAGCACATCAATGTATTAATTAAGAATCTAGCCTCTGAAGATAAAGTTGTTGCAGCCTATGCCATCAACGATTTCTCCAAGAAGATTTATTTTGCTTCCGCTTCTAAAAAAGGGAAGATTAAGAGAAGTTTATTGAAAGATTTCGAACAGACTAGATTGACTCCTCGTCAACTTCGTTACATGGCTTTATCTAAAGGCGATGAAGTGGTAGGAATTACTATCACTACTGGTAATTCTGATTTAATCGTCATGCAAGTTAACGGTTATGTTTCTCGTTACAATGAAAATGAAGTTCCTGTGGTAGGTTTAGCTGCCGCGGGTGTCAAATCTATTAATTTAGGTAAAGACAATCCAGAAATAAGTTCCTTAATTGCTTTAGATTCTTCCGAGAGAGCCAAATTGTTAATCGTCTCTGATAAAGGTGGAGTTAGAGCAGTGATGTCTATGAATATTGATACCACTCCTCGTCTTTCTTCTAAACAAGCCTTAGTTAAAGTTTTCAAGAGCACACCTTTAAATATCGTCGAATTAATTAAGTTCTCTTCTAGATTGAAAGAATCGACCTATTCTATCTGCGTAACTGAAAAGAGAAATATCATCATTGATTTGCGCACTTTAGAAACCTCTTTACCTGGAGCAGGCTTAAAACCCGGCTTCGATTTAGAAAAAGGAGAACTAATTAAAGGCGTCCATGTTGAAAGTGAAATAATCAATTCTTCCACTAAAGAAGAAGTTCCTCCTATTATTGAAACTGTCGAAGTTAACGACCAAGAAGGAGAGAAGCAAATGTCATTATTTGATTTATTTGATGAAGAAGGAGAATAAAAACATATATAATTAAATTATATGGTGAGAGATTTAATTTGCACTTACAGAGCTAGTTCAATTTATTCTTTGAAACCTAGTCTTTTTTCAAAGCTAGGATTCAAATATCTATTTATAGATTTAGATAACACTCTAGTTCAATACGATGTGATGATTCCTCCTAAAAAAGTCTTCTTATATCTAGAAGAATTGAGGAAAGAGGGAATAGAAGTAATCATAGTTTCCAACAATGTTTATAAAAGAGTTTCAGCATTTTGTTCTCGCCTAGATGTAAACTATATATATAGGACTAATAAACCGAGTCCTAAAAAAGTAATCAGATATCTGAAATCTCACTCTATAGATGTCAATAAATGCCTCTATATTGGAGATCAGTTAATCAATGATATGATCTTAGCTAGAAAAGCCAAGATGAGGTCGTTACTAACCGAGCCCATCTCCAAAAAAGACCATATCTCTACACGTTTTATTAGAATGATCGACTATCGCCTACGTTCTTACTATTTAAAAAAAGGACGCCTAGGCATCAGCTTAGAAGAACAGGAGGATTAATATGTCTACTAAAGCTACTACCTTAACAAGCCAAATTCGAATTGGAAGATGCTCATCTTGTGGTGAAATTCTTCAAGAATTAAACCCTAACGCTGTAGGTTATATTTCTCACGCTAGAAGAGTTAAACATCTCGATAACGGCCTATGTGATAGATGCTATTCTCTCCGTCACTCTGAAAATAGCCGCGCTCCTGAATTTGGAGAAGACTACATCAAGATTTTAGAGAAAATCAAGGAAAGCGGTTCCTTAGCTGTATTCGTCTGCTCCATTCCTGATTTAGATTCTTCCTGCATTCAAAATATAGGTGAATATCTACCTTCCAATTTAATCGTCGTCTTAAATAAAAAAGATGTCGTAGGTATGGAATTAGATGATAAACAAATCGCTTCTTCCGCTTTAAAGAGATTGAAAGCTGAAAAGATTTTCCCTAGCAAGGCTATAGTCACCTCACCCATGAAAGACTACCACATCAGAGAATTATTAGATTTAATTAATTCTATGCGTCAAGGTAAAGATGTCTATGTTTTAGGTGCCTATTCAGTTGGTAAATCTTCTTTAATCAATGCGATTTTAAGAAAATATGTCAACAATACTTCAAGAGTTATCTCCACTTCACAAGTTGAAGGCACTTCTTTACAAGTTATGGAAATTCCTCTTGATGATGAATCTTCTTTATATGACACTCCGGGTATTTTCAATTCCAAATCCATGTTATCTTACGTCAATAGAATGGATTGGAACGCTATAGTCATTAAAGAAAAGAAAAATCCTAGAATTCTTCCTTCTGCTTCCGGTCAAGCTTTCTTATTAGGAGGTTTATCCGTAGTAGAAGTAAAAGAAGGCGGTAAATCTAACTTCGAATTCGAAATGGGTGATGATGTCACATTAACTAGAATTAAATCCAATCAGATTGAAAGAACATTCAATTCTTTAATTCAATCTAGAAGCGCTTATCCTACTTCTACTGATATTGCTTCTTTAGATAATTTAGAAAGAAAAGAACTAGTTTGCCCTAAAGAAGGGAAGATGGAATTAACTATCTACGGCCTAGTCAAAATTAGATTTGCGGCTGCAGGTCAAAAAATCATCGTCTACGTTCCTAATAAAGTCGGCGTTAGAGTTATTGCTATAGATGAATAAAATTACTTTAATTGTTTCAACTTTCCCCCTTATAACTAATCTTGATATTCAATTGGGCTTAGAAGAATTAAATAAAGGGGATAGGAAAGTGGTCTATATCGTCTTAAAAGGGGACAATAAAGATAATTTAATTCCTTTAGAGACAAGAAGATTAATCCTTATGAAAGGACTTTTTCCTTATATTAATCTTGAATATAATCAGTTGGTTTCTTCTATAGAAGAAGCGAAAGCGTATTATCAAGGTAAATATGAAGAAATAGAAATTAGAGAGATTAAAAGAGATTATTCACCTTATTTAGAAGGAAGAGATTTCCACTTTCCAATTCAAGTGTTCTTAACTCTAGTGAATGAAAATTTATATTTTGCTGCTAAAGCTAGAAAATTTTATTCTTACGCCCGTTATCAGCACGTTATTAGAGTTGCAACTTTATCCTATAATATCTGCTTAAATAACAATCTCGACCCTTGCTTAGGTATGATGGCAGGTTATTATCACGATATTACTAGATCAGCATCTTCTAAGAACCAAAAATTGAGGGTAGAAGAGAAATATAGAGATATATTTTATAACAATGAGAAATTTCCACTTTGGGCGTATCATCAATTTAGCGCTTTAGAGGTCTTAGATAGAAAATTTCACATTGAAGATAAAATAGTCTTAGATGCGATAAAATGTCACACTACAGGGGATAAAAATATGTCTCCTTACGCTCAAATCTTATATGCCGCTGACAAAATAGAGCCGGGGAGGAAGTGGCATTCAGAAGAATTCATCAAAATGATGATGACAGACTACAAAAGTGGATTTAAGGCAGTTTTAAAGGCCAATAAAGAGTTTTTAGAAGAGCATTCTGATAAAGGCTCCATCAACAATAAAATGACCCTAGATTGCTTTAATTGCTACTTATAGATAAATAGATGAAAGGAGTTATATGTATCAAGCCTTACGTGTTGTAAAAAATATTGGTAGAACATTAGATTTTCACAAAGGAAATAACGTAATAGTCTACGATGTGTCTAATAAGACACCTCTAGCTAGATTCTATATCGCCGTAAGCTGCAATTCAGCTTCTAGAGTATCTGCCTTTGCTTCAAGCGTTGAAGAAATGATTGAAAAAAGCGGTGCTCAAATTAAAAGAGTGGAGGGAAGAGCACCTTCACCTTGGATTGTTATCGATGCTTACGATATAGTTGTACACGTTTTCTCTAATGAAGAGAGGGAAAGAATCAAATTTGATGATATTTACGCTTCCTGTCCTCAAATCGACTACAGCAGCGGAAAAGTCCTATTAATGGAGAAATAAACTATGGAAAAAAGAAAATTGAATATTGTCATCACTCCTATGCAAGAGGAATTAGATGAACTATTGAACAAAATTGAAGAAAAAAAAGAAGATAATATCGGAGACATCAAAGGTTATTCTTTTATTTTTGATGGGGAAGAATTCTTCGTATTTATCTCTAAAATTGGCAAAGTTAACATCGGCTTTGATTTAGGCTATATTTCCTCCTTAGTGAAGATTAAAAAAGTCTATGTTGTCGGTGTTGCAGGTTCTTTAAAAGAGGGAATTCAACCTCTTAGTGTCGTCGTTGCTAATAAAGTTGCTTATTACGATGTCGATATCATTCCTGAAGTTGGTGATTCTCCTTACGCTTTTGGTCAAATGGCTGGGGAAGAACTCTATTTCATACCTGATGAAGCCGATTTAAAACTCATACCTAAGTTAAATACTACTGTCAGTATCTACGTTGGTACTATAATTGCTGGAGATTCCTTCGCTACAAGTAAAAACATGTCTAAAGAGTTATTAGAGAAGTTTGATGATCCTTTAGCTGTCGATATGGAAGATTCTGCTGTAGGTCACGCTTGTAGACGCTTAGGAGTACCTTTTACAATTGTCAGAGGTATTTCTGATACCGTCTTTGGTTCAAACAACGGGGAAGAATACAACGAATATTTACATCTATCCGCTAGAAGAGCCGCTTCAGTCTTCTTACATATTGTCTGTAAAGAATTTGCTGAATAATTAATAATCGATAAATATTAATGAGCCTAGTTAATCTAGGTTCATTTTTTTATATAAGAGACTTCCCTTAAAAAATCTAAAAATAAGTTTGAGGTCTAAGTATTATTCTTCTATAAATAGATGAATGCTTATTATTTATGAATAGTTATACATCAGGATAGTTCTAGAAGAGTCTGAAAAGTCTAATTATCATCTTATTTATAAAATAAGAAGGTTATAAAGAGTCACTAGTATAAATATGTCTCTTCAAGCCTTGTATAAGATAAATAAAATGAATTAAGCGGACAATAATATTGAGAGAAGTAAAAATTAGTATAAAAGCCCTCTTTTCTTCTCTATATAGTCAACTTCGTATAATGTCTATTATGTAAACTAAAGTATAAAAAAGATTTATTTATAGGGCTTTTTAGAAAATTGTAATTATTGAATTATCCCCAAAACATACCTCTTAGATAGTTAACAATAAGAGTTATCCACATTTTGCAAAAACTAAAATTATATATAATAAACTACTAGATTACTACTAATTAGCCTATTAAGAATCAGTGTTTATCCTCTCTTCCCCTTTTATAATTTTTATAAATTTAGATAAACAAAAAATCCTGAGCAGATGTCTATCTCAGGATTAATTAATACAATCTGAATAATTTTTCTCTTTTTACTTTGTAGACTTGCTCAATCTTTCTTTGAATTAGATATAAGATTAAGTCAACTATACCCATAGTCATCAGAGCTAGTAATGTTAAGGCAAATAATCTTTCCATTTCTACATTATAGTAAGCATCTCTAATTAATTTACCAATTCCAATAAAGTGATTCGAAGTCATAAATACTTCTCCCATCACTTCTGATTTAAGGGCTAAACCACTAATTTGAGCTAAACCCATGAATAGATTAGGTAAAGTTAGAGGTACCATAACTTTGAAGAAATTTTTAGTTGAATGTCTTCCCTCTAATATTAATTGGTAAGAATATTGGTTTAATACTTCTTTACCACCTTTTAAAACTGCTTTATAGACAATTGGAAAGGTAATTAGGAAGACGATGATGTAACAAGTTTTAGTAGTATAAATAATTAAGAAGAGGATTACAGAAGCTGTAGGTATTGATGTAAGAATGTAAACTAGAGGCTTAAATATCTGCTCTAGAGGGCTGTAATAGCTCGCTAAGAGGCCAAATATGTAACCTGTTACTAAAGCTATAGATATAGATATTACAATTCTAAGAATAGAATATCCTAATCCCGTCATTACTTGACTATCTCCAATAAAGGTAAACGCCTTCCCTAACGTCAAGAAAAATTCTGGAAATACGAAGTTTGAAGCTGCAAAATGAATTATTTCCCAGATTATTACTACTAAGGCTACACCTAGAAAGTAATAAATAGCCGTTTTTAGCCAGTCTGGGAGGCTTTTTAGACCTCTTATAAACGGAGGACCACCTGTTGACTTATTCATCAAAGGCGCCTTCTTTCGCTTCAGATATCTGACTTGCTACTTCTAAGAAATCTATTCGATCGTCGTGGTTCTTGTCTTTGAAAATTAAAGATAGAATCAATGAAATTAAGAACATCATAGCTTCGTGGTTTCTTAAGAAGAAACCGAAATACTTTGTGTTACCAGGGAATGTAGTCGTGTTAAAGAATTCTTCACCTAATTTAGACATACCATAACCAATACCTAAAGATAAGGTGAACGTTAAGACATTATATTTTGAGAACCCTGCCCTAGCAAACATTCTAAAGCCAATCATTAAGACATAACCGTAAACTAACATCATCGCTCCACCTAGAACCGCTTCAGGAATGGTTTCTAAGATGGTTGCAACCGCTGGTGAGAAAGACAAAAGTATCATAATTAAGGAAGAAATTACCATAACTGATTTATTTACTATATAGGAAACAGAAATAAAGGCGACGTTTTCATTAGATGTACTTAAAGGAGGAGTACCTAAAGCCGAAGCTAAGCAAGAAACTAATCCATCAACGGCTAAAGCGCCGCTAATTTCTTCAATTTTAGGCTTACTTCCGTAACAAGTTCTACTAGTAGCCATAACATCACCTATAGATTCTGTAGCCATGACTAAGTAGATGACAACGACTAATAAAGTGGCGCCAAAATTGAATTTTAATACTGAAGGATGGACAAAGTGAGGAACATCTAGACCGGAAGTTTTGTAACTATTTAACAAAGAGAAATCCATGATGTGCAATTCAGGCATAGTATGGTTGAAAATCAAAGATAAAATATACCCTACAATAACACCTACGACAACGTAGATTTCTTTCAAAGGACCTTTGATTGTTCCCTGCCAAATAATACAAGTAATCAAAGTAACAAAGCCGATTATTAAGAAAGGCCACGCATATCTAAATTCATAAACTTCAGGAACTACTTTAGATAAAGAAATAACTTGATCGATAGAGACTAGGTGTTCAACACCAATTTCAACTAAACCTAGACCGACGGAGATAATTACTGTGGCGGATACAATAGGTTTTAAATATTTAATCCAATATTTTGCAAAAAATGAGAGGACGAATAAAACTGCCCCACCTATCAAACAAGAGCAGATGACAGTTCCATATCCATCTGCACCTAAAGACTCAATAATCAAGCATAAACAGCCCATAAACGTGAAAGAACTACCCATCATCGTCGGCAATCTACTACCCATCTTAAATAGAGGTATGATTTGTAGTAATGAACCTACACCAGCGCACAACAATGATGCTTGAATAGCATTAGCAGTAACTGAAGAATGCACTTCTCCAATATACATAGGAAGAGCTGAGGAGAATTTAACACTAGCCATAACTACTAATACTGGAGTTAAATTCGCCATAATCAAAACTAGCACCTGAACTAAAGCATGAGGTAAAGCCGTAGTAAAAGGAACCATGCCCTTAACTAGGTGAATATTATCATTACGTCTATTCCTATATAGTTCGACAAAAGTTGTTTTTCGATTACGTAAGTAATTGAAAAGGCGATTAGCCACTGATTCTTTAGGAGGCTTTTCAACAGTATGAACTTCTTTTTCGACTTCTTCTTTATTTTCAAGATTTTCCTCAACAGGTAAAGCTTTTTTCTCTGCTTCTAACTTCTCTTCTTGTTCTTCTTTTTTAGCTTCAGCACTATTAAAATCAATTATTTTAATGCTGTTAGAACGGTTAACTTCTCTTTCTTCTAAGACGTCATCATTTTTTGAAGAATCTTTGAAAGTTGAAGAATCAACTTTAGTAACTAACTTCTTTTTTTTATATTCTAAAGAAGCTTCTCTCTTCTCTTTTTGAATTGCTTTTTTAGTTTGCTTTTCCTCTTTTTTTGCCTGGTTTGTTACTTCTTTAGGCTTCGAAGAAGTTTTCTTTAATTTAGTATCGCTCATATGTAGATTCTTAATATATATATTTATTTAACCATAAAATGCCAGTTATTACCTAGCATTGAATTATTTATTTGAACAATAAGAAGATAAATATTGAGATTTGATAGCAGGATAGCCAGATAATTTAGCCTCAGCATAGAACTTGTTAAAATCGAAGTTCTTATTAGAGGCAAAACCCAAGGCATTAGTAACTTTAGAAGGGTTAGTTTGACTAGAAGCGGCTTTAGTAATCATAGGTAAGCCAACTCCAAAAGCATTGCTTTGATATTTTCCTGCGCTAACATCTTCGTTGATAGCAGCTAAGACATTTTTACCACTATTAAGAGCAAAATCAGCAGAGGCTGAATAGATTTTATCTAAAGCTGAATTAATTAAAGCGTCCTGAGATTTATCTTCATACTTCTTGTTTAAGAAGATACCAGCTTGAGGATATCCAGAATAACCTTTACCGCCATTTAAGCCTTGATTTAAAGAATATTCAGCCCATTTAGCAGTTAAATTGGCATATAAAGAGCAAGTAGCACCTTCTTGGGATAAGATTCTAGTAACTTGAGGCTCAGCAACTAGGACAAAATCAACTTCCTTCCCTTCAACTAAGCCAGTTAAAGCAGCAGTGGCAGCTACAGAAGTATCAGCTAGTTCAGGAATGGCTTTATCGCTAGATAAGCCATAGACGCTTCTTAAAATACCAGTAAAGATGGAATTAGTACCAAAAGAATAGATAGAAGCATTGTCATCTAATTGCTTATTTTTACCACTAGCTGTAGCGATGATATCTACATTACCTAAAGTTAAAGCACCTACGACAGTGTAATTATTGATTTTACCAGCAGCTATCTGCTTAGCGCCAGTAGCTAGATCGAAGATAACTATATCGGCTTCCCCTTTAATCAAAGCTGGCAAAACTACATCTTTAGGAGTACCTAAAGTGATATTAGTAGAATTATCTCTCATGAATGATTGCAAAGATAAACTAGGTGCTCCTACAGGTGAAACAATCTTCAAATTAGAAGTATCGACAGCGCTAGATACAGCTAGCGAAGAAGAGGAATTTACTGCAGAGCTAATAGTTTTAGAGCTAACAGAAGAAGCAGAAGTGTTACTGCATCCGAATAAGCCTACAAGCGAAAAGCAAGTTAATACCGGAGTTAAGATTTTAATTTTATTCATTTTAATTATTTTCTTTCTAAAAGACTTCTTTAACTGATTTACCAATCAAATTAGCAGAAGGCTCAACTTCAAAATTGTCTAAAATAGTCATACCTATATCACCAAAAGAATGTCTTTCAGGAATGTATCTTCCCTCTTTAATAGACTTAGAATAAGCTAAGAAAGGTACTTTTTCCCTTGTGTGATCAGTTCCTACCCAAGTAGGATCGTTACCGTGATCAGCAGTAACTATAACTAAATCGTCATCGTTCATATTATCAATGAAGACTTTTAACCACTTATCAAATTCTTCTATGTGCTTACCATAACCTATAGGATTTCTTCTATGCCCATATTCAGAATCAAATTCAACTAAGTTAACAAAGCAAAGCCCAGTAAAATCCTCTTTCAAGTATTCGGTAGAAATCTTCATACCATGTTCATCAGAATCAGTATGGACACTAGAGGTGATACCTTCAAAATTGAAGATGTTACCAATCTTACCAACTGCTCTAGTTTCATAAGATTTATCTTTCAAATCATCCATAGCAGTCCTACCAGTAGGAGATAAAGCATAGTCCTTACGATCGCTAGTTCTTTTAAATTGACCAGCTTTTTCACCTATGTAAGGTCTAGCGATAACTCTACCAACTCTGTATTTTTCTTCCTTACATTTCTCTCTAGCAATTTCACAGTCTCTATACAATTCTTCTAAAGGAATGTGTTCAACATTAGCAGCGACTTGTAGAACTGAATCAGCGGAAGTATAAACGATCAATGAGCCATCTCTAATTTGTTCTTCACCTAATTCATTTAAAATTTCAGTACCAGAAGCTGACTTATTTCCAATAATCTTCCTTCCCCATTCTTTCTCTAAATAAGAAATTAATTCTTGAGGAAAACCAGTATCAGTAAAAGTAATAAAAGGTTTAGTAGTCTTGATACCCATCATTTCCCAATGTCCAGTCATGGTATCTTTACCTACGCTAGCTTCTGTTAAAGTAGTCGCTATAGAGTTAGGGTGTGAAACCTTTTTGACACCTTTAATATCCGCTAAATCACCTAAGCCGATCGACTCTAATGTAGGAATGTTTAATCCACCCATCTTTTCAGCGATATGGACGTAAGTATTACTGCCAACGTCATTTTGCCCAGCGTTGAAATATTTATCAGCGTCATCTTCGTAACCGATTCCTAGTGAGTCAGCAACAATAACAAAGATTCTTTTATATTTTTTATAGTTCATAATAAGTAACCTTTCCGTATTTAATTATAATTATAATTAAAGTTAATTCAATCAATGTTATAACTATTTCCCTTCCATGAAGCGATCATAAGCAGAAATGATTCTCTTTGTAGAGACGTGAGTGTAGATTTGAGTTGTCTCAATTTTAGAATGTCCTAACATCTGTTGCACTTGTCTTAAGTTCGCTCCATTTTCTAATAAGTGAGTTGCAAAAGAGTGCCTTAAAGTGTGAGGAGAAAGCTCAATTTCTATACCAGCTCTAGAAGCATAATATTTAATTTGTCTCCAAAAATATTGTCTAGAAATAGGCTTTCCTGCCTTATTTAAAAATACGTATTTAGATTTAGCACCAACATTTTTATTTCTTACTGTAGTCATGTAATTAATTAGATATCCTAAAGCGTATTCTCCTATAGGTACGATTCTCTCTTTTTCACCTTTGCCTCGTATTTTAAGGTAACCTTCTTGAATATTAATGTTGCCTCTTTCTAAAGAAAGAAGTTCACTTACACGCAGCCCAGAAGCGTACATCACTTCCATCATGGCTTTATCTCTAATTTCATTTTCTTTTTCTAAATTGAATCCATCTAGAAGGACTTCAACTTCCGAAGTAGTTAAGACGTTAGGTAAATGCTTCTCACCTTTAGGTAAGAAAAGTCCATTTAAAGAAATTTTTATCAATCCTTCTCTACCTAAATACAAATAGAAGCATCTAACTGTAGTTCCTCTTCTAATCAAAGTTGAGGTTCGCAATCCCTTTTTTGATAAATAATCTATAAAAGCTGAGATATCATCCCTTTTTAAATCTTTGACATCGCAGTCAGCCATGAATTCTTTAAACTGATTTAAATCGTCTGTGTAAGTCTCAATAGTGGCTTTAACATCGCCTTTTTCTACAGTTAAGTAGGCGAGAAAATCGTCGATACATTCGGATATACGCATCTATTTTTCCTCCTCCAAATCTTTTAAAGTTTTAAACATACCTTTGTGTTTGGTATCGTTTAATTCTTCGATTAGTTCCCTGTTGCTTTTATTTCTATTTTTTTCTTCAAAAGATGAATCGAATAAAGTTGATTGCATAGAATTTTTAATTTCTTCTTCATCTTTAGTATTGTCTAGACCTACTCCGACTAATCTAACTAAATAACCAGTGTAGAATTCATTAAAAATTGCTATTGCGGTCAGATATATTTTCTCATAATCTGAGGTGGGTTCAGGCATGGTTTTTCTTTTTGATCTAGTGTTAAATTTAGAATCTCTGAGAGTTAATACTACAGTTTTAGAGACGGAGTTTTCCAATTGCAAAGAGGAAGAGACAGATTTACATAGTTTTCTTATAACTTCCTTCAATTCATCCTCATCGTCAGTATCTTTATATAAGGTGGTAGCTTCAGAAATAGATTTTCTTTTGTAATAGTTAGGATCGACGACATCATTTCCTTTTCCATTAGCCCAATTGATATAAGTGTCGTACATAATTCCTAGTGTTTCTTTCAATTCTATAGATTCACTTGTCGCTAACTTTTCTATCGTAGTAATGCCCATTTCTCTAAGTTTTTTACTAGTTTGTTTACCTACACCCCACATTTTTTCAATCTCCAGAGGCCAAAAATATTCTTTGTATTTATCTCCAGTAACTAGAGTTAAACCTAGAGGTTTTCTATAATCAGAAGCCATCTTAGCTAAAAATTTAGTATGTGCATAACCTATAGAGCATTTCAAATGTAAATCTGAATAGATTTGAATTTGCAAATCTCTCAAGTAATCGTAGGCGTTAGAATCGTCGATATAATCAGTTAAATCTAAATAACATTCATCTATAGAAACCTGCTCTAAAATTGGATATTTTTCCTTCAAATAATGCATGAAGCGGTGAGATACTTCTCCATATAAAGAATAGTGTTCCCCTACAAAAATCAAGTCAGGACAAAGCTTTTTAGCTTGATATGAAGGCATAGCAGAATGTACTCCGTACTTTCTAGCTTCATAAGAGCAAGTCGAGACTATACCTCTTCTATGATCTCCTCCTACGGCGACAGGTTTGCCTTTTAAAGAAGGATTAATATTCACCTCACATTGAGCAAAAAATGCATTCAAGTCAATGTGAACAATAGATTTTAATTTACTCATAGTACTTAATATTATCTATTAAAAATGATAACATCTAAACATATGAAAAACACAACTAAAAGATTACTAATATTTATAGGCATCTGGGTTGGAATTGTAATAGTGGTTCTCTCGTTAAGACTATTCTCTGTCCAAGGCTTACTAATCATTATTCTTTCATTCCTGATACTAGCCTTAATTCTAGGGGTCTTAGATTTAATTCTCTATACCAAAATAAGAAGAATAAACATAAATTTTTCAAAAGACAACAATCTTAAAAAAGCCCTAGAAACAGCAGAAAAGTTTAGTAAACTTCCTCTTACTAAGGCTGAAAAGCAAATGTTGATACTAACTCTTATTTACCTATATCAAGTCCAAGGTAATCTAGAAAAAATTTCAGATTTATATTCTAAATACCCTGTTGATACCTTCGACTTCAAAAGGCGCTATGCCTATTACTTGTTAAAGAAAGATTATTACATCATTAGAAATGATAAAGAAGGGTATCTAAACCTCGACCAAGAAGAAAGAATTGCTCTAAAAATTAAAGAAGACGAAGATTTAGATGAAAAAAGAGAGTCGTTATTCTATTTCTCTTTACAAGAAGGTTATGTCGATTACGCCATTAAAGATGAAGTTCTCAATAATTTAAAAAATTACAGTGAGAATAGTATCTATGATTGCGTCTATTATCACTATATTTTATATAAAATTAGCTCTTTAGAACATAAGCCTTTTAAAATTGAATCTAAAATATTAGAATCTGCTAAAAACACTTGGCTTTACGAAAAAATGCTCGAATTAGAAAATAATTAGTTGATATTTAGTAGTTTCTTGTAGTTCCACTAGTATATTTATAGTTTATAAGAGGAAATTAATTCTCTCGCGGCTTGAATTGCTGAGTTATTCAATTCATCACCAGAAAGCATTTTAGCAACTTCAATAACTACTCTCTCCCCTTCTATTTTCTCTAAAGATGAAGTCGTAGTATTTTGATTGATTTGTTTAGAAGCAAAATAATGAGAATCGCCCCTAGCTACAACTTGTGGCAAATGAGTTATAACAATTATTGATGAAAAAGAAGATAGCTCATGTATCTTATTTGCTACTTTTGAAGCTATAGCACCACTTACACCAGTATCAATCTCATCAAATATTAAAGTATCGTATGGTTTCAATTTATTAAATACAGATTTTAAAGCTAGATTCAATCTAGAATTCTCTCCTCCTGAAGCCGCTTCCTTCAATGAAATAAATTTAGAGCCTTTATTCATACAAATCTTAAAAGAAACATTATCTTGACCGGATGAGCTCATTTGAGTCTCTAAAACCTCTATCTTAAAGCCTCCTGAAAGTAATCCTAAACTTTCTAATTCAGAATTTACTTCTTTTTCCAGACTTAAAGCTAAGTCCTTTCTCTTTGAAGTTAATTTAGAAGCTAAAACCTTAACTTTAGAATCTAATTCCTTCTCTTTTAATTCAAATTCTTTTAATTTATCATCATAAGAATTTAAATCTTCAAGCGTTTTAACCATCCTTTTTAAAGCTTCTAAAATATCTGAAGTAGATTTACCGTACTTCCTTTGTAAAGAAGTTAACGAGAACAATCTTTGATTTATTTCATCAATCCTCTTAGGAGAAAAGTCTAAATTTTCGTACTTTTGACTCAAAATTAAAATATTTTCTTCAACTTCTTCTAGAGAAGATGAAAGTTTTTTAGCTTGTTCTTCTAGAGAAGAATTATTAAAGCCAATTAAAATTCTTCTAATTTTAGATATAAGATCAGAAAAAGTTATAGAAGAATTAGGAGAAATAGTATCTTCCAATTCAGAATAAGTATTTTCTATCTGCTCAAACGATTCTAAAGACATTAATTCTTCATTTAAATCTTCTATTTCGTTTTCTTTTATGTCGAATTTTTGAATTTCTTTAACCTGGAATTCTAAATAATCTTTATCCGAAATATTATTTGAAGTTATAAATTCTTCTTTTTCTTTTTGAAGTTCTTTAATTTCTTTAAAAACCTTTGAATATTCTTCTTTAACCTTATTTAAATTAGAAGTAGAACTTTTATAAGAATCTAAAAGAGATAGATAATTTTTTTCATCATAAAGTAAAGAAGAATCCTGCTGAGAATGAATATCAATTATTTGCTCAGCAACCTTTCGCAATGAAGATAAAGAGATAGTCTCTCCATTGATTCTGGCGATAGCGGATTTAGAAGGTAGAAGAACTCTAGTGATTGTTAAAGAGTTACCTTCGATGTATTCTTCTAGTTCTTTATGAGTCCTAATAAAGTCCTCACTAAAGGTAAAAGTCCCTTCAATTAGGGCTTTTTTAGATTCATCTTTCAATTTACCAAAGTCTGCTCTTTTTCCAGATAAAAGTGAAATAGCATCAACTAATAAAGATTTACCAGCTCCTGTCTCACCTAATAAGACATTCATTTTAGAAGAAAAGGAAACGTCTAAATCATCGATTAGAGCAAAATTAGATATGCGCAATTCTGATAACATATGTTTTCTCTCCTATTTCTTATTTCGTTAAATTCAATTTGTTTTTGCAAAAACAATTAATTATTCTTCCATAACTATTTTATAGACAGTTTCAATATCTAAGCCTAATGAAGTTAATTGCTCGTTCTTAGAGGAATGATTGACAAATTGAGGTTCAATTGAATAAGTTTTTACTTCCCCTTTAAAGCCCTTATTTACTAGTGTTTCTAATAATTTAGTAATAAATCCATCTTTAGTAGAAGTAGGATCATAGATGTAGAGTTTTTCATAATTTAGTAAAGAATAAACTAATTTGTCAGAGAAAGGATAGATAGTTAATAAGCAATAAGTATCTAACTTATTTTGTAGTTTTTCATATAATTTAAAGCCTTCCGTTCCTACACCGATAAAAGCGGAAGTAGAATCGGTCTTATTAAATAAGAATGAAGTTAGTTCTGAATTAGTTGAAGCATTTATATCTTCATAGGATCTTTCTAATCTAATAAAAGTCGGTCCTTTAATAGTAAAGTCGTAATTATCTATTATTTTAAATATTAAATCACCTTTATAAGGCTCATAAATATGAACATTAGGTATAGTTAACGACATAGCCATATCAAAAATGCCCTGATGAGATGAGCCATCTGCTCCAGTTAAACCTACTCTATCGACTAACAAGAGTATAGGTAGTTCCATTCTTGCAGTATCATTAAGTAATTCATCGTAGCTTCTTTGCATGAAAGTTGAATATATAGAAACTATAGGATGCAACCCTTTCAGAGCAAAACCGTTAGCTAACAATACAGCCTGTTCTTCTTCAATGCCACAATCGAAACATCTAGAAGGATATTTTTCAAAAGCATACTCCAAATGCGCGCCTTTTTTCATCGCTGGAGTTATTAAAACAGCTTTTGGATCCTTTTCCATTTTCTTTACAACTGCATCACCAGCTAAATGAGAAAAAGAAATAGAGCCTTCATGCATATTTTTAGGTTTGCCAGTTGATACATCGAAAGGACTTGTACCGTGCCAGTACCCTGATTCATCATTTTCAGAATATTTATAACCTTTTCCTTTTTTAGTACGAACGTGAATTACTACTGAGCCCTCAATGACCTTAGCACGTTCAAAAAACTTCTCCATTTTTTCCAAATTATGCCCATCAATAGGCCCTAAATAAGTACAATGAAAGGAAGAAAAGAAATTAGGATAAGCAAATATTCTTTTAGTTAAATTTTTAGCTTTTCTAAAAAGAACATAGAACCATCTCAAGCCTTTCCTATTAAAAGTCTTTTTAAATTTACCAGCACCTTCTTGATATAAGACTGAAGTTCTAACTTTATTTAAAAATTGAGAAAGAGCTCCTTTAGGACGAGAGATAGACATATTGTTATCATTTAAAATTATTATTATCTTTCCATAAGTCTTCTCATCTAAAGAATTTAAGGATGCTAAAGAAATACCATTTGCAATAGAAGCATCCCCTATCATAACAATTGTATAAGAATCATCATTAGAGAGCTTTTTAGCTGCTGAAATACCTAAAGCGGTAGCTAAAGCGGTTCCTGTGTGACCAGACTCAAACTTATCCGCTTCCGATTCCCCTAGCTTTTGAAATCCTGAAACGCCGCTTTGTTGACGCAAAGAGGAAATATCTCTACCTGTTAAGATCTTGTAAGTATAAGATTGATGGCCAACATCAAAAAGAATGTCATCTTTATAAGGCGAGAAACACTTTAACATTGCTATAGTTAAATCTACACAACCTAAGTTAGATGAAAGATGACCTCCATTTTTTGATACAGATTCAATTATTTTCTTTCTAATGTCATTAGCGAGCTCTTTTTGCTCATCAATTGACATTTTAGATAAATCTTCATAATTGAACGAATCCAAGTCAAATTTACCCATATTTACAATATAACTACTAAAAAACTACTATGAAACTATTTATCTAACACTATTTCTTCACTAACTGACTTTTTTAACTCTTCTAATTCAGAATCTAAGGAGGCTAAAATTTCTTTTCCTTCTTTGTATAATGAAGATATTTCTTTTAAGGATAATTCTTCAGATTTTGACAAATTAGAAAGGATTTCGTCCAATCTCTTCTCTTTTTCTTCAAATGATAATTCTTTATTAGCCATATTTAGTCCTCCTTAATTTCCTCTATAGTGGATATAGCAACGCCATCTTTAAAACCTAATTCTACTTTATCATTATTAGACAACTCTTTAATAGAGCGAACTAGTTTATTGTTCTTTTTAATTAGTACAGTACCTTCACTTAAGTTATTTAAAGGATTCAATAATTCTAATTTATAAGACTTATCTTTAAGTCTATTGCTTCTTGATTCTATAGATGATGTATATAAATTTAATAATTTTGTGTTAGAAAGATTCAAATAATTACTTATCTTATCTACAAATCTATTTATTTCAGATAATTTATATTCTTTATCCTTTAATTTCCTCTGCTTATCGTTTAAATATGTCAGGTAGCTGCTATCTAGCTTATTATTTATCAAAGAAAATTTAGATTTTAAATTATTTATCTTCTCTTTAGGTGAATTTTTCTCTAATTCATGTCTATAAGAAGAAAGACTTAAGGCGTAATTAGCTAAGATGTGATCTATAGAAGCATCTAATTCATCTTTATAAGCCATTAATTCCCCTAAAACTACATCTAAATCTGGTAGAGCTTTATTAGCTGCATCAGTAGGAGTTATAGCATAGATATCCGCGGCTAAATCACATAAAGAGCGATCTATTTCATGCCCGATACCAGAAATTACAACTTTTGGAGATTGTGCGAGCTTTCTTACGACTTGTTCATCATTAAAGCACGCTAAATCAGTCTTGCTTCCCCCACCTCTTCCAAAAATTATAATATCGACATCAGATTTATAAGCTCTATCTAATGCTCTAATTAAAGAAGCAGGAGCGTTCCCACCTTGAACTACGGCATCAAATAGGACTGTAGAGACTGGGATTTTCTTCTTTAAAGTCTCTTTTATATCGTGATAAGCTGCTCCAGCTTGAGAAGTAACTATACCTATTTTTTTGATATTCTTAGGAAGCGCTCTTTTTTTCTCGGGAGCAAAAAGTCCTTCTTTTTCAAGTTTTTCTTCCAGCTTCTTCAATCTGATCAGTTCAAGACCCTCTCCTGCCAAATAAGCGTTTTTGGCATTTAAAGAGATCGATGAATTACCAGCGTAATAAGAAAGATCCCCATAGGCGATTATTTCATCACCTTCTTTAAAATTATCTTTAATATCTTTTAAATACCAAGAAAAAATATTGACTCTTAAAGAAGCTTGCTTGGCAAGACTAGTTTCTTTAGAGTCAATAAGTGTTATATAACAATGACCGCCCTTGTAGGCGACAGATTTTATCTCTCCTTTGACAGAAATGCCCATAAAGAGCTCGGATTTGATGACTTCCGAGATAATAGAAGATATTTGACCGACACTAAAGGTGGTCTTTTTATCAAATCCGATAGAAGCCATATTAAAGTACCTTATCTAAGACAGCGTTAATATAGCGATAATCCTTAGCATCTAAATATTTCTTAGCTAAATTTACTGCAGAATCAATGACGATTGATTTAGGAGTCATAGAAGAATATTTTCCTTCACTTACAGCCTCTAATAATAAGGCTTGGGCATAGGTATTGAGACGAGAAAATTGCCACTTGATCAATTTAGGCTCAATTTCTGAAATTATTTTATCTTTATTCTTTAAAGCTCCTACGAAAATCTCCTTAGGGAAAATCTCTCCTTGGGAGAAATCGCTCAACTTAAAGACACCTAGAAAGATATCTCTAGGATCGTAATCAATTTTAGCTTGTTCATTTATCAAGCAAGAGTAAAGGGCTTGAACAACCTTCTCTCTTTGATCGTTTCTAGACAAATTATCTGACATTTTAAAATATCCCATCGATTCTAACGTCAACTTTACATTTATTTAATTCAATAAAAGAAGAGATATCATCCATAATTCTTTCTTGAATTTCTTTGCAAAGTTGAGTGGCATTTTCATTCTTTCTGACTTTAACTCTAATTCCAATATTGACATCGCCATCTTTGCTTATAGAAACAGCAATATTTTTATCTAAGAGGACATTCACAGTAGAAGAAACCTTCTTCTTATCGTAATTAGTATCAATATTAGGCATTTCTTGAACGACTTCTAAAACGACATCCAAAATAGCTTGGGAGGAAACATAACCGTTTCCTAAGTCCTGATTAGAACCGATTTTTACAAATTTTCTTGTAGCCATATTAATTCAATTCTCTTTCACTTAAATATAACATATTTAAAAGCTTATTTCTTGGGTTTAATTACGAAGTTGGCAATTCTGCCAGGAACGAAGATGAATTTAACAATCTCTTGTCCTTCTAAATATTTAATTAAATCAGGGTTTTCCATGATAAGCTTCTTAACGTTTTCAGGATTCTTTTCTTCTCTATTAATAGAGATATTACCTCTGTGTTTGCCGTTGAACGAGACTGAGATTGTAACTGTTTGCTCTTGAGTCTTAGATTCATCGTAAGTAGGCCATTTGACAAAATCGATATAACCTTCGTTTCCTAAGATATTGTACAATTCTTCTCCTAAATGAGGGCAAATAGGGGCGAGTAATTGAGCTAAAGTCGTCAAATACTTAACTGGTAACTTCTTAGATTGATACAAAGCGTTAACAAAAATCATAATTTGACTTACCGCAGTGTTAAATCTGAGATTTTCATAGTCGTTGGTGACTTTTTTAACAGTGTAATTATATAGAGTAATTAAAGAAGAATCTTCTTCTTGAGAATGCAACTTAGTAAATTCAGGCTCAGTATAGAGTCTATACACTCTATTTAAGAATCTGTTAGCTCCTGCTAAGCCTTCATCAGACCAAGGTAAAGATTGATCAATAGGTCCTTTAAACAATTCATAAAGTCTAAGTGAATCCGCACCATATTTTTCTATACATTCATCAGGATTAACTACGTTTCCTAAAGATTTAGACATTTTGACGCCATTTGAGCCTAAAACCATACCTTGATGTCTAAGCATCTTGAAAGGCTCTTTGCAGCTGACTATACCTTGATCATAAAGGAATTTATGCCAAAATCTAGCATAGAGTAAATGTAATACAGCGTGCTCAGCTCCACCTATATAAACATCTACAGGTAGCCAGTGTTCAATTAGCTTTTTGTCCGCTAACTCTTTATCATTATTAGGATCTAAATATCTGATATAATACCATGAAGAGCCAGCCCATTGAGGCATGATATTGGTTTCTCTTTGACCTTTGACACCATCAACTTCAACATTTAGCCACTCTTTAGCTTTAGAAAGAGGAGGTTTACCGTTACCTGCAGGAGCGTAATCATCTAATTCAGGTAAATCGACAGGTAATTCTTCATAGGCGACAGGAACATCCTTACCATTTTCTAAATGAATAATAGGAATAGGTTCACCCCAATATCTTTGTCTAGAGAATAACCAGTCTCTCAGTTTGTAATTAACCTTGCGGCTTCCCTTACCTTTTTCTATCAAATCTTTAGTAATAAGTTCACCAGCCTCGGCATTATTTAAACCATTTGCGTAGGACGAATTGATATGCCTACCATCGCCAGTATACGCTTGCGAAGAAATATCTCCTTCAATAACTTGGATAATAGGTAAATTGTTAGCCTTAGCGAAAGCATAATCTCTCTCATCGTGAGCAGGGACAGCCATAACCGCGCCAGTACCATAAGTTCCAATAACATAGCTACCTATATAAATAGGTACGATAGTATCATTGATAGGATTTATAGCGTAATTGCCCGTGAAGACACCTGTTTTAGGCTTATCAGTGGCGGTTCTTTCCACTTCAGATTCATTTTTAGCTTTTTGAATATAATCTTCGACTTCTTTCTTGTGCTCAGAAGTGGTAATTTTGAGTGCTAAAGGATTCTCAGGAGCTAAAACTACGTAAGTACAGCCAAACAATGTATCGACTCTAGTGGTATAGACGTAGAATTTCTCTTCACTATCCTTCACATCAAATTCAATGTTGACACCAGTAGATTTACCAATCCAATTCTTTTGCATGGTCAAAGTTGATTCAGGCCAATCTAAGGTAGGTAAATCATTCAATAATTTTTCAGCGTAGGCGGTAATCTTTAAAACCCATTGTTTCATATCGATTTGAATAACAGGATATCCGCCTCTTTCTGACTTGCCGTTAATTACTTCTTCATTAGCTAAAACAGTACCAAGTTCAGGGCAATAATTAACCGGTCTAGAATCCATGTAGGCTAAATTATTCTCATATAATTTTAAAAAGATCCATTGAGTCCATTTAAAATAAGAAGGATCAGAAGTGTGAATTTCTTTACTCCAGTCGACCGATAAACCGCATCTATCCATTTGTCTCTTGAAATTTTGAATATTAGCATCGGTAAAAGGACCAGGGTGCTTGTTATTTTTTATAGCATATTGTTCAGCTGGCAAGCCAAAGGAATCAAAACCCATTGGATGTAAGACATTGAATCCTTGGGCTCTTTTAAATCTAGATAAGGCATCAGTGGCTGAATATCCTTCGATATGTCCCACGTGAAGCCCTTGAGCGGAAGGATAAGGGAACATATCCATAATGTAGAATTTAGGTTTGCTAAAATCGTAGACATCGCACTTATATATGCCATCTTCTTTCCATTTCTTTTGCCATTTTTCTTCTATTTCTTTAAAATTATACGCCATAGAAAACACCTCTTTGCTATTTAATATAATAACGTTTAAATTATAAAAATTATAGGTTATTTAGTCAATTTTTAAAAAGAATATGTATAATTAATCTAGGAGGAAATTTTATGTTTATAAACATTCTAGCTGGCGGCTGGTTTGTCGAACCTGGTCAAACCTTTGCCTTCGATTGGTTATCGCTAGTTATTTTAGCTCTTTTGATTCTCGCCATCTTCATAGGTATCAAAGTCGGAGTACTTTCTTCATTGATTTCCCTAGGTTGTTTATTCGGAGCGGGTCTTGTCGCTTATTTGTTATGTAGACCAGTTGGTGAAGGTATAGGAAATATCAATAACATGAGCGGTTCTTTAGCTACTCAAATTGCTAAATTTTTAGAAAATGAATTTAATTCATTGATTTCAGGTTCCGGAAGTCTAGTTGAACAACTTGCCCAAGTACTAAATGAGTTAGGCGTTCCTCCTAAGATGACTCAAACTATCGTTGATCAAGTTAGCGCTAATCCTGATGCGAGTGAATCTATCGCCGCTATGTGTGCTAACGTTGGTGCTATGACCTCTAGATTTGTCTTCTCTGCTGGGGCTTTCTTAGTAATCTTTATAGTATTGATGCTATTGTTAATTTGGCCTAAAAAATTACTCAAAGGCTTTGTTAAAAAATCCCATATTATCGCCCCTGTTGATAAAACTTTAGGTGCGATTGTCCACTTAGTCATCACTTATTTTGTGATTTCTGCAGTCATCTATTTCTTAGTACCTTTCTCCGCTTCCAACGAAGGTATGAGACAATTCTTAGCTAATACCATCAAATTAGGTGACAATACTCAATACACTATCACTAAAGCATTCTTCGTCGATCATAATATCTTCGGAACTATGCTAGGATACTTAATCCACAATTAGAAAAGTTTTGACTTTAAATAAATTGAATCTTGTTCAGTTAACTCCCTTATAACACGGCAAGGATTACCTGCTGCAAGGGAGTTTTTTGGTATATCGCGAATTACGACACTTCCCGCTCCAATAACACTTCCTTCTCCTATAGTTACTCCCCCACATATTGTGACATTTGAAGCAATCCAGTTATTGCCTTCTATAACTATTGGAGCGGCGTATTCTTTATCGGTTATTTTACCTTTTTCATTAACGTAGGTATTTCTCTCTTTAGCTAAAAAGGGATGTATAGGAGTAACAATGGAGACATTCGGGCCCAAAAAGGCGTTATCTCCTATAGTTATTGGGCAACTGTCGAGGATAGTTAAATTGAAATTGCAATAAAAATTATTACCTATGTAGGAATATGAACCGTAATCTACTTGCAATGGGCCTTGAATGAAGCAGTTCTTTCCATGATGTGGAAATAGTTTATCGATAATCTGACTTCTCTTTTCAAAATCGCTCTCAGGAGTAATATTAAACTGACGGCATAATTCGTGAGCTACTAATCGTCTAGAATATAATTTTTCATCACTACCATCATATATTTTTCCACTTAACATCTTTTCTTCTTCACTCATTTTGGGCATAAATAATAGAGACTCCTCGACCTTTTTTTACAATATAAAATTATTAATTATCTATATTATAAAATTTTATTTTGGAAAATATTAAAAAATATTGACAAACTAGGACGCTTTCTAGTATTTTAATAAAGCATGCGTAGCATGTGAATATCCTCTCGTCTTATGAAAGGCTATAAAAGTACCCTAGCTATAAAGGGGAAAACCTTCCATCCGGAGAGTGAGAATTCACACCTATCCTGCAGAAAGGATTTGTAAGATGTCAAGATACACTGGTTCCACTTGGAAAGTCTCTAGAAGATTGAATTACTCTATTCTCGAATCTGGAGTCGAATTAAAGAAGAGACCTTATGTCCCTGGTCAACATGGTTCTGCCGACCAAAAGATTAAATTATCTGAATACGGCAGACAATTAGCTGAAAAGCAAAAATTAAGAAATACATATGGTGTTTCCGAAAAGCAATTCAGAAGATTGTTCTTATTAGCTAAAGCTGATAAGGAAACTGTTACCGGCTTAGCCTTTATGAGAATTCTTGAATCCAGATTAGATAATTTAGTTTATCGTTTCGGATTTGCAAGAACTAGAAAGCAAGCTAGACAATTAGTTAACCATGGTCACGTCCTCGTAAACGGCAAGAAAGTTGACATTCCTTCTTATTTAGTCAAAGTCGGAGATAAAGTTACTTTATCCGACAACGCTAAGAAATTCGCCTTAGTTGCTGATGCTTTAGAAGCTCAAGTTGCTACTGTCGGATATGTCAGTGTCGACAAAGATAAGAAAGAAGGTACCTTCGTTCGTTTACCTGAAAGAAAAGAACTCACTTCTGAAATTAACGAAGCTCAAATCGTTGAATTCTACAACAGAAAGATCTAGTTCACTTCAAGAGCACTCATGTGCTCTTTTTTTATTTATAATAAAAGGCCAAAAAATTTGTATAAAAGAGATAAATCTCTTATTTCTTGGCCTTTTTTCCTTTAATTTTATTTGAAGAAGCACTAGTTTTAGATATTTTTTCAAATTCTTCGTTAGTAATCAAACCTCTTTTTAATAAAGATAAATCAGTGGCGCGTTTAGCTTCATCTAATGAATCAAATTCAGTCATAGTTTTACTTTTATCTAATTCCCTTTTAGAAAGCATCATAGTGTAAGACAAATTGTTATCTTCCCAAATCTTTTCGGCTTGATCATGTAGATGTTCTTTCTGCGCCATATCGCTGTAGATTAAGACATCTTTAGGTGCGATATGATAATAAATCAATTTTCTGGCGTCATCTTCTAGATAAGGAGATAATTTTTTCTTTCTAATTTTATATTTCAAAATATAATTATCAGCCTTAAATGAGAGTGAAATATGTAAAATTACAAATAAGATGAGGCCAAAATAAGTACTAAAAGAAGTCCAACCTTGTCTAAAAAACAAGAAAATACCATTTAAAAAAGAAATAAATCGAGGATCCCACCCAGTATTAACAACAGCATTACCTAATTCTGTCAATCCTGGTATAGGTAAAATCCAATAATATAAAATCAATACAAGTATAAACTCAAATCTGAGGTTGAACAGCATATATAAAGGACCAAAAAAAGTGTAGAACAATGAGTATCCTACATGCTTACGAATTCGATTACCTGCTAAATCAGCAAGAATTACAGTGTCCATTAATATTTTATTCCCTTGTATTCTAAGGCCTTAATAAGAACTTCTTTGTCGCCTTTAAAAGTAAGTGTCTTTAATGCTTCTCTAGGTTCAAGCCACATTAATTGTACAACTTCTTCAACTTGAGGAAGCAAATAAAAAGATGTGGGAGTCGCAACAAAAAAAGTAACCTTCTTCATAATTCCTTTAGATGGAGAATATTCTTCATCACAAGAAAAATTCATATCGACTTCAACATCTAAGCCGGTTTCTTCTTTGATTTCTCTTTTAGTTGTCTCTTCTGGGGTTTCATCTCCTTCTACATGACCCTTAGGTATCGAATAATGCCCTAGAGCCATCTTTTCAATTAAGACTAAACCATCCTTATCAATAATAACCGCACCAAAAGATCTCTCTTTTTTAATTCCCTCTTCTTCCATGATGCGCTTATCCTTTTAAGCCATCTTCTTGACGTTGCATATTTTCAACGACAATATCGTAAATATCTCCTAAAGTGTAGGCGTATTCTAAGACTTTCCAAGGAGTATTAGTATGGAAATGAATCTTGATTAATTCATCATCACCAACAGCTAATAAGCAGTCACCTTCAATATTTTTAGTAATGTAATCTCTGATTTCCATCTCGTCGAGATTTTCACCAGTAATTAATAATTGGGTATCAAATTTATATAATAATTTACCACCAACTCTAGTAGCTTCGGGGTCAAGACCTTGTTCCATAAAATAGAACCTCCTTTGTAAACCTATATATATCTTACCATATTACAAAAACTTAAAAAATGTAAAGATAAATAAAACAATTACATATATAATAAATATTGTAATTATGAATAATACTTATTTCTTCCCTTTTGAAGGTGAAAAACATCTTGGAACTATCGTACTCTTACCTTATAGAAGCGACACTTGGGCCTCTAAAGGAAAAAGAGCTTTAAAAGAATATTTTGAGGTAGTAAGATCTATTTCTAAATATGAGCGGGTCTTTTTAATTCATTACTCTATAGAAGAAGGTGATTTGAAGCCTTTTAAAGAATTAAATAACGTGACTTTATTAAATATTCCTTATGATGATTCATGGGCTAGAGATAACACCCCTCTATTCTTAATAGATAAAGATGATAACATTCTAGGTGTAAACTTTGGATTCAATTCGTGGGGTGGGTCTTACGATGGTCTATATACTTCTTATGATAATGATAATGCCCTTTCTCACAACATATTGAAAGCTTTACAGATTGAAGAAAAAGCTCGTAAAGATTTCATTTTAGAAGGTGGAAGTGTACATTTTAATGGTAAAGGAGTACTTCTTACTACCGAAGAATGTTTACTTTCTAAAGGAAGAAATCCATCTTTAAATAAAGACCAAATCACTGAAGTTCTCAAAGAGGAATTGAATGTTAAGAAAATAATTTATCTTCCTTATGGAATCTATAATGATGAAACTAACGGTCATATTGACAATATCGCTTGTTTTTTATCTGAGCACGATATTCTTCTTGCGACTTCGAGCAATAAAAATGACCCTCAATATGAAAGATCAAGAATCGATGAAGAAATATTGAGAAAAGAGTGCGATTGTGAGAATAATAAATTTAATATATATACTCTTCCGGTTCCTGAGCCTTACATATATATGACAAAAGAAGAAAGTGAAAGAATTGATCTTGCTCCTTCAGCTATCTCAAGATTAGAAGGAAGAAGATTAGCCGCATCCTACGTTAACTTCTATTTATCCGATAAATTCGCTTTAATTCCTCAATTTGGAGTAAAAGAAGATAAAATAGCTTACGATTTCTTTAAAAAATATTACAAAGACAGAGATATTATCCCTATTTATTCCAAAGAAATTCTTCTTGGTGGAGGCAATATCCACTGTATAACTAAACAAATACCTTATTCTAAAAAATACAAAGGAGTTTAAATATGAGAAAAGTTACCTTAGCTGCAACTCAGTTTGCTTGCACTGAATCTTATCAAGACAATATTAAAAAAGCTGATGAAATAATTAAAAAAGCCGCTGAGAAAGGCGCAAATGTCATCCTTTTACAAGAACTATTTGAAAGAAAATACTTCTGCCAAATCGAAGATTACAAGAGATTTGAATACGCTGAAGAATATGAAAATAGTAAAACTTTGTCTCACTTCCAGGAAGTAGCGAAGAAATATAAAGTTGTCTTGCCCATTTCCTTTTTTGAAAAATCAGGCAATTGCTACTTCAATTCCATTTGTGTAATTAACTCCAAAGGTGAAAAATTAGGTGTTTATCGCAAAACTCACATTCCCACTGGTGAAAACTATGAAGAGAAATTCTACTTTAATCCAGGGGATACTGGATTTAAAGTATTCAAGACTGAATACGGTAGAATTGGTATAGGTATCTGCTGGGATCAATGGTTTTTAGAAACCGGGCGCTCTTTAGCTTTAAAAGGGGCTGAATATCTCCTTTTCCCTACCGCTATAGGAAGTGAACCTGTCCTGCCTATCGATTCTATGCCTCACTGGAGAAATGCTATGATTGGTCAATCAGCTTTAAATATTCTTCCTGTTGTCGCTTCTAATAGAATTGGGGTAGAAGATGATGTAAATTCCAGTATGACATTCTTTGGTTCTTCATTTATCACTGATGAAACTGGTTGTTTAGTTGAATCAGCAGATAGAGTTAGTGAAACTATCTTAGTTCACACCTTCGACTTAGATGAATGCGAACAAAGAAGAAGAGATTGGGGAATCTACCGCGATAGACGTCCTGAAATGTATTCTTCCATTCTTAAATACGATGATTCTAAATAATATAAAAAGCGCATATTCTTTAAGAAAATGCGCTTTTTTAGTAATTATTTCTTCATCGATTCGATGACTTTAGCAGCAATAGCAGAAGGAACTTCTTGATAAGAATCAAATTCTAAGTTATAGAAGCCAGTAGATTTAGTTATAGATTTCAATTCGTTAGTATATTCAAGAATTTCAGCTTCAGGCACTATAGCTGTAATATCGAGGTGATTATCGTGAGATTCCTCAGTAGCGATAATTCTTCCTCTCCTCTTAGATAAATCTGATAAGACATCTCCTAAATATTCAGGAGGACAATTAACTACTAATTTATCGAAAGGTTCAAGTAAAATAGGCTTACATTTCATATACGCTTCTCTAAAGGCGAGGATTGCCGCGTTCTTAAATGCCATTTCATTAGAGTCGACAGAATGTTGCTTACCATCTTTAAGATTAGCTTTGACATTGATAACTTCCGATTTAGTTAGTTCACCTTCCTTTAAGGCTTCCATAAAGCCCTTTTCAACTGCTGGGAAGTAACCTTTATCAATATGTCCACCGAAGACTGTCGAGACAAATTCAGTGTGATCAGAAGGAGAAAATTCCATGTTAACAATTCCATAATATCCACTACCACCGGATTGCTTAACATATCTTCCTTCTGCTTCAGCACTAGCAGTAATAGTCTCTTTATAGACAATCTTAGGAGTCTCAACATCAAATTTTAATTTATATAAAGTAGATATTTTTTCAAATATAGAATTGAGATAAGAAGAAGATAATGCACCAATTAAAACCTGATTAGTAGAGGAATTTTTCTTAACTTCAATAGTAGGATTTTCTAGGATCATCTTATCTAAAATCGGGAATAATTTATCAAAATCAGCCTTAGTTTCAGGAACTATTCCCTTGAAATAAGTAGCTGTAGGATAATTGATTTCCTTGAACATGATAGGATCTTCAGGAGAAGATAAAGTATATGATAATTTAACATCTTCCAATTTGTTAATAGCACCAATATCACCAGCGCCGACTTCACTAACAGGATTCAATTTTTCACCTACAGGAGCGAATAAATTAGAAACTTTATAGGTCTTGTGATTATTTAAGCAAACTAGTTCATCCCCTACTTTGACTACGCCAGAATTAACTTTAAAGTAAGAGACTAAACCTTGGTAAGAGTTATAAGCATTCTTAAAGATTTGAATTGAAGGTTTATCATCTGTAATAGTCAAGACTTCTCTTTCAATTCCTTGCTCATCTTTAGCTTTATAGGGCTTCAAATCAGAAGGAGCAGGTAGATAGTCAATCAACATATTTAACAAAGTATTTGAGCCAATATCTTTTAAAGCCGAACCGACGATGATAGGATATAACTCACCACTTAAGACACCTTGTCTTAAACCAGCTTTGATTTCTTCGTTAGATAATTGCTCTCCAGAGAAGAATTTTTCTAATAATTCATCACTAGTGGTAGCTACAGATTCGCATAATCTGTTGTGCAATTCAAAAATAATTTGTTTTTTATCGTCGTATATAACATCATCTTCACAAGTGACACCGTTATATTTTCTCGCCTTTAATTCTACGACGTTAACAAAGCCATCGAAATTTTCTTTTCTTCCAATAGGATAAGAGAAAGGAACGCATTTCTTTTCGTCTAATTTGGCCTTTAATTCTTCAAAGATAGCATCGTAGTCGACATTTTCTTTATCCATCTTATTTATATAAATAAAGATAGGCACTCCTTTTCTTTTCAACATGTTGAAGTTCTTAATAGTGCCAACTTGGACACCTTTAGAAGCATCGACAACTAAAATTGCACCTTTAATAAGGGATGTGATACCAATAGTTTCGAAGATGTAATCATCGTTGCCAGGGATATCAATTAAGTTGATTTTGTATCCGTTATATTCAATAGGAACAATTGAAGAAGAAACAGAAGATAATTTCTTTTTCTCATCAGGCAAAAAATCAGAGAGTGTGTTCTTCTTTTCAATACTACCCTTTTCACTAATTAAATTTGCTTTTAATGCCAAAGATTCAACCAAAGTAGTCTTGCCACTGCTTTGATGACCGACTATAGCGACGTTTCTAATTTTTTCAGGCGAGTAAGTCATAATAAGTTTTTCCTTTCACGATTGTAAGCGATTACAATTATATATTTTTATTATATATTAAAGTATTGATTTAAAGGATAATTTTATATAAATTTAGTGTTGAGGAATAAAAAAATGAGCAAAATTCTTTTAGTAAATGGTTCCAACAATCAAAAAGGTTGTACTTTTGTCGCTTTAAGCGAGATGAAAAAAGTCTTTGAGAAAAATGGGATTTAGGCGGAAATTCTCTTTTTAGGTAATGCCCCTATCGCCGATTGTATGGGATGCCAGCATTGTAGTGAAAAAGGTGAATGCGTATTTAATGACATAGTTAACAAAGTAGCAAAGAATCTTGATGAATACGATGGAATAGTTCTTGGCTCACCAGTCTATTATGCCGGACCTACAGCTCGTATTTGTGTTTTTGCTGATCGTCTTTTCTATTCAATTCCACGTAGAAAATTTAAATATAAGTTAGGAGCTTGTGTAGTATCGTGCCGAAGAGGTGGTAATTCTGCTTCCTTCGATAGATTAAATAAATACTTTACTATCTCTAATATGATTGTAGTTGGCTCTCAATATTGGAATATGATTCACGGCTTCACTTCTGAAGATGCGAAAAAAGACCTTGAAGGTCTACAAACAATGAGAACTTTAGCCGAAAATATGTCATATGTACTTAAATGCCTTAAGGCTGGAGAAAAATTAGGTGTAGAAAAACCTGTTGAAGAAAAGCAATTAGCGACAAATTTTATGGATGGTAAATAATTAACCAAATATTTTTTCTACTAATTCAGGTAATTCGTCTAGAGAATTAATTCTGTAGACATTTTCATCAATTTGGCCAAATCCGTAGCTGGCGTGAATGAAAATCTCGCCGGCTTTTTCAGTCTGAATCATATCTTTTTTGGTATCACCAATATAAATAACCTTGTCAATACCTTCTTTTTGCTTTAAAATTCGAATATTTTCCCACTTATCTTTCAAAGTATCTCCTGCGCACAAATGACCGGTAAAATATTTAGTCATTTTACAAGCTTGAAGGTAATTTTCTATGTATCCTTTTCCAGAATTCGAGACTATATATAAAGGATATTTTTTACATAATTGATTTAAGACTTCCCTCTCGTGACGATATAAAGTACCAGGATTTTTTGATAAATATTTGATTTCATTTTCTAAACAGAGTGAAAAGACCTTCATGCCTTCTTCTAGGTTTAAATCTTTAAAGGCTAAAGGACAGGTTTCTTCAGGAGTTAAACCCATATATGATTTCATTTTATCTAAATCAAATCTGTATGGTTTAGAAGCCTTAATCATAGCTTCATTCCAACTTTCAGTAAGTGGTACTATGGCATCCCACAAAGTTCCATCTAAATCAAAGAATAGTGCTTTTTTCATAATTGACAAAATAATTATATATCAATAATGAAAATTACTAAACAATCTACTTATGGGTACTTCTAAAATCTTCGTTGTAGTATAAAACTGGTAAAATAGCCCATTTAATCCTAGAATATCTTGAATCTACAGAACCTACCTTTCTTCCTGAAGGTTGGTAGACTAGACCTCTAAAATGTGGTGCCATTAACGTCGGCTTATCTTCTTTTAATATTAGGTCATATATTTCATGAGTTGTAATAATAAACCCATTTTCAACATTTCCGTAGAATATAGCATCTATAGGATCTGCTTTTCTTACACCTTTTATTACTGTTCTATAAATAATGTATTTCACAATTTCAGGATGTGTATCAAAATAGTCGTTCACTTCAACGAGGTATTCACCAAAGTCACTTATTAATTCTTCTCTAGAAAAAGGTTTGCCACGATTAGAAAGTTTGTTAGATTTGCCATAATGATAGAATTCAATTATTCTAACAATTCTATCAGGAACGCCTATTTTTAATAAGAATTTTAAGAAATCTCCTAATTCCTCCATGTGAACTGATGGATTCTTTCCACATTTGACTGAAATTTTTCTAGACATTCCATTCACTTCAATTACAATGTCTGGCTTAGCGTAAGAATCGTAGTACTTGTAGGCATGGATGACGTCTAATTGACTGAATGTATTATTGTGAAATAGTTGTTTAATTCTATACTTCCACTCCTTAGTAAGTTCGCAATACTTCTTTCCATCGAGAGTTTTAGCAATATCAATTTCTAATTCTATGCCATAACCTTTCTTTGAGTTAGGATTATAATTTTTCTTCATAAATATTCTCCTTTATATATATTTGGAAAATAAAAGGAGTATTTATCATAATTTTTTAAAAAATAAAATTAATTTAAGTAAATATGGCTGATTTATGATATTTATAATACCCTAAATATTTAGTTAACCGATCAGGAGTAGGAAGCCCTACACTGGAGTTGAAGAAGCGGCAAAAAAAGCATTGCGCAGCAATGCTTTTGAATTTGATGTTGATAAACCATATGCAATGGTATGCGAACACCTATATGTTTTCAAAGATTATTTTTATATCAAAAATAGGTTAACACTATCTCATTAAAAATCGAAACGTGGGAATCCCACTTCTCGAAATAATTGGAGAGTGCCGTCAAAGTGACGCCTCTCCTTATCCTGTTCAAGTTTTTGTGACATATTTTTATCAAAAAATAGAATCAATTCTCATCAACAACTACTTTAAAGAAGTCTTTACATTGTTCGCAACCTAATAAATAACAAACAATCAAGCTCTGCCTTATCACCTTCTAAAACATTTGTAAAACGAAAATGACCAATACTCCAATTCATTGCAAGAATCTCTGAATTAATTGCAACTTTAGCTTTAACTTTTCGTTGTTCTATAATAGAAG
>CACYCE010000019.1 GCA_902772915.1 uncultured Erysipelotrichaceae bacterium | reverse complement strand
TGATACAGGTAATGGTATTTCTAGTATAAATGTCCAAGAGAGCCAGGTTTCAGGTGGTGATAATGTTATCGTTGTGAATTATACTAACGGTGAAAGTAGAAGTTTTAATGTAAAAAACGGTGAAAAGGGCGATACTGGCGATACTGGCAACGGAATTGCTAGTATAAACGTTCAAGAAAGTCAAGTTTCAGGTGGCAATAATGTTGTTACTGTAAATTATACTAATGGCGAAAGTAGAAGTTTTAATGTAAAAAACGGTGAAAAGGGCGATACTGGTGATACAGGTAATGGTATTTCTAGTATAAATGTTCAAGAGAGTCAGGTTTCAGGCGGTGATAATGTTATCGTTGTGAATTATACTAATGGCGATAACAGAAGTTTTATCGTGAAAAATGGTGCTAAGGGTGCTACAGGCCCAGCAATTAGTTTAAGAGCTGGCTCAAATTTTGGCCAAGTAGGAACTCCAGCATTAGAGAAGGAAAGCGATACTTCTTACGTAATGAGATATTGCAAAGGTGAGAAAGGCGATGATGGTTTAACTACTAGTGTTGAAGTAAACGGTCAAACTTATACTCAAAGTGGTGGGAAGATTATATTGCCTAACTACCCTTCTCCTTATGATGACACTACTTTAAGAGGCTTAATTTCTACTGAAACAACTAGAGCGACAGGACAAGAAAATAAAAACCTTTATCACCTAGGAGCATATGATAGCGTAAGTGGGAATGTTATCACGAGGCAAACGGGATATCGAAATGTTAGTAAGTGGTTTCTAAAAACCGCAGATAGTTTAACTTTTAGAGCTAGCGGAGGTGGATATCAGATTGGAAGTGATAGAGGTAATGGATTATTAATTAATCCTTATTTAGTCAACACGTTAGCTACAGGGATATCTAACAAAGATTTTATCTTTGCGGATAATAATACAACTTACGGAAATTCATCAAGATATATTTTAAATCAAGATTGGATATCATTACCTAAAACATTTAATACAAAGCAATCATATAAAGATTATTTTTCACAAAATGAAATTATTATCCAATATAAGTTAGCAACGCCATACACTGAAACCATAATTGAAGATAGACCTTTAACCACTTTAGATCAATCAGGATCTCAATGGATTCGTGAAGAATGGGAGAAGGGGTTGAATTTATGGTCTAATGGAAACATATCATCAAATGTCACATATAGTCAGAATTTACCCGCTGGTACTTATACATATAGTTTTACTTTAAATGCTAATGCACCTCAAGGTACTGTTATTAAAATTGGTAGTAATAATATTATTAGTGAGGCTATTAGTGTTGGTTATCATTCTTATACTTTTACTACTAATGGTGATACTTTAACACATCTTCAATATGGTGGTAATTCATCACAAGTGATGTTGAATGAAGGCTCTCACCCTTACCCTTACTCTCCCTACAACGCAAATAAGCACATTACAAATGAACAAGCAGAGTTGCTAAAGCAAGAGTGGGAAAATGGTTCTAATTTATTTTATGTAGAATTTGAAAATTATTACATTGACGCTAGTGGCAATCTTGGTATTGATACTAATTGGGATGTTGGCAATTTGATAAAAGTTATGCCTAATACTGAGTATACAATTAGTGGTAATACAAATGAGTATTTTCACTTATTCTATTATGGAAGTAGTCAAAACTTTTTATCTTATGTTTCAAGTTTTGTAAAAGGAGATAATGTAAAATATACATTTACAACACCATCAAATTGCTACTATTTAAGAGCACAAGTTGGTTCTACAAACTCTAATGTTATGCTTAATTATGGTTCTACAGCTTACCCTTACCAAGAATACAAAGGTGCTATTGTTAGAGAAAAGGAACTTAATGAAGAAATAACTCAGATTACTAATCAACTTGTTAAGGTTAAAGACTTTGATGCTAGTACTTCGGATATAACTGATTTTCAAAGTTGGATGTCGGGTTTAGGTAGAAATGTTGTAATATCTGTTATTTATTACAATTATTCAGCAGGAGATACTAACCCTAAAAATGTAATTTTCGATGCTGGATCTAATATCTATAAATGTGTGGCTTCTAACGGAACGCTATATAATATTAGTTTATCTTCCGATGAAGACCAAGGCGATGATTTAATTAGAGTATATTATAAATAGAGGTAAATAACTATGAAAGCATATATTACTTTGAATAAAGACAATACTATTAGGAAATTTGTCGAAATCACTGAAACTCACTCAGTAGAAGCTCCTGAAGAATTTTTCTACGAGTTAGACAAAGACTATAAAGATGTCGTTCCTTTCAAATTCAAATTAGAAAAGACCGAAGATGAAGGAATTTATAAATTAGTCGAATTAGAAGAATTCTCACCTCTTAAGAAAGAAAGAGAAGAAAAAATAGCAAAAAAAAGAGAAGAATTAAGTAGACAGCTTTCATTAAAAAATCAACTATCTACTCTTGAAGAGTGGTTTGTAAAGTATGATGAGCAAGTATCACAATACGAGAGAGCAAAAAGACTTGATTTAGATATTGTTCTTCATATAGGCTCTAAAGTCTATGAAACTCTAAGGGAACTTGATGAAGAAGCGAAAATTAATGCAGAAAAAATTTCTGAAATAAGAGTAGAATTACAGGAGGAAAATGTATGAGAACTTCGGCACGTTTTGTTACACCTTCTGATTTCTTAGTATATACAGGAATTAATTTAGAAGCCGAATTAAAAGATGAGACATCTATGGTTGATTCTAACAAAGCCGATAGATTTCTAATGCGTGTAGAAGATAGATTACTTACATGGGTAGATAGTAATACATGGCGAAACTTCAAATGGGAAGACTTGTATGGCGAACAAAAAGAAGCCTTACAAAAAGCTATATTACTTCAAGCACTATATGTGTTTAGAAATTCGGACATTAGTACAGATAGTGGTTATGATGTTCAAAGAGGCAAAATCATTAGTAAGCAAGATTTAAAAGATATAGAAATATGTGATGCTTCTATAGATATGTTAAAATCACACGGACTATATAACCATGTAATGTCTAATCACAGAAGATATAATAGAACTTTCTTAAAAAAATAAAATGTCAATAAAAAATTGACATTTTTTTGTTTTTGTCATATAATTTTTTATGGAGAAAAGAGGTGAAAATAATGAAAGATATTTTAAAATACAGAACTATAAAAGGCTTAACGCAAAAAGAGTTAGCAGATGAATTACATTTATCTAGGGTTTTAATTGCAACTATTGAAACTAACGATAAAGTAAAAGTTTCAGAAAAAACAGCGAAAAAAATTAGTAATTTTTTAGGCGTAGATTTATACGATATTTCTACTTTAGATGATATTTTAAAGTACAATATCGAAAATAAAGAACAAGCTATTAAATTAATTGATATGATTAAGGAAAAATACAATGTTTAAAAAACTATTATTACAAATTATTCGTAATCAAAAAGAGATTAAAGAGTTATTAGATCCTAAAATTTTAGAAAAATCTAAAAAATATGATGCTTTAATAAAAGATTTAGAAAATATAAAACTACCAGTAGATAAAATAGTTTCTTCTTACGATGAAGAAGGGAACGAAATTTTAAAAGTTTTTTATAAACCTATTATAGAGCAGATTCATTTTTCTGAAAGTGGGAAAGTCTCTACTAGTGAAATGTTTAAATCTATTAATATTCTAAATTTAACTCCTTTGAAAGATATGGAAAAAATTCAAAAAAAGATAGTCGAAGTAAAAAATATAAAAAATGTAAAATAAATGCTTGACATTATTTATAAAAAGGACTACCATATAATTACTCAAGGAGGAAATGATGCTAGAAAATAAAAGTAAAGGAACTTAAAGCGAAATGAATTTAAAGGAAATTAGAGAGAACAAACATCTCACTAAAAAACAACTTTCTGAATTAACAAAGATTTCATATGTGGAAATTTGTAATTTAGAAAAATTCAAGGTAATACAACCTAGAGCCAAGACAATAAAAGCCTTGTGTGATGCTCTGAATGTATCGTTTGATGAACTAATGGAGGAAAACAAATAAAATATATGTTCAAAAAACCAAATGAGTTAAATTTCTCAAATAAAAAATTCGTAACTTTGATTACTGGAAGACCTGGTGTGGGTAAAACTACTTTGTCTTTATCTGCGCCTAAACCTGTTTTATTCGATTTAGAACAAGGTATCGTAAGAGTAGAAGCTTGTTATCGTGGAGTAAGTTCACAGATTGAGGAAGATATTCCCCCTTACGAAAAATACAATTCTTTATTAAAAGATATTCGCTCACCTGAAATGGCTCAATTTGAAACTGTTATTATTGATAGTTTAGGTAAATTGATTGAAGACTATTTAACTCCTTATGTTATTCATGAGAACCCTGTCAACGGTCAAAGAGATGGCAAAACTTTATCTATTAAAGGTTATGGTGCTATTAAATCTGCTTTAAAAGAATTGCAAAAAGAATTAAAGTCTTTAAACAAAAATTTAATTTACATCGCACATGTTACCGAAGACAAGAAAGATGATATTACTACCACTAGATTATTAGTTCCTGGTAAAACTAAAGATGATATTTGGGATGATATAGACATTGGTGGTTATATCGAATTAGTTGGAAACAAGAGAAGAATCTTCTTTGCTCCTACTGAAAGATTTGATGCTAAGAAAACTCAAGGTGTAGATAATTTCTATGATATTCCTATTTTAAAATCTACTAAAGAAGGTGGGAAATTCAGCGATAACAATTTCTTAGCTAGATTGTTTAATACTATGAGAGAAAATTTAACTATTGAGCAAGAAACAAGCAAAGTTGAATTAGAAAAGTATAACAAAGCGATGACTTTAACAGAAGAAATTGAAAAAGCCTCTAATGTTGAAGATTTAAGAGCTATTAGTGAAAAAATTAAAAACACTGAACATTCTTTAACTTCTAAAGAAGAATTGACTAGTAAATTTAAGGCTAAAATGAACGAATTAAACATCGTTTATGATGCCAAAGCTAAAGACTATGTTGCAAAACAATAGTTATGAAATAACTTGTTCATTATTAAATCAATGGTTAAGAATTTGGAACAACCCTGTTGAAGATAACGATTCTTATCAAGAATTTCTAAATACCTTAGATCGAATACCCACTCCTGATAACGAATATATGCAAAAAGGTAGAGAGTATGAGAAAAAAGTATATGATGGACAAGATGAAATATTCTCACCTATAGTAAAAGGTGGAGACTTTCAAACTGCTATTTCTAAAAAAGTTGAAATATGCGGGATGAACATAATGCTATATGGTAAATTAGATTGCTTAAAAGCAGGAAAAATTTACGATATTAAGTATGTTAGAGAATACACTTATCTAAAATACATAGCCTCTTCTCAACACTCTATGTATTTAGAATTAGTCCCTAATGCTAAAGATTTCACATACTTAGTGTGTGATTATAAAGGCAACCATTATAGAGAAGTTTACGATAGAACTTTTATAAAAGATATTAAAAGCATTGTTGCAGATTTCTTAAATTGGTTAAAATTAAAAGGCTTAATGGAAAAATATCAAGATAAATGGTGTTGGGAAAAACTACATAGTAAGAAATAAAAGCAAAAGAAAGGAAAATTATTAAAAATGTCTGAAAATTTCTACGATTTTAGTGCCACTAGAGAAAATTCTAATTTAATTCCTGATGGCGAATACGAAACTGTTATTGTTAAAGCGGAGAGAGGTGAAATTGTTACCACTGGTACTCCTGTTATTAATTTAACATTTAAGATTAGAGATGATGTCGAACAAGCCTGTAAAGGTGCTTATATCTTCGATACTATCTTCCCTGATAAAAACAACCCTGAGGTCTTTAATCAATCTAAACTCTATAACATTTTACACAACGGGCAAGATGAGAGAAATCCTAATGTCAGAATGAGATTCGATAGTTTAGATGATATGTTGCAATACCTTAATGGTTTATTTATGAGAGTTTCTACTTCTACTTACACCCCTGCTAATGGTGGAGAAAAGAGAACTCAAATTAAGTGGAATGGTTACATGCCTTCTAAAGTAAAAGCAGGCTCTTTATCTTCAACACCTATTGGTGAAGATCCTATATTGCCTGATGATTCCGATATGCCATTTTAAATAGAGCATAAGAAGAGTGGTAAGTTATATTTAGTATTTTCAAATTACCACTCTTTTTTATGAGGTATGTCAAGAATACCTGTGACTTTAGTAATGGGATGAATTGGCATACATATGTTAAATAAAAATACGCTGTAATATATTGAAAATATTAGATTTTGTAATATACATATGTTATCATAGTCATGAGGTGATAATATATGGAAGTGACTCATGGTCGTGGATATGTATATTCGAT
>CACYCE010000018.1 GCA_902772915.1 uncultured Erysipelotrichaceae bacterium | reverse complement strand
TGAAGAGTGATGCGTTTTTCATCTTCATCACCGTGGACTAATAAACCTTTGGGCTTATTAACAATCAAGATATTCTCATCCTCGTAGAGAATTTCCATATGAGGATCGACTTTCTTAAGAGGTTTATTCTTTTTAAATTCTTCTAAAAGAGCGGGTTTTATGTAAACATTAATCACATCTCCCAACTTAGTTATATAGTCGATATTCCCTCTTTTACCATTTACTTTGACATCTTTATTTCTGAACATTTTATAGATAAAAGAGATAGGAGCATCTCCTAGGGTTCTTTTTATGACTTTATCTAAGCGTTGGTTAACGCTATTCTCATCGATTGTAAATTCCATATGTACCTTCGTCTAAGTTATTATATCTTCTTTCGCTTCCTTTTATAACTAATTCCTTTAACAAGTAAAACAACTAGCAAAATGAAGATGTTAACCATGACGATAGTACCACCGACGTGAAGTGAGAAACTAAAGGAAATAAATAAGCCTAAGAATCCTGCTATCAAAGATGAAACTGCAGAAATAATATTGCAAGTTAAGCTGGATTTACTAGTCTTTAAAGAGACAGCTACGGGGATAGAAATGAAACTTGTAACTAATAATGAACCAACTATGTTACTAGCTAAAGCAATCATTACAGAAGTGATAATAGTATCAATTGTAGATAGCAATATAACATTCATTCCATTAGCTTTACACTCTTCTTCGTTAAAAGCTATTGCTAAATTAGAACGATAGAACATAACTTCATAAAGAATGACAAAAGCAGTTAAACCAATTAAGATATACACCTCATTCATGTTAACTGTAAATAGCGAACCAAAGAGGTAAGATTCGAATTTTGAGGCTGGAGCGAACTTGCTTAAAATGCCAGTTAAACCCAGTGAGAAACTAAGTATTATCGCTAAAGCAATCTCTGATTGTCTCGGAAATTTTCTCCTTATCAACTCTATTAATAAAGAAGCAACAATCGAAAATATAATCGAATATATAAGCGGCATACTTCCCGCCACTAAACCAATAGCAATACCTGCTAAAGATGTATGAGACAAAGTATCAGCTACCATTGAGAAACCTTTTGAGGACAATCTAACACCAATTATAGGTAAGACTAGAGATAATAAAGCTACGACTAAAAGAGCTCTTAAAAAGAAACTATATTGGAAAGCTTCAAAAGGATTGATAATTTCTAACAAGCTAATCATTAATTATTTCTCCTTTCGAATTGAGATGGATAAATCTCGCTTGAGAAGGAAAATCATCTTTCAAATGAGAAATCATAACTATAGTAGCGTTAGTCCGCTTTTGATAATGAGAAAGATGTTCTTTAATTTCTTCCCTAGTTTCAATATCGATACCGGAAGTAGGTTCATCTAAAAGCAAAAGATCAGGTTCATTAATTAAACATTCCGCTAATCTTACTTTCTCTTGTTGACCTCCGCTTACTTCATCTAATCTCTTTTTAGATATCTCTTTTATACCAAAATGCTCTAAAGTCTCATCGACTTTCTTCCAATCATTTTTAGTCATAAAAGTGAAAGGTTTCTTTTTTAAACCTAAAGAAACTATTTCTCTTATATCTGCAGAGAAAGAATTCTTCTTCCCCATATTAATTTGAGATAGATAACTAACTTTAGTAAAATTGTTTTCAACTTTACCAAAAGATGGCTTTCTAATTTTTGCAATTAACTTTAAAAGAGTGGATTTACCTGCGCCATTATCACCAACAATACCGATAAATTCACCTTCGTTAATTTCTAAAGAGACATTAGAAATAACCTTTTCATCATCGTAATAAAAAGTTACATTATCTAGTTCAATCTTCTTTACTACTTTGTCAGACATCTTTTAAGTATCTCCAAATTATCTTCCATAGCTTTCAAGTAAGTTTCTCCATTAGCATATGAAGTTTCACTGACCCCTTCATATGCGGAAAGAACTTCGTAACTTACTTCGTAATTATCTTTTTTTAATTCTGAGACAATCGTCTCAACGTGACCTTTTTCATCTAATTCTTCTAAGAATATGTATTTAATATTGTTATCCATTATAAATTTCTTTATTTGAGCAATTTTACTCGCGCTAGGTTCATGGTCAGCAATATCAGCAATTCCCTTTTGAACTAAAGAGTAATCTCTTGCTAAATAAGCAAAGGCTTCGTGAGAAGTAACTATATATCTAGAATTTAATTTATCTAAAGCTAATTCACTATTGTATCTATCATCTAAAACTTCAAATACTTCAATCGCTTTAGCGTAATTGGCATTATAGAATTCAGCATTTTTAGGATCCACTTCAATCATCTTATTTTTGATGTTTTTGAGCATAATCTTACTGTCTCTTAAAGATAAATAAGCGTGAGGGTCAGTAGCGTTACCTGATTGTATGAATTCGACGTTAGAAGTGATTTCAAAATATTTATTCTCATTCATTCTCTTAGACCAAGAATCTAATCCTTCTCCATATGCAAATAAGACATCGGCTCTTTCGCAAAAGGAACTAGTCTTTGGATCAGAAGGTGAAAATTCATGGGGTTCATTATCACCTACAATGTTGATGATTTCTGCTTTGTCTTTAACAATCCTAGAGACAAAATCATAAACCGGTGCAAAAGTAGTCGCTAATTTCAAAGTATTTGAAGATTGGTTATTAGCACAACCACCTAAAGCAATCGAGATTAAAGGTAATAATAAATATGCAAGCTTTTTCATATTTTTCTGATTTTCGAGATAAATGCGAATAATTCGCAATTAAGAATATAAGACTTAATTATAGGGTTGTCAATAAAAATGAGAATCATTCGCATTTAAATATGCTATAATGCGAATGATATGAAAAGAACCAAGTCTAGAAACATTATTAAAAACATCTTATTGAACTCTTCTAAGTCTATTACAGCCTTGGAAATTTTCGAAATTGCTAAAAAAGATGGTGTCACTTTATCTACTATATATAGAACACTTTTAACTTTCGAAGAAGAGAATCTAATTAAGAAAGATGTCTCTCCTTTTACTTCTAAAGCAAGTTATTCTTGGAAAGAAGAAGAGCACGGTCATATATTAGAATGCATTAAATGTCATAAACAAATTATTCTAGATTATTGCCCTTTTGAAGAAGTAAATAAAGAGGTAGAAGAGAAAACCGGCTTTACCTTAGAGGATGAAAATCACGTATTATACGGACTTTGTTCAACTTGCAAAGAAAAAAATGAAAAGCAAAAATAACATTGTTTTTTTATTATAAAAAACTTTAATAAAACACTAGATTTTTAAAAACTCATATCTTATAATAAATAAGCCTGTGGAGGAATACCCAAGAGGCTGAAGGGGTGGGCTTGGAAAGCTCATAGACAGTAACATGTGCAAGGGTTCAAATCCCTTTTCCTCCGCCATCATAGATTGTCAAGACACGTACACAAAAGTACGTGTTTTTTCTTATTTTTTGGCATTGGGAGTCCGGACAAAAAGTTGGACAGACACAAGGTTTAAACTATTTAGTAAATAAAGAAATTCACTTTTAGTCCTTTAACATTGTGATTGGTATAATGTGAATGCCATCTTTTGTAGTCATAGCAGAACCAGTAGCTGTAATAACTGCTAAAAAGGATGGCTTTTTAAATCTTGTATAGTCAATCTTGTTCTTAAGTGCTAATAGTTTAGAACATGCTTTATCAATTAATTCTTTACCACCTAGTTTAATTTCAAAAGCACCCC
>CACYCE010000017.1 GCA_902772915.1 uncultured Erysipelotrichaceae bacterium | reverse complement strand
TAAAATTACCACTTATGAAAAGTAATTTTCAAAGAAAAAACCTTAAGTTTTTATTCCTTAAGGTCATTTTTTACATCAAAATAGGCAAATTTAAGCCTAAATATCCAGTTTATTTATTAGATTTGTTTTCTTGTCAGCAACGCAATACTTTCCACATGTGCGCAGTTGATATAAATGCAGACACTCCTATTTTTTAGGGTGTGCGACTATTGTAGGGATCCATTCTTGGAAACAAATCAGCAGAGAATGTTTTGATATTAATTATAGTTTTTCAACTAAAGATGCACAATAAAATGTCATATCACATTTATTAATATAGAAATCTAATATTTTATTCCAATCCTTTGTTGAGGTTACTAAAAAAATATATTTGTATCCATCTTTTTTTGCAATTTCTTTAGCAAAATCCATTAATCTCTTTCCAATACCTAAACTTCTTTTAGAAGGAATGACATATATTTCTTCAATGCCGAAATATTTCTCCCCATCTTGCATTAAAGATTTATAGTTTTTACTAATACCATCTTTTTCAAATATATACCCGATGATAGTGTCATCTTCTTTTGCAACAAATGTCCTTTTATCAATGATATCTTCTAAACCATTTATTCTATATCCACGAGTTATATCTTCATTAGTCCAACACTTAGATAATGATATTAGTTGTTCTATATCCTTATTATTTGGTTTTATTTCTAAATATTTTATCATATTTTAATTCCTTACTTTATTTGAAAAATTCTTTACATCTAGCTTCGATTATTTTCTTTAAAAACAATTTATGATTATTTTTAATAATTGTAAGATTATCAATTAGTTTGTAAATCTCTTCTAATTTAATTAGTTTTTTTATTCTTTCCACAGCTTTATCACACTCTTTATATTCGTGCGAAGTGATAAATGAATAGTAATTAATACGCTTCCCATTTTTCAATATTGCAGATGTGGGAAAATCGTAAACTCTTGCATTAAATTCATACTTATCATTTAAACATTTTTCAATTGTAGTATCATCAATTTGCGGATACAAACATGACCCGCAATCAAAGATAGGCGCCATCTTTATATCATCTGTTTCTTGTCAGTAAAATTCATTAATTTTATTTTTTACCTCCTAGTACAAATATTTTTTTCTTAGGTAATCGGCTTGCTCTTTTGAAATTAAATTTTCAACCTCACAAACGTTTATACTACTATTGGTCTCATCTAAATAACAATCTAATAAACTGCTTTTCTTTCTTTTGGCTTTTTTGAGATTTTCTATGCTTTCTAACAAAAATTTTGGGACATTACGCTCAAATGTAGGATTATATATTGTTGGTTCTGACTTACCTTTTTTTATAGCAAGTTCTGGTATTGTCACATATTTGTTATCGTTCATTTCTGCTATTATTTTTTATTGATTTCGTTTATCTTATCATTTATCTTATCATTTATCTTATCATTTATCTTATCATTTATCTTATCATTCAAAAGAACAAATCGTTCTAATTTAGAACTATTACACTTGTTAAATAAGTTTAAACATAAAAAGTAGTACTATAGTACACTTTTAGTGGTACAAAGTATTCACCGGTGACTACTTGTGGCACTCTATCACTATCTGTTAGATGGTAGTGACCAAGGAATCATCCTGGTATTAATCATATGAAAATCCCCACCAAAATGATGGGGACTAGATTTATTGATTAATATCTAAGAATTCTTGATACGTCAGGATTTGACCAGCATATGGATACTTTAATCCACTCGTCATTTCCTTTTTATTTTCTTCATCAAATACAATCATGAAATCAGAGCCATTAATCCTATCATAGGCAACATAACCCTTTTCTTTAATAATTTGGATTAACTGTTTTAGTTCGGCATGGTGCTCTTTCATTTCACCACTAACAGTGATGAACTTGCCTATTGAATTAGGGTCTTCTAGTAATGGTTCATGGTCACGATATAGCTCGCCCCACATTGCTTGTCCTTCTTTTCTTTTGGCGGCATTGCCCTGCCTACGATGTTTTTCTTTCTTTCTGATTTTGGCCTGTTCCCAATATTCAAGAGCATTAAATACTGACTTAGGGCACGATTCGATTAAATCTTTTGGCGTGAATTCTAGATCCACTACCATAGCTTTGAACACCAGCATAGTCTTCATTGCAATTCCCCACTTTCTTTAAAGTTTTTAAGGATTTCTTGTACTTCTCGCTTGGAGAGTTTTTCTTTTTGCTTGAGTTCAGTATATAGAGCTTTAGCAAGGCTTTCGTTTGACTTAATTAAGGCCTTGGCTTTCTCGAATGCTTCAGTTAACAATTCGGTTTCCAAGTTCTCAATTGCTTCAATTCTTTTTTCGGATGTTGGGAATGATTCGCGCGAGATTTTACCAATCTTTGTATCAGGTAATAATTTATCGAATCCAAATGCGCCAACATTCATGAGTTGAGAGATAAATCTTCTAGCTTTACCAACATCATCGCCTGATCCACTAGTGACATCACCACACATGACTTCTTCACCTGCTAAACCACCGAGTATTGTGACCAGTTTCTTTTTAAGGGTATCTCTAGTCACTGGTTCAAATTCGATTATCTCTTCTTCAAAGTAGACGTGTCCTTGAACTCTGCCATACCTTTCAGTTGAGATTGAGCCAACCGAACCACTTGTCTTGTATTCAGTGATAAAGTGTCCGATTTCGTGATAACAAGTCATATCATCTGGACCATTCTTACTCTTCTTTCTAATATCTTGGAACATTACTACTGGAATATTTCTTTCAAAATCCGCGATGGTAATCTTCTCAATTCCTTGTGATGCACAATCGATAATTGCTTCATTCACTAAGGTTTTAATATCAGCACCAGAGAAATTTGCTGTCTTTAGAGCAAGTTGGTGAGCATCAATATCTTTGAGAAGTTCATTTTTACTTAAGTAGAGTTTGAAGATTTCTTCTCTATCTAAAGTATCAGGCATTTCCATTGTGATTCTTTTATCCATTCTGCCACTTCTCACAAGTGCTGGAGGAAGCATTGGTCTATAGTTTGTTGTCGCTATTACTAACACACCATCACTCGAAGATATTCCATCAATCTCAGTTAATAAGATTTTGGTGGCTTTTCTTGAGTAATCAGAACGGAAATCCACTGTCATCACCAATTCATCAAATTCATCAATGAAGATAATGGATGGAGCGTTTTCCCTAGCCTTCTTAAATAATTCCTTAATAGATTTAATCGTTGCTGCTTCGGTTTCACTTTCGTTGCTTTCAAATTCAAAGAATGGAACGTCACTTTCAGAAGCAATCGCTTTAGCTAGCATCGTTTTACCCACTCCTGGATTTCCAGATAAGATTAATCCTTTAGGGATGTAAGCTCCTATCTTCTTGTATTTTTCGTGATTTTTGAGTACTTCGATGATCTTTTTGGCTTCCGCCTTCTCTTCGTCATACCCTGCAATGTCTTTTAAATAAATTTTGTCGTTCATAAATTTTCCTTTCTGTGTTGTTTGACCACTAAGTATTCGCTTAAGGAATGTTCATATGATGGGTAACATACAACCCAAGAGTTCTTATATTTATCCTTGTAAACTCAAGAACCGAGGACACTTTTTGTTTTAAGTTTTCAAAGAACAGTTTTGCTGGCTTTCTAGACCGAGCGTCATCAATATAAGAAAAAGAAGTTTTCTTGTCAGAAAATGTGACGTACATATAAATCACATTTAGGCTATTTTTGAGAACGACAAAAAAGACCTGCCGGTCTATCGTTTGGCAGGTCAAAGTTTTCCAAGCAACACTAGAATCGTGTATAACTGTCTTCCGGTAAGATCACCGTTAGCGAGTTTTCTACACAATGTCTCTCTTGCCATATCAAGATGGTTAAGAGCAATCGATTCTTGAGTATATTTTGAAAAACGTATTTCTTCTCTTAAATCTTCAAGAAAATTCTTGTAGGAGAAGGTTTTGTAGCTTTTTCGCATATTGATTTACCTCCTCCACGTTCGATAGAAACAAGCGGTAAACTAATGCGTTAAAGCACAAATATTTTAATATATTGTGTCTCCTAGTTTAAGCATTTTTTCGTACTCCGGCCAGAACTTATCTTCAAATAATCTTTCTCCCTTAATAACGAATTCTTTTCCGGTAAGATTATGAAAAGCAACAAACAACTTTTCAAAAGCAATACAACCAAAGTAGATGTTATCTAATTCAAAGAGACCAAATCCCTCTGGTGTTAATGAGTGCGAATCTATATTTTGATGAATGAATTGATCTAAATTATCGATCCATTTTAAAACAGAGCTGCCTTCTACACATGCTAGTTTAAGCATTTCGTGGTATCCATACTTGCCTTCTTTGCTGATTGGTTTAATCCAACCATAGTCTAGGTACGCTAAGGCATTATCATATTGATTCTTACTAAGACCAAAGATTTCCATAACTCTAAGTTTTCTTTGCTTCTGAGTCATGTCCATTACTTCTTCTCTAGCTTGGCAGTGTTTAACGAAAGTATCATATAGTTCTGGGTGTTCAACCAGGATAACTACTTTAGATATTTCTTCAACAAACAATCTAAGAACAGCACTGCTTTGAACTAAGAAGTGCATTCTAATCAATCTAGAAAAAGCAGAAAAAGATCTAAATGACTCTACTATCAAAGAATAGAGTCTCTTCTTTTCTGTAACTCTTAAGTTATCAACAATAGCTGGACCGTAATCACTTATTTCCTGAGCTATCTCTAAAACCTTTAAATATTGTTCTCTGTCTTCCATTGCAAATATCTTAACTCATAAATATTTCTATTTAAAGTAAAGATATGTTCCCGCCTTCAAGGGTAAAGCGGAAATTCTGGGTTGAGAGGGTGATAAAAATAAAAAGCTAACTTTCCACTTGATTTTTATAGAGAGTTGGTTTTTTTATATTACATCATTATTCAAAAAATATTTTAATGAAATTTAACACATTTGATGATATTTATTTAACACATTTGAGGATAATCATTTAACACATTTGAACATTTTTAAGTATTTTGTTTTTGGCTGATATGTTTTTATGCTCAATATAGTTGTAACTATAAAAATAGAGTTTGAGTGCTGACAAATGCCTAAAATATGTTTTCCAAGATATCTTGTTTTTTCGTTACAATCCTTAGTTGAAATTACTTAATGCTGACAAAAGTATAAAAAAAGAAAAGCCCATTCAATCTGAACTGTATCCCTCCTCCTATTGTCCAGGATTTGGGGCACAGTTCATTTTATATCTATTGTTTTTTTATAATTTAAACAAGAACGATTTGCCATCACGTTCAAATTCATCACCATATATTTCTCTTACCGTTTCGCTATTAAGCTCGTCAATCTTTTTTAATTTGCCATTAGAAACAGCATATATATCACAGTCTAAATTGACTAAGTGATTAGGATTATGAGTTGTAAATATAATCGTTTTGCCGTCTTTAACTAACGCTTTCATAATCTTGAACAATTTTTGCTGATTTCCAAAATCCAAGGAAGCAGTTGGTTCATCCATTATTATAATAGGAGTTTCCTGAGTCAAGGCGCGAGCTATAAACGCAAGTTGTCTTTCACCGCCACTTACTTTGTTAATGCTCTTATCGAGCAACTCTTTAATTCCACACTTTTCTGCGCTTTCATCTATTTTTTGGTAATCGCTTGCATCTATTGAAAGGCCAAATCCAACATGTGGGTTTCTGCCAAAAGAAATAAAGTCTCTTATCGAGAAATCGATATTAATTTGAACGCTTTGAGGAATAAAAGAAACGTACTTAGCATATTCTTTTGAAGATAGCTCTTTTATATTTTGTTCGCTTATTAATATTTCTCCATCGTACTCATTTATCCCTAAAACGCAATCAAGGAATGTTGACTTACCACTACCATTTCGCCCTATCAACGCAATAATTCTTCCTTCAATAAATGAAATAGACAGATCATCTAATACTTTTTTTGTTTTGTCATAACCAAAAGAAAGATTCTTAACTTCAATAATGTTACTCATTGAATTTCCCTCCTTCTCTTAAATATTGCATAGATAAATACAGGTGTTCCAAGTATGCCTGTAATGATACTAAGTGGAATCTCGTTCGGGGCAATACTTCTTGCAATTGTATCAACCACTATCATCATGATTGATCCCAGCAAAATAGATATCGGAATAACTTTCTTATTATTGCTGCCAACGAACAATCTAACGATATTTGGAATAACCAATCCAATCCATCCAATTGTTCCTCCTATAGCTACAGAAACAGCTGTGAGCGATGTTGCAACAACTATTAGCAAAGCCATTGTTAACTTGTAATTAACGCCCAATGTTTTAGATTCCTTGGCGCCTAACGAGATAATATTCAATCTCCAAGAAAGAAGTATAGCCAAAGCGCAATCAACAACTGTAACCGGAAGCATAATCCAGAAGTCTTTAATTGTTGCCTTTGACAGGTCTCCTAGAAGCCAGAATGTCATTTCTGCCAATTTCATCTCGTTATCAGCGAGGTATTTCATCAATCCCACAAGCGATGACATCAATCCTCCAACAGCTAATCCGCATAGAATCAATATTATGTTTGATTTGTTTCTAAACGTCTTTGATATTAACAAAGTTAAAGCAACAGCAGCAAAGCCAAAAATAAATGCAAATACACTAATTAATGCACTTGAGAAGCCAATAAGGATCGCCAAGCAAGCTCCAACGCTCGCCCCACTTGAGACACCTAACAAATCTGGTGACACCAACTTATTATTGAACGCGCTTTGATATATCGCACCACTTACTGCAAGCGAGCAACCGATAAGAAGAGCTATTAAAGTTCTTGGCAGTCTTAGATATTCAATAACCTTTTCGGAAGTATTATCAATAGTTTGGAAAGTGAAGAACTTGAAAACATCACCTATGGAAACTGGATATCTTCCAAGGCACATAGATGTAAAGAATAAAACGACCAAAATCGCGCTAAGCACGATTAAGGTAATGATAAATTTCTTATTTCTTTTGGCTTTCATTAAACCATCCTATGGCCATCTTTATCTAAACCTTGTGACATATTTGTAACATCATCGTCGCTTAGATCGTAGTTAAAGTATTTTTTAATGTTAGATTTCATTTCAGTTTTTAAATCAAACTCATATTCATTGAATAATGATGCGGTGAATTTAAGCATTAATGGTGTTTCAGCACTGACATTTTCAATACCAACCATACAAACTGGTATGCGGTACACACGATTATTGGTATTGCAATCAAGCGTTGACCAAACTGGAGAATTATTCAATTCGTCAACAAGATTATTTTGATATGCTCCACCAATCATCATTGCGTATGGATTTAAATCAACCATTTCTTCATCAGATACTTTATGAACATTTATAACTTCATATTTCTCTGTAGCTAATCTAACGTTGGCAACATCATAGATTCTCGAAATCATTGAATTGCCGCCATCAGAGTAATAGAGACCTTTTGATTTTTCACCATTTACATAGTAAACTGCATTTTCACTATTAACTGTTCCACATTTCGTTTGTATGTCGCTAATTGCGTCTTTAACATCCTTAATCCAAGCATCAGCCTTTGATTTCACTTCCGGGAATAATTGTCCAAGTATCCTTGCAACATCATATACCTCATCATCAAAAACTCCAGTTGGAGAATATTGATGAACAGCTATCACTGGAATCCCTGCATTTCTAAATGATTGGGCGTTCTCTGTATCTTGAATAATAACTAAATCAATATCATCTGCGAGTAATTCTTCAGCTGAAACACTATAAGAATAAGCTTTATAGTTTGCGGCATTTGGATATATCTCTGCAGCCCATTTGTTATAAGTGAAGGAACGATATGTTCCAACAATCTTGTCACCTAATCCAAAGGCAATCATAAGATCTGTGGCAGATTGCGAAATGCATGCGATTTTTTTAACATTTTTGGATACAGTAACATTATTCCCTTCCATATCAACTATAGTAATAGATTCATTACCAGTATCACCATTTTTAGAGCAACCTACTAAGCATCTTAGTAGAATGGCTGGAGCAAAAGTTAACGCTATAATCTTCTTCAAATTCATATTCTTCCTCCTGTTTTAAAGATTAATTATATAGATATCGAATATTCCATAAGCATCTGCGATTTTTTCCTTATAGTCTTCTAAATATTTACCGTTGATAGTTAATTGGTCTTCAATAGGACAATCAATATTAGTTAACACCATTTCATTGTTATCTATATGTACACTTCCGATATCAAATCCATTGTCCGACGAAAATTTGTATACCTCAATTCTATCGCCTTTTAATACTCTTTCTTTCTTATCTTTAAATTTATTTGCTGCTAAATACCATGTTTTGTTGTTTCCGTGCATTAGTGATTTAGCACCATTATAGAACCAAACTTCGGCCGACATAGCTCGCTGATAAGCGGTCACCGATTTCGTGATTCTTTCATTGATTTTTCCTTGTTCAAATAGTTTTGAATCTAAAATCTTATAAGAAATTTCAATGTTTCTTAAAGTATAGAAATCAATCATGCTTGACCCACATCTACTTATATCGCTTAAAATTTCGTATGATCTAGGTGTGCCAGCAAAAGCATTCTTAATATCAATTAGTATTTCAAATAGATAATTAAAATCAAAATCAAATTCCTTATCGCCAACCTTGATATGATCAAATAATCTATATCCGTGTAACCAGCAATTCCTTAAAATGCATATGCGCTCAATAAGGTTTTGCTTATCTTTTAGGCAATCATATTTATTCAGCATTATTTTTATATTGGATGCACGAGAAGACATCTTTTGTTTCTTTCCAGGAAATTCCTCAAAGTCAAAGATTAATCTGGTCAGAGTTTTTTTGACTTCCTCGACGAAGAATGTGATGCCATTCTTTGTAAAAAACAAATATTCCTCTGGTCGGCACGGCTTACCAATTCCAACTAATACACTATATTTCTTTTGAAAATCTTGCTGAAATTGAGCTATCGAGTTTTTCTGAATTTCTGAAAAGATGGTATGTCTCATTATTCCAGTATTAAGATACCAAAGTTGATAGTTCTGACTGAATAACAATACAACACAGATAATACCAAAAAGAGTCGCTTCCTTGCCGTTTGCTAAAGAATATGGAGAATCAACCAACCCTTTAATAAATTCCTTTAGATCATCATCTAAATAAATTGGCTTATTTAAGAATAAATGCGCAGATAAATCTCTAATGCTTATAAAAGTGAATAGCAAACGATTAAACTGTTCTAAATTTAACAATCTAAAGTTTGGGAACACACCTTTGATTTTATTAAAATCTCTTTCATTTACTTCTTTATACATGTCGACACCGAAAGTGACCCTAAAATATCTATCCACATCGCTGCATAACCCTATTAGTGAAGTTTTTATTAATTTTGTTGTAGTGTCAGGTAAAGCAAATGCAATACTTACAGCTTGATTAAATGTTTTTAATGCCATTTTTATGCCCTCCTAATAAATTTAGGTAGAGTTAATTTCTTATATATTTCGATAAGTTCAGGATCATCAATGGAATATTCTGGGAAAATAATATTTGTGATTAACTCATATTCACCACCAAAATATACGTTCCCATATTTCCTAACTTGAAGAGAATTAAAATCTATCCCTGACTTTTCAAGAACACGCTTGTTATATTCAACACCGAAATTCAATATTTGTTTGGCTCTTTCCTTATGTTTATCCAATCTACTTAGAGCATAGTTTAGACACTCGGTTAAAAACGGGTTTAGTAACTCAATATATTCATCATCATGCCCCACAATTCCATTATTTACATATTTGTACGGGAGAGATTTTGGACTAAATAGTGAATTAAAAACCTTGTCACTATTTAAAATAAATTCATACGTTTCTAGTTCTATTCTTAATTGCTCCCATGCAGTTCTGTATGCAATGCATGTTTCAAATGGATTAAAAAGAGCATCAAATAATTCAACATCATCTTCTTGTATAGCCATATTAAGTAATTGATTATCCATTGTAGTGAAAATGTTATATCTTCCATCTATTTGATAAGAATTACGTGAACCAAAACAAGGTTTTAAATTATGTTTATGTAGTAAAAATCTTAGTGCATTAATTGATCTATACTCAACAACATAATCAAGAAACATTTTATTAAACTCATCTGAATTACAAATCGTTGGGTATCCTTCGTTAGTAATCATGGTTTTTTCAAACTCGTTTTCGTATAAATTGGAATCGTCCTTGTATGCGTAATATCTAAATCCTTTTACATATGGCATGTCTTCTTTGTTTAATGGCAATGCATATGCACCATCATCCATTAATCTAGCCATCGATACACCAAAGATTTTTTCTAAAGGAATGATATATTCGTGTTTTAATGGCCTTTCTTCTTTTAGCATTTTTGAAAAGTTTGATTTTTCTTTTTCAGCAAAAGTATAAGGATTGCTTACCTTTAATTCTTTTCCAATCATGACTAATAAATCTGAATAATACTTTATTTGTTTAATATCCATGTATCGGTGGATGTTTTTACGCAAATCTGACATACGTTTGTTCCTTTCAACACTAAAATATTATCATCTGTCAAAAGAGAAAAATAGTCATTTACGACAACTTTTGTAGTCATGGAGTCAACAAATACGACCTAACGCCTAAGTCAAAAAAGACTACTTTTATAACAAAAGGGACCCCTTTTATATGTTTTTATGCCTTTAATTGCAAGAGAACAACTGTTTCAACGTGTGCCGTATGAGGGAACATATCACAAGGGGTAACTTCTACAACATCAAAGGTATCTTTTAACAATTGTAAATCTCTAGCTAAAGTCACAGCATCACAAGATACGTAGACTACTCTTCTAGGTTTTATTTCTTTTAAAGCATTTAAAAACTCTTTAGTAGAACCTTTTCTAGGAGGATCCATAAAGACCACGTCAAAATTAACATTGTCTTTGTTATTTAACATCCATTTTGTACAGTCATCTTTGATGAAGGTAACATTATTAATATTGTTGATTTGACCGTTTTTTCTGGCGTCTTTTACTGAAGAATCGACAATTTCTACACAAGTTACATGCTTGGCGTTTTTAGAAGCACATATACCTATAGTTCCGGTTCCTGAATAGGCATCTAAAACATTTTCTTTCCCTGTTAAGTTAGCGTATTCAATAGCTTTAGAATATAGTTTTTCAACTTGAATAGGATTAGTTTGATAGAAGGATTTAGCGGATATTAAAAATTTAATACCAAATATGGAATCTTTAATTTTACCTGTACCATAAAGTATCTCTTCTTCCTCTCCTAAAATTACGTTAGTATGGCGAGGATTGATATTTTGAACTACAGTAGTAATCTCAGGGAATTTTTTAACTAACATCCTAGCAAAATTCGTCTTGGCGTACATTTCTTTCTTAGTGGTAACTAGCACTACCATAATTTCATTAAAGTGGAGAGATTCTTTAATTAGAACGTGACGAATTAAACCTTTAGAAGAATCTTCTTGGTAAGGTTCAATGTCGTATTTAACCATCAGAGATTTAATGTATTTTAAAATGTCACACGCCCTTTTAGATTCGATTAAACAATCGGAAGAAGGAATGACATTGTGAGTATTTTCTTCAAAAAAGCCATAGACGACTTTACCTTTTTCTTTTCTAAAAGGAACTTGAACTTTGTTTCTGAATCTATAAGGATTTTCCATGCCTATAGTAGGTTGAACTTTAATGTCGATCGAAGCGAATTTATGGAGAAGATTTTCCACTTTCTGTCTTTTATAGTCAAGTTGAGCTTGATAATTTAAATGCATTAAAGAACATCCTCCACACTTTTCATATATAGGACAAATAGGAGTAGTTCTATTAGAAGAGGAAGTTAATCTTTTAATTAATTTTGCATCTTTGATATATTTATCTTTTATTTTAAAAATTTTTACTTGACCTTTTTCTGAAGGTAGTAAATTAGGAACGAAAAAAGTCGAATTGTCATAATAGAAGATACCTCTCCCATTATCATCCAATTTGATAGGTTCGACTTCAATTACAATTTCGTTAATTTTTTTTCTCATACTCTTATAATTTAGATTTAATATTTCAAGCGCTTAAGCAAATTCAGTGTCGATTGTTACTATTGGGGTGTATTCAGCGCAGGTATCTTTTAATAAACTTTTGCATTTTTCCTGCAGTTCCTCTCTATTTTTCACAAAATCTAAAACTATATCGACATAGAGGAGTTTATTTTCTTCATCAAAACAGATACCGTGATACCCTAGACATCCTTTCTCTTCTTTTAAGAAAGCGTTTAAAGCCATTTGGACTTTCTTATTAAGAGGATTCTTATTATCTACAGCGTAGATACCAAAGACTATGTAAGTGTGGAAGTTTTGATATATCTCAGTTTGAAGCTTATGAAGACGAGGATAGATTGTTCCTGCTTCGACTGAGTGATCTATTTCTACATTTATAGATCCGGTATTTCTATCAGGGCCGTAATTGTTAATTATTAAATCGTGAGAAGAGATGATGATTTTTTCTTTAGCGATAAAATTTCTGATGTCTTTTGCTAAAGAAGAATCCGCCCTTTCTCCTAAGAGATTAGATAAGGTGGATACGATAGTTTCTAAACCAGTCTTTAATATTAATAAGGAGACAGCTATTGATACATATGCATCAATAGAGACATTTCCGTTAGTAGAGATATAAATAATACCGGCTATTAAGGCTAAGAAAGTAGAAATAGAATCTAACATCGCATCCTTACCTGAAGCGATCAAAGCTTGAGAATTAGTCTTTTTTCCTTGTCTAACTACGTATAGACCTAGGCCGATTTTAACTAGTATTGATACACCCATTAAAATCATGACTAAAAGTGAATAATCGATAGATTCAACAGGATGAATAGCTCTTTGAATACCATTAATTAAAGTTTCTACACCAGTTACTAAGACTATTACGCCGATAATTAACGAAGTGAAATATTCGATTCTCCCAAAACCAAAGGGGTGCTTTTTAGTGGGTTTTTTCTTCGCGAGCGTAGTTCCTACAATAGTAATGATTGATGAAGAAGAATCAGTTAAATTATTGATACCATCAGAGACGACAGCGGAAGATTTAGCAATAGAACCAAATACTATTTTCAAAGTCGCTAAAATTAAATTAGTGAATATAGATATAAAAGAAGTTCTACTGATTATTTTGTCCCGGGATATAGTCTTCTCGTCATTGAAATTCTTCATTATTTCTTCTCCTTAGTAATGATAGTTAATTTAGGTTCAGGAATAACTACTTTAGTATTTGAAGGGATGGATTTCATCAAGAAGACATTAGATCCTATAACGACATTGTCTCCAATTTTAACATCACCTCCTAAAATGGAAGCTCCAGAATAAATAGTGACATAATTACCGATGGTAGGATGTCTTTTAGTGCCTGTCAATTGGTGACCCTTAGATAAAGCTAAAGCACCTAGAGTGACACCTTGATATATTTTGACGTGATGGCCGATAATAGCAGTCTCACCTATGACGATTCCTGTACCGTGATCGATAAATAGAGGCGAAGAAATTTGCGCACCAGGATTAATATCGATTCCGGTTAAGAAATGCGCTTGCTCCGAGATGAATCTAGCAGTGATTCTTATACCCAAAGCATAGAGTAAATTAGCGATTCTGTAATAGAAAGTCGCGGTAAATCCAGGATAGCAAGAGATAATTTCTTCGTAAGAATCACAAGCGGGATCACATTCGTAAGTGAATTTTAAATCTTTTAGATATTTCTCTTTTAATACAGGAATGGAGTTGAAAAAGAATTCGGTGTTTTCTTTATCATCACAAATGTATTGATTAAAAAGTTCTCTAGCTTTGTCCTCTTCTTCTTTGATGTTGACATCGCACTTGAAAAAACCAGGGTAAAAAATATTCTTTAAGCAATCAATAAAATCATGAATAGCTTTTTTATTAGGTAAACTGCTGCAATTTAACTCCATCATCTGATACCTCGCACATATTTATTTTAAACTTTTTCGAAAATAAATATATATTATATTGCTTAGGTTAAAATGTTATAAACTATTTTTATGAAAGTAAAAATCAAAAGCAAACCTTATTCTTTCAATGAAATCGACTTTTATAGAAGTTTAACTTCTAGACTTTTAGTCGTATTTTTATGCATTGTTTATTTCGTCATTTTCGCTTTACCTATATTTAGATACAGTGGACCATCTTTAAATGAAATCGTTTTGCGAGGATATTCTGCAATTTCTTCTCCTCTATTTAGCGGACCTTATTCAATATTCATGGTTGTGAGTCTAGTTATATCAGGATTGACTATCGTAGCTTTTTTACTGCAAATATTCTCTTTTATTTTCGTCAATGGCGCTTCAATAGTATTATTAGGTTTGCAAATTCTCTGCTTTGAATTTTTATCTACTTGCTCACTTTTTGGAGGATTCGCTTTGTTAGGTGTATCAATATTCAACTTGTTGCAATATTCAATCTTAGTTAAAGGCTTTAAGAGCTACGATTACTGGATATTAGGAGGAGTGATCTTATTGGATTTATGCTTACTTCCTTCAGCCCTAGTTTTCCCTCAATTGTTCTATTAATATTTATTTTATTTTTTTCAGCATATTTAATTTTATTTATTTGAATAAGGCAAATAATGATAGAATAAAGATGTCCAAAATATAGGAGGAAATTTTAAATGGATGCTAATGCTTTTAGTTTAAAAGGTAAGGTAGCCTGGGTTACCGGTGGTAGTTACGGTATCGGTTTTGGTATCGCTTCTGCTTTTGCCACAATGGGTGCACAAATCGTCTTTAATGACTTAAATCCCGAAAAAGCCGAATTAGGTATGAAGGCTTATAAAGAAAAAGGTATTGATGCTTTTGGTGGTGTCTGCGATGTCACCAAAGAAGAACAAGTTCAAGAATTCGTTCAAAAAATCATTGATAAATTTGGTCATATCGATATTTTAGTTAACAACGCTGGTATTATTAAGAGAATACCTATGACTGAAATGGCAGTAGGCGATTTTAGACAAGTAATCGATGTTGATTTAGTCGCTCCTTTCATCGTTTCTAAGGCTGTTATCCCTCACATGATCAAACAAGGCCACGGTAAGATTATCAACATCTGCTCTATGATGTCTGAATTAGGTAGAGAGACCGTCTCCGCTTACGCCGCTGGTAAAGGTGGATTAAAGATGTTAACTAAGAACATCTGCTCTGAATATGGTGCTTACAACATTCAATGTAACGGTATTGGTCCTGGTTATATTGCCACTCCTCAAACTGCTCCTTTAAGAGAAAAGCAACCTGATGGTTCGATGCATCCTTTCGATCAATTCATCAGAGCTAAGACTCCCGCTGGAAGATGGGGTACACCTGAAGACTTACAAGGCCCTGCTGTCTTCTTAGCTTCTGAAGCTTCCGATTTCGTTAATGGACATATCTTATATGTCGATGGCGGTATCTTAGCTTACATTGGTAAACAACCTCAATAATCTTAAGTTTGCATTAAATTTCATTACCGAATTGCGATTTATTCGTAATTCGGTTTTTTTGATAATAGTTTTTAATTCTTAAATCATTTTAACTAGTTAGAAATATCTACAAATTCAATCGGAGGATGCATTTAAATAAACAGTTTTCCACTATTTTTTTTGCCTTATGCGTTAATTTTAATATTTTTAAGCTTTTTGAGTCTAATTTTTGCTAATTTATTTATGATTTTAATAATTTATATATATAATTAAATTGAACACATTATTGATGGCGGTATTTTGATATGAAAAAAAAGAAAAAGAAAAGTGTAAGACTTAGTGATGCGATAAATCCTTCTTTAGTATTGGCTAGATTTGTCAACATTTTTGTTATTGTCGCCACTATCACCTTGGTAGTCTTAGGTAGCGTTTTAAATAATAGTGTTTATTTCATCATCGCTATAGTTGTTTTATTACTCGATAGTGTAGCTTACTTACTTATCAATTTGAGATTGCCTAAGAGAATTTCTTCTATGGTCGATAAAGGCCTGACTTCTGATTTAAATAGAGCTTTAAATTCCATGACCACTTCTAGAGATCCTATCTATTTAGAAAAGTCAGGCATAGTTGAATTTGATGACGTTAAAAGTAGATTTGTCAACACTATCAATTCATTTAGAGATGTCGTCATCATCGATAGAGATATCGATGAAAAGAGAATGAAGTTCGAATATGAAGAAGGCTTTGATGATATTATCACTAGAAGTTCATTTACTTATAACTTACCTTTCATTTTAAAATTGAATTCCTATTCTAGAGGTGGTGTCATTTTAACTAAGTTATATGGTTATTATGAAGGTGTTCCTCAAGATGCTATCAATCATTTAGCTAAAGAGATTAGAGCTAATTTTTCAACTAAGACTTATATTGGTTTCTATTCTGAAGATACTTTGATTACTTACGTGGCTGATATTGAATCTCTCTCTGTATTTGAAACTTTGTTACAGAGATTGTATTCTCGTTATTCCTATTTAGATAATTATCTCTCTAAGCAAATAGTAATCACTTGTAAGATCGGTGCATCAGTCTTCCCCTATTCTTTAAAAGGCACTTTAGTTAGTGATGCTAATCAGGTTCTAGAAAAAACAAAGAATTATGGTATTTTCTTACCTGAAACTATAAAATACGGCGTCACCAGTATTGAATCTACTGATGACATGCGTAGAAAACAATTAATTTTATTGGATGATTTGGTTGGTAAATTATACAAATTAGGTAGAGATATCAATTCTGAAATGAAGGTTGTTGATGACGCTGGTCTACAAATTGCGGAATTCAATAACTTTGATGTCTTTGGCGTTTTAACTAGACCCTCTACTGCCTCTAGAGATGATTCGCTATATTTATTTAAAGAGAAAACATATAAAGATTTTAATATTTTTGAGCACGAAAGTAGTATCACTTTCAAGACTATCGCTCCTCTAATTAAATACAAAGACAATTCTAATTGTTTCTATTCTACTAGAAGAGAGGATTTACCTCCTGATGCAGCGGAATTTTTCGATAAATATAATTTAAATTCATTTTATTGTTACTTCTTTGGCTTCAACAATAAGATATTAGGAATGATTTACTTTGGAAGTAGAGATAAAAGCGCTCCTTTAACTAGTGTCGATTTCCACGTTGTTGAAATGGGAATGATGGCTTTAGGTGCGTTAATTACTAATATTATGAGAAGCCATGAATCCAGGCAGAATGATGCTGATGTAGAAGCTATCATGAAACTAGATGGACGTTTGAGATATAAAGTTGTTCCTAAGAATTTTGATTTGCTTTACGTCTCAGATGGTATTAAAGATTTACTAGGAGATGTTCCTGAGGGAGGCATTAAATGCCACAAATTCCTTTTTAATAGTGATAAACCTTGTGACAATTGTCCTTACGTTGGAGTTGCTGATCCTAATTCTCCAATTGTTTTAGGCAAAAATAAATATCTCCGTAGAAAGTTATCTGTTGCTACTACTCATTATTCAGCGGTATCTATGTTGTTAGAGCCTTATATTGATGTTAAGAAATCCAGACTCACTAGAAGATTTGATCCTCAAACCTACTTGTTATCTAGAGATAATTTCAATTCGGAAATTGATAATTTAGTGGTCTCTAAATCTAAAGGAAGTTTGTTATTTATTGTTCTAGAAGGTATAGGTCGATTAGTCCATGATTACGGTGAATTAATTTTAGCGGACATCTTTAAAGAAGCCGCTCAAAGAATTACTTCTATCGGTTTAGATGAAAAAATATATAGATATGATGATGGAGTTTTAGCCATTTATTTTAACGATGTCCCTAGAACTAGAATGTACAATTATATTGAAAATATTCACGAAGCTATCTCTAGAGCTTATTCAATCGCTACTTTAAATATCCAATGTCATTTCAAATACACTGAAATCAATTTGATTGGTAATATTCCTAACTCTGCTGATTTGTTCTCTTCTATTTCTAGAGGCTTAGTTCAAGTTAGAAAACTTCCTGATGATTATATGTGCATTGGCGGTGAAAATATTTCTAGAGCTGCTTCTAAGAAAGATTACATCCTCAACCTTTTGGAAGAAAACTTCTCCAACAAAGTTGTCGAGTCTAGAATCCAACCTATTTTTAATATAAGAACTAGCACTTTAGCTTACGGTGAAATTCTACTTAGACTTTACGATGCTTTAAGAGAGCAAATGCTCCCTCCTTTCGATGTTGTTCAAACGGCATCTAAAGCTAATAAGATGGGTAAATTTGACTCTTTGAACTATGAGAATGCTGTCGGCTTGTATAATAAATATGGTTCAGGTATCTTCAGATTGTATTCGTACAATGGTTTCTCCATTAACCTTTCTAACGACTCGCTAGATTCTAATGAATGGTTAAAACATTTAAAGAATTATCTCAACGTTAATAGAACCCCTGATAATTTCTTATCTCTAGAAATTAATGAGGATGCGTTGAAGACAGAAAAAGGGCGCGTCCAAATTTGGGTTAAAGAACTTGAATCTCTCCATGTTAACTGGGCTGTTGATAATTACGAGAACAATATTATGTCCCCTAGAGAAATTGCTCAATTAGGTTTCACCACAGTTAAATTCTCTAGAAAGTTCTTGATTAACGCTATGTCTGATAACGTTTCTAAAGGTTTATATCAATCCGTTATCAATGAATGTCACTATAATAATTTAATAGTTGTCGCTCAAGGTATCGAAACTGCTGAACAATTAAATTTCGTTAAATATGCCGGCGCGGATTTAGCGCAAGGTTACTATCTAGCTGAACCTTTGAAAGTCGATGATTTCTTAGTAGCTATTCAAGAGCGTTCATCTAGAAATATCACTGAAGAAGAATCTAAATTTGTCGATGAAAAGGTTGATGAAATTAATCAAGACCAATCTCAAGATAAAGATAAAAAGAAAGGACAAAAAAGGCGATAAATAATAGTTTCTATAATTAATAAAGTTGAAACAATTTAATTTGTGGTGCTATATTATAACTAGTTTATTGCCGAAAGGTTGAAAAGTATGGAAGAAAAAGCTTCAAATTCAAAAAAAGAATGGACTCCTAAGCGCATCGCTCTCTACTGCGGATTGTGTTTAGATGTTGTAGTTACTATATTCTTGTTAGTCTTATCTATCATTCTATTAGCAAATATCTCTAGAAGAGCGGAATTAGTTAATGCGAATGGATTCATGGGGATGATTTATTTCTTCATGGCCAATCCTAAAGGACCTACTGTCTTCTTATGTGCAGTTGTTATTCCTCTATTTGTCCTTTTAGTTGTTAATATCATCTTAACTGTAACTTATTATCAGAAAGAAGCTGCTAAAGAATCTAAAGAGAAGAAATCCACTTCTCTTTCAGATTTAACTGATGAACAAAAAGAAGCAATTAAAAGAGAATTATTGGCCTCTATGGTTGCTAATGAAGCTGTTAAAGAAGAACCTAAGCAAGAATTAGTCAAAGAAAAAGAAGAAGAAATTGTTCAAGAAGAAAAGGCTGAAGAAGCTAAAGAAGAGGTAGAAGAAAAGGTTGAAGAAAAGGTTGTTGAATCTAAAAAACCTTCAACTAAGAAAGCTACCACTAAAGAAAAAAAGACAGTCAATGTAGAAAATCACAAGACTAAAAAATCTACTAAAACTGAAATAAAATCTAAAAAATAAATAATTTGAAACATCTAGTTAATTCTAGATGTTTTTTGTTAATCTACAAATATTAATAAATTATATTAAAAAGTATAAAAAATAATATTATTTGCTCTTTTAATATTATTATTTTTGCTTTTTAATATTATTATAATAGCAGTAGAAAGGAATGTAATATGATAAATAACTATTCTAACGATTTAAATGTTGATTTAGAGAATAAGAGTATTACCAATACTAACATGGCCTTTCCTGTCGCTTTTATTGACGATAAGTATAGATACTTCGGAATGAGAAACATCTATGCGGATTGGCATTCTGATATGGAAGTAATAATCGCTTTGAAAGGTGATATGGGAATCACCATTAACGATGAGAAGATTATCTTATATCAAGGAGATGCTGTTTTAGTTAATGCTAATATCTTGCATTGTGTGATGCATGATGAATATCCCGATTCAGAAATTCAAACTATCATCTTCAACCCTGTTATCATTTACGGATATCACGGTTCAGATATAGAACGACTTTATGTCTTACCTATAATTAATGGTGACCATTCTTTTTACTATATTAAAAATGATTCTGATCCGACTAACTGGGGCAAGAGATTCATAAACGCTTTTACTAACGCTGTTAAATTCAACGAATCTAAGAAAGATGGATACGAATTAGGTATTAAGATTATGATCACTGATGCCTGGTATCTTTTATATAAAAACATACCTAAATCTGATGTCTTAGGTAATACTTTTTCTTCAAAAATACTCTTGGTTAAATCTTCTATTAGATTTATTAAAGAAAATTACATGAAAGAAGTTTCTTTAGATGATATAGTTAGAAATTCTTTATTATCTAAATCTGAGTTATGTAAATTATTTAAGAAGTATGTCAATGAATCTCCGATTCAATATTTAATGAAACATAGAATTGCGACCGCTTGTAATCTATTATCTACTACGAATAAACAAATTACAGATATTGCCAAAAATGTAGGAATTGGAGATCCTAATTACTTTGCTATATCCTTTAGAAAGATTATGGGAATCTCCCCTTCTGAGTATCGTAAAAAGTGTGCAGAACTCAATAAAAACGTCTCTCTTGATAACAATGCTTTACCTACCATCGACACAGAAATTGATAAAACTCCTCTATATTAATAAGTATATATAATTAAATTAATTTGCATTTGACTATAGTGTATTTTTGATTTAATCTTTAAATGGATCTATATGGATGATAATAATAAAGAAGTTCCTCAAGAAGAACTAAAAGGAAAAGATAGTTCTGATAAACAAGATGTTGTCGATACTCTAGTTGTTACTAAAGAAGTAGAGGATCCTAATTCGAAGAAAAATAGAACTAAGACAATTTCCTATATTATATTTTTAGTGGCGATGACTATTTTAGTCGTCACTTTGTTTTTGTCTTTAGGGGAAATTCAACAAATTGGTGATGCTTTCATTAATATTACTAAAGGAACCAACTATGTTTGGCTAATTGTAGCTTTTATTGTTTTAATTGTTCACTTTGCTACATATCCTCTATCTTTATGCTTAATTGGCAAGAGATTAGGGACTAAATCTAAATTTAGCGATTTGTATTTAATTGGCGCTAGTGAACATTTCTACAATGGTATCACTCCTTTCTCTGTTGGAGGTCAGCCTTTCCAAGTTTATTCCATTCATAAAAACGGCGATACTACTAGTAAAGCTACCGGTATTGTCTTAGGTAACTTCATAGTTTTCTTAATAGCGGTAAATATCTTCTACGCCGTATCTTTAATATATTACCCTCGCTATGTCAATAACATTGACCCTAGCATGAATTGGTTTAAATATGTATGTTTTATTGGATATGGTTTTAATTTTGCTTTCTTAGGATTTGTCATCTCTTTAGGTGCATCAAAGAAATTAGCTAATTTCCTAGTAAAATGCATGCAATTGTTATGTAAGATTAAATGGATTAATAAATTCTTAGGTAATAAAATTGATGATTTTAGAGATTATTGCGACAATGTTCAAAAAGTTATCAAAGAAATGTGGAAACACAGAAAGACTGTTTTCTTTTCAGTTGTAATCAAATTCTTCTCTTACCTCTGTTCTTATTCTTTACCTTTCTTCATTTTAAAATCTATTGGCATTCAAGTTGGCTGGAATGATTTTATGCTTGTCACTTTAGGTACCGTATTTGCTTTGTCAGCGTCAGTTTGGGTTCCTACTCCTGGCGGAACTGGTGGAATTGAATACGCCTTCAAGATTGTTTTGCTATCTTTGTTAGGGGGATCGATGTTTGATGCAGCCATTGCAGGCCACGCTTCTGCAGTTACATTGATTTGGAGATTATTGAATTATTATATCGTCTTGATTGCTTCCTTTATTTGTAATGGTATTTTTGAAGGAAAATTCCAACATAGTCTTGTTAAACAGATTAAGCAAAAAAGACTTGAAAAAAATAAAAATAAAGATACTGAAAATAATTGATTATTTAATATATTTCAATTAAGATAGATTAAGTATCAGAAAGTGGGTTCTCTATATGAAAAAAGGTCTTTTAATTATCATTTCTGGCCCTTCGGGAGTTGGTAAAGGCGCCGTAAGACGCGTAATCATGGAAGATAAATCTTTAGATTTAGCGTACTCAATTTCTATGACTACTCGAAAAGCTAGACCTTTGGAAAAAAACGGAGTTGATTATTTCTTTGTGTCTGATGAAGAATTTGAGCAACACGTAGCTAATGGAGATTTATTGGAACACGCTTCCTTTGTCGGTAATAAATATGGTACGCCAAAAGCTTATGTAGATGAACTTAGAGAGCAAGGTAAGAACGTCTTGCTAGAAATTGAAGTTCAAGGTGCCAAGCAAGTTTTAGCTACATGCAAGAAGAATAACGATGATATCGTCTCAATATTCTTGATCCCTCCTTCAATGGCTGCTTTGGAAAGAAGAATCAGAAAGAGAAGAACTGAATCTGATGAAGTTATCAAAGCGAGATTGAGTAAAGCTAAATCTGAACTAGGCGAAAGAAGTAATTATAAATATATTGTTTTAAATGATATTGTTCAGCGTGCTGCTGATGAAATTAAAGAGATCATCAACAAAGAAATCGCTCAAAATAACGCGTAATCCTCTATAATACATATAGAGGTTTTTTTAATGTTTCAATTAATACAAGTAGTTATAGAACATAGTGCTAAAGGAATAAATAGACCTTTTTCTTATGCTTGTAAAGCAGATGTTGAAATTAAAAAAGGCGAACGTGTCTACGTCAATTTTGGGCGACAAGAATTGATAGGATTTGTCGTCAGTAATCCTCAAGTAATTGATTTATCTTTAGAGGAGTATTCTTTAAAGACTGGATTCACTATTAAATATATAAATAAAGTATTGGATTCAGAACCGGTCTTAAACGATGAATTGTTATCTCTAGCTTATAAGATGACCGATTATTATTGCGTGCCTTTAATCGATGTATTAAAGGTTATGCTTCCTCCTTCTTTAAGACCTAACACTTCTTCCTTATCTAAGCCTAAAAGATCTTATGAATCTCGTTATAACGTCGTTAGAGAAATTCAATCTAATGAAATTTTAGATCGAAATGAAATAAAGTTATTAGATAAATTAAAAAATAGCAAGAATGGTCTAATGAAAAGCGAGATTACTTCTCCTATAGCTTTAGAGAAATTAATCCATAAAGGTATAGTTAAATTAATCGATTTCGAAAAATTGAGATTACCTTCAATTGAAGCTTCAGAATTAGGTTTACAAGAACTAAATGAAGAGCAGGAAAAAGCTTATAAAACGATATTAACAGGAGATAATAAACGTTATTTAATATATGGTATTACTGGATCTGGTAAAACTGAAGTTTATCTTCAATTAGTTAATCAAAAACTCAAAGATGGTTTAGATTCTATAGTACTGGTCCCGGAAATTTCACTTACCGATAGATTAGTATCGAGATTTAAGGCGGCTTTTGGTGATCAAGTAGCATTGTTACATTCTGGACTCACAGATACTCAAAAATACGATGAATATATAAGAATCGCTAGAGGCGATGTTCATGTAGTTGTAGGGGCTAGAAGTGCTGTTTTTGCCCCCTTATCTAAATTAGGGCTTATCATTATCGATGAAGAACATTCTCAAACTTACAAGCAAGATAATTCCCCTTATTATGAAGCTAGAAAAGTAGCAAATTTTCGCTTAGATTACCATCCTTCTTGCCGCTTAGTTTTGGGTTCAGCTACTCCTTCAATTGACGTTATGGCAAGGGGGTTAAAAGGTATTTATACTGTTATTAAACTTACTAAAAGATACAGTGATGTTAAATTACCTGAAGTTCAAATTGTCGATTTATCCGATGTTAATAATCTCGATTACGACAATCCAATCATAAGTAAACCTTTAAAAGAAAAGCTCGCTTTAACTCTAGAAAAAAATGAACAAGCAATCTTATTATTAAATAGAAGAGGTTACGCTCCAATCTACGTTTGTAGGCACTGTCATAAGCCGATTAAATGCCCTTCTTGTGATATACCTTTGACTCTTCATAAATCAGATATGACTTTAAAATGTCACCATTGCAATTATGAAATTAGAGCGGACTATAGACTTAAATGCCCTAATTGTGGAAAAAGCGAATTTTACACTGAAGGATATGGAACTGAAAGAATAGTTTTAGATTTACAAAAACTGTTCCCAGACGCGCGTATAATTCGCTTTGATGCGGATAATACTAGACAACCTAAAAAGTATCATCAAATCTTAAGCGATTTTTCAAATAAGAAATACGATATTATGGTTGGAACACAGATGGTCGCTAAAGGGCACGATTTTCCTTCTGTATCATTCGCGTGTGCTTTGTTAGCGGATCAATCTCTATCTTTCCCTTCTTATAAAGCTAATGAAGATACTTTCGATTTATTAGTTCAGTTAATCGGAAGAGCTGGAAGAAAAGAACAGGGTTACGCTATGATTCAAACTTACCTTATTGATAATGAAGTTATTCAAATGGCATGTAATCAGGATTATGATAAGTTTTATGAATACGAAATCGACAATAGGCGTAAAAGAAGACAACCACCGTATTATTTTTTGATTAATTTTTATGTTTCTGCTTCTACTGCTCCGAACGCTTTAAAAGCTGCAAATAAAATTAAAAATCTATTTATTTCCTCTGGAAAATTAGCAGATAGATCTAAATGTGATTTTTTAGGGCCTTCAAAACCATACTTACCAGTAAAAAATAATAGGTATTATTATTCTCTTATGTTAAAATACAAAAAGCGCGAAGAATTCAATGAGGTTCTTACGCAACTGAGAACGCTAGAATTCGATACTAGCGACATAAAATTAAATATCGATGTCGATCCATCATCAGACATTATATAGAAAGGAAAATATTATGATTGTTGTTAAATTGTTAGGTATAGATCAATATCAAGCGGGAGAATTAGTTCGTGATATTCATTCTTCTGTTGCGGAAATCTTAGAGACCGATCCTACTAATGTCGTTTTCTATGCTCCTGATTCATTTATCTATTATAAAGGAGTCGATCAAACTTCTTATCAATTGGATGTTGAAATCCAGCTTCCTATGAAATATCACCCATTAGAGGAAAGAATTAATGACTGTCTAGTAAAATTATTGAAAGAATCTCACGTTCATATCAGAGTTTTATTTGATTATTTTGAAGAAGAGCACGAGCATCTTTATATCGATGAAGAATATCCTCGTTTTATGACTGAAGATAATATGGCTCATTTTGAATATGAAGAGCCCGATCACGATCATCATAACCACGAAAAAGAAGACATATTTTTAGGTAATGCCTTTGCTGAATACGAAGAGAGAGTTAAAGAGAAAGAGCAAGAACAATTAGCTCAAGAATCTCTCCGTTTAAAAACTAAGAAATAGATTGTTGCTGGGAGCGTTTAAATAACGCTCTTTTTGTATTATAATTCATATATGAATTATTTATCTTTTTCCAGCAAGGTCCTCGAATCTATTTACAAAGAAAAATATTCTCTTAAAGCTGCGATTTTTGATGTCGAAATGAGATATAACATTTCTGATAAGGAGCTTGAACTTTCTAAAAAAATATTGATAGCAGTATTAAATCAATATTATTTCTATTCTTATAAAGCAAATTATATCTTTGGTAAGCATAAATCATTTATTGAAAAACACTTCTATATCGTTTTAACTTGCGCTCTAGAAATATTGAGAATCAAAAAAGATACACTCTACCAAGATTATCTTAAAGGTAAAGAATATTTATGTATTGAAGATGGTAAAGATTATAAGAAAGAAATTTTAGAATACTCGATATATTCATCTAAATTAAAGATTTCTAATAAGTTGTTGAACATTAGCGTTCTTTCTTCGATCAATTATGATTTTTTACAATTAATTAAGTCTCAATATGGCTTAGATATCGCCACTGAATTTGCTTATTCTAACTCTAAAGAAATTAAAAATACTATTTACTCTGAAGAGAAATTAGATTTACCTTCAAGCGATATAGATAATCTTTATTATTATGAATCTAAAGACTCTAAATTATTCGGAGGTAAGAAGACAGTTAAGATTTCTTATTCTTTAATGAAAATTCTATCGGAATTTGATTTTTCACCTTATCAAAATTTATTGCAGTTAGAGACTTTCGATACTTCATTAAATAGAATTCTAGGTTTAAAATATCCTCAATTAAATCAAGATATAGTTTATAAATCTGACATTATTTACAATCAAAATGTCAACGCGATTTCTAAATTGAAATTGAAGAATATTTCTTCTCACGCTTCTATAAGAAGAAAGTTGTTTAAAGAGCACGACATAGTTATCTGTAATCCTCCTTCTTCTAATTTAGGTTTGTTGAAAATCAACAAAGAAGCGAATTTGTTTTTAAGTAAAAAAGAAATACCAAATTTAATTCAAAATCAGAGAAATTTGATAGAAAAAAGTATTAATCTATTAAAGGGTAAAGGAGTGATGCTTTACATAGTCTTCACTATGAATAAAAACGAAGGTGAAGATCTCATCTCTACTTACCCTCTAGAAGTAATTAAGCAAGGGACGATTTTCCCTTTTGATTACTCTAGTTCCGGTTTGTTTTACGCGTATTTGAGAAAGAAAGAAAAGTAGTATGGAAGAAAAGATTAATATGTATGGTTTGACCTTAGATGAATTAAAGGCTCAAATGGTCGGTTTAGGTCAAAAAGAATATCGCGCGAAACAATTGTATTCTTGGTTGTACAAGAAGGATGTTTCTTCTTTTGATGAAATGAGCGATGTCTCTAAAGATTTTAGAGAAGTTTTAAAGCAACGTTACACCTTAGATTTACCTACTATTTTTACTAGCCAAGAATCATCGGATGGAACAATTAAGCTTCTATATAAATTGGCTGATGGTCAAAAGATTGAGACTGTTTTAATGAGATATATTTACGGTAACGCCATTTGCATTACTTCTGAAGTAGGATGTAATATGGCTTGCGCTTTTTGTGCCTCTGGTTTATTGAAGAAAGTTAGAAATGTCACTAGCGCGGAAATGGTTGGTCAACTTATTGCCATGAATAGACTTTTAAAAGAAAGAGGCGAAGATAAATTAGTTTCTCATATAGTCGTCATGGGCACAGGTGAGCCTTTTGATAATTACGATAATGTTATTAGATTTATCAGAGTTGCTAATTGCCAATTTGGTTTAGATATTGGAGCTAGGCATATAACTGTTTCCACTGCCGGTGTAGTGCCTAAAATCATTCAATATGGCAGAGAGGGTCTACAAGTTAATTTGGCGGTTTCTCTCCATGCTCCTACTAATGAATTAAGAGATAAAATCATGCCTATTAATAAGGCTTATCCTTTGGAAAAATTGATTCCTGCCGTTATGGATTATTATCAAAATTCTAAAAGAGAAGTTACTTTTGAATATATTCTTATCAATAATTTTAACGATACTGAAGAATGCTGTAAAAAATTAATTGAATTAATTAAACCTACTAAAGGTTTTGTCAACTTGATTCCTTACAATGAAGTTATGGAAAACGATTTTAAGCGCCCTTCAAATAACAGGGTTCACTTTTTCCACGATATGTTGTTGAGAGCAGGAATAAAGACTACAATAAGAAAAGAGTTCGGGGCTGATATTGATGCAGCTTGTGGGCAATTGAGGGCTCGTTATGAGAAAAAAAGAAGTAATTAAACCCAAAGAATTCACGCTCTCTTATTCTATGTTTAGTAAAACTGATAAGGGCTTATGTAGACCTAACAATGAGGATGAAGCGTCTTATTTAGATAGAGAATACGTGAAAATCGGAATTATCGCTGACGGTATGGGTGGACATAGAATGGGTGAAGTAGCTTCGCGTATCGCTAAAGATACTATTATTGATTACTTTAACAATAATGTAACTACCACCGATTTAGTGGAAATTAAAAAGCACATTAAAAAAGCTGTCAAGGAAGCTAATTCTGTTATTCATCGTCTCTCTTCTCGAAACGAGAAATATTACGGGATGGGAACGACTCTAGTTATGGCTCTAATCTTCCCTGATTACACATTGATAGTAAATTGTGGGGATTCTCGTTGTTACACTTATTCTAAAGACAGAGGAATTCATCAAGAAACTGTCGACCAAACAGTCGTTCAGTATCTATATAAACTAGGCGCGATTACTAAAGAGGAAATCAAAACTAATCCTAAACGTCACGTCTTGATGAACGCTCTAGGTATTTCACCTCACGCTTCTTATGATTTAAATATAATCAATAACGATTACGACGATATTCTTCTTTGCTCGGATGGTTTATCTAACATGGTTGAAGAAGCAGAATTAGAGAAAATCTTTGATGAAAACGAAGGTAAAAACGCTGAGGAATTAACAAATATATTTATAAAAACTGCGTTGAAAAACGGAGGAATTGACAACATTGGTGTCACTGTTATGGAGGTTGCAAAATAATGAAAACTGGGGATATTATTGATGATCGCTACGAGGTACAAGGAGTATTAGGCGAAGGTGGAATGGCTATTGTCTATAAAGCCAAAGATATCATCACTGAAAGAGAAGTTGCTGTTAAAATGATCAAAGAGGAGACTATGAAGAATCCTCTTAATTTAACTCGTTTTGAAAGAGAAGCTCGCGCTACTGCTGCTTTAAAGCATCAAAATATAGTTCAAGTTTCTAATTTAGGGACTTACAATGGTCGTCCTTACATGGTCAATGAGATGATTGTCGGTAAGACTTTGAAAGATACTTTACAAATCAGAGGTAAATTTTCTTTCTTAGAAGCTTGTGATATTATGTATCAACTTTGCTCTGCAGTTTATTATGCTCATCAACATGGAGTTATCCATCGTGATATCAAACCTCAAAATGTTTTCATTACTCCTGATGGAACCATTAAATTAGGAGATTTTGGTATTGCTACTTTCCAAAATTCTGCTCATATTACTAGATCCGATGTCGTTGTTGGTTCGGTTCATTATTTGGCTCCGGAAGTCTCTGAAGGTAATGTAGCTACCCCTCAATCTGACATCTATTCTTTAGGCATCACTTTCTTTGAATTGGTCACTGGGCGTTTACCTTTCGATGATGATTCAGCCGTTACTATTGCTTTAAAACACATTAAAGATAAATTCCCTTCAGTTAGAAAATTCAATCCTAAGACTCCAGTTGTCATTGAAAAGATTATTTATAAAGCGTGTGCTAAATCACCTTACGATCGTTATAGATCTGCAGTTGATATGAGAAAAGATATCGAAAGAATCTTACAAAACCCCGACTTAATTAAAGAGAAGAAGTCTTTCTTCTACAGACTCTTCCACCATGGAAATTAAAATTATGAAGAATAGAGAAATATTAGTTTCCCCTTCTTTATTATCTGCAGATAAAAGAAGATTGGAATCGGAAGTTGAATCTTGTAAGAATGCCGGCGCAGACTGGTTACATTACGATATAATCGATGGGCACTTTGCTCCTAATATTACTTTTGGTGCGGATTTTGTTAAAGCTCTATCTGACAAAGGCCTATTTAACGATGTTCATTTAATGATTGAAGATCCTTGCAAATACGCAAAGAAATTCATCGATTCTGGGGCAGATTTAATTACTTTCCATTACGAGGCGGTTGAGGACTGCTTGAAGGCTTGCGAAAGAATTAGAGGTATGTCTGAAAAAATTAAGGTAGGTATTTCCATTAAACCAAGAACTTCAGTTGAAGAAGTTTTACCTTATTTGAATTATTTCGATTTAATTTTAGTAATGTCAGTTGAACCTGGTTTTTCAGGTCAAGCTTTCATTCCTTCTTCATTAGATAAAATTAGAATTTTAAGAAAGTATATCGATGAAAATAATCTTAATACTTTAATTGAAGTTGATGGAGGTATTAACCAAGATACTTGTCAAGATGTTGTTAAAGCTGGAGCGGACGTGTTGGTAACTGGTTCCTTCTTCTTCTCTTCTTTATATAGACCTGGTGCTATAAAGATGCTCAAAGGTAAATAGAACATGAAAAAGACTTTGTTGGTAACTAAGAATGCTTCTTTATCCTTATTGTCGAAATTACATCCGGACGCGGAAGTCATCGGATTGGATGAAGGGATTTTTGTTGCTAAGAGTTTAAATATAAGACTAGCAATGGCAATTTCCTCGTTTAATTCCGTGGATTTAAATGATTTATTGTCGTTTATTCCTAAAGATAAAATCATGAAATATGAGGATGTTGGCGATGGTAAATCTATCGATAAAATTATTAAATTTTTGATTTCTCGCGGCAGCGAAGAGATAGTTATTTTGGATAAATTTAATGATAAATTAGAGAGATTCAGATTGATACTATCTCTTTTGAAAGAATATAAAGGTAAAGTTTCTTTCCAAGATGATGACAATCAAATTAACTACTATCAAGAAGGAGTCCACATTATTAATAAACAAGAATATAATTATTTTTCAGTTATAGGATTTCCTGAAGCTAATATCTCTATAGAACATGTATCTAAGCCTATTAAAAATGTAAAAATATCTTTTTTTGATATAACGCCTTTAGATTTTAATATTTTAGAGAGAGTTGCGGTTTTGAAAGTGAATAAAGGAGGAGTGTTGCTATCTTTGGCCACTGTTAAAGATGAAGGAAATAATTTTTAGTGCGTTAGCTCTATTCTTTGGACTTACTATTATCGTTTTTCCTTTCTTTTCCTATAGAAAGAAGATGGAAAAGTATTCTCATTTAGCCTTTTTCCCTTGCGAAATACCTACTACCCAAATAGAAAGATATATCTTTACAGTTGTAACGTTGGCTTTTTCACTTTTTTGTGATGTAGTTTATATAGATTTTTTCTCTTTATATAGTTCCCCAGTATTCATTTCTTCGATGATTCTTCTTTTAATCAGTCAAGTTAGTATCATAGTGGTTTATTGTTATACACTTCTTGACTCACCTAGAATTCATATTATTTTTGCAGCTATTATGATTAGTACAACAATATTTGGTAATACCTTAACTGCAATTCCTTATTTCAATGAAGTCGATAGATATCCTTTATATATCCCTTCTGTTTTATTAGTCTTTGGCGTATTCGGCTTAATTTTGTTGCTTTTTGTCTTCAATCCTCAGTTAAAAGATTGGGCTAAGTTAGATAAAGTTGAAGAAGATGGGAAAATTCAATATATAAGAAAGAGGGTTAATCCTCTAGGTATCATCGAATGGGGAACTTTGTGCGTACATATGGTTAATATGTTATTAGTTCTTATCAACGCTATTCTAGGTCGATATTAGAAAAGAAAAAAAGAGGCTAACAAGCCTCATTTTTAATTGCGTAAGTTATTTAATTAGGCAGCGACAGCTTCTTGAGTCTTTTTAGACTTTTTGGACTTGTTGCCTTTTCTCAATGTACGTAAAGCAGAAGTGGATAAACGAAGAGTAACCTTCTTTCCATCGACAACTATAGTAGTTTTTTGTAAGTTGACATTCCATCTTCTTCTAGTGGCACGTAACGAATGTGAACGATTATTTCCGTACATAGGTTTCTTACCGGTAACAGGACAGGTTCTAGACATATATTTCCTTCCTCCTTAAACATGCTTATAAATCTTATCATAGTTGCAAACGAAATATCAAGTTTTTTATTTATCTAAATTCAGTAATTCAGAAATAAATTATTTTAAGGATTTTATATAATTTTTTCGAAAGCGATTCTCTCTTCTCCGTTAAGTAAGTAGATGATACCAACTTTGATAAAACCTAATTTTCTTAAGGTGTTTTGCATGATTTTATTATCTTTATGAGTGTCGATTCTAATGTGTTTAACTTCTTGTAAACAATGGAGAATTGCGCTTCTTCCAGTATGGCTTATAAGATGAGAAGAGGCTATGGAATGGATAGTTGCATAAGGAGAAGACGAAATCCATTTACCTCCGACTACTCTTTTATAAGTAATATCTTCGCCGTAGATTAAAGCGAAGACAGTTAAGATTCTATTTTTAGAATCGACTAACTTATATAACCTATTCATAGAAATGTGCTTTTTAATCAAATTTAGACTAGGTTCGCTGTCTCTCCATTGATTAGGGTTGTTAGTTTTTTTCATAAAATCCCTAGCTCGAGAGTATATTTCTAATACTTGTGGGAGATCTTCTTGAGTGCAACGTAAATATTTCATGAAATTATTATATAAAAAAAGGTCAAGATGACTCGACCTTTTGCCTAGATATTTGTCAGTTTATTTAACGCCGGGCTTACCTAACAAGACAAACATATTATGCTTGTAGATTTCAACACCAGGTTGATTGAAAGGATTGACTTCTAATAAGTAACCAGTGTAAGCGCAAGTTCTCATGAAGAAATACATTAAGTTACCTAAATTGTATTCATCCATCTTCTTGAAGGAGACGACGTTAGCAGGAACATTACCAGAATTGACATGAGCATCTAAAGTTCCTTCAAAAGCCTTCTTATTAATGTAAGAGAGCTTCTTACCCGCTAAATAATTTAAACCATCTAAGTTCTTATCATCATTGCCGACTTTCAAATCTTTTTGAGCGGAAGAAGGCATAATGATAGTTTCGAATAATACTTTGCTACCTTGTTGGATAAATTGACCCATGGAGTGTAAGTCGGTAGTGAAAGTGACAGAAGCAGGTAATAATCCTTTGCCATCTTTACCTTCAGATTCACCAAATAATTGCTTTAACCATTCGCCAATCATAGCAAAGTGAGGTTCGTAAGTAACAAACATTTCAACAGGGTACCCTTGTTTATTTAATAAGTATCTAGTTGCGGCATATTTGTAAGCGGGATTTTCTTTCCAGTTGTGGTTAGAATATTCTTTTTCACCATCTTTGACACCGGCTAAGAATTTTTCGATATCAATACCGGCACAAGCCATAGGTAACAATCCAACAGGAGTGATAACTGAATATCTTCCACCGACATCATCAGGAATGACAAACTGTTCATAACCTTCAGCATCAGCTTCAGCCTTTAAAGCCCCTCTTGCTCTATCGGTAGTGGCGACAATCGCTTCTTTTAGATATTCGTGACCATATTTCTTTTCTAGCATTTCTTTTAATAATCTAAATGCTACAGCAGGTTCAGTAGTAGTACCAGATTTAGAAATGACATTGATAGCGAATTTTTTACCTTTTAAGAATTTTAAGGCTTGGGCGGTGTAGGTAGAAGATAAAGTATCACCTAAGAACACAATTTTAAACTTATCAGAAGGATATAAACCGTTCAAAGCTTCAATGGCGGCTCTAGCACCTAAATAAGATCCACCAATACCAACTACAGCAAGAGCTTTGTAGTTCTTTCTGATTCTTTGAGCGGTCTTTTTAATTCTCTCGATTTCTCCTTGAGGTAATTTAGAAGCGTAATCTAACCAACCTAAGAAATCATTTCCTGCTCCTGATCTGTTATCGATAGTAGAGCAGATTTCTTCATTTCTCTTTTCAATTTCAGAAAAGTCTAACTTCTTAATAATTTTTGAATAATTTTGTACTTTGACCATGTTTTTTCTCCTTATGTACAATTTATATTTTAATTCCAATAATTAATTGGATTTAAACCTAGTGTATTCTTTATCAATCATCTCATCTAACAATGACCCGATATTTGTAAAAGGATAAGCATCTAATTCTTCTTTGTTAGATTCTTTTCTCCCTAAAGGCTTTTTAGCTTTTTGAATGTTTTGACGAGGACGGCGAGAAGAAGAGTCTCCACCTTTTAATGATAAAGCGTAAGTGTAAGGTTTATTACCTAGAGCGGTAATAGTAACTTCGTGAATGGAATTTAACGGGAGGTATAAAGAAATATCAGAAATATAATTATCAGCAATCTCAGATATGTGAATCAATCCACTTCCACCTTCTAATAGTTCACAAAAAGCTCCATAAGCTACTATGGAAGTGATTTTAACTTTGACCTTATCTCCGATTTTAAACTGAATTAAATGATTATTTTTCATTTATATATTTAATACCACTTTCTAAATCTTGAGAGGTTGAGATTTTGATATTTTTTTCATCCCCGTTTATTATTTTAACTTTTAAAGATGCATTTTTGAATATTCCACCTTCATCGGTAAACAAATTTAAGTTAGTAGCACTATTGAAAGCAAAAATAAAATCATTTAAGTAAGCTACTTGCGGGGTTTGAACTCTTACGAGATTTTCTCTATTTATATATTTACCTTCTTTGATATCGTAGATTGATTCTTTGACCTTGATACCGGGAATGGTTATAGTCCCTTTTAAAGCTTTTTCATTTAATTCGTATATCAATTCACTAGAGATGAACGGTCTATCACCATCGTGTATGAAGACTTTAGGATTCTCTTTATGATATTTAGAGTCGATGTATTTTAACCCATTGTAGACTGATTCTTCTCTACTTTTACCTCCGTAAGTCAATTCAACTTTAGAAGATAAATTGTGTTTAGAGAGAATTTTTTGGACTTTAATTTCATCATCTTTATCGATGATTAAAACTGATTTATCAAAAAGAGGATTATTTACAAAGTTATTTAAAGTGATGATGAACATTTCGTTCTTCTTGTCCAGCAAGAAAAATTGTTTTTTCATCTTAATGATCTTTAGTAATCTATTTCCCGAACCGGAAATAGGAATTAGACTGATATTCATAATTAAATTATACATTGTTTAATTTCATATTTTATTAAAATATGTATTATATTATTAGTATGAAAATTTTCGCAGGAATAACTTGGCAGACTATCGTAATCATCGTTTCAGTATTAGCTGGAATTATTGTAATGTACGCAATTATTGGAACGATTATGTATTTTATTTCTAAAAGAAAAGCTCCTAAATTAGAAGCTGAGTTATATGCTTTATGTGAATTTGAAGTGGAAAGAGGAAAGAAAGTTCTCGCTGCTATCGATGAATTAGATCGACATGGTTATAATTTTGATTCAGAGGCTCGCGATACTATCGCTAAAGGTGTAGAAGATATCAGATCTTTAGATATGGATCAAAGAGCTCACTACAAAAATATGGTTGATTATTCTTCATTCTTCATCGCTAAAATCCATAGAGAAGATAGAAAATATGGCAAATACATCTCTAAAGAAGTCGCTGAAGAATTTCATCATTTCCACGAAGTCTCAGCTGAAAAATACGCTAAATATAATAAATTAGCAGCTCAATATAACGCTTTCCGCCATTCTTTATTTGCTAAATTAATTGCAAAAATTGCCAAAGATAAAAATTCCGACGCAATATTATTCTAAATATGGAAAAGAAAAAGTTTATTCTTTGTATCTTAGATGGTTATGGAATTAAAAGAGAAAATTTTAACAACCCTTTAAACCAAGCTAAAAAGATTAATATAGATTCTCTTTTTTCTCGCAACCATTTTACAGTATTAGATTGTTCTCCTTCTTCTCTAGGCTTTTCTTTTGATGAAAATTGTTCATCTTCTTCAGGGCATTTGGTTTTAGGAACAGGAAGAAAGATAGGTGATGTTTCTAAAAAAATCGACGATAGAATTAACAATGGTTCTTTTTTCAATAACAAAGTATTTAAAAAAGTTATTAGAAACGCAGCTAATAATTATTCAAAATTACATGTAGTAGTCTCTATTTCCGATGTTGAAAATAACGCTTCATTCTCCCATGTTATAGCTTTTATAAGAATGTGTAGAATGTACGGCTTAAGCGGAAATCAAGTTTTATTTAATATAATTTTAGATGGCTCTGAAGGTTCAAAAAAGGACGGCTTAGGTTCCATTCAAAAACTTTTAACTAGATTTAAATCTGAAGGTTTAGGAAATATTGCTTCAATCTGTGGCAAATATTATGTTTACGATACTACCCCTTCTTTTTATAGGGTTTATAAAACATACGAATCTATTGTGAATAATTCTGGGGTTTCTTATTCTAACCCTAAAGATTACATCATCAGTGAATATTCTAGAATGGAAAAAGAAGGAATCGAAGTTGATGATTCTTATATTATTCCTGCTTATGATTCTACTCTTGATTCTAGAATTGAAGAAGATGATTCAATAGTTTTTTTAAATTACAATTACAATAATATTTCTAAGTTAGCAACATTAATCTGTAATCCTGATTATTTTAATTATTTAAGAAATACATACGATGGATTTAGAGAAAGAGCTAAAGATTTTACTATTAATAAATATGAAAATTTAATAGGAGCATCATTAATTGAATATCCTTCTTATACTAAACTTTTAACAGCGTTTGAAGACGATGAAATCGAGAATACTATTTACGACATTTTATCGAGAAAATATCGTAAAATTCTCGCTTGTACCGAGACTTTAAAAAAGGATAGATTGCTCTATGATTTCAATGGTCAAAAGAAATTGAATCACCGAGTCCACCCTCTTATTTTAGAATCGAAAAAAACTCTAACATACAATTTGATTCCTGAATTAAAAACTAGAGAAATGACTGAATTGTTTTTATCTAAAATAAAATCAGAAAATTACGAAGTGGGTTTTATTGAATTTGCTTGTTTAGATACTTTAGCTCACTGCGGAGAAATTAACAGTTCTATTAAAGGCGTGGAAGTTGCTGATGAATGCGTAGGTAAATTAGTGGATTTTTGCAAATCTAACGATTATAAATTCATTCTCGTTTCTTCTAATTCTTTAGGAGAAACAATAATTCCTGCAGGTGAGAATTTTTATACTGTGAAATTGACTAATAAAGTACCTTTTGTCATTGACGATGAGAAGATTAGACTGAAAGAAAATTCTGATATCTCTGATTTCTTACCTACGCTTTTAAAATATTTGAATATAAAAATCCCAGAGAAAGTCACGGGTAAATCTATAATCTATACTTTAGATTAAATATTTTGATTTTTCTTTCTTAAATAAGTGAATAGAGTGTTTTTCTTATCTATAGAGATATTTAAGAAGCTTTCTTTTTTTGAGGTTAAATATCTAGCTTTAGCCCAATGATACCAATATAGATCAGCTATAGCGCGATATTCATCTTTATTATCTAAATAGAATTTTTTATTCTCTTCATCTTCTTTGAAGTAGGCATTGATTATAGAGTCTATTATGAATTCAGGAAAATTATTCTCAAATAAAAGTGAAGTTAAGTCGAAATATTTAGGAGCGTATATACAAAATTCGTAATCTATGAGTTTCAAATCGGAATTTCTATCGACTAATAGGTTATCCGTAATTAAATCAAAGTGACTAATTTCTTGTTCCTTGGATAAAAGAGGAGATTTTTCTAAATGTTCGACATAAATTCTATCTTTTACAGGAAGGATTAACCTGTAAAAATCTAAACTTTTTTCATAGTCTAAATGAGGTCCTTCGATCTTTAAAGAATGCAATTTTCGAAGGATTTTCACTAGTTTTTCGATATTTAAATATGTTATATCTTCTACGGGCTTATAAAAAGGGATGTACTCTGATAAAAAAATTCCTCTTTCAGTGTCTATATAAATAGGTTTAGGAGAAAAATTAAATTTATTCATCTCTTCTTGGATTTTAAAAGAAAAATTATTGATAACTTCAAAATGAAGATCGTAACTCTCTTTTAAGATGTAACGATTATCAATAATGTAGTTGTTATTTGAGATTCCTTTGTTAGAATTGTAGATTATATTGCAAGGTATCCCTATTTTATCTAGCAATTCTCTTATCTGTTGTTTATCCATATTTTAATTATAGGAAATATTGTTTAATTAATTAACTTACTTTTTCACTTTTAGGGTACGTACGTGATATCCTTATATATAGAGATACAAAAATCTCATTCTTTTGAAAGGAATAGTATGGAAAAGAAAATTCTAGTAGAAACCTCGGCGCGTCACGTTCACGTCACTCAAGAAACTTTAGAAGTCCTCTTTGGTAAAGGGCATCAATTAGAAGTTAGAAAGATGCTTTCACAACCTGGTCAATTTGCCTCTACCGATAAAGTAGAAGTTATTGGCTACAACAAGAAAGATCCCTCCGCTCCTCGCCCCTCTGCCAAATTATCCATTTTAGGACCTGTTAGAGATCACAATCAAGTTGAAGTCTCTTTCACCGATGCGAGAACTTTAGGTTTATCCGCTCCTGTTAGAGAATCGGGTGATATTGCCGGTTCTGGCAAATGCACTTTAAGAGGACCTGCAGGTGAAGTTGATTTAGAAGAAGGTGTCATCATCGCTAAAAGACACATTCACATGACTCCTGCTGATGCTAAAGAATTCGGCGTTGAAAACGGACAAATCGTTTCTGTTTTAGTCGATACTGGCTCTGGAAGAAAGACTATCTTCGGTGACACTGTCATCAGAGTCTCTCCTAAATACGCCTTAGCGATGCACATTGATACTGATGAATGCAATGCCGCTTGCGCTTTTGGTGAAGTCTACGGAACTTTAGTTAAATAAAACCTACTGGTAGTGGATCATGCCTAATTTACTCACGCACTCTTTCTTCGCTATAGAAGCTTATAATAACTTTTTAAACAGCGAAGAATTGGGTTTCAAAATTGATTTTGAAGCCTTTAAGTTGGGGTCAGTTGGACCTGATCCACTTTTTTATGGAGGAGTTTCTGTTACTAGTCTTCATCCTCTTCTCGCTTTGAAGAAGATGGGAAATAAAATTCATAAAAGCGATAACAAGACTATCACTTTTGCGTATGATAGCAATTTAACCTTGATGAGTGAAAATGAAGAAAAGAAAAATTTATTGAAATCTTTTTATCTAGGTCAATTAGCTCATTACATTCTAGATAGTACCACTCATCCCTATATATATTACTGGTCCGGATTTGATGATGAAGGTCATCTAACCGGTCATTATCATTACCGCCACGCTCATTTTGAAGCGTGTATTGATTCTTCAATCTGCTATATAAAGAAAGAAACTTCTTATATTAAGAATCCTAAGTCTATGATTAAAATCGGTTCTGAAGATTTAAAAATTATTTCTGAATGTTACGTTCAAGTTTTAGAATCTTTCTTCGGATATAAAATACCTAAATTTTATTACAAAGGAGCAGTTAACAACATGTTGAGATTTGCTTCTTTAGCAAATAAGAAAACTAAGGCTTTCGCAATAGGTCCTTTAAAGAAAATGCGTAATCCTAACAAGTTCCATGAAGAAGTATTTAACCTCAATCATCTTGAGTGGCGCCATCCTGCTACTGGGGAAAAAAGTAATAAAACATTCATAGATTTATATCAAGAAGCTTTAAATAAATTTTCTATGTGCTTGAATGAATTTAAAAAGAATCAATCAATTTTTGAAGCCTATTCTATTTTAGAATCAGAAATAGATTTTGAAGGTAAGAAAATCGGGACTGTTAAAAAATATAAAGATACAAGCGAAACTTTGTACTCGGAGTAGTAGTTTTTGTTATATAAATTAATTATTTTAATATTTGTTAGTAAACTAATTACATATTTTTATATTAATTTACTTTCTTAGAGGAGCATTTGGATATGTTATTACATCTTTTTTCTTCGGATGGGTGTACCAAAATCCCTGGCCATAAGGAACAAACTGAAGAAGGGGAAATTAGTTTTTTTGACCCTGAAAAAGTTTATGTTCCTGGAGTGGATAACAAAGGTTTACCTTTAGACTCTCGCGTTGAAGCTGGCGCGGAAGTAAAAGTAGGTACTTTGTTAGGTGTGAGGAAAGACTTTGGAGTTCCTATTTACTCACCAATTTCAGGTAAGGTATCAGCCATTGTCAAAAAGAAATCAACCGTGGTAGGTCGTCCTGTTGATTTTATAGAAATTGAAAACGACAAGAAAGGCGAAAGAATTACTCTTAGACCTTTAGAAGGTGAAATAAACCAAGCTAACGTTGTCGCTAAATTAAAAGAAGGTGGTATTGTTGGTTTAGGCGGAGCAGGTTTCCCTACTTTTATTAAGTACAATACCAAAGATCCTATCGATACGATTTTAGTTAACGCTGCAGAGTGTGAGCCATATTTAACTACAGATTACGTCACTTGTTTAAAATACGATCTTCAAGACATGATGAAAGCTTTGAAGGTCTTAATGGACGCTTTGAATATTAAGCAGACCTTTTTAGTAACTAAGTTAGAAAAGGTCAAGATGCTTGAAAAGTTCCAACAAGAAGTAGACAAATTTGGAGATCCTCGTATTAAAGTCAAAGGAATTAAATCAGTCTATCCTGCCGGCTTTGAAAGAACGATGATTTCTCTAGCGCTAAATAGAACTTACGACAAGCTACCTAGTCAATGTGGAGTTATTGTTAATAACTTCGCCACAGTTTTAGCAATATCTCGTTTGTTCTTCTATGGTGAAACTATCTCCAATAAAGTAATTACTATCTCAGGATTAGTTAAAAATCCTCAAAATGTTTCTCTCCCTTATGGCACATTAGTTAAAGACGCTATTAATTATGTAGGTGGATATACCGCTGAAAAGGCTTCTTTACTCTTAGGCGGACCTATGTGTTCTGAATGTCAGATGTCCGATGATGTTCCTCTATTAATTCAAAATGACGCTATCACAGTTACTCCAGTTAAGACTATCAGAGAAGAACCTTGTCTCCACTGCGGTAATTGCATAGCTCACTGTCCTATGAATTTGATGCCTGTTGAAATTAACGATGCCGCTAGAAGAGGAGACTTTGATAAGTGCTTCGATTTGAATGTTCTAGAATGTGTAAATTGCGGTACTTGTTCATTTGTCTGCCCTTCTCACATTGAAGTCAGCGGTCAAGTTAAACAAGCTAAGTTAATGACCACAATTAAATGCCCTCGTGCTCAAAGAAAACCCGCTCCCGCTCCTAAAAAGGAACCTGCAGCTGAGGCTAAAAAATAGAAAGGAGGAATGGTCAATATGAAATTTGCGGTAGAAAAAGGACCTCATATTCAAAATAAGCGTTCCACCTTCTCAATGATGGTTGAACTAGGCATTTGTCTATTAGGATTATTCTTATTTGAAATGATTTCTTATTATGTCTCTTTTGGAGGAGAATGGGGAAATCACGCTTTAATTATTTTTGTTATTTCAGTAGGTGTTTCAGTTGGCTCTGACGCTTTATATCTTATTCCTTCTTGTCTATGTGATAAGAAAGAGAAAGATATCAAAATTAGATTCAAGAATTGGGGATATAAAATTCTCCATTCATACGGTTGGATTTCCGGCTTAATCTTCACCTTGCTTTTACCTATAGGTGTCGATTATTACGCTTGCGCTGTTTCCGCTTTTATCGGTACTTTCTTTGGGAAGTGCATATTTGGTGGCTTCGGTCGAAATATCTTTAACCCCGCAGTTGCTGGTAGAGTCTTCTGTCAACTTTGTTTCTCCTCTTCTATGAAGACTTATATTGGTACTGCTCCTGCTGCTGGAGACTTCAACGCTGGTGCCTCTATTATGTTCTCCACTCAACAAGCTGGATGGTTAAATGGAACTTACGATATACCTCTAGATAGATTGTTCTTAGGTCAAATTCACGCCGGTAGTATGGGTGAAAGTTGCATCATCGGTTTAATCATTTGTTGCGTTTATTTAGCGGTTAGAAGAATTATCGACTGGAGAACTCCTGTCTTCTATATAGTTACCTTCTATCTAACTTGCTTATTCATGGGCTTTACTGGTGGATTAGGTGCTGATTCTTTCGCTTTTGCTTTAAAGAACATTATGATTGGTGGAGTCTTGTTTGGCTGTGTCTTCTGTCTAACTGATCCTGTCACTTCACCTGCATCTAGATATGGAAGAATTATGGTTACAGTTATATGTGCCTTCGTAGCTTGCTTAATTAGATATCAAGCTGCCGCACCTGAAGGTGTTGGTTCATCTATCATCATCACCAATATGCTTTCTCCTTTAATTTCTAAACTTATTAAAGGCAAATCTAATCAACATATCGCTAGAAAGTCTATTATTATCTCTAGCATCATGGTCGCTTCTATAATTTTCGGATTGGTTTATGGAACTTTCCATAAAGCCAACGCTTCTGTCAGTCTAATTGAAGCTATTGCTCAAATTCCTAACTATTCAGTATTTATAGGAGGTGCCTTCTAATGAAAAAACTACCTGTATACGCTCTTTATCCTATAGTTTTAGGCGGAGTTTGTTTGGTTTGTGGAGCTACTTTAGCTCTAGTTAATTTCGCTACTGAAAATAAGATTGCAGAGAATAATGTTATTAAAGCTAAAAGAGCTGTTACTGCTGTTTTAGAACAAAATGAACTTGCAGCGAAAAATGAATCTTCCATGATTACTATCGATTGGAAGGAGGGAGAAGAACATTCTAATCTCAACTCTAGAATGAAGATTGAATGTACCGATGGAAGTACTTATTACTATTACAACGCTACTACTCCTAAAGGATATTCTGGAACTGTGACTTTCGGTGCCTTAACTAGCCCTAATGGTCAATCTATTATCGGCTTCTCCTACATTACTGGTGACGAGGATTCTACCGGTTTATCAGCGGCTAAGAAGATTTATGCTTCTTCTTTCCCTTATTCTCCTGGCGGAGTCATAACTTCTGGTCAAACCGCTCAGAAGACTATTCCTGTCATCACGTCAACCTTAGATAAAATTATCGCTAATGCTATTACATTAGCTAGTGGGAATTAAAGGAGGAATGGATTTATGAAACGCAAAAAAAGTCAAATAATACTTGCAGGCATGTTCTCTGAGAACCCTATTCTTTCTATCGTCTTAGGTCTATGTCCTGTTATTATTGCTACTCAATCAATAAATAATGCTATAGGTATGTCTATTGCGGTCTTCTTAGTCTTATTCTTTGCTAACTTGATCGTCTCTTCAATTAGAAAATTTATACCTTCAGAAATAAGAATTCCCGTCTATATTGTCATCATCGCTTCTCTAGTTACTTGCGTTCAATTATTGATGCAAGCTTTCACTCCCGATTTAGCGGATTCTTTAGGTGAATTCTTACCTCTAATCACTGTTAACTGTATCATCTTAGGAAGAGCGGAAGCCTTCGCTAGCAAGAATACGGTCACTGATTCTATGTGCGATGCTGTTGGTCAATCTTTAGGCTTCTTAATCGCCTGTCTATTGATTGCTATCCCTAGAGAATTCTTCGGTACTGGTGGATTCACCTGGACTAATCCTTTCACATCTAAATTAGTCTTCGAATGGGTACCTTTACAAAGATTCGCCATTCCTTTAATGAATCAAGCTGTCGGAGGATTCTTGTGGATTGGTATTATCATGGGCTTGTTCAAGATGGTCTTAGATAAAGTCAATGATCGCAAAGTTAAAAAAGCTGCGGAACTCAAAAATAAATCTGAAGAAGTATCCGCTAAAGCTGCCTAAGAAAGGAGAATATAACATATGACATTCTTAATTACTTTATTATCTTCTATCTTAGTTAATAACGTCGTTCTAGCTGGTTATAAAGGCTTATGCTCATATATTGGTATTTCTAACAAATGGAAATCATCAGTTGGTATGGGTGCGGCTTTAACTGTCGTTTGTGTCTTAGCTGGTTTAATTTGTTGGGGTATTCAGTTTATCTTAAACGCTTTAAATATCGGCTATTTGCAAACTGTTGCCTTTATCTTAGTCGTCGCTTCTTTAGTTCAAATGTTAGAAATCATCATGAAGAAATTCATGCCTTCTTTATATAAGGCTCTAGGTATCTATCTACCTTTGATTACTACTAACTGTGTCGTCTTAGGTTTAGCTTTGCAAGTTTCCGCTTACACTGAAATTAACACTAACTGGGGCGAACAAATTCAAAACGTCTTAGCTTTATGTATAGGTGTACCTTTAGGTTACTATATCGTCTTGTTGTTATTCTCAGCTATTCAAGAAAGAATCTTAGCTGCTTCTACTCCTCACAAAGCCTTTAAAGGCGCCGCTATTGGCTTTATCACCACTGCTTTCATGGCTATGGCTGTAATGTCATTTGCAGGTTTATTAGGTTAATATGGCTAATTTACCTACTTACGCTAAAGTTTTAATAGGTGTAGGTCTTCTTGTAGGGTTACTTGTAGTATTCTTTATCACTTACATAATAAATAAAAGAACTAAAGTTCCTGACAACTGCCCTAAAGTCGAAGTCGGATGCAAAGGCTGTATGCTTAATTGCTCTAGAAGAGAAGAAGAACTTTCTATCCCCGATTTAACTAAAAATATGGTCGAAGGATATAAAGAAGACAAGAAAGAAAATTTAGACGAATTAAATGATAAAGGAGGGAATAAATAATTATGTTCTTAGAATTATCTGCCGGTGGTAAAATCGGTGTCGCGATCGCCGTTATTGTCGCTGTAGCGGTAATAATGGGTATCTTAATTGCTGTTATTTCTAGCAAATTTAAAGTTGAAGCGGATCCTCGCGCTGATAAGATGAATTCTATGATGCCTGGCGCTAATTGTGGAGGATGCGGTTACCCTGGGTGTTCTGGCTTAGTAGATGCGGTTATTTCTGGAGAAGTCAAAAAGATTACTACTTGTAAAGTCATCGCCAAAGATAAAGCTCAAGAAGTTGTGGATTATCTTAATTCCACACCTGGCCCTGATGGAAGCACTCTAAAAGTTGAACTCTAATGGGGGAAGAAAGCAAAAAGATTACAGATCGTTTTCACTTCGGAATTAAAGATGCAATAATAATTTTCTTATTACTTGCTATCTCTTCCGGAGTTTTTGTATGGTCTTACTTTTCTGTAAAGATTAGTAAGTCTGCTTCCTATTTAGAAGTTAATTATAATTCTGAAGTTATCTTAAATAATTTAGAAGTAATCTCTCCTTCTTTAGAAGAAAGAGAATATATTCTTTCTTTTAGAAGAAAATTAAAACAAGGTGAGACATATTACAATCCTTCTAGCTATGAAGAAAGCAGTATTCAATCATTGAAAGAGCTTAAAGATTATTCTTCGATTAACGGTAAATATTTAATATTGAATGGTTTTTCTTTACTTTATGGTCCTCAAGTTGATTTACAAGTTAAACAAGGAAAGATATCTATTATAAGAGAAACTTCCCCTCACAATATATGTTCTAAACAGGGGGAAGTATCTTTTACTAATTTACCTGTAGTTTGTCTTCCTAATTATTTGATGTTTGCTATTAAATCTAACTCTGATTCTATAAGGAGGCCTGATGCGTAATAACAATTTAGTTAAAAAGATTACAATCACTGCCTTCCTATTAGCTTTATCCTCTGTCTTACATTACGTCGAAGGCTTCATACCTATGCCAGTCCCTGGATTTAGATTAGGTTTAGCTATTTTGCCTTGCCTATTTGCTCTGTTGTATTTAGGGCCTTCATATTATGTGATAGTCAGTTTGTTAAAAGTAATTTTAGTAGCATTATTCCAAGGTTTTGGCACTTCATTTTTGTTGTCGATAGTAGGAACGAGTTTAAGTGTTATCATAACATTTGTTTTATATCAATTTACTAAGAGTTCAATTTATACAATATCGATATTAGGTTCTTACTTCCACGTTCTAGGTCAAATTATTATGTATGTAGTAATAGTTAAGAATCCTTATATGTTCTTGTATTTCCCTGTATTATCTATAGTTGGTATTGGAAGTGGATTAGTGATAGCATTAATAGTTAGTCAGCTTATAAAGCGCATTCCACAATTAAATAGACTTAAAGCTAATTAGGAGGAATTAATGATATGAAAGAATACATCTATAAACCTCAAGGTGTCTGCTCTACTGAAATGCATATTTTTTACGAAGGTGATACCGTTAAAGATTTAGTGGTCGTAAGAGGTTGTAACGGCAATTTAAAAGGGATAGCTAAATTAGTATCCGGGATGAAAATCGACGATGTCATTTCTAGATTAGAAGGAATAACCTGCAGAGAAAAAAGCACTTCTTGTCCAGATCAGTTAGCTCAAGGACTTAAAAAACTTAAACAAGAAGAATTTTCTAAATAATTTCTCTTGCAAAAGAACCTAGGTAAAGATAATATAAGTAATGCCATAAAGAGTACGGTTAGGGACAAGCCCTTTGATCCGTCAGCAACCTGTAATCACAAGGTGCTAAAACTTGAATGATGGGAATCACACTTACTATGCCCATCATTGAGATGGGCTTTTTCTTATATAGGGGGAAGAATATGGGAAGAAAAGTATTATTTACAAGTGAATCGGTTTCAGAAGGACATCCTGATAAGGTCTGTGATCAAATCGCTGATGCTATTTTAGATGAGTGTCTTAGTCAAGATCCTTTTTCTAGAGTAGCAGTTGAGGTTTTAGCTACTACTGAACACATAACTTTAGCTGGAGAAATTACAACTTCTGCAAAAGTCGATTATGAGCAAATCACTAGAGATGTCTTAAGAAAGATAGGTTATTTAAAGCCTAGCGATGGCATAGGTTGTGATTCTTGTAAGATTGAAAATTTAATTAAATCTCAATCGCAGGATATTGCTCAAGGTGTCGATTCTTCTTTCGATTCTAAAGAATTAGGTGCTGGTGACCAAGGTATCATGTTTGGTTATGCATCTAATGAAACTAGCAACTACATGCCTTTGCCTATAGTTATGGCTCATAAGATTGTTAGATATGCTTCGACTTTGAGAAAAGAAGGTAAATTACCTCATTCTAGACCTGATATGAAGGCCCAAGTTACTATCGATTATACCAATCCTAACAAATCTAAGATTGATACTATCGTCTTCTCATGTCAACATGATGAAGAAGTTAAAGATATGAAAGAATATCGTTTGATGTTGAAGAAAGTTGTCTTAGATGAAGTTGTTAAATCTTTTGGATTCGATACTGATTTTAATTATTACATCAACCCTACTGGTAGATTCTGCATAGGTGGTCCTCTAGGTGATACTGGTGTTACAGGAAGAAAGATTATTGTCGATACTTACGGAGGGAGTTGCCCTCATGGAGGTGGAGCTTTCTCTGGTAAAGATCCTACTAAGGTTGATAGATCTGCTACATATGCGGCTAGATATTGCGCTAAGAATATAGTAGCAGCTTCTTTAGCGGATAGATGTCAAATACAATTGTCTTACGCAATAGGCGTTTCTAAACCAGTTTCTATTGCTATTGAGACTTTTGGAACCGAGAAAGTTGATAAAAATTTAATATTGAAAGCAATATATGATATTTTCGACTTTACACCTCAAGGAATTATTGATAACTTTTCTCTTAGAAAGCCTACATTTAAGTATGCGGAATTATGTAATTACGGACACTTTGGTAGACCTGATTTAGACTTACCTTTTGAAAAGTTAGATAAGGTTGAAGCTTTAAAAGAATATATTAATAAAAATCAATAATGAATAAATTTGAAAAAGATCCTCAAGAAGAGGAACCGTTCTTACAAGCTTGTATAGATTACATGAAATCGTCTCCGACTCCTTTTGATGTGCCTGGACATAAACTTGGAGGTATAAAGACTGATTTAGTTTATTTTGCCGGTGAAAATATTTTCGATTCGGATTTTAACGCTCCTATAGGTTTAGATAACCTCTACCACCCTCAAGGAGTTATAAAAAAAGCTGAAGCTTTAGCAGCTCAAGCTTTTAACGCAGATGAATGTTTATTCTCAGTCAATGGTTCTACTGGAGGAATCATAACTCTTTTATGTGCGGTCTTAGATCCTAAAGATAAGATTATTCTCCCGAGAAATGTGCATAAATCCGCCATTAACGGCTTGATAGTTTCAGGAGCATATCCGATATTTATATCCCCGGATTTAGATGAAGAAACAGGTATCGCTAATGGGGTGGATGTTGAAGAATACGTTAAAGCTATGGACGAAAATCCTGACGTTAAAGCTCTGTTTGTTATTAATCCTACTTACTTTGGTATTGTTTCTGATTTAAAAAGCATAGTTAAAGAAGCTCATAAAAGAGGAGTGGTGGTAATTTGTGATGAAGCTCATGGAGCCCATTTCCACTTTTCAAAAAATGAGCCTTGCTCAGCTATGGATGCTGGAGCGGATTTATCTATTTTATCTATTCATAAAACCGGAGGAAGTTTAACACAATCATCTATGATTCTTGGTAAAGGTGACTTGATAGATTGGCATAGAGTTACTAGAGTTTTTTCTATGTTTTCATCTACTTCTCCTAACCATTTGCTATTAGCTTCTTTAGATGCCGCCAGAAAATTTTTATATTTCCAAGGTGAAGAATATATAGATAGATCTATCAGATACGCTGAGGAAGCTAGAAAAGAAATTTCCAAGATTCCAGGGTTAAGTTGCATCGATGATTCTTTTTGCTCTACTCCGGGAAGATACGGAAGAGATAAATCTAAATTAGTTATTAATGTCTCTGGTTTAGGTAAAACTGGATTTGAAATCTATCGAGAAATCAGAGAGAAATTTAATATTCAATTAGAATTAGGCGAAGCTAAAGAAGTTATGGCTTTATTCGGGATAGGTACTTTAGAGAAAGATAAGGATATTTTAATTAAAGCTTTCAAAGAATTATCTAAAGAATATTACCAAAATAATGAAGAATATATAATTCCTAATTTTGAGTATCACTATCCTAAGCTTTTAGTTCGCCCTAGAGAAGCTTTCTACGCTCCTTATAAGGTTGTTAAATTAGAAGATGCCGTTGGAGAAATTTGCGCTGAATCGATAATGGTCTATCCTCCAGGAATCCCTGTTTTAATACCTGGAGAATTAATATCTAGTTCAGTTATCGATATCTTATCTTTCTACGAAGATGATGGAGGAGTTCTCCTTTCTGATTCTAAAGATGGTTATATCAAAGTAGTGGATAAAGATAAGTGGTATAAAGCCGCTGATTTATATTCTCAGGATTAATTATATAAACGTTAATTTTTCGCCTGTTTATAATTTAAAACACTAAAATAAATTTTTGGTTTCCTCTATTGAAAGCGCTTTAATAGTGTATAATATAGGTACAAGTAGGGATTAGTTCCCTTAGAAGGAGAAACTTATTATGGAATACAAAGTCGTAGGTCGTGGCATTGAAGTTACCCCTGCCATGAAGGAACAAGCGATTAAAAAACTTTCGCGTATCGAAAAATACTTTGATTCTTCTTATCCTGTTAAATGTGTCATTACTTATTCGGTTGGACAAGTCGATCAAACAGTTGAAATCAATGTTCACTCTAAAAATACAGACTTGAGAGCTAAAGTTATCTCTGCAGATACTTATTCCGCTGTCGACTTAGCTTTAGATAAATTAGAAAAGCAACTTCGTAGAATTAAGACTAAGAAAGCTAAATTTAAAAAGAGAAATTCCTTAGCGGAAGATATGAGATTAGATCTATTAGAGGCGAATTCTCAAGACAATTTACCGATTGAAAAAATCGTTAAGAGAAAGAATCTCAATCTAACTCCTATGGATGTCGAAGAAGCTTTATGTAGAATGGAAGCTCTAGATCACAATTTCTTCATTTATCTAGATTCTGCTTCTCAAAAAACTTGCGTTATTTACAAGAGAAATGAAGGAGACTTCGGTCTTATTGAAATAGAGTAAAATCTAAAACCATGAAATGGACTGGGAAGAAATATTCCCAGTCTTTTTTGATGTATAATTACAATATGAATAAAAAAACACTGACTTTATTATTCTCATTTATTCCCTTATTAAGTTTAAGTTCTTGCTCGGAAAAAGTTTCGTATATCGATTTGATGTGCGGAAATATTAATCCGTATACCGGGACTTACCATGCTTGTGATAAACAAGGTAATCTTCTAAGTGATGAAAAAGGCACAATCGCTCCATTTAATACTTCGATTCAACTAAGATATTACGGCTACGGCAATCAAGATAAGATTTACGATAAAGAATTAGAAAGTGATTTTTATTCTTTTTTCAAAGAAAAGCACGCTTATTTTGATAGACATAATTATTACTATTCTTCTTCTGATGGAAAAGTAATTAATAATTTAAAAACTATCAATAATTCTTACGGGAGTAATCAAGAAATAATACTTGAAGAATCTTTTTACAATTCATTGAAAAAGGCTTTGGATTTTTCTATTCACAGCAAAGACAAATTTAATATAGGTATAGGTAGCCTTTCTCTATTGTGGGATGCGTATTTAGATATGTCTTCTGATTATACAAATTCAAGTGTAAAAGATAGATATCTAGAATCATCAATTTTAAATAGAAAAGTTATGTTTGATGACCCTTTAGATGAAGAAATTAATTTTTGCAAAGATTTGACTTTAACAAGTCAAGAATTGAATACTTACGTTCAATTAAACGACATTAATAAGTCAGTTATTTTCAAGAATATACCGAGAATTGACGAGGTAATCAAGAATAATTCACCATTAATTGAGTCATTAAAAGAAAAATTTAATATCGATTTATCTAAACCTAGTTTAACTTTAGGAGGGTTTGGTAAAGGAGAAGCGACAGAATTGTTTAAAAGAAAGTATCCTAACAAGAATATGTTTATTAATTCCGGTACGAGTTCTATTTCTTGTATTGGTAGTAAGCTAACTTCATCTAAGTGGGAGTTTTCTTTATCGAATCCTCTTTATTATCAAGAAGAGAGAGTTGGCATTAATTATTTAGGAGGGAGTAAATATTCGCCTTCGGATTTAGTAATGTTTAAAGAAGGAACTTTTTCAATGTCAACTTCCGGTTCGTATAACGCCTATTTCTACAATAAAGATAATATCATTCGTCATCACATCATCGATTCTTTAACTGGATATTCTCACACTTACTTTTCTTCTGTTACTGTCTTTATAGAAGATGGGTCTTATGGAGATATGATTACTACTTCTTTAATGAATACTTCTTCATTAGAAGAGGCTAATATTTTAATAGGAGAGTATAAAAATTATTTAAATATGGATATAATTCCTGTATATTTAATTAATAACTCTAACAATACTGTCAATTGTTATGCTCCAAAAGAAGAGATTAAAAATATAAAAATATCTCAAAAAGAATATCCTTCTTATTATCAAAAAGAAAGTGTGACTACTATTGTAGAGTTATAATAAATATTGTTAGAAAAAACATAATTAGAAATGATCAAATTAATTGCTACAGATTTAGACGGTACATTATTTTATCCCAAAAGAAGAATTGCTCTTATGACTAGAAAAAATAAGAGATTTTTAATTGATTATCACAAAGCTGGGGGAGAGATAGTTTTAGTAACTGGGCGCTCATTACGAATAAGCAAGAAAGTCGATAAGAAATTAGGATTTCACATTCCTTTAATTGGATGCGGTGGATCTTTTATTTATCAGAATGGTGAATTTATTCAATCTCATCCAATCGATAGAGAGACGATGATGGATTTATTCATTACCTTTAGAAGAGAATTAGGTATCATCGGATGGATTATTTTTGATGAAACCGACATCATAAAAATTGCCCCTACTAACATGGGAAAATTATTATCTTTAGGAGCGGTTATAGTTAATGGCTTTCTAGGAGCTTATAGAGAAAAGTATTACATAAGTGAATCTGAATTTATCAAGACTATCTCTACTAAAAATATTTATAAAGTCATGCCGGCGTTCGGCTTATCTGAAGGAGCTAAAAGAAAAGCTCAAGCCGCTAGAATTGCCATGATGGATAAATTTGGAGATAAGCTTACTATCAATGTTACTTCTATGATGTTAGAAATTACGGCTGAAGAAGCCAATAAAGCTGATACCCTGAAAGATTACATTAAAATGAAGGGCATTAAAGAAGATGAAGTTGCGGTTGTAGGTGACTCTTACAACGATATTGCTATGTTCGAGGCTTTCGAGAATTCTTTCGGCATGAAATCAGGAGAAAATTGCATTAGAAGAAGGGCTAAGCATTTGATAGATAGAGTTTCAGATATGAGAGAATATTCTCTTACAGAAGAAGGAAAATTGAAAAAATAAATACGATTATTAATGTAATTAATAATTGTAGAATAATACAAGCATGTGCGTTATAATAATTTAGTCTACGGAGGAAATTAATAAATATGAATGAACAAACTCGTTATGTAATGGCGATTTATCAATTGAGTGCTGTTATTAGAGATACTATGGAATACTTACTTCCTAACAATAGCGAAGAAGGTTACAGTGTTGATGTCTATAAACAGAGAAAAGACATGTTCTTCCACTTGATTGCTGAGGATTCACCTTTCGCAATCTTCTGCAGAAACAACAAAGAAATTGTTAAATCTAACGATCCTTCTGCTCCTGAAATCACTGTCGGTGATAGAATTTCCAATCAAGTTCACGAGTTATATGAAGATGTCTATGGAGAAAATCCTAGAATCGTCTCTATCGATCACGAAAAGATTAGAGTTGATACTTCTTTATCCTTGCAATTATTAGATTATGTTGTTGGTTTACACGAGACTTTATCAGATGTTTGCTTAGGTTTCATGAACACTTTCAAAAAAGAAGGTACTTTAGAAGATAAATTTGAAGCTTTGATGAATGTTGATGATCCTTATTACAGATCTAACGCTTTTAGAGTTGTTATCGTTAATTTCTTATTAAAATTCAACGAATTTAACGCTGCAGTTAGAAGTTATATCTCTAATGAGAGAGAAAAGAATGGTGTTGATCCTTCCACTCAACCTGGCTTTGATCCTAAAGTCGATCCTTCTTGTGCCTTCATCAATACTGAAATGAATAGAATCGTCGGATTCTATAACTTCTTAAAAGCTCACAACAAGACTAAAGATATAATCTTCACCGATTGTATTACTAGATCCGATGAATATTTCCATTATTTCGATGGAACTAGAAAATTAGCTGAAGGTCAAAAATTCTCCGATGTTATGGGTGCTTTTGAAAACACCTTCACAAATGTCTTAAGTGGCTATAGAGATGCTTGGGTTAGAGCCTTTACAACCATCTTCAACGAATTAGCTCAATACGAACAAAAATTAATTAAAGAAAGAGGAGAAAAGGTTGTTGAACCCGCTCCTAAACAAGAAGAATCTAAAGCTGAATAATTAAAATGAATAATAAATACGAAGAAAAGAGAAAAAAGGATCGTAAAAGAGAGATAATCATCTACACGATTATTGGTGTTCTTTGGCTTGGTGGATTAACTATGTGTATCCTCGGTTTCTTCGCTTACAATAGCCCTGTCCCTTATAAATATAATTCCATCTATCAAGCGGAATTAACAATCGGCAAAGCTTTTGGAGGAGGAGGAAACAAAGTCTTCGACTTCAGAATCTGGGGTGCTGTTGTCTGCTTAGTTATGATGGTTATCTTCCTCATCTTTGTTCATCACTATGCAAATAAATATGAGAGAGATCAAGCTAGAAGATC
>CACYCE010000016.1 GCA_902772915.1 uncultured Erysipelotrichaceae bacterium | reverse complement strand
TAAAGATGTTAATGAAATTTATCAAAGAATCTTTAATGGCGGTATGCCTAAGATCATTGCTTCTAAAATTAATAGAGAGAAATATTACAGCGACTATGTAAATACATATTTAGAAAGAGATATTAAGGAATTATCCGCTGTTGGAAAGCTAAATGAATTCTACGATTTCCTCGTATTTATGGCAGCTAGAACCGCTCAAGAATTGAAATATGATGAAATATCAAAACAAGTGGGTGTGTCTGCCCCAACAGTAAAGAGTTGGGTTTCAATATTAGAAAGAAGTGGAATCATATTTATTCTCCGTCCTTACTATTCAAAGGTTACAGATAGATTAGTTAAAACACCTAAGGTCTATTTTATGGATACTGGTTTAGCGGCTTATCTATGTAGATGGCCAAATGCTGAAACATTGCAAAACGGAAATATGGATGGCGCTTTCTTTGAAACTTTTGTCATAAGCGAAATTGTTAAAAGTTATTATAATTCCGGCAAGTCTATTAATAATTTGTATTATTATCGTGATATCGATAAGAAAGAAATTGATTTATTAATAGTGGATGCAAACTGTATTTATCCAATAGAAATCAAAAAAAGCAAAGAGCCAAATAAACCTGATGCAAATTTAAGTGCATTAGATAAATTTAATATTGAGATAAAGCCTGAACTTGTGATTTGCATGAGCGAAGAAGTTATCCCATATAATAGAAAATGCTATTTGGTTCCAATTTCCATTATTTGAGATTGTGTTTCGTTTTTATTAGAATTAAAAACGATAAAAACTGGTATTATTTTGGTGAAAAAGAGCAATTTACTTTGATTAAAACGGTGTTATATTGTCCGAATAAGTATTTTATTTTCAAAATCTAAAAAATACTTTAAATATTGATTATATTTTAAATATTATTTTTTGATATAATATTTTTTGCTCAGAAGATATATAAGTGTAAGATAATAATTATTTATTACTTCTAGCAAGAAGTTAAGCTTGAGAATAGACCTTTAAGTTGATATGTAACTTGTAACTTGAAGGTCTTTTCTTATGTATGTAAGAAGATGAAAAATAATTTATAATGAAATTAAGAAAATAGGGAATATTATTATGAAAAAAGCGGATAGAGTATTTATTAATGCTAAAGTATATTCAGTCTTGTTAGATGGGAGTGAAGTTAGAGGTGAAGCTCTAGCTGTAAAAAATGGAAAGATAGTTTTTATCGGCACGAATAAAGGCGCGGAAAGATATTTTAAAGGCGCGGAGATTACTGATTGCAAAGGTAATTCTCTCTTACCTTCTTTTTCCGATGCTAGAATGAATATTTCTCAATCTATCTTAAGGTTTGGTTTATGCGATTTAACTATGACTTTAGATCCTACTTTATCTACTCCTGAGGATGCTGTAGAAGAAATTAAAAGAAGATTGAGTTTTTATTCTAAAAAACACAGTGAACTTAAAGTTATTAGAGGAGCGGGTTTTTCTCCCAACTGGTTTGAAGGTGAATTAGGAGGGAAGATTCGTCTTATCACTAAAAAAGATCTCGATTCAGCCGTTAGTGATAGACCAGTAGTTATTATTTCTGACGATGCTTATTCGGCAGTATTTAATTCCAAAGCTTTAGAGATTGCAAATATCAATAAATCTACTCCTGAATATGAAGGAGGAATTATTCGCCGCGATGAAAATGGAGAACCTGATGGCTATGTTCAAGGTTCTTCAGTTATCATGAAAATCTTCCACCTGATTCCTTTTTCTGAATTGACAATTGGAGAATATAAACAGAGTTTGTTAGATGCTCAGAAATATTTACTTAAATCAGGTTTCACTTTAGTTAGTGATTACCAACCTTACAGGATGGGTTATTTAGCTTTAGCGGAATTAGCTCGTGAGAACAAATTACATTTTAGAATCAATGGTTCTTTTCATATTAACGATGAAACTAGAGAAAGAGATTATGATAATGCTTTATATGAAAAACACAAATGGAATTATAAGGATATGATCAAAGTCGATATGGCTTCTTTTGATTTAGATGGTAATTCACCTTATTTGAAAGAACCTTATAATTTAGAATTTACTAAAGCTAGCAATTTAAAAGAAGATTATAGAGGAGATTTATTGTGGGATATTTCTCACTTTGAAGAAAGTGTCAATAAATTTGTCAAGAAAGGATTTAATATTCACGTTTCAGCTTCTGGAGGAGAAGCAGTTAGATTAGCTAGTCAAGCTATAATTAAAGCTCAAAATAACAATAAGAAAAAATACGAAAAGAAGAATTTAAGAAACACTATAAGTGAACTTTTCTTAGCGGATCAAGAAGAGATGAAAAGCATGGGAGAAAACAAGATTATCGCGGCATTCTTACCGATATTTTCTAGAGAAAACACCATTACTTCACCTTTGTATCTTCAGATGTTAGGTAAGAAGAGAATGGAAAGATTCAATTGTCAAAATAGCTTTGTAAAAAATGGAGTTATTTGCTCTAGTGGTTCTTATTTTCCTTTAAATATGCCTGATGCTTTAGGAGGAATTGAAACTTCTATAACTAGGAAAGTTTCGAGAAACGATTCTATCTATCCTCTCTATAGAGATTTGAAATTTAACATTCCTCTTCCTGAAGAATGCATAAGTTTAAAAGAAGCTATTAAAGATTGGACGATCAATGGAGCGTATCAACTTCACAGAGAAAAAATTACCGGTTCTTTAGAAGTGGGTAAATCAGCGGATTTAGTCATTTTAAATGGCGATATAGAAAGTGTCTCTCCTTCAGATATTTCTGTTTTAAAAGTAGAAGAGACTATATTTAAAGGTATAACTTGTTATAAATTTGCTCATTAAGATTATCACTCATATTTGAAAATCTAATAATTCAAATTCTTTTCATAATGATATAATTTAATTAAGCAATAATTAGTTATGGAAAAAATAATTAAGACGGAATACGGCCTGGTATCTGGATTAGATACTCCTATTTGCGATAAGTATTTAGGAATTCCTTTCGCTAAGCCTCCTATAGGTGAATTGCGTTTTAAACATCCGCAAAAATGCGATAAATGGGAAGGAATCTACAAAGCTACTAGTGGTAGTCACAATCCTATCCAAGCTCCTAGTAGCTATGAATATAAATACACTTCAGAAGACTGCTTATATTTAAATATATTCGTTCCTAAAAACATTGATAAACCTCTACCTGTAACTGTATGGATTTATGGAGGATCGTATGCTAACGGCGGAATTGGATGCATGGAAGAAAAAGGGGAGTTCGTCCACGATGATTTAGGTGTCTTTTGTAATGAGACTAATACAGTCGCTGTTTCTATTAATTACAGGGTTAATATGTTTGGCTTTTTTAATTTCCACGCTTTAGATGAGAGATTTGATATTAATAATGGTCTTTATGATTTGAAGATGGGTTTAGAATTTGTCAGAGATAACATCGCTGCTTTTGGAGGAGATCAAACTAATATAACTGTCTTTGGTGAATCGGCAGGAGGGGCGTTAACTCTCGCTTTATTAAGCTCACCTTTAACTTCTAATCTTTTTCAAAAAGCTATAGTTCAATCTCCTTGTGTCGAACATTTCTGGACATATGAAAAAGGAAAGAAAGTCGCTTTGACTTTTATAAAGAAAGCCAAGATAAAATCTAACGATATTTATCGAGGTATTTTAGATATGTCTAATCAGACATTTAGATATGCTTATGATAAGACGATGAGGAAATTTCTACTTAGAGGGGAATTAACTTCTTTATCTTCTCCTATAATTGATGGAATATTTTTAAAAGAACAGCCTTGCTTAGAAGTGATAAATAAAACCCATCCTCTTTTAATTGGTTTTACTAAAGACGAAGGAGATATCTTTGTTCGCGATATATCTCCATTAATATTGAGATTGATGAAATTTGTAGTTCCTTACAAGATTGAGAAAATTAAAGGTCGCACATTTAGAGAATGTGCTTCTATTGGTTTAGGTAATTATGTATTTAAAGAACCTGTATTGAAAATCGCTTCTTCTTACATAGGTAAAGTCTGGGTTTATGAATATAACCATATATCTGCTGAATGTAAGAAATTAAATATTCGCTCTTCTCACGCATCTGAATTAGCGCCTCTATTTAAAATGGATATGGCTTTTGGAAAAGCTAATGATTCTGATTTGATCTTGATAGGAGAGTGGATGAGAAAATTATGGAAGAAGATTCCTTACGATGAAATGGATTACAAGACTTATAAAGAATCTAAGGAAATTATAGAGATATCTAAAGAAAAAATACTTGAAGAAAAAAGCAAATAAGTAACTTCTTTTTATTGTTAAAATAAAAGTATGGAACAAGTGATCATTCAATCTAGGCCTCTATCGAATAATAAAATAATATCTTGGTTTCAAAAGATATATCGCAATTTTCGCTTTTGGTGGAATGGATATTCAGCTAAACATCCTAAAGAAGCTCCTTTTATAAAAAAGTTCTTCTTCTTTGCAGTCTTTTCTAATTTAGTATCTATCGCTCAATATTTATTGATGATATTTTTACCTGACGCTTTTTCTTTTTTAGGTGACGCTAGTTGGGCGTGGCCTAATATCCCTATTTCAAATGCAGGAGGGACTCCTTATGTCATTTTAGGAGATGCTAAAGGTCTAGGCTATTTTGTCGCTTTCGAGATTGCTGTTTTAACAGCTCAGATTTTAAATTTCCCGTTGCAGAGAAATCTAACTTTTAAATCTCACGGTAATGTCTATATTCAAGCTTTAGCCTATTTTATAGGCTGGGCTTTAGTTTCTTTTGCAACTTCCGCTTTATGGGGAATAATAAATGTTTATTTGATTTATTACAATATTCAATTTTTCATAGGAGATTTGTTAAAGAACCTCTTAACTGGTCTAGTCTCCACTATAGTTTTCTTCTTTATTTTCTTATGGATATTTCCTGATTATGAAAAGGTTTATAAAAGACAACAAGCGAGATTAGAGAAATTCAAAAATAAGAAATATCCTCAAGCAATCGTTCAACGTCAAGAAAAAATAACTAGTATCTGTAAGAAAAATTACGAATTAGATCATTCTAGACATCAATATGAAAAAGCGGAGCAGACTTACGATTATCTAGCGGATGCTTACGAAAGAAAAGTTAGGCAGAAAGAAGAATTATCTAAAAGTGAAGATTCAAAAATCGAACAAATAGAAAAAGTCGATATGGAAATAGAAAATCGTTATAAAGAAGCTTTAGAAGGCTATAATGATCTTCAAGAAAAGAAGAAAATTTACGAAGAGACTTATAAATTTTATTTTCCTAATAGTAAGACTAAGTTTACTCAAAAGGAGTGATTTTATAGGATTGAGTAAGGAAGTCATCTTATTTAATCAATGTGTTTTTTAGATATTAAGAAAGTTTGATCTTCATAATTTAATAATTTGTTTTTAAATTGTCGTAATTAATTATTTTTAAATCTTTTATTTAAGTGCCCTTATTAGAGAATATAACTGCATAAAAAAGTCTTAACTTGAATAAAAAGGTGAGGAAGTTCCAAAGAAATTCATTAAATATTTTTTTTAATAAAAATTCTCTGATAACAGAAAAAAATACGCTAATCTTAAAGCTGATTATTTACAATTTTCTGTAGAAAAATAATAGTACATATATTAAAATGAGTTTATGGTTAGAAATATAAGTATCTTTTGTTATTTGTATTTTTAAAAAACGAACGTATAAGAAAGGGGTAGTTATGTTTAAACTATTATCACGTTTGGGTAAGTATTGGTGGATAGTTGCTTTAATGGTGGTTTCCATTTTAGTTAACGTTACCGCTGATTGTGTCTTACCTACCTACCTTGGCCAAATTATCGGCTTATTGCAGGCTCCTAATACCGATATGGGAACTATTGGTGTAACTGCAGCCGGTATGCTTGCTGTTGCTTTATTATCTGGAGGCTCAGCAATCTTAACTGGACGTTTGGCTTCCAAGGTCACTGCTCGTCTGGTTGCTGCAACTAGATACGAAGCTTTTAAGAGAATTGGTGAATTCTCAACAATGGAAATGAATAAATTTTCCGTTTCTTCTTTAGTTACTAGAACTACTAGTGATTTAACTTTCATTGGAAACACTTATAATTTATTCTTCCGTTATATCCTCTACGGACCTGCGATTGCTATGGTTGCTATCGTCTTATTGTTCACCTCTGGTCCTTCTGTCTATCCTTTAGCTTTCTACGTCTTAGGTGCATTAGGTTTGATGATCATCTTTATCATCGTCATTATCTTCACCTCTTTAAAGAAGTATCAACAAATTCAAGCTAAGTTAGATAAAGTCACTTTAATTACTAGAGAAAACTTAGAAGGTTTAAGAGTTGTTAGAGCGTATAACGCTGAAAAATATCAAGAAGATAAATTTGCTAAACACAACGATGTCTTAATGAGAACTGAAAGATTTGCAAATAGAGGCTTAGGTTCTTTAACTCCTGGTATTCAATTAATCATCGGTGCGTTAAATATCTTAATTTTCTGGACTTGCTCTAATTTAATTCCTACTGGTAAATTAGCTTATCCTTTAATGTCAGTAGTCGTTCAATACGCCGGTTTAATCTTAGCTGGTTTCGTCTTAATCGCTGCTATCATTGTTCAAATGCCTAGAGCTATTGTCTGTAGCAAACGTGTCTTAGAAATCATTGAGACTGAACCTGAGATTAAAGGTGCTGCTACTTCTCCTGAAATTAAAGAAGAAGGTACTATTGAATTTAAAGATGTTACTTTCACTTATCCTGGTGCGGATAAACCTGTTTTATCTCATATTTCTTTCAAAGCTGAAAAAGGGTCAACTATCGCCTTTATCGGTGCTACTGGTTCAGGTAAATCAACTTTAATTAACCTCTTGCCTAGATTCTTCGATTGTACTCAAGGAGAAGTCTTGGTCGATGGAGTCAATGTTAAAGATTACAACTTGGATGATTTGAATTCTAGATTTGGTTATGTCCCTCAAAAGGGTTACTTATTCCACGATTCATTAGTTAATAACATCACTTTAGGTCGCCCTGATGCTTCAGCTCCTGAAATTCAAAGAGCTTTAGATATTTCTCAATCTACTGAATTTGTCTCTAAATTACCTGGTGGATTAGAATATGAAATCTCTCAAGGCGGTAAAAATGTCTCTGGTGGTCAAAGACAAAGATTATGTATCGCTAGAGCGATTATTATGAGACCTGAAATCTTTATCTTCGATGATTCCTTCTCAGCCTTAGACTATCGTACTGATAAGGTTTTAAGAGGAGAAATCAAAAAACAATGTACTGGAACCACTAATGTCATCGTCGCTCAAAGAGTCGGTACCATTATGGATGCTGATCAAATCATCGTCTTGGATGGCGGAGAAATGGTCGGTAAAGGTACACACAAAGAATTATTGAAGACTTGCCCTGTCTACAAAGAAATTGCCTTGTCTCAATTAAGCAAGGAGGAATTAGAAAATGAGTAAAAATATTTTCGAACGCAACCGCTACGAAAAGAAGCCTAAAGGTGAAAACTCAGCTTTATCTAAGGTTATCAATATGATAGCTGTTGATAAGGTGAGAATTATCTTAGCTTTATTCTTCTCAGTAATTGGTGCTGCTGCTACTTTAATAGCTCCTTTATTCCTTAAGAACATCTCTGAATTGATCTTGAATGGTATCTCAGCTGGTCAAGATCTCTCATCTAATAGTGAAGTTCTTATGAATATCTACATCTGTATCGGTTTGTTCTTAGGTGGATCCATCTTCACTTACTTACAAATCTACATCATCGCTGGTGCTGTAGCTAAGGGAAGTGAAAAGCTCAGAAACGAGATGACTAAGAAAATCAATCGTTTACCCTTAAATTACTTCGATACCAGGAATATTGGTGACGTCTTATCTTATGTTTCTAACGATGTCGATGTCGTTGGTACTACCTTAAACAACTCCTTCTCGACTTTATTATCTTCTATAGTCACTTTATTAGGTGTTGTCGCTATCTTATTCTATCTTGATTGGAGAATTGCCTTAGTTGTCTTAGCGATCTTACCTATCGGTTTCTATTTCTTAGCGAAGGTCGGTGTCTCTTCTGAAAAGCATTTCTTAAATAGACAAAATTTAACTTCTGATATTTCTGCTGAAGGTGAACAAGCCTACACTGGTTACAATATCATCAGAGTTTTCAGAGCTACTGAACAATTTAGAAATAGATTTGCTGCTAAGAACTTCGAATTAGAAAAAGCTAACGATAAAGCTGAATACTTTGCCGGTATTATGATTCCTTTGATGACTTTCATCGGAAACTTATTATTTGCGGCTGTCGCTTTAATCGGCGGTGTTATTGCTATGAATGCTTCTGGAGGAGCTGGCTCTCCTGAAAGAAACGCTTATATTGCTACTATTGTTGCAGCTGTTTCTTATTCTGAACAATTATTACAACCTCTTTCTTCTATTGCTACTGCTATGGCAACTTTACAACAAACCGCTGCTGCGGCAAAGCGTATCTTGTTATTCTTAGGTGAAGAAGAACAACCTGATGAATCTAATAAGACTCTCAAACTCGACAAGATCGAGGGTAACATCGCCTTCGAACACGTCAAGTTTGGTTATACCAAAGATAGAGTTATCGTCCACGATTTCTCCGAAGTTGGTAAACCTGGTCAAAAGATTGCTATCGTCGGACCTACCGGTGCTGGTAAGACCACTATGGTCAATTTGTTGATGAGATTCTACGAATTAAATTCTGGACGTATCACCATCGAAGGTGTCGATACTAAGGAAATGAATAGAAGCTACGTCAGAAGCTTGTTCGGTATGGTTTTACAGGATACTTGGTTATTTGAAGGTACCATTATGGAGAACTTGAAATATTCACGTCCTGAGGCGACTGATGAGGAAGTTTATGAAGCTTGTAGAGCTACTCACTGTGACAGTTTCATCAGACAACAACCTAACGGTTATGATCACATCTTAAATGAAGATTGCGGTTTATCTGCAGGTCAAAAGCAATTGTTAACTATCGCTAGAGCGATGATTCAAAATGCTCCGATGTTGATTCTCGATGAAGCGACATCTTCTGTCGATACTAGAACAGAATTGCAAATCCAAGATGCTATGGATAAGTTGATGAAGGGAAGAACATCTTTTGTTATCGCTCACCGTTTATCCACCATCAAGAACTCTGATTTGATTATTGTTATGAAAGATGGTGACGTTTTAGAAACCGGTAATCACGATCAATTGATGGCCTTAGATGGATTCTATGCAGCTTTGTACAATTCTCAATTTACTGGTAAAGGACCTCAATTCTCCTAATTTTAGGAATTGAAATAACTTAACTAATAGGGCGAGGGAATTCCTCGCCTTTTTCTTTTCTAAAAAAGGGAAACTTTGTTTTTTCATTTTTTTTAATTGTATTGAAAGGGGCAGTATAAAAATGTTATAAATAAGGTAGAAATCTACGTACTCTGAATTTCTAAGAGGGAGAAAGGCAATGGTACTAGCTTTGATTATTGTAGGATCTGTGATTGGATTCATTTTGCTTTTGTATGTATTCATAGGCATCTTTTTTTCCTTTTATGTAGCTCATCCTAAAAATACATCTGTAGATAGAGCAATTAAGCAAGAAACTGAGTGGGGAAATGTCAGAGATTATTTTGAATTAGAAAAAGAAGATATAGAAGTTAAAGGATTTGAAAATTACAACTTGCATTGCGTCTATGTACCTCTTTCTTATAAATCCAATAAATACGTCATTATATCTCACGGCTATACATATAACCACATAGGTTCACTTAGATACCTCCACGTTTTTAGAGAACTAGGTTTCAATGTTGTTATTTACGATAACCGCGGATGCGGATTAAATAAAAAATATATTTCAACTATGGGTAAAAAAGAATCTAAAGATTTAACTTGCATAGTTGATTATATATTTAATAGATTTGGCAAAGATATCTATTTAGGTCTACATGGTGAATCCATGGGTTCAGCTCTGCAGATGATGTCATTAAAAGATAAAAGAGATATCAAATTTTTAATTAATGATTGCGGATATGGTAACCTCTATAGAATGTTTCGTAAAGATATCAAGCATTTTTTCCATCTACCTAAATTTTTTGTCGATGATGCTTCGTTCTTTTCTAGGTTGATATTTAAATTTTCTTATAAAGAAATCGTTCCTGAAAAAGAATTAGAGCAATCTAATGTACCTATTTGTTTCTTCCACGGAGCTATTGATGATTTTGTTCCTACATCTGAAACAGAAAATATGTATTTATTAGCTAAAGGTTATAAAGAAATTCACATTGTTGATAAGGCGTGGCACGCTGAATCTATAAAGGTTTTAGGGCACGCTGAATATAAGAGAATCATAAGTGAATTTCTAACAAAGATAGCTTAATAAAATAGTTGGATTTTATTCTTTAAGGAATAATCTATATACCTCCTTTCTAAGCTCGATAATTTTGTTTAAAATTATCGAGTTTTTTAATAACTTTTCCGTTATACTAGTAATAGATTTAAATATGATAAATAACAAAATATACATTGCTTTTGGTTTCCATGTCAGCTGTTATCACTCCTATAGAGGCGATTCTAACGACTCTATGGGTTTTGGTAATGATATTAAAAATATCAGAGAAATCATTTCTGAATTAGATAAATTTAATAAAGATGGAATTAAAGTTAGAGGTACTTGGGATATTGATAATTTCTATACTTTAGAAAAAATTCTTCCTACATACGCTCCGGATATCATCGCTAATATTAAAAGAAGAATAGAAGATAACGGCGATGAAGACATGATTATTTCTTACAATAACGCTTGTCAGTCAGTTCAGACTAAAGATGAATTTATCGCTTCTATTAAGATGGCGATAACTAACTCTAAAGGTTCAGGTTTAAAAGATATCTTTGGTAAATACGTACCTATAGTCCGTCCTCAACAAATGATGTTCAATCCTTATGATGCTAAATTGTATTCAGAATTAGGTATAGAAGCTATATGCTTATATAATTCTTATAATTCAAACGATAGTTTCAAAGGTTTAATTCCTCAGTTATTCGACGCTTATAATTATTATCCTTTAAGATACATTTATAAGGACTCTCAAATAACTGTAATTCCCACCATTTCTCAATATGACATCATAGAATTAGGTTCTTTAGAATACATAGTTCAAAAGCTTCATAACCAACAAATTAAAAACGTCATCAATCACGACTGCTTAATATTTTTAAATTTAGATGCAGATAATCCTTTTTGGGTACAAGATAAAACCTTACCTTTCTTTACTAAATATCTCCATAACTTTGGAGGGTTAAGAGGTTTAGTAAAGGAAGTTTGTAAATTGGATTTTGTGGAATTTACCACTCCTTATGAATTCTTAAAAGGACATCCTGCTAAAAAGATGATTAGTTTTGGAGAAGATACCGCTAGTTGTAATTTCGCTGGTTATTCATCTTTAGCGGAGAAGCCTTTTAACCATACTATTTTTACAAGGTTAGAAAAAGCTAGAGCTCTAAGCTTGATTAATTCTAATTCCGATAAGGAGTCAGTCTCATTTATGGATAGAGTTAAACTGCTGTCCACTAGCCACTTTGGTTTAGCTTCACCAGTATTGAATTACGATCGTGAAAAGGCGGCTTTTGAATTATCTTCTCAAGCTTTAAATAAAGAAATGGCTTTGTTAAAAACGGAAGAAGGTAAATGCATTATTTATAATTCTACCTCCTCTTTAATAAGTGCTGTTCAAGTGGAATTAGAAGATAATTATCTAAGCGATAAAGATAAATTAGATATCAAAAATGAGAATTTGAAAGATTTCGCTTTGATTCCTATTCGTTATTATCAATCTAAATGTGTTAAAAATGCTCTCTTGATTCTTAAATTTAAAGCTAGAGAAAAAGAAGCGATATTAGAATTTAAAGTTAGAAAAGCTACTAAAGTCGTAATCGAAGATAATTTTGTTTACGACAATAGTTATATCAAAGTTGAAAATGAGAAGTTCCATATATATAAATACATTAATTATTCAAACTCTAAATATCCTTTTGAGAGTGAAGAAATAAAACCTATCCGCGTCTTTGGTAGTGGTAAAGCTGTTTTAGAAAGTGGCGAGATATCAATCTACGGCAATGTTGAAACTGGTCGATATAATTATATCTATTACACTTTAGATTTCTTAAAAGGCACAGGTGTAATATGTGATATTAATTATCCTTATACTTCTGAGCACGATCAAATCTCTACTTACACTACATCTATAGGTAAATACGCTGATAAGAATTGGATTGAAGTCGCACCTTTTGAAATTGAATTTAAAGCTGATGAAAATACATCTGTTGATAAGATTAATTTCAGAGATGAAATGACAACTTTTAAAATTAATGATTTTAGGGAGGCTAACAAATTCAATTCCTCTCGTGATGCTTTTAACAATATGGTTACTGGAGGCTTCTTCGCTTTAAGAGGAAAAAAGAATCTCAAATTCATCAACCACAGATTGATAGCTTCCTCAATGGCATATTGTCCGATGAGAACTAGGTATCTTAATGGTTATTACGCTTCTTATTTCAATCCTTTTGGTACATATTATGGTAGACAGCCTAATTATTTATCTGAGACTACCGGTATTTCACAGAGAATATTTGCTTTACAAGCTTCTCACGCTGCCTCTTTAGCCCCTTCTTATAACGGAGCGAAAGAATTGTTTTCTATCTTTTTATCTATAAGTGAAGATAATGATACATTAATTGGTTTTTCTAAAGGTGATTTCATAACTGGAGAGAAGTTGCATTCCTTCAATGAAGATAACTGTCTAGTACGCGTATCTCCTAAAGTCGTCAACGATATTTATGTTAGACCTAAAAGAATAAAAGGTAAGTCTAGACAGGTTCTTCAATCTACAATCAAAGAGTATTTCTATGAACAGAGATTCCAAGAAAAGAGATTAAAGTTAATGCGTAGAGAAAGTCATTATTTAATTAAAAAGCACAATAAAGAAGTGGAAAAGAAGAAAAAAGAAAAAACAAAAGCTAAAAAGAAAATTTAAAAGACGACTAATTTGAATTCTTTTGTAAATCTCATATATGAAAAGACCCTTCTGTTAGCTTGTCCAACATTCGGGTCTCACTTCAGTTTAATTTTAGTTGTTTTTACCATATAAAGTTAGAATTGAGATATTCTCCATTATCTACTAAGACATCTTCACCAGTCATAGATTTGTTGATAACAGTAATAAAATAAATCCACTCAGCGATTTCACTAGGTTGAATCCACTTTTTTAAGATGGATTCATTTGCGACTTCTTTATATAATTTTTCATTCTCAATAATGTGTTTGTTGATATTAGTGATTACTGCGCCAGGAGAGATACTATTGCAAGTCGCTCCTAATTTACCGACTCTTAAAGCTAAATTCTTCATAAAGGTTACTAATCCACCTTTAGAGGCGCTATATAGAGGGAATTCTGCACCTGATCTAGCTGAAGCAGAAGCGACAAATAAAACTGATTTAATATCATTAGTTAATTGTAAATAATGTTCTACAACATTGATAGCACCAAGAAGGTTTATGTCTAAAGAAGTTTCTTCATCTTGAACACCAGCATTAGAAATAATGATATTTAAATCGTTGATAAGAGGTAATTGCTTACTTCTAACATCGACTTTAAAATGATGGTATGAAGGATTGGTTATAGAAGCATCTAAAATATCTATACCGTAGACTTCATGACCTTCATTAATAAATTTTTCAGCGACGGCCTGTCCGATACCCGAACTTGTACCTGTAATTAAAACTTTCATTATACATTAACTTCCTTATTTCTTTTTTCACGGACATAGTCAAAATAATCTTGACCTATTTTTTTCTTTTCTAAACTGTTGCAGATTTTAAAACCTAAAGGGGAGAAAACTATTTCAAATAGTAATTCTAATAAGGCTCCTGAAGCTGCACAAGTTACGCATTGGATATAGCTCCATCCGAAGAAGACTCGAGAAACTATTAAAGCGAAAACAATATTATCGACAAATTGACCTACCATTGTAGAAATATAAGCTCTAGTAGCGAAGGCTACAAAGGAATTAGGTTTTTCTTTCAATGCTTTACCAATACCCCAGTTCATAAAATTATTGACAAAAGCTGAAACGATAAAGGCTACTGAACTACCAATGATAATATACCAGGTTCCACCTAAGGTTTTATCTAAAGCGGTGTTAATAGTATCTTCATTTCCAGGGACAAATGATTCTCCCCAAACTCCAGGAATCTTGCTTGCGGCAAAGAATAATAAAGATAAAATTAAATTGATTAGTAAAGCGAGGATAGAAATCATCGTAGCAGCGCGGGGGCCGTATCTTTTAGTTAATATATCCATAGTCATGAATGTTAACCAAGAGAAAATGATTCCACAATCTAGAGCTAACCAATCTAAACCTGTGTTTATACTTTTGTTAGCTAAAAGGTTCATGCCGATAACGGCAAGGATGAATAAGGATACGATTAGGGTCGGCACATTATTCAACAAGACTATAAATTCCTCAAAAAAGGACTTTAAATAATCTGTAATTTTTTTCATTTTTATATCTCCTTGTTTTTTATTTGGAAGATGGTTATGCAAGGAACATCTTCGCAAAATTGATTTAACTACATCTTTTTTATAAAATCAACTTATTTTTATAATTTTAGTATTTATTCTAAAGTTTTAATTTATCCATTTTGCTATTTTAAACTTATAAATTATAATAAAATCGATGAATATATTATTGATACCTAACGCCTTTAAAGGTACTCTTACTTCCAAAGAAATTATTGATATTTTGGGTAATCAAATTGCAACTAGGGAAGGTAATTATAAAGTTACTTCTTTTCCTTTTTCTGATGGGGGAGATGGATTGTTGGATTCTTTTAAATCTCTCTTTCCTGATGAATATGTCATTCATAAGATTTATGTCAATTCTCCTGAATTTAAAATCAAAAGAGAAGTTTCATATTTAGGTATAGGAGAACAAGCTATTGTTGAATCTGCGGAAGTCATAGGTTTAGCTAAAACTCAAATATTAGATCCTGGTATCAATACTTCTTATCCTTTAGGGGAAGTGATAAATGACGCTATTGGTAAAGGATATAAGAAAATTATTGTTGGGGTAGGGGGAACTTGCACTAATGACTATGGAGCAGGAATGCTTTCTAAATTAGGAATGAAATTTTTCAATTATAAAAATGAAGAATTCATTCCTGTAGGTTATACTTTACACCAAGTAGAAAGAATAGATTTCCAAGATTTTAAAAAGAATATCGATAATATCGAATTTACCATTCTTTCTGACGTAGATAATAAATTATTAGGTCAAAATGGTTGCACTTACGTCTACGCTAAACAAAAAGGTGCAACTAAAGAGAATCTCTTAACCTTAGAAAACAATATGGCTCATCTAAACGATATTTTTAGAGTTACTTTTAATTCTGATTTCTCTCAACTGATTTCTTCCGGTTCAGGAGGAGGAATCGGAGGAGCTTTCTTAGGCTTAATGAAAGCGAAATTAGAATCGGGAAGTGAATTTTTCTTAAATAATTTTAAAGTTCAAAATCTCTTATTAAACGCTGATGTAATTATTACTGGCGAAGGTAAAGTAGATACACAAACTCTAGAAGGTAAAGGTGTGATGTCTATAGCCTATTTAGGAGGTAAATATCTCTCTAAGAAAGTCATAGTAATCGGAGGAAGAATCGACGAAAGTGTCAAACCGATATTAAAAGATAACGGTGTTAGTTCTTTTGTTGAAATTGAAAAAGAAAATCTCAGTTTAGAAGAACTGAGATTGGTGTGTAAAGATCATCTGTTAAGAGCCTTCAGTAAAATTAAATTTTAATTGGAACAGATATTATCTAATTCAACGATAAATCATTCCATATTTTAATAATTATTTGCAAAAAGTTAGGTTTTTGTTTACTTGATATTTGCATTTTTCCAACCTAAATTTCTATTAAAATTGCGTTTTTCCATAAAAAAAGACCTAATACTTATGGTATTAAGTCAGTTCTACTATAATGTATAAGGACAACTATAGTAGTACAAATGAAACACCAATTAAATTTTGAAACACCCTTGAAACACCCTTTCGTACACCAGAAGCGCAAGAAATACTAAAGAAAAAAGCCACCATTTCTGATGACTTAATAAGTATAAATACTATTCTAGTTAATTTTTATTCCTTT
>CACYCE010000015.1 GCA_902772915.1 uncultured Erysipelotrichaceae bacterium | reverse complement strand
TATTACTCCTGTAGATGATAATTTAATTTTTGATGATTATATATATGTAGTTGGAATAAAATCAGGAGTATATGCTTTACAAATGGTTTCAAAGACTGATGAAACTAAAAGCTTAACTTTTTCTAATATTAATGTTACTAAGATTGATAGATCTGGCTATGCTCACTTTAACAATGAAAGTGGAGTAGGGGCTTACGATAACAATGGCGTTTTAAAAAATAACGCCAACGTTATTTATGTTAATGATGACAATAAAAATACTGTTAAATTAAATGATGGCAGCAAAACTTATACTGGATTAGGTAATATTTTAAAGAACGCCTCAAATTTATCTAGACCTCTAGACATAAGAATCTTGGGTTCGATTAAAACTAATCAATTTAAACCTAAAGAATTACCTTCTAAACAAAAACCTTTTGACAATCCAGATTTCTGCGTAAATGAATTAGAGACTACATATACTAATTTAGATGGCTTAAATAGCTGGGCTAGCGTTCCTTCTAGTGCCTCAGAAGGGAGTGGATACACTAAAAAAATAGCTAAAAACAGTGGTTCAACTGACTCTTATTTCAACATGATGGATATCAAGAATGCTTCTAACCTTACTATTGAAGGTATTGGTGATGATGCTGAATTCTTCCAATGGGGTATGAATTTTAAGACTTGCAATTCTATTGAAGTTAGAAATATTACTTTTACTGATTATCCTGAAGATGCTTGTTCATTAGAAGGGAGTTCTAACGATAAATTAGATGATTATAGTGGATTCTTCTTCCACCACAACACCTTTAACCAAGGGAAGAATAACTGGGATTTATCCGAAGAGCAAGACAAGCATGAGGGGGACGGCTCTACTGACTTTAAATACGCTAGTAAAATTACTGTAGCCTATTCTCGTTATAACAATACCCACAAATCTAATTTGATTGGTGGAGGAGATTCTCAGAGAGATAAAGATATTACTTTACATCACAATTTTTACAATAGTTGTGAATCAAGATTACCTTTGGCTAGACAAGCTAATATCCACGCCTATAACAATTATTACTATAAATCTTCCAATACTTGCCAAGATGTCAGAGCTAACTGTTTGTTATTTTCTGAATATAATTATTTTGAATCCTGCAAGACTGCTCAAACTTATAAGGATAATTCAACTAACATAAAATCTTTCAACGATGTTTTAATTTCTTGCAAGACTATCAAATCTACAAAAGTTACTTCTAGAACTGCTACTGTTACTAATAAGTGCAGCCCTGATGGAAAAACTGATTATTCTTCTTTTGATACTGATATAAATTTGTTCTATTATGATTCTTCTAACAATAGAAGTGATGTCGAATTATTAGAGAGTGCTGAAAATGCCAAGAAAACCGCTTCATCTCAAGCTGGTGTTTTCTATTTCTAAAACAATAATATTTTAATATATATTTAGTTATTAAATATAAAAAATAACTTTATTTTAATAATGACAAAATTTCTTTAGTCGCACCATTTTTTGATGGCTATAATATAATTTGCGTCTAAAAGGAGAAAAATGTATGAATCAACCTTATATGTTACTTCTTCCTATAGGACTTATACTTCTGTTTTCTAAGTTGTTTGCCCTTTCTGTAGGAAAAGTTAAATTACCACAAGTCATAGGATACCTTATAGCAGGTTTAATTCTAGGAACTATAACTTTTATTCCAAATCAATCAATATTTACATCTTACACAATACAAGGAATTAACGGACTTGCTAAAATTGGAGTCGTATTAATTCTATTTACCGCTGGATTAGAAACTGATTTGAATAAGATTAAATCAGTAGGGAAAGCCGCTGCAGTTATAACATCTTTAGGTGTGATAGTTCCTATCGGTTTAGGAGCTTTAATTGCTTTTTTGTTTTTCCCTAATGAGAATCTTTATTCCAACATTTATTACGGAGTTATATTATCCGCTACAAGTGTATCTATATCTGTAGCTACTTTAAAAGAGATGGGAAAGTTAGATACTAAAGTAGGTTCTGCTATAGTCTCTGCTGCGATTATCGATGATGTCGTAGGCATTATTTGTCTTTCCTTAATCATTTCTTTAGCAGGAGGGAAGGCCACTACTACTTATGTCGATAATCCTGGTTTAAATATCTTCATCATGATTTTAATCATGATTAGTTTCTTTGCTCTATCTATATTGATGGGATTTGTCATTAGAAAGATATTCAATTGGTTAGGCAAGAAATATCCTCACCATATTAGAATTCCTATTTTCTCTTTAGCATTTTGCTTTATTTGGGCTTATTTAGCGGAGAGATTTTTCCATATCGCTGACATAACTGGAGCCTATATAGCTGGATTAATTCTTTCTTCTACTAATGCGGAAAAGTATATTGATCACCGTGCTGAATCAGCCGCAAATATGATTTTCGCTCCTATATTTTTCGCTTCTATCGCCTTAAAGATGTATTCTTCTACCTCTATTGATTTTAGCAATATGACCTTTGTTTGGTTTGGTATTTGCTGGGTCTTAGTAGGAATATTATCTAAGGTATTAGGTGCAGGATTAGGTGGAATAATTTGTAAATACAATTTTAAAGACTCAACTAAGATTGGTGTAGGTATGATGGCTAGAGCGGAAGTTTTGATTGTCTGTGCGCAGACTGGAGTTGATACTATTATCGGTTATGATAGTGCAGGTAATGCTATCTCTTTAATCTCGCCAATGATTATGCCTTTTACCTTAATTCTAATTATCTTAACTTCCTTTTTAACTCCTATATTCTTAAAGTTACTTTACAAAGGTGAAACCAATATCAGTCAAGAAGTTGAAAAAGAAGTTAGTGTTAAATCTCAAGAAACTGCTTCTAAGTAGTATAATTCACATATGAATGTTGCTTATCTGATTATTGGAAAGAATATCGATTTAAAAAATTACTGCTTTGAAGATAATTCTCTTAAAGTTGGTATTGATAGAGGCAGTTATATAGCTTTATCTAACAATATTGATTTAGATATCGCTATAGGAGATTTTGATTCTTGCTCTAAAGAAGAAATTAATCTTATAGAATCAAAAGTTAAAAATATCGTTAGATTAAATTCTATCAAGGATGATACTGATACTGAAGCAGCTTTAAATTTAGTGTCTTCTTACGACAAAATAATTATTCTAGGTGGAATCCAAGGTAAGAGAATTGAGCATTTCTTAGCGAATATTATTCTATTAAGTAAGAATCCTAAAATTGTCATCGAAGATGATTATTCTAAAATTTTCTTTTTAGATGTAGGTAAGCATGTAGTTGAAAAAGAAAATTACACTTTCATATCATTTATCAGCTTGAAAGAATCGAGGATTTCTTTGAATGGATTTAAATATGAATTGGATAATTATTTATTGAGAAACGATTCTTCATTGTGCTTTTCTAATGAATTTAAATCTTCTAAAGGAGAAATAGAAGTATCTTTATCTCCTTTAATTGCCATTTTATCTAAAAAAGATTAATAAATAGTTCATTTTTCTAATAATTGTGTTAAGATTAATATGTCTTTAGGGGAGCTTCCTATAGAAGCTGAGAGGTTATTGTTCATAACGACCCTTGACCTGATCTAGATAATGCTAGCGAAGGGAAGAGGATTTACTTTAATCCGCGTTTTCTATTCGCTTGGGACTATCTAAGCGATTTTTTTTAAGGAGGAAATATGGAAGTAGAAAAGAAATCGGAATTAGTTAGAACCATTGCGGAAGTTGCTATTTTTGCAGCTCTAGGATACGTCCTAGATTTCTTAGCTGGAACCTATTCAGCTTCGATTTTCCCCAACGGTGGAAGTATAGGGATTGCAATGTCAGTAGTTCTATTTGTCGCTTTTAGAAGAGGGACTATTCCTGGTGTTGCTTGCGGGTTAATAATCGGCTTATTAGACTTAGCTGACGGATTTTACGCTATTGCTTCGGAGTGGTGGAGAGTTTTTTTACAAGTAATGTTAGATTATTGGATAGCTTATCCTTTAGTCGGCTTAGCAGGATTGTTTAGAAAAATTATTAGAGAATCTGAAACTAATAAAAAGAGAATTGGTTTTACTATTTTAGCTAGCTCGGTAGGTGGATTATTAAAATTCTTCTCGCACTTTTTAGCCGGAGCTTTATTTTGGGCTGACCCTAGTGGCTTTGTCTGGCCTAATTTTGCTAACCACCCTTACTTATATTGCTTCTTGTACAATGGAGCCTACATGCTTCCTTGCATCGTCTTATCTACGGCCTTTATAGTTGTACTATTAATTAAAGCACCTAACTTATTTGGCTTTAAAAAGATTGAAAAGAGCTTAGTTAAACAGGCTTAAGGAGATTATTTATGAAAAAGAGTATTGCAACATTAGCTTTAGGTTTATTCACATTCGTCTTTGGTTTAGTTAGATTTATAGTCGGTTATAGTATTTCTGGAGGAGATTGGGGATTCCAATCTAAAGGTGCTAAAAATTATTTAGTAATCATGGTCGCTGGAGCTATTATTGTCGGCTTAGGAGTCTATTTATTATTCTGTTATTTGGATAAGAAAAAAGAGAATAAATCCATCTCTTTCTTAGTATTATCCGTAATCTTGACAATGGCAGGTATCTATACCTTAGGAGCAGGGATAAAAATCAACGTTGAAGGAGGAAGCTTTAACGATTCTTTCATCTATTATCTCATCTCAGGATGCAGTTTAATTTCTCTAAGTTATCCTACTTTTTATTTAATTGAACATAAAGAAGATTTTTCAAGCGTCATTAATATCGAAAAATAGACTACATTCAATTGAAATACATTATTTAAATTGCTAAGATAATTACGCTGCGGCTATGGCGGAACTGGTAGACGCGCTGGACTTAGGATCCAGTGGGAAACCATCAGAGTTCAAATCTCTGTAGCCGCACCAATATGAGATGTACAGAGTGATAACGCAGTATCACTCTTTTTTAGTCTTAGTAGATAAATTGAAACAATTGGCTCACGATAAATTTATGATAAATCACTTACGATAAAACGGAGTTTTGTAAATAAATATTAATGAATCATCGATGTTCTAACTACAATTTTTATTAAAACTTGCAAAAAAAGTAGGTGAAATAATGGAAATAAAAAGAGAAAAGTATGATTATTTATTTCTTTATTTTTTTGTTATAATTAACTTAGCAAAATAAGTTTTAAATTATGACTAAAAATCAAACTAAAACTCCACAAGATAGACAATTAGAATTATTATCAAATCATTTTAATATTGATAAAGAAAACAAAATCATCGATTTTGCCTTGAAGTACGACAGTGTCGATGACATTTTAAATACTGTTTCTGGAGATTTAAAATATCCATTATTTAAAGATGAAATTATTTCGAGTATCGCTGAAGGGGTTACTTCTGTTCCTATGGCTTATGGAGTAAATATTGATTTTTCCATAAGTGATTATAAAGAATATAAGGCTGAGACAATCATGCAATCGTTTAACGATTCTTTAGAAATTGTTCATTATTACGCTAATAATGAAAACAAGAAGTCCTGGTTAAAATCATTTTCATTTATTTTCACTGGCTTTGTCATTTTAATTACGATGTCTTTTTTACAGATGAGTAATATTCTTGGTAGTGAATTAGGCCCCACTGTTATAGTTGCTTTATTAGATAATGCAGGTGCAGTTTTTTTCTGGGAAGGTTTAACTATCTTACTCTTGGAGCAGTCGGAAATTAAAATGGCCTCTCTATCTTTAAAAATTAGAATTAGGAATGTTGTTTTTAGAGATAGGAAGAGCGGGGAGGTTCTTGTTAAGGAAAATAATGCTGAGACCTATGAACAATGGGTAGAAGATTCTAAGACGAGAAAAACCGGCCGTGTTATGGTGCTTTTAGCTGCTGTAGCAGTAATGTCTTTTAT
>CACYCE010000014.1 GCA_902772915.1 uncultured Erysipelotrichaceae bacterium | reverse complement strand
ACTACTCTTTCAAAGAAAAGAGAAGTATCGCTGATGTCGTACCTGTTTGGGATAAATCTAAATGTATCCAATGTGGAAAGTGCGCCTTTGCTTGCCCTCACTCCACTATTCGTGCCTTCATGTTAACTGATGAAGAAGTCGCTGGTTTACCTGAAAACGAAAGAGAAGACGTCTTACCTGCGATGGGTCCTGCTACTGTTAAAGGTCTCAAATTCAGAATTCAAGTTTCACCTAGAAACTGCGTCGGTTGCGGCGTTTGTATGATTGCTTGCCCTGGCAAGATGGTCAAACAAGAAGATGGAACTATGAAAGCTGAAAAGGCTTTAAAGATGGTTGAAGCTAAGACTCAATTCGAACACGAAGCTGCTGCTGATTATTTATTCAAAGTAGTCGACAACAACAAACCTGGCTTATTCTCCACCGATACTGAAAAAGGTGTTTCTTTATTGAGACCTTACGATGAAGTTTGCGGTGCTTGTGCAGGTTGTGGTGAAGCTCCTTACTACAGATTAGCTTCTCAATTATTCGGTAGAGATATGTTGATCGCTAACGCGACTGGCTGTTCTTCTATCTACAATGGTTCTACTCCTTTATCTCCTTTCACTACTGATAAAGATGGATTTGGTCCTGCTTGGGCTAACTCCTTGTTCGAAGATAACGCCGAATACGGTTATGGTATGAGAGTCGCTTCCGACTTCAAACTCAAACAAATCGTTGAAATCATCGAAGCTAACAAAGATGCTTGCGAACCTGAATTAAAGGCTTGCTTAGAAGATTACGTCGCTCACACTATCATCGCTGAGGACAAATTCAAACATCAAGATAGAGACTACGTTAAAGAATTAGCTCCTAAATTAATTGAATTAGTTAAGGCTAGCAAAAACGAAGGTATCAAAGCTTTATTAGATCACGAGAAAGAACTCATCGACAAATCTGTATGGATCGTCGGTGGTGATGGCTGGTCTTATGATATTGGTTACGGTGGATTAGATCACGTTATCGCTAATGAGAGAAACGTCAACATCTTAGTCTTAGATACTGAAGTCTATTCCAACACTGGTGGACAAGCTTCTAAGTCCACTCAAACTGGTGCCATTGCTGAATTCGCTTCTTCCGGTAAGAAGGAAGCTAAGAAGAATTTAGCTTTAATCGCTATGGCTTATGAACATGTCTATGTTGCTAATGTCTCTTTAGGTGCTAACCAAGCTCAAGCCATCAAGGCCTTCAAAGAAGCTGAATCTTACAATGGACCTTCCTTAATCTTATGTTATGCTCCTTGCTTACTCCACGCTATCAAAGGTGGTTTAGGTAATTCTCAATTAATGGAGAAAGAAGCTGTTGAATGCGGATACTTCCCGTTATTCAGATTCGATCCTAGAAATGCTGCATTAGGTAAAGATCCTCTCACTATGGATTCTAAAGAACCTGATTGGACTAAGTTCAGAGGCTTCTTAATGAAACAAGCTAGATATGCTCAATTGCCTAAGTTCAACCCTGAACACGCTGAAGAGTTATATCAAAACTGCGAAGCTTACGCTAAGAGAAGACTCGCTGACATTAAGAGATTTGGTAAAGTTAACCAAGACTAATAATCTTATTGAGAATAAGGCCGCTACTTAAGCGGTCTTTTCTCATGTTTGATATCTTTAATTAACATTTCTTACTTTTAATATTTATATACAAGCAAGTTTATTTATAATCTCTTTTAAATTTTTTATAATGTTTTTATGAATAAAGAAGAACAATATAAATCTATAGTAAATTTCATAGATTCTTATATAAATAATCCTCCTTATTACGTTAATAGAGATACTGTATTAGCGCACGTTTTAAATATGCTTAAAACTAATTTTAAATATATGGATTGGGTTGGAGTTTATTTAAAAAAGGACGCTGAAGATCTTTTATATCTAGGTATGTATCTAGGAAGTATAGGATGCGATTTAATTCCTTTTAGCAAAGGGGTATGTGGGAAGTGCATTTCTACAAAAGAAACTCAATTAGTTCCTAATGTTCACCTACTTCCATACCATATCGCTTGTTCTTCTTCGACTAATTCAGAGATAGTTACTTTCTTCAAATTTAAAGATGGTAAGCAAGGAGTCTTAGATATCGATTCTGATGAATTTGATTCATTCGATGAAATCGACAAGAAATATTTGGAAGAGATATCTTCTAAATTCATTAATTTCTAAATGATAAAAGGAGATAGATTGATTTCTATCTCCTTTGAATTTTACAGATTGTTTTTCTTGTAGATATAATCTACATTTTTTAAATAATAATCATAAGTGAATAATTCATCTAATTCTTCTTTAGATAAATATTTATTAATGATATCTATCTTGCTTAATTCTACTTTAAAATCTATCAATCTTTGACTAGCTTTCATCGCTAGAGGTTGAATTAAATCATAAGCTTCTTCTCTTATCATACCTTTAGAAATTAGAGTAGAAAGGACTCTTTGGGAAAAGATCGCTCCTCTAGTTAATTCTATATTTCTAATCATATTAGAAGGGAAGACGTTGAGATTAGAAATGACTTTTGCCATTCTTTCTTCCATGTAAGTAAGAAGAGTAATCATATCGATTAAAGCGACTCTTTCTACTGAAGAATGGGAGATATCTCTTTCGTGATAGAGAGAATTATCTTCTAATATAGGTAATAAATATCCTCGTAGCATTCTAGAACATCCAGTTAGATTTTCAGAAGAGATAGGATTTCTTTTTTGAGGCATTGAAGAAGAACCTTTTTGAGTAGAGGCAAAACCTTCTTCTACTTCTTGAATTTCACTTCTAGAGAGGTTTCTTATTTCGGTTGCGATTCTTTCGATAGTTGAACCGATGATAGTTAATATTGAAGCGTAATATTGATGCCTATCTCTAGATATAACTTGTGTAGAAATAGAAGCGTCAGTCAAATCGAATTTCTTAGAGACGTATTCTTGAACATAGGGATTTATATTAGCGTAGTTACCTAAGGCTCCAGATAATTTGCAGACTTCGATATCTTTTCTAATATCTTTAAATTTCTTTAATTCATTATTTAATTCAGAATAATAGCTAACCCACTTCAACCCGAAAGAAGTGACTTCCGCGTGCATGCCGTGAGTTCTTCCTATGCAAGGAGTCGATTTATAAACAAGAGCTTTCTTTTTAACTTCTTCAATTAATTTAATCAAATCTTGCTCTATGTAATCGTTAGCTTTTTTATAAAGTAAAGAAAGGGAAGTATCGACTATATCAGTGGAAGTTAAACCGTAATGAATCCATCTTCTTTCTTCTCCTAGAGTTTCAGAAATCTGTCTAGTAAAAGCGACGACATCGTGTTTAGTTAATTCTTCGATTTCTTTGATTCTTTTTACATCGACTTTCGCATGCTTTTTAATTAGCTCTAAATCAGAAATAGGGACTATACCTAGTTTACAGTTAGCTTCACAACAAGCTATTTCTATTTCTAGATATGTGTTAAATCTGCTTTCATCAGAGAAGAGGTTTTTTAAACACGAGGGAGTGTATCTTTCAATCATTAGAAAATATCCTCTCTGATAATAGTTTCTTCTTTATCAGGACCTACAGAAACTATGGTAGCTTTTAAGCCGGTTAACTCTTCTACTTTCTCGATGTATCTTCTAGCGTTCAAAGGTAAGTCTTCGTATTTTCTACAAGAAGAAATATCTTCTTTCCAAGAGGGAAGAGTTATATATTTAGTCTCCACTTTACTTAATTGGGCGACAGTGGAAGGCATATAATCAATTTCTTTTCCATTTAAAGAATAAGAGACGCACAATTTAATTTCATCAACGCTAGATAAGACATCTAATAACATAAAAGCGACGTGAGTTACCCCCGAGATAGAATGAACATATCTAAGTTGAGGAATATCTAACCAACCAATTCTTCTAGGGCGCTTAGTGACAGTCCCGTATTCGTGACCGGTCTCTCTAATTTTATGAGCTAATTCTTCATTTTCAATTTCTGAAGGGAAAGGACCTTCACCAACTCTAGTTGTGTAAGCTTTAACAATGCCGATGATATTGTTAACACAATCTAAAGGCATACCGGTATTTAAAGGAATGGCAGTCGCTAAAGGGGAAGAAGAAGTGACGTAAGGGAAAGTGCCGTGAATGTTATCTAACATCGCTCCTTGAGCACCTTCAAATAAAATCTTTTTACCTTCTTTAATTGCTTTAGTTAAATAAGCTGTAGTATCGATAATTAAAGGTGAGAAATATTTAGAAATCTCTATCAATTTAGGATAGAGTTCTTCTACAGAAAATCCTTCTTGACCAAAAGCCTTTAGTTCGAGATTCTTAATTTCTAAAACGCCTTCTAATCTAACTTTTAAGGCATCTAAATCTAATAGATCTCCAAAACGTAAACCTATTCTAGAGACGACATCTTCATAGCAAGGTCCAATACCTCTTAAAGTGGTACCGATTTTATTTTTGGATAGAGCTTGCTCTCTAGCGCGATCTAAGACTAAATGGTAAGGCATTAAAATAGGAGCGCGGGAAGAAACTAAGATTTTAAAATCTTTTATACCGAGATTATGTAAATTATCTATCTCTCCGATTAAATCCCAAGGATTGATGACGACATTATCCGCTAGGATATTGATAGCATTAGGGTTGAATACTCCAGAAGGAAGTAAACGTAAAGCGTATCTTTTACCTTTGTGAACTATAGAGTGACCGGCGTTATTGCCTCCTTGACTTCTAACAACAATATCAGCTTTAGAAGCGTAATAATCGGTGACTTTACCTTTACCTTCATCACCCCATTGGCAACCTTGAATTGCTAAAGTCGACATAATTAAAAACCTCTTTCTTTAAAATGTAAAATTCAGAAGGTGCGTATTTCAATAAACAACATTTTCCGAACACATATATTTTAAATCAAGAGGGACTTAATTCCTATTGTTAATTACTTAAAAACTAGGTTTACATTATTTATTGTTTAAAAGTTTAAATTAAAGTTTCCATCAACATCATTACGGCAAACCCACCCATAAATGACCATAAACCGAAATGCTCTAAACCTTGTTGATGGGCTTCTGGGAGTAATTCATCAATGGTAACGTAGAGCATAGCTCCAGCGCCAAAAGATAAGAACCAACTCATTTGAGAGGCTAAAGAAGAAGCGATAAACATACCTGCAACAGCTAATATAGGTTCAACTATACCTGATAAAGAACCATAGATGAAAGCTTTATTTTTTGACATTCCATCAGAATATAAAGGAACGGATATAGCAAAAGATTCAGGAACGTTTTGGATAGCTATACCTATAGCTAATACCATAGCTGAAGTAGCGCTAGTTAAAGCTAAGTCCATTTGTCCGTTATTAATTTGTGAAAGAACTAAACCACAAGCAAAGCCGGTGACTAAACCTTCAGGAATGTTATGTAAGGTAACTGCTAATAAGAATTTAAAATGTTTAATTAAAGAGGAATTAGGACCTTCCGCTTGATTAGAACCATTGTGAATGTGAGGGACTATTTTATCTAATAGATATAGTAAGCCTCCTCCTAATAAGAACCCTCCTAAAGGGGGCAGCCAAGCTAAAGAAGAATTGTAATGAGTTTTAGCATCTTCAATAGAAGGGTTTAATAAACCGAAGAAAGTCGCAGCGATCATAACACCACTAGCTAAGCCTAAGCATATGACATAAGTTCTAGAAGAAGGCCTCTGTTTAAAGAAAAAGACCAAAGCAGAACCCAAGACAGTTCCACCAAATATAATCAATATTGAGAATATTATCATTTGAATTGAGGACATAACAATTCCCTCCTTTGTTGAATTAGTCATAACTAACTACTGAGATATCTTATCACTATTAACGTAGATGTCAATATAAACTCACCACAATATTCAGATGGCTAACCATTTTATTTTTTTAATGACTTCAAAAAAATTTCAAATTTTAAGTTATTTTTAACAATATAAGTTTTAATATATATGTATAAGGAACAAAGGAGATCATATTATGGCTGATAGCAAAAAGTATCACGTTTCTAAAAGAGCGGATGATAACAAATGGATTGTCAAATTAGAAAAAGGTGAAAAAGTCATCAAGACTTTTAATACAAAGGATGAGGCTCTAGATTACGTTAAGAAATTAGCTGATAATCAAGATGCTTCTATTGCTTTCCACGCTTCTAAAGGCGCTAACAAAGGTAAGATTAGAAAAATCTAGTTAATCAAGTTAACATCTATAGTTTTAATTCCCTGTTTCAAGTTTTTTAATGAACAAATTAAAAGAACATGTTTAACATTGAAAGATACCTAATTTCCTAGACAACAGGAAAGGAGGTACTTATCACTAGTTAGACATGTTTTTATATTGTTTCAAAATAAAAGCGGTCATCGTCAGATGATCGCTTTGTTTAGTGGAAAGAATCTTATTTCTTAATGTTGTAGAAAGCAGCTTCACCAGCGTAGACCGCATTTTCACCTAATTCTTCTTCAATTCTCATCAATTGATTATATTTGGCGATACGATCAGTTCTGGACATAGAACCAGTCTTGATTTGGCCAGCGTTTAAAGCGACAACTAAATCAGCGATGGTGGTATCTTCGGTTTCACCGGATCTGTGTGAGACGACGCAAGTCCAGCCGTTTCTCATAGCTCTTTCACAGGTTTCTAAGGTTTCAGTTAAGGAACCAATTTGATTGACCTTAATTAAGACGGAGTTAGCACAACCTTCTTTAATACCTTTTTCAACGTAGACTTTGTTAGTGACAAATAAGTCATCACCGACTAATTGGACTCTCTTACCTAATCTTTCAGTTAATTTAGCCCAACCAGCCCAATCGTTTTCAGATAAGGCATCTTCGATGGTAATTAAAGGATACTTGTTGACGAATTTTTCCATCATATCGATCATTTGATCAGAGGTTAATTCACCATCACCAGATCTCTTTAATTCATATTTCTTAGTTTCGGCGTTATAGAATTCAGAAGAAGCGACATCCATACCTAAGAAGATATCTTTGCCAGGGACATAACCCGCAGCTTTGATAGCTTCAACTAATAATTCGAGAGGTTCTTCGTTGTTCTTTAAACCGTTAGGAGCGAATCCACCTTCATCACCAACAGCAGTGACATCTTTTCTGTCTTTGATGATCTTCTTTAAAGCGGCGAAGGTTTCTGCGCCCATTCTGATAGCTTCTTTAACAGAAGTAGCGCCGACAGGCATAATCATATATTCTTGGAAGTCGACGGAGGAATCAGCGTGCTTACCTCCATTGATGACATTCATCATAGGAACAGGTAAGGTCTTAGCGTTAGGTCCACCAATATATCTATATAAAGGTAAGCCATAGTAGTCGGCAGCAGCTCTAGCGACAGCTAAAGAGACACCTAAGATAGCGTTGGCACCTAATTTAGATTTAGTAGGAGTACCATCTAATTTAATCATGAGATGATCGATACCGACTTGATTGTCGACTCTCATACCCATGATGGCGGGAGCGATGATGTCGTTGACGTTAGCGACAGCTTTTAAGACACCTTTGCCACCGAATCTCTTTTTATCGCCATCTCTTAATTCTAAGGCTTCTCTTTCACCAGTAGAGGCACCAGAAGGAACAATAGCTCTACCGAAAGCACCAGAGACAGTAGCGACTTCAACTTCAACGGTAGGATTACCACGAGAATCGATGACTTCTCTAGCATGAACTGAACAAATGTTAGGCATTTTTAATTTTAATCTCCTTTGCAATAAACATAGTTCCGTTAACACGGACAATAATATTATACATTTATGATGTAAATTGTTGAATAGTTTTAGCGTTCAAATCGAATTCAATTTTTGAGTTTTGAGAGATAGTTTTAAACAATAAATTACTAGAAATCTACTAACTTTTTAACAACTAAAAAGATGATAATTTTTTCATCGTTTTTCAGTTGCTTTCACTATTTTTATGGTCTAGTATAATCATATGCTTCTAGTTAATTAAGGAGGCTTGCTGAATTAGTTAACAAGGCGAATTCATAAAACACTTACCTCGCTTTCTAACGGATTCGAGTGTTTTGCTGTCAATAGGGAAAGGAAATTAATTATGAAAGTTATTAAAAGAAGTGGTAAAGAAGTAAAATTTAATATTCAAAACATTATTAATGCGATCTCTAGAGCTAACACAAATGTCGAAGAGGTCAATAGAATCAGCGATGAAGAAATTTTAGAGATTTCTAAAAACGTTCAAAATATATGCAAATCTATGAAGCGTGCTATGAGCGTCGAAGAAATCCAAGATTTAGTTGAAGACCAATTGATGGAAAAGAAGGCCTTTGATTTGGCTAGAAAATACATCACTTACAGATATTCTCGTGCTTTGATTAGAAAAGCCAATACTACCGACGCTCAAATTCTATCTTTAATCGAATGTAACAACGAAGAAATTAAGCAGGAAAATTCCAACAAGAATCCTACCGTCAACTCCGTTCAAAGAGATTACATGGCTGGTGAAGTTTCTAAAGATGTCACTAAGCGTTTACTTTTGCCTAAAGAGATTGTCGATGCTCATGAAGAAGGTATTATTCACTTTCACGATGCGGATTATTTTGCCCAACATATGCACAACTGCGATTTAGTCGATTTAGAAGATATGTTGCAAAATGGAACGGTCATTTCTGGAACTTTGATTGAGAAACCTCGTTCATTCTCTACCGCTTGCAATATCGCTACTCAAATTATCGCCCAGGTCGCTTCTAGCCAATATGGCGGACAATCTATTTCCTTATCTCATTTAGCTCCTTTTGTCCAAGTTAGTAGAGATAAGATTACTAAAGATGTCAGAGAAGAATTACAAATGACTGGTGTTGATATGTCAGAAGCTCAAATCTCTGAGGTTGTTGAAAAGAGATTGAAAGATGAAATTAAAAAAGGTGTACAAACTATTCAATATCAAGTCGTTACTTTGATGACTACTAACGGTCAGGCTCCTTTCGTTACTGTTTTTATGTATTTAAACGAAGTTCAAGATCCCAAAGTCAAAGCTGACTTAGCCATGATTATCGAAGAAGTTTTAAAGCAAAGATATCAAGGTGTTAAAAATGAGGCTGGCGTTTGGATTACCCCCGCCTTCCCTAAATTAATTTACGTCTTAGAGGAAGATAATATTCACGAAGATTCTCCTTACTGGTACTTAACAGAATTAGCAGCTAAAGTTACCGCTAAGAGAATGGTCCCTGATTATATCTCTGAAAAGAAGATGCTCGAATATAAAGTAGATAAGAAAGGTAATGGTAATTGCTACCCTTGTATGGGTTGCAGATCCTTCTTAACTCCTTATGTCACACCTGAAGGAAAACCTAAATATTACGGTCGTTTCAACCAAGGTGTTGTCACTATTAATTTGGTTGATGTCGCTTGCTCATCTAAGAAAGATATGAATGAATTCTGGAAGATCTTAGAAGAAAGATGTGAACTCTGTCACCGTGCATTAAGATGCAGACACGAAAGATTGTTAGGTACTTTATCTGATGCCGCTCCCATTTTATGGCAATATGGAGCCTTAGCTAGATTGAAAAAAGGAGAGACTATCGATAAGTTACTCTACGGAGGTTATTCAACTATTTCTTTAGGCTATGCTGGTTTATGGGAAACTGTCTACTACATGACCGGTAAGAAGATGACTGAAGATGAAGGTAAAGAATTCGGTTTACAAGTCATGAGGAAACTTAACGAATATACCGCTAAGTGGAAGAAAGCTGAAAATATCGATTATTCTTTATACGGCACACCTCTAGAATCTACCACGTATAAGTTTGCTAAAGCTTTACAAAGAAGATTTGGTATTATCGAAGGTGTCACTGACAAGAAATACATCACTAATTCTTATCACGTTAAAGTCACTGAAGAAATTAACGCTTTTGATAAATTGGCTTTCGAATCTCAATTCCAAAAATTATCTCCTGGAGGAGCGATATCTTATGTTGAAGTTCCTAACATGCAAAATAACATTCCTGCTGTCTTGCAAGTTATGAAATTTATCTACGACAACATTATGTACGCTGAACTTAATACTAAATCAGACTACTGCCAAGTCTGCGGTTACTCTGGTGAAATCAGAATTGTTGAAGATGAAGATGGCAAGTTGGTTTGGGAATGTCCTAAGTGCCACAATAGAGATCAATCGAAGATGAATGTCGCTAGAAGAACTTGCGGTTACATTGGTACTCAATATTGGAATCAGGGCCGTACTGAAGAAATTAAAGAAAGAGTTCTCCATCTCTAAAATATGAATTACGCCAATATCAAAAATTGCGATATTGCAAATGGATTAGGTGTAAGAGTATCCTTATTCGTCTCTGGTTGTACTCATCATTGCCCTGGTTGTTTCAATCAAATAGCTTGGGATTTCAATTACGGTAAAGACTTTAATAAGGAAGTCCAAGATAAAATTATCGAACTCCTTTCTCCTTCTTATATCGATGGCTTTTCTATTTTAGGAGGAGAACCTTTTGAAATAGTTAACCAGAGATCTTTAGTGGATTTTGTTAAGCGAGTTAAACAAACTTACCCTAATAAAGATATCTGGGCTTGGTCAGGTTATTTATTTGATTCTGAAATCTTAGTAGGAAGAGCTCATTGTGAAGTTACTGATGAATTACTTAAATACATAGATGTTCTCGTCGACGGCAAATTCATGATTGACCTTCTAGATATATCTTTGAAATATCGCGGATCCTCGAATCAGAGAATCATCGATGTTAAAAAGTCATTAGAATCTAAAAGTGTCGTTTTAGTTGAAGATCTTATGAAATAGACTAGGCTTTTTGAAGTGAGACCCAAATGTTAGACAAACTAACAGGAGGGTCTTTTCTTATTTTTCAAAAAAATTATCTTTTTTATTAAATTAAATAAAAAATATTAGCATATTAATTAAGATAACAATGTAAACTATTATATGAAATATGGAAAAGAGTATTCTCAATAAATTTAAAGAAGCTTGCATCTCAATTTTACCTGTGATTATCGCGATTGTAATCACTATTTTTGCCACGCCTGGTTTATCAGTTGAAGTTGATGGTAAACAGTTTGGACCGGCTATGACAAGCTTGCTTATTTCTATTGTTCCTCTTTTGATTGGTACCACTTTGTTTTCTCTAGGCGCAGAAAAAAGTATCGCTGAAATTGGTTCAGTAGTAGCGGCGACTTTAACTAAGAGAAAAACAATTTCCCTTTTGTTATTCGTAGGTGCATTGATGGGATTTTTAGTTACTTTAGCTGAACCCGATTTAGGAGTGTTAGCTTCTAGATTATCTTTATCATCAAGAAACTGGATGTTAGTAGTGATCTGCTCTGTTGGTGTAGGTCTATTTATGCTAATTGCGATTATAAGAGTCGCTTATAACAAGTCTTTAAAATATTGGTTAATTATGGGATATGGTCTAGTCTTTGGATTAGGATTAATCGCTGATAAAACATTCTTCACTGTCGTATTTGATGGAGGTGGAGTTACTACAGGAGTAGTTACTGTGCCTTTTATTCTCTCTTTAGGCGTGGGTGTAGCTAGAGTTTTAGGTGGTAAGAACTCCGAAGATAATTCTTTCGGTTATTCCGGCTTATGTAGTTTAGGCACGGTTCTAGCGGCGATGGTTTTTTGCATTATCATTAGAAATACCGGTGAATTAAATCAGATTAAAAGTTTATTAGAAGTTAAAGTTGGTGATGGAAGTATGTTTTCTTCTATTCCTACTTATCAAAAGATGGGTAACCTCTATGTCTCAAATTTGTTAGCGGTCATGATTGAAGTCGCTATATCTATGGTTCCTATCACCATTTTCTTCTTTGTATATTCTTATTTTTTTAAGATGAAAAGGAAGATGTACCTATCAATTATCGTCGGTCTAATTGAAACTTATATCGGTTTAGTTTTCTTTTTAGTCGGTGCTGAATCGGGATTTATTCCTGTAGCGAGTTCTATAGGTATTTGGTTATCTAGCACTTCTTCTCCTTTACATGTATTTATAATCATTGGATTTATCTTAGGTTTTATTTCTATGCTTGCTGAACCGGCAGTTAAAGTCTTAGCGAATAACGTCTCTGAAGTTTCACAAGGTGTTATTTCCCAAAAGATGATCTACGCTACTTTGTGCTTAGCTTCAGGTATAGCAATTATCTTGAATGTCATAAGGGTCTATTTAGATATCGATTATTCTTATTTCATTATTCCTCTATTTATAATCGCTTTACTTTTAGCCTTAGCTTCTCCTGAAATATATGTAGGTATTTCCATTGATGCTGCCGGTGTTGCTACAGGTACGATGGCTTCTTGCTTCTTCTTGCCTCTGTTTATCGCTTATACAGCCAATAGATATCAAACTGATTTTGGTAGTTCTTCATCTTATGGTGAAGCTATTATGAGAAATGGGTTTGGAGTTGTAGGTATCATGTCAGTAATGCCTATAATCAGTATTGAATTAATCGGTATTTTCGCTGTAGTTAAGAATCATTACAATTATAAGAAAGCTCTATCTCACGTTCTTGAAGCTGACGATAGTCAAGTCATTCATTTACCCAGTTACGAATTAGCGGAGGAATCTATCTAATGAGTGCTTTATTTAATATCTTCGCTAGAAAACCTAGATTTGAAGATAAAAAAATAGAAAAGAAAACAAAGAAACTTCCCCCATATGAAAAAAGGGAAAAGGTTTCTTCTTTGAGTGTATTTTTTACTATTATCAATAGAAATCAATCTGATTATTTTATCGATGAATATTATAAAGCTGGAGCGAGTATCTCTATAGTTTTATATTCTCGTTCAATGCCTCCAGAAGAAGTAATTCAACTTCTAGGAACAATCTCTACTAAAAAAGAAATTATCATGACTATCTGTCGAAGTGAAATCGTAAGCGAGTTATCTTCTATCGCTAAGAATAGATTCTTGATATCTCCAGCGAGTAAAGGTATTGCCTTTGCTTGCCCCATAGATGCGGTAAGCGGAATTGCAATTTATAAATATTTATCGGATGCTAACAAACTCGAAAGAGAAAGAGAGGAAGCTAACAATGCCTGAGGAAGTAAAAAAAGAAGTTAAATCTCAATACGAATTAATAATTACTATCTGTAATAAAGGTACTACCGATTTAGTTATGGATGCCGCCAGAAAAGCTGGAGGCCAAGGTGGAACTATCACGACAGCTAGAGGTACGGGTAATCCTGATTTTGCTAAATTCTACGGAGTTAATATTCAACCGGAAAAAGAAATAGTCTTCATCGTCGCTAAAAAGAATCTCAAAGATAAGATTATGAAGCAAATCTACGATGATGCAGGTTTACTAACTAAAGGTACAGGTATAGTTTTTTCAATGCCTATAACTGACGCTATAGGGTTAGATCCAATCTTAGTAAATAAAGAACAAAAAGATAAATAATTGATAATTCAAGATGCTTTTTTATAAATCAAAAAAAATTATCGTTTATTTAAGTTATTTTTAAGTACGTATTTTAGGCTAGAAATAGTTAGTAGGAGGAAACTCGCATGAGATTGTTATTAGTTGAAGATGAAAGAGATCTTTCTTCGGCGATTAAAAGAGTTTTAGAATATAACAAATTCGATGTCGATGTCGCTTACGATGGAATTCAAGGTCTTCAAAAGATTGATGAGAACGAATACGACGGCGTTATTTTAGATGTTATGATGCCACGTATGGATGGCTTTCAAATGGTGAGAAGACTTAGAGATAATGGAAATAACATTCCTGTTTTGATGCTTACCGCTAGAGGAGAAATCGACGATAAGGTTTAAGGTTTAGATTCAGGAGCAGATGACTACCTTACTAAACCTTTCCAAATCAAGGAACTTTTAGCCCGTATAAGAGCCCTATTGAGAAGAAAAGGCGAAGTTAAAGAAGCTTATTCTTATGAAGATATCAATCTAGATACAGAAACTTTTGAATTGGTATGTAACTCTAAAAGAATTCGTTTAACTAATAAAGAATATAAATTGATGGAATGTTTAATTCGCAATCACAACAATCTTTTATCTACTGAAAAATTGATGGAGAACGTTTGGGATTACGATACAGAAGCGGAGATTAACGTCGTTTGGGCTTATATCTCAGCTTTAAGAAAGAAATTAGAAAAGATTGGAAGCAAACTTACTGTTAAAGCTGTTAGAGGTATAGGTTATCAGTTAGGAGATAAAAATGGTTAAGACATTAAGAAGAAAAATTATAGCCATTACTACCTTGTCAGTATTCTTTTTGCTATTGATTCTTTTAACAGTAGCGAACTTAACTAACTATATTAATGTGACTTCTAATGCTGATAAAATCACCCAAGTTCTTTTTGATAATCAAGGTAGCTTCCCTGATCCTAGTCAAGGTGGACCAGGAGGGGGTATGGGGAAAGAAACACCTTATGAGACTAGATACTTCTCTGTTGAGGTTTCTCCTAGTAATTCAATTGTTAGAACTAAAGTAGAGAAAGTCGCCGCAGTTGATACTTCTCAAGCTAATAAGATGGCTTTATCAGTTATCAATTCTGCGACTGGTTATTATGGTAATTATCGTTATAGAAATGGAATTATACCTAATGGTAATAAATTAATTATCTTTATTGATTATACTAGAGAATTAGAACCCACTAAGGTTTTCTTATATGCCTCTATAGGAGTGCTATCGGTAGGAACTTTAATTACGTTTTTAGTAATATACTTCTTATCTAAGAAAATAGTTAAACCTATTGAGGAATCGCAGAAGAAACAAAAGAGATTTATCTCTGATGCTTCTCACGAATTGAAGACTCCTATTACTATTATTTCTGCTAACAATGAAATTTTAGAGATGGAAAATGGGCCTTCAGATATTACTATGGCTATATCTAAAGAAGTAAGAAGACTTAATGAAATGGTTAAGAATTTGAATGCTCTAGCTCGATTGGATGAAGGTGAAGAGATGGCATTTAGCACAATTAATTTAAGTGATATTACCAATAGTACTTGTGAACCTTTTATCAATTCATTTAAAGCTCAAAACAAAGAATTAATTTTAAATATCACTGACGATATAACAATTAAAGGTAATGAAGCCTCGATAAGAAAGTTGATATCTATAATTTTAGATAACGCTTTGAAGTATTCATTATCTAGAGCTCAAGTTGAAGTTAAAAAGCAAGGGGAAAGAATAATATTCTTAGAGAGAAATGACGCTCTAAATTTTGAAAATGGTATTCACGATGAAGTATTCGGAAGATTCTTTAGATCTGATGATGCTCGAGGATCTGAAATTGAAGGAACAGGTATAGGATTATCTATCGCCAAAGAAATCGCTACAATGCATAAAGCTAAGATTATGTCTTATGGTGAAGAAGGTGACTTTGTCATTAAAGTAGAGTTCTAATAAAAAATATAAATTATGGAATAGAGATGCTGACAAAGCATCTCTTTTTATTTTTTTAAAAAATTTAAGTTATTTTTAAGTTTCTTTTTAAGTTGGTTTTAGGTTGGATTAGGAAAATATAATCACAAGGAGGATAAATATATGCCTAACGTATTCGAAAGAGTAGAAATTAAATATGTCTTAGATGCTTTGCAAACCGAGGCGTTAGTTAAAGGAATTCAAGATCATATGAAGTTAGACAAATATGGCCGTAGTTTAATTCAATCGATTTACTACGACACTCCTAACTACGAATTGATTAGACGTTCATTAGAAAAACCACTATTCAAAGAAAAGATGAGATTAAGAAGCTACGGTTTAGCTGATGATAGCAAAGAAGTCTTCTTAGAACTCAAAAGGAAATGTAACGGGGTAGTTTACAAAAGAAGAGTCCCCCTTATTCTCAAGCAAGCTAAAAACTTCTTCGCTAATCAGACGACTTGTGGAGCAGGTCAGATTGCCAAAGAAGTTAGTTACTTCGCTCAAGTTCACTACCCCCTTACTCCCGCTTATTTAATTATTGTTGATCGAGAAGCTTATTACGAAATTGATGGTCAACTTAGATTGACGATTGATTATGCTCCTCGTTATAGAGACTATAATTTCTCATTAAACGCTACTCCTGAAGGTAAACCTATATTAAATGAAGGCGAAACAATTCTTGAAATCAAAGCCTTAGGTTCTTACCCTCTCTGGTTAGTAAAGCTCTTAAATGACATTCACGCTAAAAAGAGATCGATATCTAAAGTCGGTCAAGCTTATATACTCGCACACAAACAAGAAAGGAAATTACAATTATGGAAAACTTCTTCAATTCAATCTTCTCAGGTACTTTACAGGTAGGTCCCTTCTTCTTAATGGTAGGAGTCTCACTAGCAGTAGGTATTCTCTATTCATATTTGGTCTCTTTCAAAGTAAAGTCTAGTCCTCGCTTCTATATAATTACTGCAATATTACCTACTATCATAGCTATGATTATTGCTTTAGTTAACGGTAATATCGGGACTGGTATAGCAATCGCTGGAGCCTTCTCTTTAATTAGATTTAGATCCGCTCAAGGCTCTTCTGAAGAAATCGGCACTATCTTCATCACTATGGCTTCTGGATTAGCCTTCGGTATGGGTTATCTTGCTTATGGTGCAATCTTCATGATCGTAATGGGATTAGTTTATGTCGGCTTAACTTATCTGCCTATCTTCTCTCACCAAAAAGCTAATCAAGAGAGAATGTTACAAATTACTATACCCGAAGATCTCAATTATCACGATGTTTTCGAAGACATCTTAAACCATTACACTTCTTTTCATGAATTGTTAAAAGCTAAGACTACTAACATGGGTTCTATGTATAAGTTGTCTTACAAAATCAAATTGAAAAATCCTAAAGAAGAAAAAGAAATGATTGATGAGTTAAGAGTTAAAAATGGCAATTTAGATATTGCTGTTGAAACTTATGAAACTTATAGAGTCGCGAATAATTCCTTATAAACATTAATTTCTAAAGGAGGAAAAAATTATGAAATTGAAAAAATTACCCTTGCTACTTATCCCTGCTTTGTTTTCTCTAGCAGCTTGTAACACTTCTACTTCATCAACTAGTAGAAATACCACTAATACCACTAATTCCAGTACTACAAATTCTACTTTAGTTGTTACTTCTGCAGTCACTTCAGAAGCTAATACAACTAGTATTGATACTTCCGCATCTTACTTTGATTCAGGAGATTTAGATAATTCTGAAGATTCTACTTCTGGAACTATTTCTTTAAATGGTACTAGCGGAACTTCTACTACTACTTTAGCAACAGTTAATAGTGGTGTAGTCACTATTGCTGGAGAAGGTAATTTCGAAATAACAGGTACCTTCAATGGTTATATTGTAGTTGATGCTTCTTCTACTTCTAAAGTAACCTTAACTTTAAATAACGCCAATATTACTTCTAGTAACTTCGCTCCTATTTATGTGAAGAACGCTGATAAAGTTACTCTTTATTTAAAGAACTCCAACAGTTTAAAGAATACTTCTTCTTTTACTCAAATTGATTCTAATAACGTCGATGGAGCTTTGTATTCTAAAGACGATTTAATGATTAAAGGTAACGGAAGTTTAGAAGTAACTTCTTCTATACACGGTATAGTTGCTAAAGATGATTTAAAACTTGTCTCAGGTACAATTAAAATCACCGCTTCAGGAGGTCATGGTATCGATGCTAATGATTCGGTTAGAAATTCAGGCGCGGAATTAGAAATAACTTCTGCAAAAGATGGAATACACGTCGAAAATACTGACGATACTACCTTAGGTTACTTCTATATGGATGGAGGTAAAGTTGATATTAGCGCCTCTTACGATGGTATAGATACTTCTTGTTATATATACACTAACGGAGGTGAATATAATATTACTTCAGGAGGAGGCTCATCTAAATCTGTTTCTTCGTCTAATTCTACTAAGGGTCTTAAATCCAATGGTGAAATTACTTTAAATGGGGGTACTTATGAAATCGCTTCTGCCGATGATGCAATTCACTCTAATTACAATATCAGTATAAATGGTGGAACTTATACATTATCTTCTGGTGATGATGGCATCCACGCTGATTCTAATTTAATCATCGCTGATGGCACAGTTAAGATTAAAAAGTCTTATGAAGGTATTGAAGCTACTTCTATCAATATTTCTGGAGGTAATATCTCTGTAGTAGCTTCTGATGATGGATTAAATGCAGCTGGTGGTAACGATTCTTCTTCCATGGGTGGAAGAATTGGCCAAGGTGGATTCGCTTCTTCTAGTGGAACCATCAATATTTCCGGAGGTGAATTGTATGTCAATTCTGCTGGTGATGGTGTTGATTCTAATGGTAACTTATATGTCAGTGGTGGTACTACATTTGTCGAAGGCCCTACTGACAATGGTAACGGTCCATTAGATTACGATGGTACAGGATCAATTACTGGAGGTACATTTGTAGCAATTGGATCTTCTGGTATGGCTATGAATTTCTCTACTGCCAGTCAAGGTTCAGCTTTAATTACAGTTAGCGGGAAAAGTGGAGATAAGATTGCTTGTTCTAATTACTTCTCTTTCACATCAAGCAAATCTTACGCTTCTGTCTTAGTCAGTTGTCCTTCTTTTACTAAAGGAAGCACTTATTCTATAACTACTGGTTCGAATTCTACTTCAGTCACATTCTCTTCTTATATTTATGGAAGCTCTAGCCAAGGCGGAGGTCAATTCCCTGGTCAAGGTGGAAGAATGTTTGGATAGAATTCAACACTTCTCCACTATTCTAATATTAAAAAAGGAATTCGAGATTATTCTCGAATTCCCTTTTTATTCAATTTCAGATTTTAATCTTCTATTAAACAAGGAATTAACCGCTTCTTTAAGGTCGTATCCTTCGTAAATTACCGAGTAAATCGCATTTACGATTGGCATTTCTACATCGTAATCTTTAGCCAAATCATAGATGGCTTTTAAGGAATTTAAAGATTCTACAACCATACCGATTTTTTCTTTAGCTTCTTCTACAGAATAACCTTGACCAATAAGTAAACCGCATCTGTAATTTCTAGAATGCATAGAAGTGGCGGTGACGATTAAATCACCGATACCTGCTAAACCATTGAAGGTGTTTTCTGAGCAATTTAGCGCAAGGCCTAATCTTTTGATTTCAGCTATACCTCTAGTGATGATAGCGGCTTTAGCGTTATCTCCGTATCCTAAGCCTGCTGATATACCTGAAGCTAAAGCAATGATGTTTTTAACAGCGCCACAAATTTCCACTCCTCTAATATCTGTATTAGTGTAGACTCTCATAAAAGGAGAGGAAAATACTTTCTGAACGATCTTAGCGGTTTTAATATCGGTACAAGCGGAGACTATGGAAGTAGGCATATCTTTAGCGACTTCCTCAGCGTGAGTAGGTCCAGATAAAGCTACCAACTTAGAATCTAAATAAGGTCTATCTAAAGCATCTTTAATAACATCAGTTAAAATCATAGAAGATTTCTCTTCTATACCTTTAGATACGCATACTATAATTTGATCTTTATAGAGATGTTTAATATTTTCAGCAGTACTTCTAATAGCTGAAGAAGGGACTGCAAATAATATCAATTCTGAATCTTTTAAAGTGTCTTCAAAAGAAGTGGAGAAAGATATTTTTTTAGGAATAATCATTCCAGGAAGATTCTTTTGAGTTCTAGTTGAATCTAATTGTTCAGCTTCTTGTTTACTAAAAGACCAGACTCTAACTTGGTTATTAGTAAGTGAAAGCATTCTTCCTAAAGCTATGCCCCAAGTACCAGCTCCTAAAATTGCAATGTTCATAATAAAAATTCCTTTAAAGAATTATACAAATTCTTTCTATAGTCTAATTATATCAATATTGAGAATTTGATAATATCATATTAGTGATAATAAAAAACTTCCATGGAAAAAGAAAAGATATTAGAAATTAAAAATCTAAAGAAACATTATGGTCAAGGCGAAGGTTTAATTAGAGCTTTGAATGATGTTTCTTTCGACGTCTATAAAGGTGAACTCTTAGTTATTTTAGGCTCTTCAGGTTCAGGTAAATCTACTTTGTTAAATATCATCGGAGGTATGGATTCTCCTTCGGAAGGTGAAGTTTTAATTAATTCTAGAGATATTTCTAAATTTAAAGATAAAGAACTTACTAATTACCGGGCTAAAAATATAGGATTCATCTTTCAATTCTACAATTTAATTCCTGATTTAACTGCTCTAGAAAACGTTATGATTTCTATAAGTGGGAAAGATGCTAAACAATTAGCGTTAAGCAAATTAAAAGAAGTGGGTTTAGAAGGAAAAGAATATCATTACCCTTCTCAATTATCTGGAGGAGAACAACAGAGAGTCTCTATTGCTCGCGCTCTAGTTAAAAATGCTGAAATTATTCTTTGCGATGAGCCTACAGGGGCTTTAGATTATCAAACTGGAAGACAAATCTTAGTTTTATTAGAAAAAATCGCTAAAGATAAAAATCAGACAATGATCTTTGTGACCCACACCTCTTCTATCGCTTCAATGGCGGATAGAATCATCACTTTAAGAAGTGGAAAGATTGAATCTATCGTAGAAAATAAAGATAAGAAAGAAGCTAAAGATATCGAGTGGTAATAAAAAATCGAGTTACTATGAAGTGAGATTCTCCTGCTAGTTATTTAAACATTTTAGTCTCACTTCACTACATCTCGATTTTTTAATTTGTTATAAATCAGTTCTCTCGAAGAAGCCTAGAGTAACTAAAGAATCTATAGCGTTCTTTAGATATTTATAATCTGTAATAGGCCATTTATAAGAGAGGTGATATAAAGCTTTGTTAGTAAATTCGTTATTAGTACTAATAAACGAATGAGTTTTCATATCGGAAGAAGAATAGGAGATTAAAGAAGATATCAGCATATTCTTAGTATCATCTTTCATCATTTCTTTCATCGATTCTAAGAATTCCTCATCAGAAACGACTTTAATATCAAAGCCCAATTCGTTTAAGACGTAAATTATATCGCCCATTTCTACCGAATGAGAATTAGCAGAGTGGAAGACTGTAAATTTACTAGGAGTTTTCGATAATAAAATTATAGTCTTAGCGACTTCGTCGATAGGTGAGAAATCTACAGTTGAATCCATAGAATTGACCGGGAATTTATGTAAGGTCGCATAACCTTTAAGATCTCTCATAAAACCGTTAGTAATAGAATTAACTTGGAATTCACCATCACTTTGTCTACTCATCAAATTACCGACTCTGATGATTTTCCCGTCTAATCCATCTTTATCGATAGCTTCTAAAACTGCTTTTTCAGCGTTGAATTTAGAGTGGACGTATTTGTTAGAGACGTCTTGACCAAAATCAAGCATATTTTCTTTCATCCTAAATGAAGGCTCGAATTTGTTATCGACATTTTCTCCTGCTACAGATAAAGTGGAGATTTGGATCAATCTGGTTTTAGTTTTTAAAGCTATTTGAATTAAATTTTTAACCCCGTTAACATTTACTTTTTCAATGATGTCGCTATTAGCAAAGTGTTTAACTATAGCTGCGCAGTTAATAATAGTGTCAAACTTGTAGTCTTTTATTTTTTCATATAAAGCTTCATCGGTAACATCGCCATCAATAATAGTGACGTATTTATCAACTTCTTCGGTTAAAGGAGAATCAAAATAGTAAGCTAATAGACCTAAAAGACGATTTCTACTATCTAATTTACCGCCTCTAACTAAAGCGACAATTTTCTTCTTTTGATTCATTAATTCTTTCAAAATGTGAATACCTAAGAAACCGCTAGCGCCAGTTAAAACCACTGAATTAATATTGTAATCTTCGCAAATATCGTTTACTTCTTCAACTCTATTGTGCTTGAGACTTTCTAATTCAATGTTATTTTCTTGTTTAACTTCCTTAACTGTTTCACCGTTAATTTCTCTGATGTGTTTTTCTAATAAGAGTACTGTAGGATTATCAAAGATATCTCCGTAAGCTATAGGTAAATTCTCATTTAGAGCGAACATGGCGACTTTACTTACAGATAAGGAATTACCTCCGTAAGCGAAGAAGTCATCATCAATTCCTATATCTTCTCTCCCTAGAGCTTTAAAGAAGATTTTTAATAACTTCTCTTCAATTTCGTTAGTGGGTTTTTTCACTTCTCTAACATGAGTAGAGGCTTCAATCTCGGGTAGAGCTTTCTTATCGACTTTACCATTAGGTGTTAAAGGAACCTTCTCTAATTGCATCATAGCTTTAGGAATCATATAAGGAGTTAGAGATTTAGCCATGTGTCTAGTTAAATCGTCCTTATCGATTTTTCTAGTAGCGGTAAAATACGCTGCTAAATAATCACCGTCGACTTCGTTAGTTTTAACTAAGATGATACTTCTAGAAATACCAGGGTAAGAATTTAAGACTTTTTCAATTTCATCTAATTCTACTCGTAATCCTCTCAATTTAACTTGGTTATCAAATCTACCGAAGAATTCTATATTACCATCGTTATTGATTCTCGCTAAATCACCGCTTCTATAAGCCTTCAAACCGAAGACTTGAATAAAGCTTTGTTTAGTTTTTTCTTCCATACCTAAATAACCTAAACCAACAGCTTCTCCAGCGATAGTTAAATCACCTATAGCGTTAGTAGGTAAAATATGACCGTGTTTATCAAGAATGTAAGCTTTAGTATTAGCGACAGTCTTACCTATAGTCATATATTTATCAGTGACAGTTGAATAGGTAGTAGTAATAGTAGTTTCTGTAGGACCGTAACCATTTTTTATTACAGCTTTAACTCCTAAAGCTCTCAATTTATCGCATAGTTCAATAGGGACGCTTTCTGCACCCATATCTAAAACGATAAAGTTTTGTAAGGCTTTAACAAATTCATCTATATCCAATAAATTAGAGACATAAGAAGGGGTCATGAACATGATGTTAACTTTGTATTTATTCAAACTGCGAGCTAACAACAAAGGATTTTCAATTTCTTCTTCAGAAGCTATTACTGCAGTATAGCCGTGCGATAGTACGACACATTCTTCTTGTAAAGAAGCATCGAAAGATAAAGAAGCAAAAGAACAACCCACTACATCAGCTTTAGAAGCGACATATCTGTATTCTTCAGTAGTAATATTCTTTCCATCTAAAACGTAATTGATTAAATTTCTGTGGGCGATCATAACACCTTTAGGTTTGCCAGTTGAACCGGAAGTATAAATGATATAACACAAAGAGTCATTAGGAATATTAACGTTAGGATTATTTATTTCTTTAGACAAAAGTAAATCTTCAATCGCTAGAGCTTTTATATTAGTCTTAGCGATTAATTCTTCTTTTTCTTTGATAATTTCTTTAGTGGAAATTAAAAATTTACTTTGAGAATTGGTGATGATATATTCGATTCTGTCATCGGGATATTTAGGATCGACAGGGACGAAAGCTCCTCCGGATTTAATAATACCTTGCCTTACAACATAGGCTTGGGCGATTCTAGGCATAAGCATGATGACAGAATCAGCAATCTTTATGCCTTTATTAATTAATTCATGAGCTACTTTGTTGGCATCAGCGTTGAATTCTCTGTAAGTGTATTGTCCGTTTTTAGCGATTATAGCAATCTTATCAGGGTTTTCTTCAACGGCTTTCTCAACTAATTTATTGAAAGATATATTAGGTATTTCTTCTTTGACATCGTTATAAGATTCGATTAATTGTTTATCGATTGAAGGAAGGGTTTGAATATCTTTAATGTATTGCTTATTCAATAATTCCTCTAAAACTAATTCGAATAATCTATTGAATGAAGCGATAGTAGAGGCGTTGTAAAGAGAATCATCGTATTCGTAATGAGCCCTAAATACGCCTTTTTCTAAAAAGACATCTAAGCCGAAAGCGCTCTTTGGAGTATCACTTTCTAACAAGATAGATTCAACTTTATAACCCCCGATTTCTTCAAAGGTGAAATTATCGCCTTGATAAGCGAACAATATATCCGCACTGACATCGTAATCTTTAACAATCTCACCAAAAGAATACAAATCATTTTCTTCTAGACCAGATAAAAGGTCTCTCATTTCTGCCAATTTAGAAGATATTTTATCTTCTTCTTGGTATTTAATAAAGACTGGTAAGGTCTTTACTAACATAGAAGTAGTGTTAGAGAGTCTAGAAGATTTTCTCCCGTTATAAATAGTCGAATATAAAGCTTCGTCTTTATAGATAAATTTAGATAAAGTAAAGGCAAAAGCGAAATTGAATAAAGCGTTATTAGTAATCTTTAATTTATCTACAAATTCATTTACTTTCTTGTTAGAAATAGAAAGATGATAATCGATAGATTTCAATTTACCTTCATCTTCAGATACTTTTAGATCTTTCTTAAGTAAATAATCTCCATCGATATCTTTCAAGACTTCTTGATAGAACTTTTTAGCTTTTTCTAATTTGGGAGTCTTCAAATCTTCTTTTTCTTTTAAAGCAACTTCATAACCAGTAAATTCTTCTTTTTCTAATTGTTGATTGTTAAAAGCTTTATTTAAATCAGATAAGAAGATAGCTTCGGAAGTTCCATCGCACAATATATGGTGGAAATCTAAGAATAGATAATTATTTTTACCTTCGTATATTTCAATTCTATAAAGAGGGTGATTTAACATCTCAAAAGGTCTAACTAATTTAGATTTATCTATTTCAGCTTTGATTAAAGATACTTCAGACTTAGTTTCTTCTCTTCTTACTAAGATATCCCCATCTCCATTCATGTATAAAGTACTCTTTAAATAAGGGTGATTATCTAAAACTTTAATCAAGGCATCTTTGAGATTATTTAAATTCATCTTCTTGTCTAATTTAAATAGATAAGGAATGTTGTAATTAGTGCTTCCTACTTTAGATATACATTCAACAAAGATACCTTCTTGAGTTTTACTTAAAGGATATTCTTTTAATATTTGGTAAACTTCATCTTCTTTCTTATCTATTAGATATTCACATAAAGATTCTACTGTAGGATGACTCTTCAGATCTTCATTCTCAATCGATTTATTGAATTTTTTACTTAATAAAATAGCTAATCTAATCGAACTTACAGAAGTTAAACCCACTTCAAAAATATTGCTTGTCACACCAAATTGATCGTGACCTAAGACTTTCTTCAATATTTCATAAATATCGTTTTCTGCCTCATTTCTAGGTAATATCCTCTCTTCAGTTTTAATCTCAGGTTGAGGTAAGGCTCTCTTGTTAACTTTTTGATTTTGGTTTAGAGGAATCTTATCTATTTGCATAGTGTAAGAAGGAACCATATAAGGGGGCTTCTTGCTCAAGATGTATTTGTTTAAAGAATCAATATCGATTTTAGAATCACTTACGATATAAGCAACTATATATTTAACTCCAGAAGGGTCGGTGAAATCTTTTACTGTAGCATCTTTAATACCAGCAAATTCTCTGATGATCTTTTCGACCTCTGACAATTCAACTCTGAAACCTCTAATTTTAACTTGACCATCTTTTCTACCGATGAAGTCAATGGTACCATCTTCTAAATATCTAACAATATCACCGGTTTTATAAAGTCTCTTGAAAGCAGGATCATCATCAAAAGGATTAGTTAAAAAGGCTTCCATATTCTCTTTATCTCTATTTAAATAACCTCTAGCGACTTGAGGGCCGGATATATATAGTTCACCGCAACATAAAGCGGGTAATCTCTTTTTGTTCTTATCTAAGATATAAGTCTTGTAATCAGAAAGAGCTTTACCAATTGGAACGCGATGATAAAGTTTATCTACTAATTGTAAAGTAGCGAAAATCGTACCTTCAGTAGGGCCGTAAACGTTGTAAAAATTGTAGCCTTTAGGTGGTTCTATAGGGACTAACTTTTCCCCTCCTACAGAGAAATGTTTTACAGTAGTTAATTCAATTTCACTTGCTAATTGTCTTCCAACTTGTGTAGTGATAAAGGTGTGAGTAATACCAACTTTATTAAAATATTCACCTAACTCTACTAGATTTAAACGCATTTCATCAGGAATGACATAAAGAGTGGCTCCACTAGTTATAGTAGGATATAAATCCATCATATCTGCATCAAAACCATAAGAAGCGTAGGCGCTAACTTTAGAAGTGGAATCTATGTTTAATTTACGACGGTAGTAGCGGCAGAAAGCAAATATATTCCCGTGCTCTAACATGACACCTTTAGGTAAACCAGTCGACCCTGAAGTATAAAGCATGATGAACAAGTCTTTAGGTTCGGGTTTAGTCTTTATTTGAGTATCATCTTTGAAAGATAAAATCTCGCTAGTTAAGATTTCTTTACCTTTGAAACCTTGAATTAAATCGCCTAAATCATCATCTCTAATTAAAATACAAGCGGAAGAATCTTTAACCATGAAGTTAAGTCTCTCTTGAGGATAGGTAGGGTCTAGAGGTTGATATGCCGCTCCAGATTTAATAACCGCTAAAGAAGCTAAAACTATATATTCAGATTTCTTAATTAAAATGGAGACTACTTTTTCTTTCTTGGCTCCTAATCTAATTAATTCGTTAGCTAATCTAGTTGTAATTTCATCTACTTGCTTGTAAGTGTACTTTCTATCTTTAAATACTACAGCGATGTTATCAGGATACTTATTTCTAGCGTCGATAAAATCATCGAGTATTGTTTTATTTTCTTCTAGATAAGGAGTATTGGTATTATTGAAAGAATTCAATCTCTTCTCTTCTTTAGAATCTATTAAATCGATATCTTGTAATTTTTCTTTAATTAAAAATTCACGAGCGATAATATCGTATAAAGAAATGATTTGATTAATAGTACTTTCTTGATATAAGTCAGAGCGATATTCTACCCATATTAAGAAATTATCGTTATCCCTATGTAATTCCACAGAGAGCTTTTCTTTGCCGTCTTTTCTTAAAAGTGGAGTTACATGAACTTCTCTGCCATTTAATTTACCTTTGTAAAAATAATCACCTTGGTAAGCGAACATCACTTCCGCATTTATTCCTAGATCCTTAATTAAATCCGAGAATGGATAAGTGAGATTTTCGACATTATTGATATTTTCTTCGTTGATTTTACGGAGAAATTCTTCTACAGTGTCATTTTCGTAAGTGATATATATAGGATAGGTTTTAACATAAGAACCAAAACTTCTTTTCGCTTGTTTGTTTCTACCGTTATTTACAGTTAAAAACAAAGCGGAATTATCCATGTTGTATTTACTTAATAAATAAGCGAAGACTCCTAGAAAAAAAGAAGAGGTTTTAATAGATAATTTAGAGGTCAGTTTTTTAACTTCACTATTAGTTATCTTTATAGGAACTCTAATATTGTTATAGGATTTAGTTTCATCTAATTTATCTTCAATAGGAGTAGAGTCAGTCTCGACTCCTCCGACTAAGTTATTAAAGTAATCTTTAGATTGTTTATATTTAGAGCTATTTAGATCTTTAATTTCATCTTCGACATAGTCGTTAGCAGTATAAGTTTCTTTTTCAATTTCTTTATGTTCTAAAGATGAGAAGAAATCATCGATAAATATTTTTAAAGAGGAACCGTCCATCAAGATATGGTGGAAATCAAAATAGAAATAATATTCGCCTTTAACATCGTAGATTTTAAAACGATAGAGAGGCTTATCTAACAAATCAAAAGGTTTAGAATCTATATTTAATTTTTCGACTTTTTCACATTCTACATCTATAGTTTCTTCTTTGATATATTTAACAATTTGTCCTTCATTATTTGTGGTTAGTTTTAAAAAGATGTAAGGGTGAGCTTTACAGACTTTATTTAAAGCCTCGTTTATTTGTTTAGGAGTGACATTTTGTCCTAAATTAACTACGTTAGCCAGATTGTAAGCGTCACCGCTTACTAAAGAAGATATGTAAAGTCCTTCTTCACTCTTACTCAAAAAGTAATATTTTTCCATAATAATATCCTATTATTGATTCTTTAGAAGAATCAAAACCAATCTATAAATATATTTTATTCTTTTAATAGATTATTCACAATTTTATTTGAAAATAAATATAAAGATAGATATATTATCGATTTATTCATACATCAGTATTAATCAAAGTGTTTTTAATAATTCGAATGAAAATAAATTGATTTATTCCTGGAATATAGATAGAAAAATTGAGGTAGGGTTGAAATCCCACTGGCAGAAATTGGCGGATTAAATAAAAAAGATAATCATTTATTATAGTAATTTGAAACAATAACATTAGATTATCTTTTTCTTTTTTATCATACGTGTAAAATTTTGACGTATACGATATACCATAGATTTGATACAATAAAACAACAAAAAGCGCCAATATTTTGGAATTAACCATCATATTGACGTGCTTGTCCTATAATGTATAGGGATAAGTATGGTAATACAAATGAAACACCCCTTAAATTTTGAAATACTTTTGAAACACTCTTTCGTGTAATAAGAACTTTAGAAATTATCACTATTAAATATAAAATATTGGAATTCTTATCTATTTAGTAACCTTCCAAAAACCTGTTTTATTTGACCCTATTCGTTCGATGTACTCATTCTCTCTTAAGTATTTTATGTTTTTTTCAACAGCCGTTTCACTTATTCCTAAAATTATAGCCAATTGTTTTGATGTTACATTAGGATTATTTCTAATCTCTACAATTATT
>CACYCE010000013.1 GCA_902772915.1 uncultured Erysipelotrichaceae bacterium | reverse complement strand
ACTTTGATGATTATTTGTCTATTCAGTTTTCAAAGACCAGCTGAGGAACTTTATTCAAGTCCCGCAAGGCTATTTTCTAGCGCTCGCAAGTATAGATATTACTCATCTTTCAACTATAAGTCAACAACTTTTTTAAACTTTTTTAAAAATTTTTTTGAAAGTGATTTTTCTCTAAAATTGACACGCTAAGAAGGGTTGTCTTAGAGAGTCTAGGAAACCCATTTAAAATGCCCAGTTTCTAAACTGGACATTCGTATTATATAAAGATAAATATTATATATGATATATAATTATAAATATTAACTAGAGAACTCGCCGTATTCACACCCAACATTGTTAACTTCTATTTCGTCGATTAATTCTCTCTTTTTATTTCCAATTTTTTTATAGACTTTTATAGTTCCCTTTCCATTTCCACCGTTATATAATTTGTTAAATTTCTTCAAACCATCAGGATCTTCATAGTTGATAAAGAGAAGATCTTTTTTCATAGCGTAAATATCTACTTCAATTTCATTATTTCTATTTTGTTGATGAACAAACCAATGGACTTGTTCATTAGAGTCATCAAAATTAAATTCAGTCTTGACGTTATCCCAAAATTTAGAGAAATTAAATTCCATCTGTTGACCTTCATAATAAAGTACACCTAACAATTTCCTATTTAGAGGGATTCCAAAAACTCTAGGTTTACCTCCACCTATATCAAAAGCGGAATTAGTTAATGGCTTATTGTATTTTTTAGAATACATGTTGGAAGAAGCTAACCAAACCCAGGGTGAAGTAAAATTACTTCCCCAGTTCTTATCAGCGTAGCCGTAAGAAGTATCTTTAGTTACTATATACTTTCTTCCATTTAAAATAACTTCTCCTTCATATAAGGTCTTAATACCTTCGGCGTGCCAATACATCTCGAAAGCTTTTAAGTCTCTAAATAACTTCCCCGCTCCATATCCGACGTTAAAAGTAATATCCTTTTCTAGTTTTAAATCAAAGGACATGCTTCCGTAATCTGATAAATATTCAGGATGTTCTTCCTCTTCTTTCTCACTTACTTCCACTTTACCTTTAAGAGCAGTTTCACAAGCTAGACAATCTTCAGCTTTAATTGAATAAGGGGCTTTTTTATGAATCTCTACTTGAGAAATAGGAAAGAAACGATGGAGCTGACATTTATTCTCTTCACCCCAAGTACCGCATTTTACCATTAAATAAGAAGGGTGATTTTTACCATTTTCTCCGTGAATAATTTCTTTCCCTTGATCAATAGCAGGGTTAATTAAGAAGAATTCAACAAAGAAAGCTTGCTCCTTTTTAGTCTGAGCATCTATAGCGGTAAAAGAATGCCACCACCAATCATAACCGTGGTTAGCAAAAATACCAGTCAACATATACTGATCTCTATTCAAATCGTGCTTGTTAAACATTTTTAATACCTTGGTTTGAAGATGATATTGATAAATTTATCAGCTTCTTTATAACCGTACTCCTGTTTATATTCTTCTGGGTAAGTGTAAGGGAAAACGCTGTTTTTAGAAAATAAAGACATAGATTGATTGTAAGCTTCAATTAATCTAGCGCTGAAAGATTTAATTCCCAATTCCGAAGAAAGAACTTTAGGTTGATTTAAATGAATGATTCTATACATAGAAGCGAAAGATTGTAACATAGCATTTAAATTGTAAGGGAGATTTAAAGATTTCCCGTAATAATCAATCGCACGTAAGAAAGAATCCGAAGAGGAATCGAAACTTCCATCCATCAATATCTCGTATATCTCATCGTTGACATTCAATAAGAAAGGCTTAGTAGCTTTATATTTACTAGATAGATTCAACAACTGTTGAAGCAAACTCAATTTAAAAACTGTCTCGTTATTAGGAGTGGAAAAATAAGGGTTTAATAAATTTACAAAATGATCCATATCCGCTCCAGTTTGTAAACGGTAAGATAAAGCGAATACGAGTTTGTTAATCTTGTCAGGAGACATGTTCTTTAACAATTCTAGAATCTTGTCATCTCCAGCCATTTCCGAAGGAGAAATGCTAGTGGGATTCTCCATCTGATTTTGTAAAACATTCATATAAGAAGAGACGACCGAATATGCTTTAGCAGGTAAATCCGGCCTATGTAAAAGAGTCTCTAAATCAGAATTGAAATCGTATAATTCATTGTTAGCAATTTTAATTGCTAGATATATTTGCAAAGTCATGTGGGGAGCGTAAGTAAAAAGAGTGTTCAAATTCTTAGAGATGTAATCTTTAATTTGGCTAGGTTCAACCTTAGTAGAAATCATCCTCATCAATTCTTGAACTTCTTTGACATAACCGTAAGCAGCTTGCTCTTTAGTTGATAGTTCACTTTCGCTTTCCATGAAAGCCATATAACTATTAGTTTTATTTTCAGCCATATTTTTTATTCCTAACTATTTAAATTATAAAGGTTTGTTAACTAATAGAAAATAGATTATATTAATTCATATGAGCGGAAATAAAGCAATTAAAGAATCTTTAAAAGCCGAGAAGTTATCGAAAAGAGTCTGGGAAATTGACACTATTAGAGGTGTAGCAATCATAGGGATGATTATCAATCATCTCCTATACGATATAGCTTTGCTTCCTAGCATCTTTTCTAATTTTTATTCTGTTGACAATAGTTTCATAAGGTGGCTTTACGATTCGGTTAGCGCTTATATTCAAACCCCTACTCACGCTTTCTTTCATTCTCTAGCCTTTTTATTCCTCTTAATTTCAGGTATCTCATGTCTATTTTCAAAAAATAACCTCAAGCATGGTATAAAGATTCTTATAGCTGGAATCATCATAGATTTAATCACTTATATAATCTTCTGGGTTGCTTCAGCTTTATATACTAATAAAGTCATTACTCTAAGCGAATTAATCTCCGTTGATATTAGAATCGTATTTGGAGTCTTGTGGCCTTTAGCTATAGGAGCATTATTGATAACCCTTACCAAAAAATTACCTTACAGCAAATGGATTAATTTAGTTTTAGCTCTAGGTTGTTTTACTTACGGATTAGTCTTTGGTTTAACTAGTAGAAATCTACATTTTTCTTCCGGAGATGAAATGTGGATATTCATATTTAGAATCTTTGATCAACAACCCGTTCTCAGCCTTACTCTTCCTCCATTTAATTACGATTGGTTTACTAATATTACAGGTATGAGTTTTGTTAATTTTTTAAAAGCTGGAATTGGTTTAGTAAACGTTGGATCTGATTACTTTGCTTTAATACCTTGGGTAGGCTTTTCTTTCCTTGGAGCTTTTCTAGGTCAAACAGTCTACAAAGAAAAGAAATCGCTCTTACCTAAGTTAGATGGAAAATGGCATAAACCCATCGATTTCTTTGGTAATCACGCTTTGATAGTTTATATAACTCACCAGTTCATTTTAATGGGGTTACTTATTGGAATTTGTGAAATTTTGGGTTATCGTATATTCTAGAAGGCTCAATTAATATGGTAGATAAATCAAAGACAATATATGAGAATTTCCTTCTTCAAGTTAACAACAGAAAAAATAACGACTGCATTTATTACGAAGGGAAAACCATTTCTTACAACAAATTCAATTCCTTGATTGATAAAGTAAGTGCTTATTTTACTTCTATAGGTCTAAAAGAAGATGATTTAATAACTTTAGTTGCTCCTAATACTCCTGAAGCTATCGCTTGCTTTTTTGCAGCTTCTAAATTAAATATCAATATTCACCTTCTCCACCCTCTATCTATTCAAGAAAACATCTTGCATGAATATAAAGATAAACATTCTAAATTATTGATTACTGTTTCATTATTTTTAAATAATTACGACAAAATACTAAAAGAGAAGATGCCTATTTTAGTTTTAGATCCTACATCTTCTTTGAATATTGTCAAAAGATTAGGATTCTCTATTTTAAATAAAGATAAATTACAAACTTACAAAAATAGAAAAGATATTCCTCATTTTACTTATAACATTAAAGGTAAAAAAGAATATAAAACTTACGATCCTAAAAAAGGAAGAATATTCTTATCTTCAGGAGGAACAACGGGGATTAGTAAATCCATTGTTCTATCCGATTTCTCTTTTGTATCATTAATTTCTACTGTCCCCTATATCTTAGGTTGCACGCAAGAAGAATTAACGCATAAAACAATGTTAGCAGCTCTACCTATGTTCCACGGATTTGGTCTAACTATGGGAGTGTTAGCTTGTATCTTATGGGGAGCGCGAATAGGAGTCTTACCTTCTTTTAGAACTAAGAAAGTTATTAAGTTACTAAAAAAAGGTCATCTAAGTATGATGATTGGGGTTCCTGCCATTTACGAAGCTCTACTTAAGAATCGTAAATTCAAAGGTAAGATGTTAAAAAACATCGAGGTCTGCTTCATAGGAGGAGATTTCATCTCTCCTTCTCTATTAGAGAGATTTAATCAACGACTTAAAGAAAACGGCTCTAAAGGTATGTTATTAGAAGGTTACGGTTTAACTGAGACTGTTACAGTTCTTTCGGTTAACACCATTAAAGACCACAAAGAAGGAACTATAGGTAAGCCTCTACCTAACGTTAAAGTCAAAATAATAGATCACGAAACAAACAAAGTTCTTCCTAACAACACCAAAGGAGAAATAGCTATAACTGGTGAGACTTTAATGAATGGATATTATGAAGAAAAAGAAGATCCTTTTATCACTATAGACGGTGAAAAGTACGTTAAGTCTGGTGATATGGGTATGCTAGATGAAGATAATTATCTCTATTTCATCTCTAGATATAAGAGAATGCTTAAGAAAAAAGGGATGAATGTCTATCCTCTCGCTATTGAAAAAGAAGTGTCTTCTTTAGATGAAGTTGAAGAATGTTCTTTATTAGGGGAAACTTATAAAGGAAGAGATAACATTTGCTTATTCGTCTCTCTCTCAGATCCTTCTTATAAAAACAGCGTCGAACAAACTATCATCAGAGATTTAAAAGGTAAGTTTGATTCTTACGAATTACCTGATTTTATAATCATTAAAGATAAATTTGTGCACACTAATGTAGGTAAGATTGATTACGTAATATTGCAAAAAGAATTACACCAATATTTGGAAAATAAAAACAAATAAAAAAGGCCAAGAAATTAAATTTCTTGACCTTTTTGTTAATTGTAATTACTCAGCATTTATTTCTTCTTCATCTTCTTGAACAGGCTCTTCTTTATCAATATAAAGAAGTGATTTTTCAGTCACGGTATCGAAGAAGTGCATAACTTTACTTTCAAAAGTAATGTAAAGTTCTTTGCCCATAACTAATTCATTTCTAAATTCATCAGTTAAATTCATTGTAGGTACTCTGACAATTAAAGGAGTGTTATCATCAGTTAAAAGGTGTAGATGCAATTCATTACCCATCATTTCGTTAACTTGCAAAATAACTCTGATAGTTTCTTTAGAAGGTTTGTCTGCTAAGACGACATGCTCAGGTCTGACACCCAATATAATTTCTTGAGAATCAATACCATTTTCTGCTAACAAATCAGCTTTTTGACCAGTTACAGGAATTTCTGCTCCAAAAGGAGTAACGAAATATTTTCCATCTTTCTTGACTAAGTTAGTCTTGAAAGTGTTCATCTTAGGAGCACCGATAAATTCAGCGACGAATAGATTTCTAGGTCTATCAAAAACTTCAGTAGGAGTGCCGACTTGCATAATATAACCATCTTTCATAACGACGATTCTATCACCTAAAGTCATAGCTTCAGTCTGATCGTGAGTAACGTAGACGAAAGTAGTGTTAATTTTCTTTCTTAAGAGGATGATTTCCGCTCTCATTTGATTACGTAATTTCGCATCCAAGTTAGATAGAGGTTCATCCATCAAGAAGACCTTACAATCTTTAACCATTGCTCTGCCAATAGCGACTCTCTGTCTTTGACCACCAGACAACGCCCTAGGCTTTCTAGTTAAATATTCGGTGATACCTAAGATTTCGGCAGCTTTAGTGACTCTTTCATAAATTTCATCTTGAGACATCTTAGGCCTAATTAGACGTAAAGGGAAAGCCATGTTTTCAAATACGGTGTAGTTAGGATACAAAGCGTAGTTTTGGAAGACCATGGAGATCTTACGATCTTTAGGTTGTAAGTCATTGACTACTTCTCCGTCGAATTCAATTGTACCTTCGGAGATTTCTTCTAGACCTGCAATCATTCTTAAAGTAGTAGATTTGCCGCAGCCAGAAGGACCGACGAAGACGATAAATTCCTTATCAGCAATATCTAAATTGAAATCGTGAACCGCTACGACATTACCTTGATATATCTTTTTAACATTAGTTAATTTAACATTAGCCATAAATATTTCTCCTATCCTTTAACAGCTCCACCCGTAACACCTTCGACATAATACTTTTGCAAGAACATGAACAATAAGGTGATGGGAATAGCGACAATAACACCACCGGCGCAGAATATTGTGTAGTTAGCAGCAATATTGCTCGGAGTGGAAATCAACCATTGTAAACCAACAGCAACGTTGTAACCATCAGAAACGTTAAAGGCTACGTAACTCGCAAATACATAATCACCCCAAGGACCCATAAAGGCAGTTAAGAGGGTGTAAATAACAATAGGTTTAGACAAAGGTAAGATAATCTTGTATAAGACTTGTGCCCTATTTGCACCGTCGACTCTAGCTGCTTCATCTAATGACTTAGGGATGGTATCAAAGAAACCTTTAGATACGTAATATCCCATACCTGAAGAAGCAACATAAACTAGAATCAAACCAGCTATAGAATTCCCTTGAGTCATACCCGCATCAGCTAAGATTCTATATAGAACAATCATAGTTAACATACCAGGGAACATACCCAAGATTAACATGGCGTTCATCAACGCTTTACGGCCTTTAAATCTCAATCTAGATAATGTGTAAGACATACACAAGACCATGATTAATTGAATTACAGCGGCGACCACAGAGATAATGAAAGTATTTAAGAACCATCTAGGGAACTTGGTCTCTGTGAATAATCTAGCGTAATTATCAAAACCCCATTGTTTAGGGATAACATAACCAGTTAAATAAGTTGATTCACATCTAAACGACTGTAAGACGATGAAGATGAAAGGAACTAACCACACAGCACTCATGATGACTAAGATTACGTAAATAGTAATATTAGCAGCACGAGTCTTAGCTTTCATACCCATGTGTCTTTTTTCTCTAGAGACAACAGCGGTGTCATCGAAAGCTACTTCTTGTCGTAAATCTGATTCAGGTTGTTCAAGCTTCTCTTCTTCAAATTCCTCTACGACTTGAGGTTCATTATTTTTTAAATCTTTTTCAGACATTATTGATAATCCTCCTCATTCTTATTAGACGGCATGAAGTTATAGACAATTATAGAAATAAAAGCGACGACAACGAAGACTAAGATACCGATGACAGAAGCCATGTAATACAAAGCATCAGTACCAGTAGTAATCTTAAACAGCCAAGTTACTAACAAGTCGGTGTAGCCGGCGTTACCTGCGGCTGAAGAAGCAGCAGTATTAACAGGGGCACCACCTGTCAGTAAGAAGATAACGTTGAAGTTATTCATATTACCAATGAAACTTGTCAACAAGTAAGGACCAGTAATGAATAACATGTAAGGCAAGGTAATCTTTGTGTATTGTTGCCAGACATTAGCGCCATCAATCTTAGCAGATTCATATAAGTCTTCAGGAATGTTCATTAAGATACCAGTGGCAATCAACATTAAGTAAGGAATACCAATCCAAATGTTAATCACGATTACCATAGTTCTAGCTAAGTTAGGATCTGATGAGAACCAGCCTATAGCTTCACCTCCACATCTAACAATCCATCCGTTGATAATGCCATTATCAGCAAACATCTTAGAAACATATAGCAAGGAAATAAATTGTGGAATAGCGATAGTTAGAACTAATATTGTTCTCCAAACTTTCTTAAGCTTAATTCCCTTCTTGTTAATCATAATAGCGACTAACATACCTAGGAAGTAGTTGGAGAACGTAGCGAAGAATGCCCAAATTAACGTCCACGCTAAGATTTCACCAAAGGCAGCAGAGTAAGCTTTGTTACCGCTGTTCCAGTTGAGTAACGTATTGAAGTTATCCCAACCAACCCAAGTAAATAGATTGTTACTATAACCATTATTCTTACCAGAGTAATTAGTAAAAGCGATAAGAATCATGAAGATAATAGGTAAGACTGTGAATATCAGAATACCAATAGTAGGTAAAGCTAATAAAGTCTTATGGAATTGATCGTCAATTAAAGAATGTAAGTCACCTTTAGTTGATCTAAGGGGTTTACCACTCTTAATAATAGCTTCAGCGATTTGATTTTGTTTGATATTGACTCTCCAAGTGTAAACTACAGCGACAATAAAGAATAAAGTCAAAACTGAATATAAAAGAATCTTGAAGGAATTATCGTGATAGATAGTGGTATAGGTATCATAGATAGGATCGTAAATCTTTTCAGGGCCTTGCGTACCTAAAGTACCCATCTGTGACAGCCAATTCCCACCCCAGAAAATCATGTAGATGATGAAGATGACTTCAAGAGCTAAAAATAAAACGCCTCTACCCCATTGTCCACGGGCTAGATTGCCAAAACCCATAATGACGTAAGACACTTTAGTCTTCCAATCACCATGGATAAATGTCTGTACGATATTGACACATTCATGTGCAATTCCTAAACCAACTTTCTTAAAGAAATTAAGGATAGCAAATAAGAGATTACGTAACCAAGGTAAAATTCCACGGAAGAATTTTTTGGTTTTAAATAATATCTTTTTAAATTTAGTTAGTTTGAGATAAGCTAAATCCTTTTGCAATCTTTCTTCTTTTGATTCGAGAGTGGCGTTATTTGATTGTCCCATATTATCTCCTCTCTAAAAAGAATGGGTTGGGGTAAAGTTTTCCCCAACCCACATTAACAAATTGATTTAATTATTGAAGTTCAGAAATAGTGATCTTAGTGAAATCTTTATCAACAACAACTCTATAAGTGCCAGATTTTACAACTTTAATATTTCCGTTAGCACTTTCAAAGTTTTCGCTTGAAGTTAAATTATCAAAACCTAAAGATTTATCCCAACCGTGGTTAGCTCTGGCTTTGAATTCTTCACCTGCAGTTAAAGCGATGCTTTCTAAAACATATGAACCATCGTTTTGTTTAACTAAATCGTGATCATTATTCCAGGTTTCTCCACCGATAGAACCGATTAAAGAGACCTTCTCTAAGACGAAAGGTTTAGCTAATTCTTTAGTAGCATCTTCGTAAGTCTTTAAAGCAGCTTTAAGACCATCTTCATCAGTAGCAGCTTGGATGGAAGTACCTAAAGCAACAGCTAAATCCCACCATCCACCGGAAATTTGACCTTGAGGAACCGCATAAGCGCTTTGAGCAGCTAAAGCAGATAAAGCAGGGTTGCTTGTAACGACAGAAGATTTTTGAGCGGCTAAGTTAGAAGGACCCCAACCGAATTCAGTAGCTCTTTGAACAGAGCAAGTTTCACCAGTTAAGTATTGAGCTAATTGATGTAAGACAGCGTTTCTCTTAGCATCAGTTTGAGGTTTGACACCCATTAATTTCATACCGGAGAAAGAACCGAGGTGATAAGAATGATCACCAACTTTGACTTTAGGTAATTCAACAGCACCTAAGTTATTACCTAAGATATCTTTAGCGGTCTTGTAATCCCAAGTACCAGAGACAACAGCAGCAGAAGGAATGGCAGCATCAAAATCAGCCGCAGAAGCGGAGTGATTATAAACACCAGAATCGAAGAAAGCTTTCATAGCTTTAGCAGCGACTAAACCTTCGTCTGAATTAAATGTATCGTAAACGGAAGTGAAGTTTCCATCGGCATCGGTAGTCCAGTTAGAGACACAACCATTACCGAAGAACCAACCGGCGATGTACCAGCCGCCATCAGTACCTAAATTCCAAGAAATCTTCTTGTTTGCAGCTTTGACATCAGCAATAATTTTATCTAAATCACCTAAACTAGATTCTTGAATAACACTCTTATCATAGTACATGAAGTAGCCATTATCCGCAGTTAAAGGATAAGCGTAGTAAGCATCTCCAGATTTAACGGCGTTGGCGGAAGAAGCAGAGTTGTTAGTAACTACATAAGAAGCAGCACCTTGACCCAATTGAGATAAAGCCTGACCTTGAACTAATCTCGCAAATTGGTCTTGAGCGAAACAATAAATATCCGCACCAGCATCGATATCTAATAACATTTGACCTGCGGCGTTAGATTCGGAAACACCTTCGATAGTAGCTTCGATATCGATTCCAGGGTTAGCTTGTTCAAAAGCTTCGATTTGATCTTCGGTCAAATCAGTGACACCATCAGCTTCAGAAACCCAAACAGTGATAGTGTATTTACCAGCTAAAGGGTTGGTAGAAGTAGCGCTTGCCGCACTAGAAGCAATTGAAGCAGCAGAAGAAGTAGCAGCAGAAGAAGTGGCAGCACTAGAGCCCCCTCCACCGTTACAAGCAGCTAAACCGAGCATTAAAGCGGTAGCTGAAAGTGAAGTAGTAAGGAATTTTTTGATTTTCATATATCTTTTAGATTAACCTCCTCATCAAATAGTCCTTTACCAATAATACATTAGGCAAAAGATAATTCCATAACATAAATATAATCTCGGTAGTTATATTTTGCAACATATATAATTTATATATTAACTATTTAAAAAAAGCCCAATTTCTCGGGCTTTTTTTATAATATATATTTTCTATGAGAGCGTTTACATTTATGCTTTGCGTACAAAAATTTTTAGCTTTTACAAACTTTTATAGGCAACTAACGTCTCATAAGGCTTCAATTCAGTCGCATCAGAGAGAATCTTAGACTCACCATCAATAGTGGAATAATACAAATTATATCCGCTTAAATCGACTTTTTGATTAGTTCCTAAGCCGTTAACATGGAAGACTTTGAATTCCCTATTTCCACTATTATCCTTCAAAGAATAAGACAAGGTAGAGGTGTCGCTAGATAAAACAGGATTGAAGTTTTTAATTCCTTCTTTATCTAGATGTAAGCCATCTAAAGTCTGTTTTAAAGCGATCATCTTTTGATATGACTTAAACATATCTTGATGCTTAATCTTCAAAGAATAATCTAATTCATTAACTTCATAAGAAGCGTTGTAAGAGTTAGAATTACCTTGCTTGGTTCTTAAGAATTCTTCACCTGCTAACATGAAGGAAGTACCTTGAGATGTAAAGACCACAGAGTTAGCTAAGACATTCATCTTTGCTAAGATAGCATCATCTTCAGAAGTGTATTCTTTAGTAGCGATAGCACGATCATATAAAGTGTAATTATCGTGGCAGGTTACATAGGTTACTACTTTATCAGGATCATCAATAGGAGTAGCATTAGCCACACCTCTAACACCTTTAATTAAAGCACCTTGATCACTTCCAGCAATAGGATCCTTAGTAGTGATCCAGCCTAGTTCAGTAGCAGCTGATAAGCCACCTTTAATTAAGCTGTCTCTAATCTTATCGTTGAAAGCACCATATCCGACATATTTACCACCATTTTGCTGGTTAGCAGGAACGCCAGTAGCATAGGAGCCACCTAAAGTAGAAGTTCCTCCTGCCCAAGGTTCACCATAAATCACGATATTAGGATTGATTTCTTTAACAGCAGCAGTTAATTGGTTCATAGTTTCAATATCATGTAAACCCATCAAATCAAATCTGAAACCACCCAACTTATATTCTTTAGCCCAGAATTTAGCGGAATCAATCATGAACTTTCTAAACATATAGTGATCAGAAGCAGTTTCGTTGCCACATCCACTACCATTAGATAATTCTAGAGTTCCAGTATATCTGTAATAATAGCCAGGCATGATAATATCAAAATTAGAACCTATAGCACCGTTAGTGTGATTATAAACAACATCCATGATGATATTCATACCATTGTCAGTGAAATCTTTGATTAGAGATTTCATTTCTCTAATACGAACATAACCATCATAAGGATTAGAAGAATAACTACCTTCTAAACAATTGTAATTAGAAGGATTGTAACCCCAGTTGAAAGTAGGATTAACCTCATCGTTAGCTTGATCAAAGAAAGGTAAGATTTGAACAGCGTTGACACCTAATTCTTTAATATGGTCAAACCCGGTCTTAACAGTAACTCCACCTTCAGTGTAAGTAGTGCCTTTTTCATGCATACCTGAAAAGAGTTTTCTATTCCCTTCTATACCTTGCCAGGTCTTTGAAGAAGTAACATCAGCAACGTGAGTTTCATAGACGGTCAATTCTTTTCTATCGTAAGGTGAAGGAGCGGTTAAATCCCAATTTTCAGGATTGGTTTTATCGAAGTCAACAATCATACCTCTAATACCGTTGACACCACAAGCTTTAGCGTAAGGATCGATAGTTTCTTTTTCTTTATATTCACCATTAGTTACTACATAGGTGTAATATTTACCATCTAAATCTCCAGGTACTTCAGCAGAAAAGACTCCCTTTTCACCTTTAGTCATATCGTAAGAAGCGAAAGTATCATCACCTTTAGAAGCATCTACAGATTTAGGAGTACCTGATTCATAAATTCTTAAAACAATCTTGCTGGATAGAGGTGACCAGACTTTGAAAGTAGATTTAGAACTAGTGTAAGTGACACCTAAGTCATCTCCATCGTAGTTGTAAGTGTCATTGAAAGACTTTGAATTGAATAACAAAGTCTTAGTAACAGAAGAAGTTAAAGTATCTCCATTTTCTAAAGTCGCTTCGACAGTATAACCAGCCATGTAATCTAATGGAGCAGGTAAAGTTATAGAAGTAGATTTAGTCTTATTAATATCTTTAGAAAGTAAATCTACACCATCTTTCTTCAAGACGTATTTAGTAATACCTATAGTAGCCTTTAAAGAAATGGAAGTTTCAGAGACGAAAGTCGCCATTCTAATTGCTCCTATTACTCCTCTTTCCTTATTGTAATAAACCGAAGCTTCTCCGGAGATTAAATAGAGGTGATAGATACCATTTTCATCTTTTTTGAATTTAGATAAATCAACGTAAGTATCTGAGCCGTTCAAATCTTTTTCAGCCCAGGAATCTCCACCTTTTCTGACAATCAAACCTAATTGATTATCACTATCTAATTTAGCAAAGGTAGATAGAGGTATAGCCATAATGACTCCCCAATCATCTTTGCCGTTAAATGCGTAAGCTGCTCCGGATTTGCTATTATCCCAAAGCCAAAGATCCCAATTTTTATACGTTCCATCTGCTCTCCAATAATGGATATATAAAGCATCTTCTTGGAAAGTAGGAGCTTGACCAACATCAATATCTACTGAATGATTTTCAGAAGAGACAAGTGAGGAACTAGCTGAAGAAGCTGCAACTGAAGAAACAACAGCTGATGAAGCAGCTGAAGAAGCAACAGAAGAAACTTGAGAACTTTGATTAGCAGAACTAACTACGCTAGTATTTTGATTGTTACATCCAACTAAAGACAAAGAAGCAACAGCGATTAAAAGTGCACAAAATTTTCTTTTCATATAAAATTAACCTCCTATAAAATTACTTTAAATTATCGCATTATGACAGTAGAACACGCACCTATTCTAAGTTTCCCATCCTTTAAAGAAGGAATCTTATGATTGGTGTTTATAGATTCTACTATTTCACTTCCAGGTGAAGTAACTTCCGCATTCTTAGAAGAGAAATTATGAACTACTATTAGATAGTCTTCACCATTGGCAATCTTGTAAGCCATCAAAGGTCTTTCTTCGGTTTTTAAAGAAGAAACCATAGAAGTAAATACACCTTCTTTAAATAGTTTGCTGTATTTATTTCTAATGTTGATTACTTTCTTAGCGTGATTTAAATAAGAGAAAGGATCTTTTTCTAAATCTTCCACCCCTTGAGTAACTTGAACAGTAGTATCTAAATCTTCCCTTCCCGATTCAGGGAAATTGCATTGACCTGTTTTTGATGAAGAAGACCAAATCATGGGCAATCTTCTTTTAACATCAGAGTAATCATCAGGAGCAGTCTTCCTTTGACCTTTCATAGCGATTTCTTCACCATAATACATATAAGGAGTACCAGGCATTAAATAATTTAACGAAAGAGCCGCTTTATATTTATCACCATCTAAGCTCTTAGAAGGACGATCCTCATCGTGATTAGATAAGAAATAAGATGAATAGAAAGTAGATCTATTGCTCTTAGCAATTTTCTCGTTCTTTTCGATATATTCAGCGTACAAGCTAGATTTAGTTCTCTCTTTAAGTAAATTGATAGGATTGTATTCACCGTTAAGAGAATTTCCAAATCTAAAGAAAGAATCGCATTTAGAATTGGCGTAACTATTTAATACAGCATCAGAAGTCCAACATTCACCAACCATGTAAAAGTTTTCATCGTATTTGTGACAAGTATCTTCTAACCAGTTTAAGAAAGCGACATTTTTAGAAGTGTTATTGTAATAATATAAAACCGCGTCTAATCTGAACCCTTTAACACCTTTTTCAATCCAAAATTTACAGATATTTTCAAATTCTGCACGGACACCTTCACTATCTAAATTGAAATCAGCCATACCTCCAGCAAAGCTAGCTTCGTAATTTGTAGCAGAATCATCTTTCCAATTGATCCAATCAGCTTTGCTGTTTTCTACTACTAAGCCTTGTTTCTCTTTCAAGTAATCCTCTTTAGATTGCTTAAAGTAATCTGATTTTGTAGAACAGTGATTTAAAACCATATCTAACATGATGTCGATATTGTAGTTTTTCGCTTCGTTAACTAGAGATTCGAAATCATCCATGCTACCAAAAGCAGAGTTGATTCTATAATAATCAGTTACATCGTAGCCGTGATAAGTAGGTGAAGGGAAAATAGGCATCAACCACAAAGTCTTAAATCCCATAGATTTTAAATAAGGCAATTTAGCTTTAACCCCATTTAAATCACCTATGCCATTTCCATCAGTATCGTAAAAAGATCTGACGAAGATTTCGTAATTTACCGTACTATTTTCATTGGAGATAGTAGTATCGATTCCATAATTTTCACTAGGGTCATCAGCCATCTTGTAACCTGTATATTCATCGTAATCAGGTTCCTGAGAAGAAATTGACAAAGATGAAATTAAGGAAGAAGCCTCAGAAGAAATAGCAGCGCTTGAAACAACACTAGAAGCTGCAGCTGAAGAAGTAGGAGAAGAACAAGAAGCCAGGAATCCGAAACTGACTAAGGTTATTAATAATTTATATCCTCTTTTCATATTGTTTACCCCACGTAATTGAATAAACAATCGTCAACAGCACCCCAAACACCAGCTACACCACAATCGATTTCAAAACCGACTGTAACTTTATCACCTTCAGAGATTTGAATATCTCTTAAGACGAAATCGTGCCATCCATCATTGTAAGAAGAGAAAGCTATAGGTTTAGAGTAAGTGATGACATCGTTAATCTTGACATACATAATATTATTTTGATCACTCTCAGCTACTGCAGCACTACCAACACCACCACCTAAAATAGATAATTGATATTTGTATTTACCGAAAGCTTCTAAAGTGACATCTTGTTCACATTTGAATTTGCAAACATTAGCTCCTTCAGCCCAGAAGTGGCAAGAATATTTACCAGTTTGAGGATTCTCACCGTTAACTAAAACTTTGTAAGTATCAGATAAAGGAGTTTCAGATTCATTAGCCAAAACCCAAGGTGAAGCTATGCCATCTTCATAACCGTAATTTTCTAAGAAATTCTTTTCCATGACGGTTAAATGACAATAGACATCTTTTCCTGAAGCTTTACCTTTAATGTCATATTTGCCATTACCTGCCGCTTTAGCAGCATCCAAATCGAAAGCTTCCCATTGAACAGGAATACCTTCTTTAGAATTATCAGAGTAGATGACATTTACAGTTGCAGGTAAACTCATTTGTTCGTAAGTGTAGAAAGAAACATTAGCATCTTCAATACCATCGATATATTTAGGAGCTTCGTTTCCATATTTAACTAAATTCCAAAGTTTTAAAGATTCAAGAGGTTTACCATTTCTATCGAAGAAAGCTTGATTATCGACAGCGCATCCACCATACCACTTACCTGCATCTTTAGGATCATAGGCAGCCGCAGCAGAAGCAGCCCAACCAGAACCGTATTTTTGCCATAAGGCCGCATTCTTTTCTAAAGTGTCTTGGTTAACACTAATCCAGGTACCTTCCCAATAGCAGACACCGATACCATTAGTAGTCTTGTTAGCGACAGTATCGATTACATCTCTAATACAGTTAGTTTGACCTGCGACAGTAAAAGGATAAGGTTTAGCATCATAGCCGCTAGTTTCACCTATAGTATTAGACCAGAAGTCAGTATCTTCTGTAGTGAAAGCGTAGCTAGTTTCCATGACCATCACCTTCTTGTTGTAAGTTTCAGCGATAGTAGATAAAGTAGAAGATAAATTATCTAAAGTACCATGCCAATAAGGATAATAGGATGAACCGAAAACATCGTAATCAACGCCGTATTTTTTTAATCTAGAAGCCCAATCTAAATAATTGTTTGATTTTTCAGGGTTAGCAAAATGGACCGCTACTAAAGCTGAAGGATAGACTTCTCTAACAGCTTGAGAACCTTTGTTAACTAAAGCTGAGAAGTTAGCAAAAGAATTTTCTCCAGCCATCTTTCCACCGTTTGTTTCATTACCGACTTGAACCATGCCGACATCGACTCCTTCATTCTTCATTTGTTGTAATGAATCTTTAGTGAAGTTGTATAAAGCAGTTTGTTTATCTAATTGATCGCTACCCCACTCGGCGGTGAAAGGTAAATTACTCCATTCACGAGGACACATTTGTTTAGAAGGGTCAGCCCAGAAATCTGAATAGTGGAAATCTACTAGTAACTTCATCTTGTATCTAGTAGCGCGCTTACCAATTTCAATAGCTTTAGCAACATCGTTGTTCCCTCCGCCAAAGCCATTACCTGCTGAATCATAGGGGTTGTTCCAAACTCTAACACGGATGTAATTTATACCGTTGTCAGAAAGAATCTTGAAGACGTCTTCTTCCTGTTGATTGAAATTGTAATATTTGACTCCTGATTGTTCTTCAGCAATCACCGATGAAGCATCCATACCGAAGATGAAATCATCGCTTAAATTTTCAACTTTTTTAACATTTAAAGTTTTAGACTCAATCTTACCAGTCGGCTTAATATACTCACTTACGGATGTAGAACTAGATACGACTTGTGAAGAAACTTGAGAAGAAACTCCTCCAGAAGAAGTTCCTGTGGAAGATGAAGTAGGTTGAGATGAACAACCAGCTAATCCCACTACCGCTAATAAGCTTACGGCAAAGAATAAACTTTTTTTCATTAATTTGTAACCTCCTTAGTTATCCTTTTTTAAAAGTACATACGGGTAAAAAAAACTGTAGAATCCTAATATTGCAACAGTTAAAGGTGAATTGACTAAATCTAATATCAGTGTAATAGGAAAGTTAGGTTTAGGCAAAGACACACCTATTTGCACTAAGAAGAAATAAATAGCGCAAAATAATCCTCCTATTCCTAATATCAAAGCTATTACTTGAGCTTTTCTATTGGGAAATCTATCTCCCTTTTGCATCATCAGAGGTTTAAAAACCACCGACTCTTCCTTATTTAAACTGGATTTAGTCATCATGAGTATAAAGACTACTATGATTAAATGTAGACCCATGTAAATAAGTTCGAAGATATTGTTGTTTAGGGTTTGAGTGTTGAAAATTTCAACAATGGAATAGACGAAAGAAACTATTCCTAATATCAATAGAATTATTATCATCGCGAAGAACGATTTGATATATGTTTTCTCTCGTCTATTCATTTTTTCCATATTTTATTAAATTTTGAATTTATCGAAGGAAGGATTCATTTCACCTTTGTAATCGAATAGGCATTGATTAGACCATTCGTTTCTAGTAGATTTACCTTCTTCGTGAATGTAAGCTTGACCTTCTTTAGAAGCCCAGCAAATCTTGTCCTCGCAAGGAATCCACATAGGTTCCCAATAGAAGACACCTTTAACATTGTTTTCTTTAGCTAATTTTAGAAATTCTTCTATAAATTGAGCTTGCCCTTGTTTAGTTATAGGATAAGGCAAATTAGATATTAAATCCTTACTATTACCATTAACTACCAATTGAGCTTGGCCGTTGTTATTTAAAATATAGTCTTCTAAAGTGAAGCTATATCCTAATTCCATGACCATGACATCTTTATTAAATCTCTGTTGGCACATATTCACATTAGCGAAGAATTGTTTGAAAGTTCCGTGCCAATAAGGGTAATATGACATACCGATAATATCGTAATCGACGTTGTATTGCTTCAAATGATCGAAATATTCAGCGTAGACTACTTGATCGTAACTTCTCTCTAAATGAATGATAATCTTAATTTTAGGAAAGACTTCTCTAGCGGCTTTAATACCTTCTTTAAGTAACAAACTTAGATGTTCATAATTACCTCTAGGAGTAGTAGATTCATCTAATTTACCAAAAGGCCAAATCATACCATTAGTGATTTCATTACCGATTTGAACCAAGCTGATATCTAAATCGTTTTCTTTGGCCTTAATTAAGCACTCTTTAGTAAATTTATAAACTTCTTTGCAAACTTGTTCGAAAGTTAAATCTTTCCACGCTTTAGGGCAAATTTGTTTACCTGGATCAGCCCAGAAATCTGAATAATGGAAATCCCAGAGCAATTTATAGCCGTAAGATGAAGCTATCTTAGATAATCTAATGGCTTTATCTAAATCGGAAGTTCCTCCTAGATAAGGCTTCTTATCTTCAGAATAAGGATCATTCCAAATTCTTATTCTCATGTGACTTACATTGTTGTTTCTAAATTCTTTAAGAGGATCAACTTCTTTCCCGTCTCTATAATATTTAGCCTTGACTTCTTCTTCCTCAAAATAGGTCGAAGTATCGATGCCGAGTATCATCTTTTATCTCCTTTGTAGTCTTCAAAAGTTATAGGTTCGTTATCTTCATTGAAAGAGACGACTCTCTTTTTAAGATTCTTATATCTATATTTAGCTTGTTCATTCAATCTCAAGACGTCTTTTTCATCGCCTTTATATCCGCATCTAAGGCAGTAATATTCCTTCTTTTCTTCATCGTAGAACATATCCATATCGATATCTCTCATGAAGCAACAAGGACAGCGGAAATTTAATTTGCCTTTCGTAGATTGAGCCATGTTTTAACCTCCCCTTTAGTGATAGCTTTGCGTAATTCTATATGGTAGATAGGTGAGAAAGCGATGCCTTCTTCAACGACCATTTCATCGTTATCTCCACACATGGAGACTGAAGTTTGAATATCGGGAATGATAACTTCCGCTTCTTTACCTCCTTGATGGATAATTTTTCTACCTTTATAGAGATAATTCATCTTTTCATCATCGACTCTCAAGATCAATTTAGACATATCGTCTTGATATTCGTTAACACCAAAAGCCGCAGTAATATATTCAGTAAATACAACTGGTTCTTGAGTTTGAGTCAACAACTTTCTTTCAATTTGTAAACTACCTTTCCCCTCTAAGAAAGTGAATACAGATTGGATTAAAATCTCCTCTCCTGCTAGAACTAAACTGACAGGATTAGTGGTGATTCTAGTCCCTTGATCAACCTTCTCATATTTAGCCATAGTTCTAGTTAAACACAAGTCGGTAGATTCACCTTTGTAAGTAACTTTGCAAGATTTAACAGTACCTGCTCCAGCATAGTGAGTAAAATATCCTGCTCTGTAGTTAGCTTGAATTAAATAAGGATAAGTAGCATCGTAAACGTGATCTGTACCTATACCAGTTTCAAAAGGAATCCTCGCTGCGTAAGGTCTTAAATCAATCATCGCTCCACCTTGATTGAAATCTAAGCAAGTTCTCATATAAGGATCAGCATACCAGAAATATTGCTTGTTAGATCCATATAAGATATCTTTCCACAAAGCGCATTCAGGAGTTGAATAAGAAGGATGTTTCTTACGGTAATATCTAGCGAATTCCGCCATCGTCATATCTTTCAATTTACCCTGCTTTTTCAATAATCCGTAATAAGCCATACCATCTTCATAGGATTGCTTTAACAGTTCGTAAGGAGCTTCCCATCTACCCATTTTATTCAACCAACCAGGTCCAACAAACATCATATTGTAAGAATAGCCGTTGTTGTATTTAGCTAGATGTCTATATTGATCAACTAAATTATATAAATAAGGCAAGTGCCAACCTTTTTCGTCTTTGTAATAAATCATGCCTCTAATGACATTTTGAGGGTGAGTACCAAAATTAGAGCCGTTGCCATCAAAACACGCTAATAAATCTCTAGATAAGTGAGGTATAGCAACTATACCTGAATCGTCGTCTTTATCAAAAGCTGGACAATGAGAATTAATCTTGGAAGGAATCCAAGGATTCCAAGGTCCTCCATCTAAAAAGGTATACCAAGAATTGTTACATGTGTGGTAAGCTTTCGAACCTTCTTCCCAGCAAGTAGCAACAGCGCAGATGATAGAAGGGTATTTTTCTTTGATGTAATTGATAGTGTAAGCATCTAAGAAATAAGAACCCGTAGATTCAGGATAGAACCCGAACTTCTCATAGAACAAAGAGAAGACATCATCGATAATCTTTCTCTTGTCTTCTTTAGAAAACATCCAGATACAGAAATCTTCAGTTTTGTATTTATCTCTAAATTCTTTGCAAGGTAAGCCCAATAAAGATAAAGCAATTTCATCACCGTATTTTTCGTGATGTTCCTTAGCGACTTTCACAATCAAATCGTTAAATAAGGAAGCGTATGTAATGTGAATAGTTGTCTTTAAGCCATTCTTATGCGCACATTCTTGTTGGAATAAAAAAATATCTAAAGATTCTTCAGATACCGCCTTCTTTTTCTTCCCACCTGATTTTTCAGCGTATTCAGGGGAAAGTTCAGGTCTATGAATGATATTTACAATAAAATCGTCTCCCATATAAATTCCTTTCATTTTTTAGATAGCAGAGAAGCTCATCACCAATTATTATACTAAGAAAATAATCTATTATTTAACTATTTATTGGGCTGACAAACCTAATTTATCAATATAAAAAGGTTATATTTGAATTTTTTATACATAAAAAGCACCCTATTAAGAATTTAAGGGTGCATATAAATTTTAAATAACTTATTTTGCTTTACCTTGGTTAGCGACGGCGTTCATCTTCGCTTGTAAGGCAGCTTGGTCTCCTAAATATTCTTTCTTAACAACATTTAAATCATCATCGAAAGTGTAGACAAGAGGGACACCAGTAGGAATGTTGACATTGACGATTTCATCATCAGACATCTTATCTAAATATTTAACTAAAGCTCTTAAAGAATTACCGTGAGCAGCAATTAAGATTCTCTTACCAGCCTTGATTTGAGGGACGACTTCACTTTCATAGAAAGGAACGACTCTTTCAATAGTGGTCTTTAGAGATTCGCATAAAGGTAAGACAGATTTATCTTCGACATCTCTATAATGAGGATCTAAAGCGGGATTTCTCTTGTCGTCTTTTTTCAAAGCAGGAGGAGCGACATCGAAAGATCTTCTCCAAACTTTAACTTGAGCCTCGCCGTACTTTTCAGCGGTTTCAGCTTTATTTAAACCTTGTAAAGCTCCGTAGTGTCTTTCATTTAATTTCCAAGTCTTGATAACAGGTAAGAAATTTCTGTCCATGTTATCTAAGACTATTTCTAAAGTGTGGATAGCTCTTTTTAAATAAGAAGTGTAACAGAGATCGAAATCATATCCACCTTCTTTTAATAATTTACCGCCGTTAGCAGCTTCTTCTCTTCCCTTGTCAGAAAGTTCGACATCGGTCCAACCGGTGAAGAGATTTAATTTGTTCCATTCAGATTCGCCGTGGCGAATTAGGACTAATTGTTTCATTTAATAAATAATTCCTTTCGTGGTATTAACCATATATTATTTTAACAAGAAAGTTAATCTATAGATATAAATTAATTAAAAAAGGTCACTGATGTGACCTAGATTAATTTAATTATCTCTTGCTCGCTGCGAAGATTCTCAATATGTACATGAAGATAATAATGAAATCAGCGTAGAGATTATAAGCACAATAGATTGCTAAAGTGCTGTCGTTTTCAAATCCTCTTTGAGCGGCGATTCTGTAGATTCTATTGATATCTACAGCGGCGACTATTAGATATAAAGCTAGAATGCCAATGGAGATAACCCAGTACCAAACGAAGTAAGTACTACCTCTAAAAAACAATAAATTAAATAGAGAAATTAAAGCTACACCGAAGAGGAAAGAAATCAAGAAAGGTAAGAATACCCCAATCTTCCCTTTAGTAAATATACCTAAAAATCCCATTATCATAAAGGAACCTGCAGTTACTAAGAAAGCGTATAGCAATGTATTTAAATTGCCTTCACTTCTCGCAAAATAAACTACTGCAGAAGATAAGACTCCGCCCATAGCAATAGCGAATATAGTATAAAAAGTAGCAATTATCCAAGATTTTTTCGACAAACCAGCAAAGCTAGATAACAAAGCGAAAACAATAGCGATAATTCCATAGGCAATTAAGGAACTAAGGAAGACATCATATCCGGCTTGACCCGAACCCCAAATAGAGGAAACTATATAAGGCCATCCCATAGCCATTCCTCCAGTTAAGGCTAAACCATAAGCGAACCAGAGATAAACTTTAGTTAAATTTAAAGTTACAGCTTTCTTTTGTAAATCTTGAGGACTCGACACTCTTTTATCTTTTTCATTAACGTTGTAAATTTCCATTTTTAAGCCTCCTTTTTACGTAATATAGTTATACATTAAATCGACTTTAAAATCTATTGAAAATCTCTAATTTTTTTTACATTTAATCAAAATGCGATTACATTAGTAACCGCATTATTTTAAATTAGATATTTTCAATTAAAGCTTTGAAAGATTCACCAGTTAAGGATGCTCCTCCAACTAAAGCTCCATCGACATCTTCTTGAGTTAGATAGCCGTGAATATTATTAGGTTTAACTGAACCGCCGTAGAGGATAGTGATGTTATCTGCAACTTCCTTAGAATAGAGTTTTTCAACCAAGCCACGAATGAATTTGCAGATATCTTGGGCGATCTCTTCAGAAGCATTTTTACCAGTACCTATAGACCAGACGGGTTCATAAGCGATAGTAACTTTAGACATATCCTCTTTTTTAACGCCATTTAATCCAGCGTAGATTTGAGAAGAGATGACAGTGTAAGCTAAGCCTTCTTCATATTCTTTTAAAGTTTCACCTACACATAAGAGCGCTTCTTGCCCTTGGCTAAGTAAAGATTTAACCCTCAAATTGCAATCTAAGTCGGTTTCTTTTTCGTAAGTTCTTCTTTCAGAGTGACCAACTAAAGAACCGATAGCGCCGACTTCTTTAACCATCTCAACTGAGACATTACCAGTGTAAGCGCCTTTTTGTTTATAGTGAACTTCTTGAGCGAAGACTTTTAAACCTTTTGTATTAGAAGCAACGTAAGCTAAAGATAAATAAGTAGGAGCAACACCGATAACAACGCCCTTCTTATTTGCTAAAGATACTAATTCATCACTGGCTTTGACAAATTCTTCGGTTTGAGCCAAAGTATTGTTCATCTTCCAGTTGCCGATAAGTACTTTCTTTCTAGCCATTTTTTAGTCCTCCAAAACGACGATACCAGGCAATTGACCATCAAATTGAATCATCTCTAAGGACGCTCCACCACCAGTAGAGACGTGAGAGAATTCATTAGAATATCCAAATTGTTTAACAGCGGCAGCAGAATCTCCTCCACCAACTACAGAGAAAGCGCCTTTGTTAGCAGCAATAGCTTTACAAATACCTAAAGTTCCAGCTTGGAAGCCTTCTTTTTCAAAAACACCAGCCGGGCCGTTCCAGAAGATAGTCTTAGCGTTCTTGATGTAGCCTTCAAAGACATCTAAAGTGTTAGGACCGATATCCATACCTTCCATACCATCAGGTAAATCATAGACATTGACAGTCTTAACATCGGTAGGATTATCGAAAGAATTAGCGACGACAGTTTGAACAGGTAAGACAATCTTACCGGAATTTAAACATTGTTTAGCGTATTCTAATTGATCTTCTTCAACGAAAGAATTACCAGTCTTGTAACCTTGAGCGCGGAAGAAAGTATAAGCCATAGCACCGCAGATTAAGACGTTGTCGCACTTCTTTAATAAAGCGTCGATAACTTGAATCTTAGAAGAGACTTTGAATCCACCTAAGATAGCGATATAAGGTCTTTCGTTTTCTTGAGGATTGACGCATCTACCTAAAGCGTGAATTTCTTTTTCAACTAAATAACCATAAGCGACAGGTTTGCCTTCTTTTTTCATAAATTCAGGAATACCGACGGTGGTGCAGTGGGCTCTGTGAGCAGAACCGAAAGCATCCATGACGTAAGCATCCCCTAAAGAAGCCCAGTATTCAGATAAAGCGGGATCGTTTTTAGATTCGCCTTTTTCATATCTAGAATTTTGCATTAATAAGACTTGGCCATCTTTTAATGCAGCAACTTTAGACTCTAATTCTTCACCTCTAGTGACAGAAGAGAAAATAACTTCTTGCTTTAACAATTCAGATAATCTCTTAGCGACACTAGCTAAGCTATTCTTCTTTTTAGCCTTTTCGATTTCTTCAGGTTCCTTCTTGAAATCAATCTTACCTAAGTGAGACATCAAGATGACTCTCGCACCTTTGTTGATCAATTCGTTAATGGTAGGTAAAGCAGCGACGATTCTGTTGTCATCACGGATGGAACCATCATCTTTGAAAGGAACATTAAAGTCGACTCTGACGATAACTTTCTTTCCTTTGACTTGTAATTCTTTGACGGAATGTTTCATAAATTTCTCCTTTTTTAAAAAAGAAAACGCCCGTGATGGGCGTTCTCAAATAAGTTTAATTAAATGCTACGCCCTAGTATCAGAGATGATATTAGGCAAGTTCAGCGAAATATTTGATGGTTCTGACCATTTGAGAAGTATAAGAATTCTCATTGTCATACCAAGAGACGACTTGGACTTGGAATAAGCCATCAGCAATCTTGGTAACCATAGTTTGAGTGGCATCAAATAAGGAACCGTATCTCATACCGATGACATCAGAAGAAACGATAGGTTCTTCGTTGTAACCAAAGGAAGCGGAAGCTTCTTTCTTCATAGCAGCGTTGACGGATTCAACAGTGACATCTTCACCTTTAACAACCGCGACTAAGATAGTGGTGGAACCGGTAGGAACAGGGACTCTTTGAGCGGAACCGATTAACTTACCGTTTAATTCAGGAATGACCAAACCGATAGCTTTAGCCGCACCAGTAGAGTTAGGAACGATATTAGCCGCACCAGCTCTGGCTCTTCTTAAATCACCTTTTCTGTGAGGTCCATCTAAGATCATTTGATCACCAGTGTAAGCGTGAACGGTGGTCATGATACCAGATTGAATAGGATAAGCATCATTCAAAGCTTTAGCCATAGGAGCTAAGCAGTTAGTGGTGCAAGAAGCCGCAGAGATAATTTTATCTTCTTTGGTTAAGGTCTTTTCATTAACTGAATAGACAATTGTCTTTAAATCTTTACCAGCGGGAGCGGAAATGACGACTTTCTTCGCACCAGCTTCGATGTGCGCCATAGATTTCTCTTTAGAAGTGTAGAAACCAGTACATTCTAAGACGACATCAACACCGATTTTACCCCAAGGTAAGTTTTGAGCCTTAGGTTCGGCATAAATGGTGATCTCCTTACCATCGACAGTGATGGAGCCAGGAACGACGACAGTCTTGCCATCTTCACCTAAAACAGGTTCCTTAGAAGTGACGGTGTGCTTATTTTCACCAATAAAGCCACAGTAACCACCTTGAGCGGTATCGTATTTCAATAAGTTAGCTAACATCTTAGGGCTAGTTAAATCATTGATAGCGACAACTTCATAACCTTCAGCGCCAAACATTTGTCTGAAAGCGAGACGTCCGATACGTCCGAAACCATTAATAGCAACTTTTACTGACATTCTATAAATGTCCTCCTTTTTAAACAAATATATTATAGAGTAGAAAAATAATAATTTAAAGAAATAAAATTCAAATTTAAACAAATGTATAACTAATTTAAAAAGTTAGTCTACTAATCATTTTAAATTTTAATAAAAAGCATAAAAATAATGTGAATTAATCATTACTAACAAACTTAATTTATTAGAATCAATCAAATTTGCACATCAAAAATATAAGTAGAGTGATATTCTATTTCATATTTCGAAAAGATATATGAGAATTTATAAATATTACAACTTTAAAACCTTGTTATTTTTTATTTAATTTTTCTGCGATAGTATTGGCGACGTAAATCCCTGTAGCGGAAGCTTGCATCAATCCCCTAGTAACACCTGCCCCATCTCCTATAGCGTACATACCTTCGATGCTAGTCATCAATTTATCGTCGACGTTAACTCTAGAAGAATAGAATTTCACTTCAATACCATAGAGTAAAGTGTTTTTTGAATATAGACCTGGACACAATTTATCGAAAGCTTTTAAAGCTTCTAAAATAGAAGTTAATTGTCTAGGTGGTAAGACGAAAGATAAGTCACCTGGAACCGCCGTTTTTAAAGTAGGGACGGTAGTAGATTTAGCCAATCTCTCTTTAGTTGTACGTCTTCCTTTTAATAAATCACCTAATCTTTGAACCATGATAGGTCCTCCAGTTAACATATTTGCTAATCTAGCGATATATTGACCAAATTCAATAGGTTGATTAAATGGCTCAGTGAATTTTGTCGAGACTAAAACTGCAAAATTAGTATTACCTGTCCACTTAGATTTATCCCCGTAAGAATGGCCGTTAACTACAGCAATACCAGATTCGTAATGTTCTTCAGAGACAACTCCTCCAGGATTCATACAGAAAGTTCTAACTTTATTTTCGTAAGTATCTCCGTAATAGACTAATTTAGCTTCGTAGAGATATTTAGTTAAGTGATCCATAACTGAATTAGGAACTTCTACTCTTAAACCGATATCAACTTCATTATTTGTTCTTTTGATATTGAGAGTCTTACAAGTTTTTTCTAACCACTCTGCCCCACCTCTACCAGGAGCGACTACTAAAGAAGAAGTCTCAACTTCAATATCCTCTTTACCTTTATGAACGATAACTCCTCTTACTGAATTACCTTCTATTAAAATATCTCTAGCCTCTGATAATTCCCAGAAAGTGACTTTCCCACTTTCCATTAAAGCGTCGTACATTTTACCTAAGACATCAAAAGCGCGTTCAGTACCTAAATGACGAACAGGGCAAGGAATCAATTTAATATTGTATTTACTAGCTTCATAGCTAATTTCTTCTACTTTTTTATCGTCTAAGCCATGAATTTCTTTATCCGCTCCAAAGCTCAAATAAATATCATCAGCCTCTTTGATTAATTCATCAGCTTTGTCATCTCCGACATATTCAGCTAAATGACCACCGACTTCCCTAGATAAAGATAATTTACCATCGGAAAAAGCTCCGGCTCCCGACCATCCAGAAACAATTCCGCAAGGTTTACAGTGAACGCAGACTCCAGTCTTACGAGCCGGACAAGTTCTAGATGAAAGCTTACGACCCATATCGACGATCAAAATGTTAGCATCTTTATTAAGTTTATTTAATTTCAAGGCAGTAAAAATACCTGCGGGCCCTGCCCCGATGATTACGCAATCAAACTTAACTTTATCCATTTTATCTGTTCCTCACTCACAAAGAAGATTATAAATAAATTCTCGACTCATTAAAATAGAATATTGTTATTTATCTTCTGTACTACTCATTTCCTTTTGAATACGAAGTGCATCCTCGTGAATCTTTTTAAAAACGTGGACCACTCCTGATTTAGACATAACTAAACCTTTATTCGCTGCAAATTCCGAAAGTTCTTGATACGAAGCATCTTTATGTTCCATTCTCACTTCCGCTAGAAGTCTAGTTTTTTCATTAAAATAAACATCCCCGATTTTTTCTTTAAGCAATTGAATATCTTTGATGTTCTCTTCTCCGTTTTTTAATGAACGAGAGTAATTAGCTTGCGCACAGATGGTAAGTCTATTTTCATTATTTATAAAATCTCTTTCCAACCTGGCATTTTCAAATTCAAACATCATACCTACAGCCCCTAAGAAATTCAAGAAGACGGAAATTTGATCCGATTGTTTTAAATACAAAACCCACTTGTTCCTTCTATTAATTTTCTTAAAAGACATAGTGTTTTCATCTTTGTAAGAATGCAACTTCTTTAATACGACGTCAGCTTCTTCTCCCTCGTTAAAGACCATCTCGCAGAAATATCTTCCAGAATTAGGATCGCTAACTTGACCTGAAGCTAAGAAAGTTCCAATTATAAAGAATCTAAATAATTCGTTATTTAAAAACTTCTTGGTGGAAATCATAGGTTCGAAATCTTTGTAGATTTCTAAATCTTCTAAGATTTCTAAAGTCTTCTCATTTACTTCAACGTGATAGATTGTATTTTTATCCAATCTAAGTTGCTTAGTAAAATTCAATTTAGGTTTAATTCCATAGACTTCTTTCAAAGCTTGAAACATAAATTTAGAAACGGAAGCAGAAGATGATGAAAAACTAATCATCATCTTCGGAGAGATTGATAAGGTTCCAGAATAACGTATGAATCCAGATAAAATCGCCCTTTTCTCTTCGAGAGAAAAAGTATCTAAAGTAATTTCCTCTTTGACTTTTTTAGTAAACGTTATTCCTTTAGCCATTATTTCTTTAAACTATTTAAATAATTTCTTGCGGATACCGCGGCAACTCCACCATCACTTACAGCGGTGATTACTTGTCTTAAGACCGCATTTCTAATATCGCCTATAGCGAACAATCCGTCAACTCTAGTTTTCATATGTTCATCTACAGCAATATTTCCTTTTTCATCTAAAATATCCATATATCCTAAAAATTCAGTCATCGGAGTAGCCCCTAAGAAAATGAATAAACCTTCGACATCTAAAGTCTTTTGTTCTTTAGTTTCAACATTCTCAATAACTAATTTTGAAATTAATCTTTGACCAGAAGATCCAACAATCTTATAAGGATTGTAGATAGTAACATTACTAAGAGCTTTTAATTTCTCGACCTCTTCTTGATTAGCTTTGTATTCAGAAGTGGAGTTAATTAGATAGACAGGTGAGCAGATAGAAGCTAAATAGATGGTATCTTTAATAGCCTCTTGTGAATTACCTATAACTGCTACAGGTCTGTTCTTGTGGAAGTTTGCATCGCATTCAGCGCATCTAGAGATACCGTTTTCAAAATAAGCTTCAGAGCCAGGGACTTTAAAAGGCTTTTCTCTAATACCAGTAGCGATAATGACAGCTTGGAAAAGATAACTTCCCGCATCAGTCTTGATGGTGAAAGTATTATCGGGATTCTTGTTGATAGATTGAACCGCTTCTTTTTTAACATCGATATCAAAGTGTTTTATTTGTTCAATGAATTTTTCAGATAAACCTTTCCCATCACCAATATAGCCGGGATAATTTTCGATTTCCTTTAAAATATTGAGTTTTCCTCCAATGTCGTTTTGTTCAAAGCAGACAGGAGTGATCCCGCTTCTTTTTAAATATATAGCCGCAGTGATACCACTAGGACCCATACCGATAATTGCAACTTTATTTAATTCCACAATGTAATTCTCCTTACATAATTAATAAAACATAAAAGAGCATTTTAAACTTTAAAAATGCTCTCTAATTACTGTTGGTCGAGTGAGATTTACGCTGATCTATCTTCGCTCTTATCAAATGATTTGCTACAATGGCGACTATACCAGCGATTACAAAGACTAAACCCATCCACATCGCTTGCATATTATTTGTTGCGGCAGCTTGAGGAGTATCCGCTCCCATATTGAATTGAGTGTCTCTTAAAGGTTCCAAGACCATTCTGATAAGTCCGTACCAAATGAAATAAGAGAAAGCTTGGTCACCAGTTTTATAAAATTTAGAGAAACATATAGGAATAATTCTCGTAATAAAGAAATAACCACCTACATTCATAATAGCCTCTAAGAAAAATAGAGGGGCTCTATATAACGTTGAAGAATCTGAAGGTGAATAGATATACATTCTTTGGTTAATAATACCTAAAAATCCCCAGGCTTGTTCACTTACAGCTAGACCGTAGACTTCTTGGTTGACATAATTTCCCCATCTTCCAATAATTTGACCAATCAAGATAGTAGGAATCGCACAATCTAGAGCATCGAGAACATCCCATCCTTTTCTTCTGAAGATTAAGAATAGAATACCAGCTAAGACTCCTCCTATTGCACCACCTTGGATAGCTAGACCACCTTCCCAGATTTTAAAAACGTTCCAGAAATTAGTAGTGTATTCATAATTACCTCCAGGTCCAGGCCAGGTAGCGATAACATACCAAATTCTTGCGCCGATAATACCCGCGGGAAAGGCTATCAAAAATAAAGAGTTAAAAACATCGCGAGGTAAACCTCTTTTATGCGCTCTATAATTAGAAGCTAACAATGCTAAAACAGCGCCAGTGATAATGCAAATGGCGTACCAACGTATAGGGAGAGTAAAAAAATAAAATCCCACTCCATTATCCATCCAACCGAACATCGGATTTGTAGCTAAAATCATATATCAATAATTCCAATCTAAATTTTATTCTTCGCTTCTAAAGCAATTCTGGCCTTTTCTCTTTCAACATCCATTCTTCTTTCAAATTCACGAGCTGAATCAAAACCGGAATCTTTAAGTTTGAAATTAGTAATGGCAATCTCTACTAATTCCGCCATACTTCTACCAGAGCTAACAGGCAATTTAACATAAGGAACTTTAACTCCTAGATATTCGATAGTCTTAGAAGTGCTACCTAATCTATCAACCACTTCTTTAGGGTTAAATAGACGCATATCTACGCAGTAAGTGATTTGAGATTTTCTCTTAACGGCATTGATGCCAAACATTCTAGAAACATCGATAATACCAATACCTCTAACTTCCATCATTCCGAAAGTTATAGCGGGAGAAGAACCTTCTAATTTATTTCTGACATTTAAAATTTCAACTTTGTCATCAGAAACTAAAACGTGCCCTCTTTTAAGTAGATCCAAAGATACTTCAGATTTACCTATACCAGAATCACCAATCATCAAAGTTCCACAGCCGAAGATTTCCATCAAGTTTGCGTGAATAGAAGTTTTAGGAGCTAATTTCTCCGACAAGAAATTTAAGACGTCCGCTTCAAAAGTGGAAGTATCTTCTAAAGTTTGGAAGACAGCGCAATCTTTCTTCTCTGCAGCTCTTTTAATTTCTTCAGGGCAAGGTAAACCATGACAGATAACAATACCAGGAGTTTCAGGAGCGCAGATTTGTAAAATAGCTTGGTAAGCTGAAAAAGATTGCATGTGAGAAATAAAAGCCAATTCTTTCTTACCAATTAAAACCAATCTAGTCTTCTGGTGGTATTCGTAGAAGCCAGCTAATTCCAAACCAGGTCTATCAACTTCGATTACTGAGATTTTTTTACTTATTGATTTAGGGGAAGAAACGACAGTGACAAGACCGAAGTTTTCCGCTAGTTCACCAATTGTACATCCTGCCATTAACGAAATTACCTTTCTTCTAAAATCATAATATTTATTAATAAATAAAACAAACTAAAATTGTTTGTTCAAATGTCGCTTTAGATACATACCTGTGTAAGAATTCTCATTTTCCATAATTTCTTCAGGAGTTCCTTGTGCAACTAAATATCCACCTTTATCTCCACCTTCTGGTCCTAAATCGACAATCCAATCAGCGCATTTAATAAAATCTAAGTTATGCTCAATGACAATCACAGTATTACCACCTTCTACAAACTTATTTAAAACTTTAACTAATCTAGCGATATCGTCAGTGTGTAAACCAGTAGTAGGCTCATCTAAAATATAAAGAGTGTTCCCAGAAGCGACCTTTTCTAATTCATAAGCTAACTTAACACGTTGAGCTTCACCTCCGGAAATAGTAGGAGATGTTTGACCTAACTTAATGTATCCTAAACCTACATCGAGTAAAGTTTTTAATTTTTTCTCAATAGAAGGAACGTTCTTGAAGAATTCATAGGCCTCCTCTGCTCTCATGTTTAAAACTTCATAGATATTCTTACCTTTATACTGACACTCTAATATCTCATCGGTGTATCTATGACCATGGCAGACAGGACAAGTGACGTAAACATCAGGTAAGAAAGCCATAGAAATGGTTACTACTCCATCTCCTTGGCAAGTTTCGCATCTTCCTCCTTTTGTATTAAAAGAGAAAGAAGATTTATCAAAACCCTTCATCTTCGCTTGGTTAGTCGAGGCGAATAAAGCTCTAATATCGTCAAAAACTTTAATATACGTAGCAGGGTTACTTCTACTTGTTTTGCCTATAGGATCTTGATCTACATTAATTACCTTATCAAAGTATTTCAAACCTTTAATATCGGAATATTCCCCAGGAATATCTTTTCCAATACCTAGTTGCTTCTTCATAGCTTTAAATAGAATCTCAGTTACTAAAGAAGACTTACCAGAACCAGAAACACCAGTAACTAGATTCAAAGCTCCAGTTTTGAATGTGACATCAATATTTTTCAAGTTATGACATTTAGCACCTATAATTTTCAAATCGTGAATACCGCTTCTTCTAAATTCAGGAACGGGAATTTTCTTTTTACCAGTTAAATATTGACCTGTTATAGATTGAGGACACGAACCTATCTCACTAGGTTTACCAGCGTATATAATTTCTCCACCTCTATCTCCCGCTCCAGGGCCAACATCAACTAAAAAATCAGCAGCTCTCATGGTGTCTTCATCATGTTCTACAACAATCAAAGTATTACCTAAATCTCTCATATCTTGCATAGTTTTAATTAATTTATCGTTGTCTCTTTGATGTAAACCTATACTAGGTTCATCTAGAACATAAATAATACCGGATAATTTAGATCCTATTTGTGTGGCTAATCTAATACGTTGAGATTCTCCTCCTGATAAAGTCATAGCTTCTCTAGATAAAGTTAAATAATCCAATCCGACATTGCATAAGAAAGATAATCTCGAGACTATTTCTTTAATTACTAAATCGGAGATTTCTCTTTGAGTTGGAGTTAAATCGATATTCTTGAAGAAATCTAATAATTTATCTAGAGACATTTGGCATAATTCCCAAATGTTCTTCCCTCCTACACAGATAGATAAAACCTTGTCATTTAACCTAGCTCCATGACAAGTCTGACAAGTCTTAGTAGTCATGAAAGTTCCATAATAATCTTTCATGAATTGCGAGTCAGTATTAGAATAAAGTCTATTTAATCTAACTATGACACCTTCAGAAGCGACTTTGTTCATTCTCGAACCATTTCTGGTTACTAAAGTATATTTAACCGGTTCTTTAGGCCCGTAAAAAATAATATCTTTTTGAGCCTTAGTAAGCTTTCTAAAAGGAACATCCATAGGAATGTTATAAGCTTGAATAATATGTTTAATATCTTCCCAATCCATAGTTTCAACTTCCTGCTTTTTAATTGAGAAGAATTTTATCGCTCCCTGTTCAATAGATAAATCTTCATTGGGGACTAATAAAGAGGGATCCGCCGTGATATTTACCCCTAAACCTTTACAATCAGGACAGCATCCTAAAGGATTATTAAAGGAAAATAAACGAGGTTCAATCTCCGGGACTGAGAATCCGCAATCAGGGCAAGAATGGTGTTCAGAATAGAGATGTTCATGACCTTCAACATCGATTAAAACATACCCGTTAGCTAAATCTAAAGCCGCTTTAATAGCTTCAGACAATCTATCTTTAGATTCAGGTTTTAAAATAACACGATCGACAACAATAGATATAGTGTGCTTTTTGTTTTTATCTAAAATAGGTACAGCAGGATATCTAGATTCTGCAGCTCCATCAACTCTCATTCTATTGAAACCAGTTTTGAAGAACTTAGTCATTTCTTCGTAGAAAGTTCCTTTTTCATTTCTTGCAAAAGGAGCTAAAACAGTAACGTGACTTCCCATTTCATGTCCCATTACTAAACCTAAGATTTGTTGAGGAGTTAAAGCTTCGATTTTACGATGATGATTAGGGCAGTAAGCTTCCCCGATTTTACCATATAACAATCTTAAATAATCGTATATTTCTGTAACTGTTCCAACAGTAGAACGAGGATTGTGAGATTTGGTCTTTTGATCAATGGAAATTGTAGGAGTCAAGCCGTCGATAGAATCGACATCGGGTTTTTCATAACTGCCTAAAAACTGCCTTGCATAAGAGGAAAGAGACTCGACGTATCTTCTTTGACCTTCTGCAAAAATAGTATCGAAAGCTAAAGTAGATTTACCTGAACCAGAAACACCTGTGAAAACAATTAAAGAATCTTTAGGTAAAGTAAGATCGACGTTTTTGAGGTTATTTTCTCTAGCCCCTTTAATGACTATTTCCTTATTATCCATAACTTGCCTTCTCCTATTTTTGACCATCTATTATTATAAAATATTTGGCCCAAATATTAATAGAATTGCTCATATACCATACGCGAAAAAATTCATATTAAAAATCTAACAATTTTTAGACATAAAAAAACATCTATTCTTTAGGAATTAGATGTTTCTTTAAAATTATTATTTATCGGAAGATTCAGAATCAGAAGGCTTCTCTTCTTTTTCTTTTGCTTCTGCAGCTTGAACAGTAGTGACCAATTCTTGGAAAGAAAATACTTCTTTCTTAACAATGATCCAAATTAGATTCAAGACCCAGAAAACAACAGGAATAGGTACTATGCCAAATAAAACATCAAACAATATCAATGTTACATCGTTAGCTTCAATATCTTTGAACAATCTGTATATAACCCATAAGATATTGAGGAAAATCGCGATTAAGACTTTTAATACATAAGGCAAATTATCCATGAAATCATAGTATTTCTGCATATCTTTTCTCCTTTCACATCTCTATTCTAGTTAATGTGAATAAAAATACAATAATTATTTGAACATTATGCCAGGATTCATCTCTTCAGGAGTCTTCCACTCTACTCCGTAATTTAAGAAAGATTGTTTAATCGCTCTAAATCTATTAGAGGGAGTTGAGGCCCCTTTAAAAGCGTCGATGATAATATAAGCATCTTCCATAACTTCATCGTAAACCTTTTGAAATTCTTCACTAGCTTCAATAGGATCGTGTTTTAAATAACCTCTTCCTTCTAATGCAGAAATAGGAAGAGAACTGTGTTCTTTATAAACGGCTTCCAATTCCTCTTTAGTAGGTAATTCCCCTTCTTGAGTATTCATTAACTTCAAAGCGATAATCCATTTATTAGCGTAATTTGCCGCCATTTTTAAAGGTAGAGAATTATCCCTAAGTAAATTGTCGGCAAAATAATAAGCATCGTAAGAATGTCTAAAATCCATAAATGACATAAAGCTATCACCTAATTCAGCAAGATTTTTAGCTACTTCTTCAATCTGTTTATTATCTTTAATTTCATCAGCGTAAGATTTAATTAGTCTTAAAGCTTCGTTAGCGTATTTTCTCCCTCTCCAAGGATGCATATCTTGTCTAAAAGCGCGAACTATTATTAAATCTAAAGCTGCGACATCTTGTTCATCTTGAAGATTGTTTTGTAAAGCTAGTTTCTCTTTTAATTTAATTAACATTTCTCCTACGCCTTTAGTCTGATAGCTTTTCAAAGACATCAAACAACCTTGGAAGATTTCTTTAACTTGTTCGGCAGTTAATTTTTCTTGACCATTTAACAATCTCAGCGCTTCTTCTCTTTCCATAAATTATCTTCTTTCTATTTAACATATATAGTTTACAATATGTTGAAGATTTAGACTTCAAAAAGAGCAAACAATTAAACGCTTTTATTATTAAAAAAACCTCACTTTGAAGTGAGGCTTTATTTTACTTCTTACAAGGGAGCCACAATCTCATTGAATTAAGAATGGATAACAATAGAGTACCAGTATCCGCTCCCGCGGCTAAATACATATTAGAAATACCACAGAAAGATAAAATTAAAATAATCAATTTAACTAAGAGAATAAAAGCTATATTCTCAAATACTATCAACATCGTTTTCGATGCGATTTTCTTGGCTTTTACTAGAGATTTTAAATCATCGTTAACTATGACTACATCGCTGGATTCATTCGCAGCATCCGAGCCTACTTGTCCCATAGATATTCCTACATCGCTAGCTAAAAGACAAGGAGCATCATTGATACCATCTCCAACGTAGGCTACTTTTTTCTTGCTTTCAGATTTAATAATATTTAATTCATCTAACTTACCTTCAGGTAGCAATTCTCCTTTAGCGTAATCTAAATTTAATTCACTCTTAATTTCTTCGACTATAGAAGAATTATCTCCAGAAAGCATCACTAATTTCTCCACCCCTTCTTGTTTTAATCGGAAAAGAGATTCTTTAGCTTCTTTCTTGATGATATCAGAGATAATTACATATCCGTAATTTTCGTTTTCACTTACTAAATAAATAACTTTATAAGGAGTATCTTTCTTTTCTATAGAAGGATTGTATTTAACAGCATAAGAATAATCCCCTAAATAATAATCTTTTTTATCTTTAGTAGCTTTAATACCTTTACCAGGAATATTCTCGATAGAATCAAAATTCACAAATTCATTCTTTCCATATTTATCCAAAATAGATTTAGCTATAGGGTGAGTGGAATTATTCTCTATAGATGCTATCAATTTTAGAGCTTCCTCAGAAGAATATTCTTTAACCTCAAACTTCCCTTGGGTTAAAGTTCCGGTTTTATCAAAGACGAAAGTTTTAGCTCTATATAAATTTTCTAAAGATTGCCCTCCTTTTACTAAAATGCCGTCTTTAGAACTACGTCCTATAGATATAAAGAAAGATAGAGGAATAGAAATAACTAAAGCGCAAGGACAAGAAATAATTAACATATTACAAGCTTGATATATAGCCTTGTTTAAACCTTCGTTAACATTCCATCCGCTTAATCCAAACAAGATTACAAATCCTAATATGGCCAATAAGATAACAATAGGAGTGTAATATCTAGAAAATTTAGTGATGAATTTCTCCGATTTAGATTTTCCTTTTTCTTCAGAATTAATTAAATCTAAAATTTTAGATAAAGTAGAATCTTTAAATTCTTTATTTACTCTAATAAATAAAACTCCATCCATATTTATAGATCCGGAGATTACTTGGTTATTTTCTTCTACTCTCAAAGGAATAGATTCACCAGTTAAAGAAGAAGTATCTAATTCTGAAGAACCTTTAATAACGATCCCATCAACTGGTATTTTCTCTCCAGGAAGGATCTTGATAATATCGTTTATTTTCAAATCTTCCGGTTGTTTCTCGATGATTTGATCATTGTCGTTAACAAAATGCGCATATAAAGGCATATCGTTAATTAACTTCTCGACTGAGTCTTTAGCTTTATCCGATGCTAGATCTTCAAAGAATTCACCTATCTGATAGAAAGATAAAACGAATATAGCTTCCGGGAAGGCTTTAATATATAAAGCTCCTCCTGTACCTAAAAGCATCAAGATAGTTTCATTGAAGAATTCTTTGTGGATTATAGAATAAATCGCCGTAACAATAACATCGTAAGAGATTAAAGCGTACCCAAAATAAACCATGAAGTAAAACCAACTTACAGGTATATTAGGAATATATTCAGCACATAAGACCAAGGCTAGAGAAATAATAACTTTAGCGAAAGTAAAAATACCTCTTGCTAATCCTTCCTTAAAAGGCCAGCCTAAAAATTCTCCTTCTTCCCCCTCATCTTCATCTATTTTGCAGCAAGAACAAGATTTTTCTTCCATAAAAATCACCTATTATTTTTCTCTGATGTGCTCTAAGCCAAGTTGGAAGATTCTCTTGACGTGATCGTCTTTAAGAAAATAAATAACTTGCTTACCTTTCTTGTAGAAAGATACCAAGTCGTTGCTTTTTAAAATTGCTAAATGATGAGAGACATTAGATTGAGTCGCATTAATTAAAGTTGAAATATCGTAAACGCACATTTCAGAAATAACTAACAAAAAAATAATCTTAATACGAACAGGATCGGAAAAGACGTAGTATAAATTTCCTAATTTATTAAATTCTTCATCGACTAACATCTGCTCTTGAACTTTTTTAATTAATTCAGGATGAACCTTGTTTTCCAAATCAGCCATAAGCGCACCTCTTTTGAACGTATGAATAAATGTTCATACGTTATTTATAATATAGCACCCCTACTAATACATGTAAAGAAAATTTATATCAAAATAAAAATACTGCATTCATTTCTAAATGCAGTTAATTTAAGATTGCAACGTTGATGTACATCTCGTCTTTAGTTCCTCCAGAATGAGCGGATACTAATTTGTAATTAGTCTTTTGAGCTAAACACCACTCATCGTTAGAAACCATTAAGATATCTCCTATGCCTTCTTCAAAACTAGGGTGAAATTTACCTTTACCGAACAATTGCTGTTGTAAAACTTCTTCTTTGTAAAAAACATCGAAATGTTGACCAAAATAATCTTTTAATTTATTGTAAAGTATCTCTTTATTCTCCTTAGATACATAGAAGCAAGGACAGCGAGGCTCTAAACCTAAATAAGGATTGGATAGAAGCTCTAAAACATCAGGATAATCTTCAATATCATAATATTTAGCATCGATATGACCGTGATCCGCTAATATTACAAAAGTAACATCTTTATTCTCTTTAGCGAGTTTATTTATCTTCTCATCTAAAATGTGGAGCTTTTCTCCAACTATTGGAGACTTGGTGCCTTTTTCGTGTAAAGTTGCATCAGGATCAACCCAGTAAGCGTAAGTGAAATCATAACGTTTTAAACCTTTGTTAACAGCTTTAAAGAAAGAATTAACATCGCGATGATAAAGATGATCTAGACCTTTAATTTCTAAAGCTTTATATTTTCCTTTTTCATTAATCATCGTAAAGATATCTTTACAAGGTAACAATTCTTCAACTCTAGGTGAGCAGACGACATCCCCTCCTATATAAGTTGAAGGAAAAACTGTAATAGGGATATCGAATTCTTTGAATTTTCTAGTCCAGGCTAAATAGCCATTTTCACAAGGGTAAGTCGCAGAAAGTAAGCCAGTTGTAGAAGGAACAGTAGAGGGAGGGAAAACTGAAGTTATTTCAAACTTCTTATTCTTATAAATTAAAGGAGTTTCGTCTTTAAAGTTTTCTTGAATATAAGTTCCATATCCATCTAAAAGAAATAAACATATCTTTCTAGAAGGTCCTTTTTTAGATAATATCTCATCTAAATACTTATTAGTCTCGTGAAGAGGTTCTACTCCGTAATATTTCAAAATAGAATTAGAGATAGTGATTATGTTATTAGAAAAATCTGACTTAATCATATTTAATTAAACTCCTCTTCGTAAGAAGGTAACCCGACTTCTTTTCTAAGTTTATCAATCTCCTCTTCAGAAAACAATCTATATTCCCCTTCTTTGAGATTTTCACAAGTGATATACGCTAACCTGGTCCTTTTAAGATCAATAACTTCGTTACCATATCTTTTAAATATTCTTTTAATCTCATGATATTTACCTTCAGAGACGATGATATTTACTAAATCAGGTTCGATAATTTCTATCTTCTTAGGTATGACAATATCACCATCTAAATCCACTCCCTTAAGAAGAATTTCATTTTTAGTCTTCTCTTCTAAAGAACGAGTTAACCTAGCTTGATATTCTTTCTCAAATCCGAAGTGAGGATTGATAATTCTATTAGCCAATTTACCATCGTCAGTAATTAAATATACTCCGGTAGTATCAACATCTAATCTTCCGACTAAGACTGCCCTTTTAGCGTACTTTTCCGGTAAAATTCTCAATATTGAAGGATAAGCTTCATCGATATTAGAAGACATATACCCTTTAGGTTTATTAATTAATATGACAAAGTGTTCTTCGTAGATTACTTCTTCATCTAAATAAGTAACTTTATTTATAGAAGGTTCAACTTTATAAGCTTCATCTTTAATAACAATTCCGTCGACTTTAACAAAACCATGTCGACAGAATTTACGCACGTGCCTTCTACTTCCTAAACCGGAGTCAGAGAGAAATTTATCGAGTCTCATCTTCTTTTACACTAGTTTCTTTCTTCTTTTGAGCCCATCTAGTTAAGAAGAATAAGCCTACACTTATTACCACTAATAAAATCACACCTAAAACGATGTGCATATTCATATTTAAAGTAGAAGGATATAAACCATTGACGAACCTACCTGTAGTATCTTTAGATACAATAAAAGGATAGAAGATTGAGAATATAGATCCTAAAACAAATCCGCATATACCCATGTACGTCTGGTAGGAATATTTAGTTAATAAGAACTTCATGGCTTTGCTCGCTCCGAAGAATCCCACTAAAACTCCAACGACAAATACGATAATAAAGATTACATCTAAACCCATATTGTTATGGTATTTAATAAAGTCATTTAAGACTCCTAAAATAGGATTGTAAAAGCCGAAGACAAACAGCAACATCGCTCCGCTTACTCCAGGGATAATTAAAGCGAAAGACGCCACTATACCCATAGCTAGAGTCATGAATATAGCTCCAACAGTTACCTTAGATAAATCAAATTGAGCCATACCAGGTACAAAACACAAGCCGATCATTAGACCTAGACCGATTATAAAAGGTATGATACCGCTAATTTTAACAGGGCCTTTAACTTTGTTAATTAGAATAGGGCTAGTTCCTAAAATCAATCCAACAAAGACGCAAGATATCCCAAAAGGTATATTGCCCATAGCCAATTCCATAGGTTTAATAGTAGCAGCAAATCCACCTATAACACCTATACCAATAGGAAGAAGTATCAAGAATGATTCTTTAAAATGCTTAATTAAAGATGCTACTGCATTAATCAATCTATCGTAGATTCCTACAATTAAAGCGGTAGTACCTCCACTACCACCAGGAATATTGCTAGATAGACCTACTAAAGCACCTTTTAATAAATCTAAAAACCAAGCCAAGATTTTCTTTCTCTTAGAACTATCATCTACTTTTTCGACTTTTTCTTCAGACATCATTATCGCCTTTCTAATGCAAGAAGGGATTATTAGCCTTCTCAGCTTTAATTGTTGTTACGCTTCCATGTCCAGGAAAGCATACTAACATTTCATTTAAGCAAGTTAATTTAGTTAAAGAAGGATAGACTGAGGAAGAATCTCCCCCATACAAATCGGTTCTACCTATAGATTCTTTAAATAAAGTATCCCCAGTAAATAGAGCGTTATCTTCTTCATCTAAATAACACACGCTCCCTTTAGTGTGGAAAGGAGTATGAATTACTTTTATCTTCAAATCATTAAATTCCAATATTTCATCATCTTTGACTAATTGAGGATCAAAATTAGTATCAGGAGTATCCATTCCCGCACTGGCTAAAGAAGGATTGACAATCATTTCATAATCATCGCCGTGTAAATAAACAGGTATATCGTAATTAAAGTGTTTTAAAAAAGGCACGACCCCTCTAATGTGATCGACGTGAGCGTGAGTTAATAAAATACCTAAAACTTTTTTGTAAGTGTGATTGATATAATCAATTAATCTCTGACTACATTTGCCTAAATCGACAACTATGCAATCATCTCCCACTCCCACCACATAAGTATTAGCGACTAATTCATCAAAATCATTCTCTTCTTTAAAAGCCTTTATCATAAGCAATCCTTATATAAAAAATTATATATCATAGGAAATGAATTTATCATTAATAATGTAATTAAATAGTATACTTATATATATTGAAGAGGAACATAAAATGATTAACAACAAAGAACTACAGGAATTCGATCCTGAATTATATCAATCTATAAAAGCTGAAAGATTAAGACAAGAAAATAACATTGAATTAATCGCTTCAGAAAACTTTGTTTCCAACGCCGTTAGAGAAGCTCAAGCTTCAATTATGACTAATAAATACGCTGAAGGATATCCTGGAAAGAGATATTACGGCGGATGCGTCAATGTCGATGTCGCTGAAAATTTAGCTAGAGAAAGATTAAAGAAATTATTTAACGCCAACTATGTCAACGTTCAACCTCACTCCGGTTCCCAAGCTAACATGGCAGCTATTAGAGCTTTAATAAACCACGGTGATAGAATCTTAGGTATGTCACTAGATGCTGGGGGTCATTTAACTCACGGTTATCCTCTTTCCTTTTCAGGTAAAGATTACCAATCTTTCACTTACGGAGTTAATACTGAAACCGGATTAATAGATTATCAAGAAGTCAGAAAGATCGCTTCAGAAGTTAAACCTCAATTAATCATCGCAGGAGCTTCCGCATATCCTCGCGCAATAGACTTTAAAAAATTTAGAGAAATCGCTGATGAAGTCGGGGCTTATTTAATGGTTGATATGGCTCATATCGCTGGTTTTTGCTGTACTAATCTCCATCAAAACCCTGTTCCTTACGCTCACGTTGTTACTTCGACCACTCACAAAACCTTACGTGGCCCTAGAGGAGGTATCATCCTCTCTAACGATGTCGAATTAGGTAAGAAAATTGACAAAGTCGTCTTCCCTGAAACTCAAGGAGGACCTTTGGAACATATAATCGCTGCAAAAGCTGTCTGCTTCTACGAAGATTTACAACCTGCTTATAAAGAATATATGAAGCAAGTTAAAGCTAACGCTCAAGCAATCGCTAACGTATTTATGGAAAACGGAGTTAAGGTCATTACTAACGGTACTGACAACCACCTCTTATTAGTTGATGTCAAATCTTCTTTTGGTATCACCGGCTTAAAAGCTCAAACCACCTTAGAAGAGATTAACATCACCTTAAATAAGAATTCTATCCCTGGTGATACTGAGCGTCCGGCTTACTGTTCTGGTATTAGAATCGGTTCTCCAGCTATGACTACTCGTGGGTTTAAAGAAGAAGAATTTAAACAAATTGGCCACTATATTATCGAGGCTTTAAGAAATGTCGATTCTGTAGAAATTAAAGAAAAGATAAAGGCTTCTATTAGCCAATTATTAAATAGATTCCCCTTAAATTACGAATTAGATTAATCTTATTTTGTGCTTAGGTATTAAAAATACGGGCAATTTAGTTAGGTAGACTTATATTTCATTGTTTTTTTAAATGTAATTTGTTTATAATCTTCCTATAAGGAGGAGTCTGATATATATGAAAACTTTAAGTATTAAAGTTACTAACGAGAATGGCTTGACTTCCAGACTTGCCGCGGAATTAGTTGCTGAAGCGAATAAGCACATCGCTAGATGTACTATGGTCGTTGATAAAGATGATCCTTCTCAACAAGCGGACTTAAAATCAATAATGAACGTTTTCACTCTTTCCATTCCTAAAGGTGGAAGTTTCGATATTGTTATTGAGGGAGCTGATGAAGAATCCGCCTATATGGCTTTCTTCCATCTATTGGAATCATTACCTCTCTAGACCCAAACCAAGAATGCACCGAAAGGTGCTTTTTTTGTTGTCTTAAAATATATTTATAAATTTTTACTTGAAATATATTCCCTATTTGATTTATTATAACTAAGCACGAAAGTGCTTTGGTCCATTAGCTCAGTTGGTAGAGCAGCTGACTCTTAATCAGCGGGCCGTAGGTTCGAGTCCCACATGGATCACCATTTAATTAGAATGCGAACACTTTATTAAGTTGTTCGCTTTTTTTGTTTATTGAGTCAGTATTATTACAAATGATAATTATATGTCTATCTTCAGT
>CACYCE010000012.1 GCA_902772915.1 uncultured Erysipelotrichaceae bacterium | reverse complement strand
TATTTACTTCTTGAATTTCAATAAAGCGTAATTCTTCTTTCCTCTTTTTAAGAAGAACATATAGCCGTGTAAAGCGTCTTTTCTAGATAGGTTAGCATCTAAAGAATCAACTTTTTCTCCGTTAACTCTAACTGAACCAGCGGAGACGAATTCTCTCGCTTCTCTTTTAGATTTAGCTAAGAAGGTTGCAATCAAAGCATCTAAGATATTGATTTCTTCAACTTCAACTTCACCTTGAGGTAAATCTGCACTTATTTCTTCAGCTTCTTTTTCAGACAAGGAAGTAAAATTACCAGTAAAGAGAGCTTCAGTCATTTTTTCACAAGATAAGGCCACTTCTTCCGAGTGAACTTTAGAGACGATTAAGTGGGCTAATTGCTTTTGACCTAATCTCAATTCAGGATGTTGATTGTGTATAGCGACATCTTTTTCAATTTCAGAAATATCTCTATCATCGAAGATCTTCATATATCTAGCTACATCGATATCCGAGACATTCATAAAATATTGATAAATGTAATAAGGAGAACACATCGAAGCATTTAGATATAAAGCTCCTTTTTCAGATTTACCAAACTTCTTTCCTTCGGAGTCGGTAATTAATTTTGCTGAGAAGACTTCGACTTTAGCGTCAGGATTTTTCTTTCTAACAAAATCTAAAGAGGAAGTTAAATTACCCCATTGATCTCCACCTCCAATTTGCATGGTGGCGCCGTAATTTTGATTTAAATAATAGAAGTCTCCAGATTGTAAAATCATATAAGAGAATTCGGAATAAGAAATTCCAACTTCCAATCTAGAACGGATGATTTCTTTATCTAGCATATAGTTAATCGAGAAAGATTTACCAAAGTCTCTTAAGAATTCGATAACAGAAATCTTTCCCCACCAGTCAGCGTTATTTAATAAAATGCCTTTTTCAGGATCTGAAAAATCGATATATTTAGATAATTGAGCTTTAATACATTCGACGTTGTGTAAAATAGTGTCCGCCGATTGGAAAGTTCTCTCAGCTTTCTTACCGGAAGGATCGCCGATCATTCCTGTCCCTCCTCCGACTAAAGCGATAATTCTATGACCTGCTTTTTGAAGTCTAGAAAGAATGGTAATCATAACAAAATTACCTAATTGTAAAGAGGGGGCAGAAGGATCAAAACCGCAGTAGATTGTCTGCTTAGTTTTGAGCATTTCACTTATTTCTTCCTTGTTAGAGAAAGAGTCTAAGAGTCCTCTTCTAGTTAAATCTTCAATAATATCCATATTAATACCTCATTGAACAAAGTTTATTATACCAAATAATAAAGTATATATGTTCATAAAAAACAGCCGATTATCTGTTATCAAATTTAAATTAATTTATCCTATATTTTTATTATCTTTATATTCCTTAACATACATTTTAAATAATAATGGTATAATAATTTTCCGAAAGGTTATTAACAATGTATAAAGATTACTTAGTGCGCGCTACTAGTGGAAACAATGAAATTAGAGCTTTCGCTGTCACTACCAGAAATTTAGTTGAAGAAGCGCGAATTCACCATAATTCTTCCCCTATTTGCACTGCGGCTTTAGGTAGATTGATGTCAGCGGCTTTAATGATGGGAGATATGCTAAAAAATGAAGAAGATGTTCTCACCATCCAAATTGAAGGCGATGGAAGAATGAGAGGACTAGCAGCTGTTAGTAATAACAAAGGTGAAGTTAGAGGTTACACTAGAGTTAAAGATGTCATTCTCCCTCCTAATGCTCAAGGTCACTTAAATGTCGGAGGGGCTATAGGTAAAGGTACATTAACTGTCATTAGAGATTTCAATATGAAAGAACCTTACGTCTCTACTATTCCTTTACACAACGGAGAAATTGCTGAAGATTTAACTTATTACTTTGCTCAATCTGAGCAAACCGCTTCATCTGTGGGTTTAGGTGTGTTGATGAATAAAGATAACACTGTTAAACAAGCTGGAGGATTCATAGTTCAACTTATGCCTTCATGTCCGGAAGAAAGTATCCAAATTTTAGAAAGAAATTTAAGAAATATCACTTCTGTAACTTCTATTCTCGATGAAGGTAAGACTCCTGAAGAAATGTTAGGGCTAGTCTTAAAAGATTTAGACCCTCAAATCTTAGGAACTAAAGAAGTTAAATTTAAATGCAATTGTTCTAGAGAAAAAGCCGAGCAAATACTGATGATGTCCACTAAAAAAGATTTAGAAGAACTATCAAAAAAAGAAGATGGTGTTGAAGTTGTATGTGAATTTTGCTCCTCGGTTTATAAATTCAGTCAAGACGAAATAAAGCAAATGGCTAAAGACGCCTTAGATTAATTATCATTTATGTATTAAAGAAGATATTTCTAGATAGATATCTTCTTTTTTCATGTATTTAATAGAAGGAAATTGATGTCTTAAAAAAGTTCTTTGTCTTTTAGCGTACCTTCGAGTATCCGCTTTTATTTCTTCTTTGATTTCCTCTAGAGATTTATCTTCATCAGTAAAGAATTCTTTGTAACCTATAGCTTGAAAAGGTGAAGTAGAGGTATCGAAATTCTTTTTTAAATATTCAATCTCCTCAATAAGTCCGTGATCAAACATATAATCAACTCTCTGATTAATTTTGTTATTTCCTTCTTCTCTATCGATATCTATAGCGTAAATCTTACATGGATAAAGAGGTTTAGACATATCTTGCTTACGCTCTGACTTTTTCTTAGAAGAATAAGCCATCTCTAAGGCTCTGTTAACTCTCCTTCTATTTTCTTTCGAGATATTTAATGTCGATTCTCTATCTAATTTCAGCAATAAATCCCAAGCTTCATCGTTAGATAACTTTTCAATTTCCCTTTTAATTTCGGAAGAAATCTCCTCTTCTTGGAAAGAGTAAGGGTATAGTGCAGCTTTAATATAGAGGAAAGTTCCCCCAGTGAAAATAACATCTTGATTAATAGAATTATAACAATCAAATAATTTTCTTACCTTAAGTTGATATTCTTTGACATTAATAGGAGTTTTAACGGAAATTTCATCGATTAAATGATATTTAATTTGAATTAAATCTTCCTTTTTAGGCTTGTCAGTACCAACGCATAATTCCTTGTATATTTGAAAAGCATCCCCTCCTATTAAAGGAAGATTAAATTCTCTAGCTAATCTGTAAGCTAGAGATGATTTACCTGAAGCAGTTTGACCAAGAATTACGTAAATCATATTAGAATCCTGTACGCTTGAATAATTTCTCTATATCGTATTTAGAAATCTTAATTACAGTAGGGCGACCATGAGGGCAATTTAAAGGATTCTCACATTCAGCTAATTGCCTAATTAACGTTTGTTGTTCATAAGAAGTCAACAATCTATTAGCCTTAATTGACATGTGACAAGCTTTAGTAGCGATTGCTTTTCGCTCTAATTCAGGTATATCTACTTTTTGATCTTCCAATACTAAAGTTATGATATCTCTTAATACTGATTCATCTTGTTTTTGTGATAAGAATTCCGGCTCTTCATCAACTTTAATTGCATTGTTACCAAAAGGAGAAACAGTAATACCTAATTCTTTTAAAGCTGCAATGTGCTTTTCATCTAAGTTGTGCATTAAAGAGTGAGACAATTCAATCATAGTTGGAAATAGGGGTTGAACTAAATCTTTCTTTTTAGTGAATTGAAGTCTGCACATTTCAAAATTTATTCTTTCTGCTGCAGCGTGTTGATCTATTAAATACATGCCGTCAGAAGAATCGCATACTATGTATGTTTCTAGAACTTGCCCCACTGGATATAAAACGGGAAATGAAGGATTTTTAATTGAGTGGTAAGGTTTATATTCATTTCTACCACTAGTTTCAACAAACCCTTGTGAGTCTTCAACTACGAAAGTTTTCTGTTTGCCTTCTTCCTCTTCTCTTCTAAAGATAGATTCCATTTCTGGAGCGCTATAAACAGGTTGAGAATAACCCATGTTAGTAGGCTGTTCCCACTTTTTAATTTCTTTAGGCTCAACTTCCTTAAACAGAGTATTTTCAAAAGAAGAACTAGAATAGGAAGAATTATTTCTATCAGAAGGTTCATTTAGATTAGAATCATCTAAATATCTAACATCGTTTTTATTAATTTGGGGAGCAGCAAAAACACTTCTAGTTGATTCGAACAATACTTTTCTAGTTTGAGTGTGAATATCTAAAGCCAATCTATCTTCACAAGATAATCTCACTTCTTTTTTTGAAGGGTGAACGTTGACATCTACTAAAGAATAATCAACTTTAATTCCTACAATTACCAAAGGATATCTAGCAGGAGGTATGTAATCTTTATAAGCATCAACAAAAGCTTTTTGAACTTTGTATATATAGACTCCTCTATTATTTAAAAAAGTCAACATGTTGTACCTATTTGAATAATTAATAGAAGGGTGACATATATAGCCATGCACTTCGTATCCATCACCTTCAAAATCAATTTTCAAGCTTTGCTTAGCGATGTTATTACCGTAGATTAAGGAGATAGTTTCTAATAAATCTCCTCTTCCATTAGTGTGAAAGACTTCTTTACCATCGAGATAAAATTTAAAAGCGATATTAGGAAACGCTAAAGCTAAATGTTCACCTATTTCGATGCAAGAATAATTTTCAGTTCTTTCAGATTTTAGATATTTCAAACGAGCAGGAGTATTGAAAAATAATTCCTTTATCTCGAAAATAGTCCCTTTTCTTAGAGGTGCATCTTTTACTTCTAATTCCTTATCAGGAGAAGAATTTATTTCTGTTCCAACTCCCTCTCCTGAAGAAGTAATCATGTGAACTTTAGATACAGAAGCAATAGATGGTATAGCTTCACCTCTAAAGCCTAAAGTAGTTATTCTCATTAAATCGTAAACGGATTTAAGTTTACTAGAAGCGTGCCTTTTATAAGCCATTACTGCATCTTCTCTATCCATACCTTCCCCGTCATCTTTAACGATAATTAAATCTTTACCACCGTGAAAAACGGAAATTTCGATATTTTTAGAATTAGCATCAATCGAATTTTCCACAAGTTCTTTAATAACTGATGAAGGTCTTTCTATAACTTCTCCAGCGGCGATAGTATTTGCTAGCTCTGGAGACATCAATCTAATCTTGGACATATATCTATTTCACTTTCTTTTTTAATTCAAAGAGGAAATTTAAGGCATCTAAAGGAGATAAAGTCAAAGGATCGACCTTTTTTAAAGATGAAATTATTTCTTGATTCTCTAAATTAACTTCTTTTTCTTTAGGTTTAGAAAGTTCTTTTTGCATCGAGGAAAAATCAATTTTCTTATTTTCAAATTGAACTAATAATTCTCTCGCTCTATCTAAGACTTCTTCAGGTAGACCCGCTAATTTAGCAACATTGATACCATAAGATTTATCCATAGGTCCTTCTTTTATCTTGTATAAAAAAGTAACATCTTGATCCTGCTCTTTAACATCAACGTGGACGTTTTTAACTGAAGGAAGATGACTCACTAAAGAAGTTATTTCGTGGTAGTGAGTTGAAAATAAAGTTTTAGCGTGAACTTTAGAAACTATATATTCGATGATACCTTGAGCTAGAGCCATTCCATCGTAAGTAGCAGTACCTCTACCGATTTCATCAAAAATTAACAAAGAATTAGAAGTAGCATTTCTTAAGGCTCTATTGGTCTCTGCCATTTCTACCATGAAGGTAGATTCGCCTTTAATCAAATCATCGCTCGCCCCAATTCTAGTGTAGATAGAATCAAAAATATATAAATCCGCTTTACTAGCTGGAACAAAAGAGCCTATTTGAGCCATTATTACTAATAGGGCGAATTCCCTCATATAAGTTGATTTGCCGCCCATATTTGGACCGGTGATAATCATCACTTCTAAAGAAGGGTCGAAATAATAATCATTAGAGACAAAAACTTTATCAGGCATCGCCTTTTCAATAACTGGATGTCTAGCATCTTTTACTTCTATTCTTCTTTCTCCATTGAATGTAGGTCTAACATAAGAGGAAGAAGAAGCGACTTCTCCTAAAGAACAAACTACGTCTAATTTAGCAATAGCTTTAGATAATTTTTGAATCTTTAAAGTCCATTGTTTAACTATTTGTCTTAGTTCTACAAATAGCTTATATTCCATATCGATTCTAGTTTCTTCCGCGTGGAGAATCTTAGATTCTATATTCTTTAATTCCTCAGTGATAAATCTCTCACCTGTAGTCATCGTTTGTTTTCTGATGTAATTATATTCATCTTTAATTTGACTTAATTGACCATTAGAAACTTCGATGAAATAACCGAAAATTTTTGAATAACCAACTTTCAATGTGTGTATTCCAGTTCTCTCTTTTTCCCTAGCTTCGATATCTAATAGATACTGTTTACCATCAGTAGCCATTTTTATTACTTCATCTAATTCTTCTTTATATCCAAGCTTAAAGATTCCTCCTTCTTTAATACTAGGAGGACAAGAAGGATCAATAGCTCTTTCTAATAAATCAATAAGTTCACTAAAATCACCTAAGTCTTCGTATATATCAGTAAAATAAGGTGAATTTAATTGCTCTAGGCTCTCTCTAATTTTCGGAACTACCACTAGAGACTGCTTGAGTTGAAGCATCTCTTTACCAGAGCAAGAATCGAAAGATAATTTCGCTATTAATCTATCTAAATCGTAAATAGAAGACAGTTCTTCTTTTAAATCTCCTCTAATCAAAAAGTTATTTACTAAAGTTTCAACTTTATCTAAACGAGAATTAATTTCCTTTAATGAAGCGCTAGGTTCATTAATCCAAGACTTAAGTAATCTTTCACCCATGTGAGTGTTATTGTGGTTCAATAGCCAATACAAAGAGCCGAAAGTTCCTTCTCCTGAAAGAGGTTTAGTCAATTCTAAATTCACTCTAGTCGAATGATCTAAAGATAAGATTTCAGAAATTACTATAGGTGAAGCAGGTTTAAAATAATCTAAAGTTCTCTTTTGAGTCTCAGTTAAATAATTCATCAATTTTGAAATAGCTTTATTTTGTCTTTCATCAGAGATGTATTGATATAGAGGTTGATATGATAAATCATCTTCGTCGTTATTGTAATAAGTAATACAAATCTTAGTTAAAGTCTTAATAGCGTTAATTAATGAAGCATCCAAGGAAGTGGAGACTACAACTTCTTTAACATCGTAATTAACTAACTGAGAAATAGCATCTTGGTAAGAATGAGAGACATTCATAACAAAAATCTCTCCAGTAGACAAATCCGCAAAAGCTAAAGAATATATAAATTTACAATCGATAATAGAAGCTATGTAATTATTATCCGCGCCTTTTATTTCTAAATTCGCACCAGGAGTGATAATTTGAATAACATCTCTTTTAACTATACCTTTAGCAAGTTTAGGATCTTCTAATTGTTCGACTATACCAACTTTATGACCGTTATCTATCAATTTTTGAACGTAATTTAAATAAGCGTGATGAGGGATTCCACACATAGGAATCTTCTTCCCATTTCCCGCTGCTTTACTAGTTAAATACAATTGAAGTTCTCTAGAAGCAATTTCTGCATCTTCAAAAAACATCTCGTAAAAATCACCGAGTCTAAATAAAATTATGACATCGGGGTTTTTCTCTTTTACTTCTAGATATTGTTTGACCATCGGAGTAAAACCGGTGTCTTTTTCTTTCTTTTCCTTTTTCGCCATAATAAAAATTCTCTGTTTTTTATTATAGCATTTTAAAAAGGTGCTTATTCAAATAACATAGTTTGAAATTATATAAAAATATAGATAAATATTAATAATTGTCTTATCGATGAGAACTAAATAATCAATAATAAAAAAGCAAGTTAGTCAACCTAACTTGCTAAGTCCTAATTAATTACCTTTAGTATTATCCCAAGCGTTTTGGAATTTCTTTAATCCAAAGTCAGTATATGGATGAGTAAAGGCATCTTCGTAAACTTGTAAGCCTGCGGTGACAATATCCGCACCCATTTCCGCCGCTTCAGCAATTTGTTTACCAGTTCTGACCGCTGCAACAATGATTTCAGTCTCGTAGCCTTTTTCTCTGTAGATGTTAACTAATTGGCTCATATATTGGAAACAATCTTCACCATTAGATTCTTTCCAACCTAGGAAAGGTGAAACGAACTTCGCACCGATTCTTCCAGCTTGGATAGCTTGAGAAGGAGAGAAGACCAAAGTGACATTAGTTCTAATACCTTTCTCCTCTAATTCTTTAGCAGCTCTTAGCCCTTGTAAATTACAAGGAATCTTAATAACGAAATTTTCACAGATTTTAGAAATCTTTTCGCCTTCTTTAACCATGTCTTCCCATTTTTCTAAATGAGGATTAATCTCCACAGAGACTGGGAATTGCTCAACTCCTCCTAAATTATTTTCTTTTATCCAGTTAGCGATATCTTGAATAGCAGTTAAGAAAGGCTTACCAGAATTCATAATGTGTTTAGGGTTAGTAGTAACTCCATCAATACCATAATTCTTGTACGCTTTATCAATTTCATCTAACTTAGCAGAATCTAAATAAAACTTCATTTTTTTACACTCCTTTAATCAAATAGGTTAATACCCATATTTAATTTACTCTTATTGATAATTTTATTAAAGAACTTAAAGCACAATAAATAAATAAGTAAATAAAAAGTCTTCTAGAAATCTAGAAGACAAATAAATTTCTTATAGGTTCTTCCATCGCTTTAATTTCTTCTTCAAGTTGTTTATAAGTGATAGTAATAGAATTATCATCAATCATCTTCTGATATATGCGAAGTTGAGAGAACAATTCAAGCTGTTGAGAATGAGGTAAATATTTAACTTTCTTCTTACCTTCTTTGATTTTAGAAATTAAATCTTGAATTTCTCTGTCTTCGTTATAAGCTTTTTTAGCTTTGATATATCTTTGACAAGTCTGAGTTTGATAGAAGGCTCGAATCAAAGAATAAGTTTTTTCTTCTAAATCAGTCATTCAGAAGTTCTCCAATTAAAGAATAGGTGTGAGACTCTAAGATTTTAACTTTTCTAATCTGACCAATTAAAGAAGAATCACCTTTAACATGAACTAATCTATTGTGGCGAGAATAGCCCGAAATCATATTGCTATCTCTTTTAGAGACAGTATCAAATAAGACCTCTACTTCTTTACCAACCTCTTTAGCGGCATTTTCAGTAGCGCATTTATCTATGAGATTTTTCAATCTATCAAAACGAGCTGACTTCTCTTCTTTAGTAGTATGATCAATAAATCTAGCAGCAGGAGTACCATCTCTAGGTGAATAGATAAAGGTAAAGGCATTGTCATATCTAACTTTTTCACATACATCTAAAGTGGCTTGGAAATCTTCTTCAGATTCATTAGGGAATCCGACGATGATATCGGTAGTTAGCATCATATCTGGGACATATTTTCTAAGTAGGTCAACTAAAGCTAAATACTTTTTAGAATCGTAGGATCTATTCATCTTCTTAAGCATAAAGTCCGAGCCTGATTGTAAGGGTAAATGCAAAGCGGGCATGATATTAGAATAGCTAGCCATAACTTTAAAGACATCTTCAGTAAAATAGGCAGGGTGAGAAGTAGTAAATCTCACACGAGGAATATTAGTCTTAGCGACAGCTTCCAATAAATTGGCAAAAGTAAATTTGTTTTCATCTTTAAAATCAAAACCGTAAGCGTTGACATTTTGACCTAACAAAGTGACTTCTTTATATCCTTGTTTAACTAATTGTTCGACTTCTCTAACAATTTCTAAAGGTGAACGCGAGCGTTGTCTTCCTCTAGTGTAAGGAACTATACAATAAGTGCAGAAGTTATCGCACCCGTACATAATATTGACAAAAGCTTTTACTTTATCACTTCTATAAGAAGGAAGGCCTTCAACCATATCACCTTGAGTAGATAGGACATCAAAAATTCTCTCTTCGGAAGTGATACAAGCATCTAATAAAGAATATATAGAATCAATATTATGAGTACCGAAAACTAAATTAACATAAGGGAAATGATCTCTTATGTATTTCATAGGCTTTTCCTCTTGAGCCATACATCCGCAAATACCGACAATTTTATTCTTTTTTTCGCAAGCAGATTTCAATCTACCTAATTCTCCGTAGATTTTATTCTCCGCATTTTCTCTTACTGCACAAGTGTTAAATAAAACTAAGTCAGCATTAAAAGGATCTGCAGTAGGAGTTAATCCTAATTGACGAAAATAACCATCTAAAATCTCCGAATCTCTGACGTTAGCCTGACATCCGGAAGTATTAAGATAATAAAATTTACCTTTAGCCCAGATTTTTAAAGCTTCTGAAGCTTCTAAAGAAGCGTTTCTTATTACGACAGCTTCTTTTGGATTTCTTCTTCCTGCTTGCTTAATATCTGGGAAAGAAATTACATTAATTTTATTTTTGCTCATATTTAATCTTCAAATATATTTACCAATTCTACCTTTTCACACTTTTTAGTTTTCTCGTTAATAGAATAAATCACACCATTTAAAATCTTCTTGCCATCATCTTTAGGAGTAAATTTAGTAGGTTGACCATACCACGATCGAGAAATTATTGAAGTTGGATCATCTCCTAAAATAGAATCGTAAGCTCCACACATACCTGCATCCGAAACAAAACCAGTTCCGTTAGGTAAGATTCTATTATCGTTAGTTTGAACGTGAGTATGAGTTCCTGCTAAAGCGGAGATTTTACCATCAAACGCTAGAGCCAAAGCCATCTTTTCTCCTGTAGCTTCAGCGTGGAAATCGACAAAATGAATTTCATCTTTAACTTCTTTTTCAATTAAATTATTCAAAGCATCGAAAGGATTAGAATCACCTCCGTCAATGAAGACTCTACCTATCAAATTAGTGACTCTAATTCTTATATTGTCTTTAATTACAAAGAGCGCACTTCCTTTTCCAGGAGTGGAAGGATGCATATTTAAAGGGCGAATTAAAGAAATATATTCGTCGTTTTTATCTATGATTTCTCTGACTCTATAAAAATGGTTACCCATAGTTATACAGTCGATTCCCGCTCCGATGAGTTCTTTGTAGTGAGCTAGAGATAAACCTTTGCCATGGGTGGCATTTTCACCATTAGCCACGACAAAATCAATCGAGTTTGATTTTTTAATCTCACTCAATTGATCTTTGACGATTTGTCGACCTAAGTTACCGACTATATCTCCTAAGAATAGTATTTTAACCATTTTTTATTTAGCGATATCTACAGCTCTAACTTCTCTAATTACTTGAACTTTAACTTGACCAGGATAGGTCATTTCATTTTCAATCTTCTCTCTAATTTGTCTAGCTAAAGTGAAAGAATCTTGATCGTTAATTTGGCTAGGAGCGACCATTACTCTAACTTCTCTACCAGATTGCATAGCGTAGCAATTTTCTACACCATCGAAAGATTTACAAATAGTTTCTAATTGTTCGATTCTTTGGATGTAGTTTTCCAAAGTTTCACTTCTAGCTCCAGGTCTAGCCGCAGAAAGAGTATCAGCAGCTTGAACTAAGTTAGAAATAACATATTTAGGAGAAACATCTCCGTGGTGAGATTCAATAGAATTAATAACTACATCGTTTTCACCAAACTTCTTAGCTAATCTTGAACCGACTTCAACGTGGCTTCCTTCTAATTCAAAGTCAGCGGATTTACCTATATCGTGAAGTAGGCCGGCTCTTTTAGCTAAAGTTTGATCAAGGTGTAATTCTGCAGCCATCATGCCACAAAGAATAGCAACTTGAATGGAGTGGTCTAAAGCATTTTGACCGTAGGAAGTACGATAATGCAATCTACCAATATAAGAAAGCATTTCTCTATTGAAACCAACTAAACCTAATTTATTTACGGTTTCTTCACCAATTCTTCTTACTCTATCTTCTAATTGGGATTTGCATTTAGCGTAGATTTCTTCAATCTTACCAGGTTGAATTCTCCCATCTTTAATCAAGGCTTCTAGAGTCAATCTAGCTGTTTCTCTTCTTATAGGATCAAAGCAAGATAAAGTGATGACTTCAGGGGTGTCATCGATAATGACATCTACACCTAATAAAGATTCTAGAGTCTTGATATTTCTACCTTCTCTACCGATAATTCTTCCCTTCATATCTTCAGAAGGAAGAGCAACAGTGGAGATGGTTTGTTCAGAGACGACATCTTGAGAATATTTACATATAGCTTGGGAGATGATATCTCTAGCCTTAGAATCGCAATTAGCTTCCGCTTCATCGAGTCTATTTTTCTCGTATGCAGCGATTTCTTTAGTCATCTTCTCTTCTTCTCTTTTCATTAATTCATCGTGAGCTTCTTGAGTAGACATGTTTGCGACAGTTTGCAAAGTTTCGAGAATAGAATCCAACTTCTCTTGAACTTCATTTTGCTTAGCGACTAAAATTTGATTCTTGTGATCATATTCATTTTTAGCTTGCTCTAAGACTTCTTCTTTATTAGTTAAGAGTTGATCTCTCTTATCGATAGCTTGTTCTCTTAAATCTAACTTCTTTTCATCTTCAATGATATTAGCCTTTCTCTCTTTGATATCTTGATCAGCAAGAGCTTTTAATTCAGCGACTTGGGCTTTAGCTTCTCTTCTAGCTTCAGCTTTAATTTGTTCAGCATCACCTTCAGCTTTTTTCAAGATGCTAGCAGCATCTGCAGTAGCCTTATCTTTTCTCTTTTTGAAGAAAGCTACAGTTCCCACTACAGAAATAGCGGCCACAGCTAAAGCAACACCGATTAAAAGAATTACCCAACCGGTTTCAGAAATAGCAAATAAATAATTCATTTAAAAATCCTCTTTTTTCTATGCAATTTTAAAAGGATGCAAGACCTTATAATCCTATCAATTAAATCGTATTTCTTATTAATTATCTAAATAACTTTAATCAAAAGTTACGTAGGAGTTACCTTTATCTATGAAACTTGTTTTTGAAAGCCATAACTAGCAAAGTAACTAATTGAGAAATTTATATAAGACAATTTTAAAATAACACTTTAATCAATTGTTCTATAAAGAACACTATTATTATATAAGTTAAATTTTTTTATTACAATCTCAGAGAATAAGATAACTTCTTTTAATTTTCGATTTATTATCGTTTTTACCTATTTATCACGAATGTTTTGAATATAAAAAATAATGTTTATTTTTACAATATTAATATTGATCCTAAAATATATAACACCCGTAAAAACAACTAGATTTTAAAGAGTAAATCTTATATCATATATATGCTCTAAAAAGCGTTCTATACGGGGATGTAATGGTCTCGACAGGTAGGGACGGGGAACGAGCGCAGCGGTATGGTAAACCTAAATGCCAAACAAGATTAACTGCCAAAAACAGAAGAATCTTCAACAATTACAACGCTCCCGCTTTTGCGGCTGCTGCTTGCTAACTTAGATTTAGCCCAGCGTAAGCGAGGTTAAAACCTCGAGTGTGTCTCCATAATCTTGTACTAATTCTTTCGGAAGTTTGGAGGCTAACCTAGAAAGAATAGTCTGCATGTAAGGTAGTCTATATGCAGATGACAAAAAAGATCTACCGCCGTTAGATGTGAATCCGAGCATGACGAACTCTAACGTATTATGATGCCCTAAGCTGTAGTGATCGTTTTTTAGCCTTATTTGGACAGGGGTTCAACTCCCCTCATCTCCACCATATTAGTTAAACAATTGTGTTGATACGAGATTTTTATCTCAAATCAGCACTTTTTCTTTACAAAAATATCTCAAGATAGTAGGCAAAATTAGTTCTATATAGTACAATATATTAAGAGGTGAGAATATATGGTTGTTTGCATTAAAGACAAAATCAAAAATATTAACGCT
>CACYCE010000011.1 GCA_902772915.1 uncultured Erysipelotrichaceae bacterium | reverse complement strand
GATTTATTCTTCTTATATCAGAATATATATGTTTTGTCATAGTTGTTTTGCCAACTTGTCTAGCACCTGTGATTGCTACAGATTTAGTTGTTTCAAATCTATTTTTAAGCGTATCTTCAATCGCTCTATTGATATATGCCATCATATCACCTCCGACTATTTTCAATTTCAATTTGATTATAGTCAACAGTAATTTATTTGTAAACCATTAAAAACAAAATATTCTCTGAAAATGAAAAAAAGGACTGATATTTTTGTATCAATCCTATTGTTTCAATATGGCGGAGTAAAAGAGATTCGAACTCTTGCCGGGGAATTACCCCGCTGCTGGTTTTCAAGACCAGTCCCTTCAACCACTTGGGTATTACTCCGTGTACCTATTAAAGAAAAAAGGGATTAACTTAATCCCCCATCATTAATAGCACGATGGTGGGCGCTATAGGGATCGAACCTATGACCTTCTGCACGTCAAGCAGATGCTCTCCCAGCTGAGCTAAACGCCCATCGCGTTATTAATAATAAAGCAATAAAAAATCTAAGTCAACTATTTTACAAGATAAAATTATTATATTTAGTTATTTATTTAATAGAGCGGAGATCTTTTCTTCAACTTCAAAAATAGGCGAGGTAGGTTCAAATCTATAAACCACATTTCCTTCTTTATCAATCAAGAATTTAGTGAAGTTCCATTTCACATCACTCTTAGATTTATAATCAGGATCTTTTTCCTTTAATCTCTTATCTAAAATTGGGCCTAAAGGATGTTCCATATTAAATCCTTGAAACCCAATTTTTGAAATTAAAAATTTATAAACTTCGCTTATTTCATCTCCATTGACGTGAACCTTCAAAAAACGAGGGAAGGTGGTTTGATAAGTTGAAGTAACAATTTTATTGATTTCTTCATCATCTTCGTTAGCTTGATTAAAATCATTAGAAGGAAAATCTAAAATCTCAAAACCTTTATCTTTATAATTATCATAGAGATTTTGTAGTTCTTTATAAGAAGGAGTGAATCCACATCTAGTCGCAGTATTGACAATTAAAAGAACCTTTCCTTTATATTTACTTAAAGAAACTTTTTCGCCTTTATTGTCAATTGCGTCAATACTATATATATTTTTCTTTTCCATGTAATTATTATAATTCTTTCTTATCTTCTTTAATACATTGAAAACTAAGAAAAAATAGATTGATTTTTACATTTAAGTCTAAATATTAGCAATCAATAATGATAGAATAATTAGGGCACCCCCAAAAGTAAGAGAAAGTCTTAGTGAGGAGGTTTTTTTATTTTTATGAAAACTAAATTCATCTTTGTAACTGGAGGAGTCGTCTCCTCTTTAGGTAAAGGTATATCTGCAGCGTCTTTAGGAAGAATGTTAACTAAGCGTGGACTTAAAGTCTTTATGCAGAAATTCGACCCTTATTTAAATGTCGATCCAGGTACTATGTCACCATATCAACATGGGGAAGTCTTCGTTACTGATGACGGAGCGGAAACCGATCTAGATTTAGGTCATTATGAGAGATTCACAGATTTGTCATTAACTAAAGAATCGTCAGTAACTAGCGGTAAGATTTATTCTACTATTATTGAAAAAGAGAGAAGAGGAGATTATTTAGGTTCAACCGTTCAAGTTATTCCTCACGTCACTAATGAAATTAAAAAGAGATTAGTCGATGCGGCGGAAGTCTCGCAAGCGGATATTGTTATAACTGAAATAGGTGGAACTGTCGGTGATATAGAATCTACCCCTTTTATCGAAGCTATTAGACAAGCTAGAGCAGATTTTGGTCACGATAACACTTTATATATCCACAACACTTTAGTTCCTTATTTGAAAACCACCCAAGAAACAAAATCTAAACCCACTCAACACTCAGTTAAAGAATTAGCAGGTATGGGTATTCAACCGGATATCATAATTTTAAGATGTGAAGTTCCCGTAGATTTAAAGACCAGAGAGAAGATTTCCTTATTCTGCAACGTCCCTGTTAAAAATGTCTTAGTTGCGCAAGATTGCGAATACATTTACCAAGTTGCTTTAAATCTCCACGAACAAGGATTAGATGAATTGGTTTTAGATCACTTTAGATTAGGTGCACCTAAAGCTGATATGTCCGATTGGCAAGGTCTTATCGAAAAGATTAAAGGTATTAAAGAGACCGTCGACATTGCTTTAGTAGGGAAATATGTCGAACTTCACGATGCATATATATCCGTATCATCTTCATTAGTTTACGCTGGCTATTTTAATAATTCTAAAATCAATATTCACTGGATAAATTCTGTTGATTTAAACGAATCTAACTGCGATGAATTATTATCTAAAGTCGATGGTATTCTAGTTCCTGGAGGCTTTGGAGAAAGAGGGACTGAGGGTAAGAAACTAGCCATTAAATATGCTAGAGAACACAAGGTTCCTTTCTTGGGCCTTTGCCTTGGTTTACAACTTGCTATTATTGAATATGCTAACGATGTATTAAATTTAAAAGGTGCTAACACCACAGAATTTGATCCTACCACTCCTTATCCTGTAGTCGACTATCTTCCTGACCAATATAAAGGTATAAAGTTAGGAGGAACTATGAGGTTAGGAGCGTATGATTGCAAACTCAAACCTAACACTAAAGCTTACAAAGCTTACGGAGTTGAAATGATTTCCGAAAGACACCGTCACAGATATGAAGTTAATCCTTCATACATTTCTAAATTCAATGATGGAAATTTCATAATATCCGGTATCAATCCTCAAACTAACTTAACTGAAATTATCGAACTCAAGGATCATCCTTTCTTTATCGCTGTTCAATTCCATCCCGAATTTAAATCTCGTCCTCTATCTCCTCATCCGTTATTTAGAGACTTTGTTAAAGCTGCTCTTGAGCATAAATCTAAATAAATTTAATCGCCATGTTCATTCGTGGCGATTTGTTTTTGTTCTCCGGAAACTAAAAGTTTAGTTTTAGTTTCCTTTTTGTTGAGAAAGCGTTTACATGATGTTATATTTTAATTAAGATATTGTCTTAGGAGGGGCTATGGATCTTTACGAAGTAACCTATCTATATAAAGGTGTTAAGTACACTAACAAATCCTTTGTCTTAGATATCATCTATAAAAAGAGCGACGATACAATTACTTTAGATTTATTACCTAAAGATAAAATTGAAATTGTTTCTTGTCGAATTAACTTAGAAGATAAAATGCACAACACCGATCTCTTTTTTTCCAACGGCTATCAATCTTGGACTGATACTCAAGAACAACACGTTGGTCAAAAAACTAAAAAGATGGGTTTTCTAGATCGTTTTGTCGAAAAAACTTATCATCTTAGAGCCTATGGTGATTATGACTTTATCGAATATCATCACCATTATTCTTTCTCTTATACATATTTGAGAAATAAAGAACAATTTAGATTATATGGCTCTCTATCTGAAAGAAGCGGATATACTGTATTTTATATTTCTAAAACAAGTCACCTGTTCGCTTATAAAGATAATAAAGGTTTAATAATTGATTCTCCTTACCAAGCTTTCAACATCTTTTTTACTAAAGGAAATGAACGAGATGTCTTTGATAAATATTGTTTGAAATTTAACAAAGGTTTTAATAAACCTCCTAAATTAGTAGGGTACACTTCTTGGTATCGTCATTATCAAAACATCTCTCAAGAAGTTATAGAAAAAGATTTACATGACGCTATAGAGAAGAAACTTCCATTTAAATTGTTCCAAATAGATGATGGTTATCAAGAATCTATCGGCGATTGGTTATTAATCGACAAGAAAAAATTCCCTCTAGGGCTAGAACCTATCGCTAAAAAGATTAAAGATAACAATATGATGCCTGGGTTGTGGCTTGCTCCTTTCTGCGGGTCTAAAAACTCCACTTTATTTAAAAATCATCCCGATTGGTTTATCAAAAATGAAAAAGGGGAATATATCTACCAAGGAGCAAACTGGGATGGCACTTACGTTCTAGATTTCCATCTTAAAGAAGTTAAAGATTATCTACACGAAGTCTTCACAACTTTAAAAGGTTACGGATTCAAATTATTTAAATTAGATTTCTTATATGCTGTAACTTTAAAGATTCACAAAGATGAAACTCGCGGTCAATTGATGCAAGAAGCTATGGACTTTCTTAGAAAAGAATTGGAAGGATGTTACATAATCGGATGTGGAGTCCCTCTTTTCCCAGCTTTCTTTAATGTCGACTACTGCCGAATCGGAATGGATATATCCTTGAAGTGGGATGATGTCTTCTATATGAGATTTTTACATAGAGAAAGAATCTCTTCTAAGTTGACAGTAAGAAACACTCGTTATAGAGCTCACCTCAACAACAGATTCTTTAAAAACGATCCCGATGTCTTCTTACTTAAAGGTACTCAGATGAGTGAAGAACAAAAAAGATTCATCTTAGAGACAGATAGAAAATACGCAGATATGTTCTTAACTTCCGATGATATGTCTTTATATACGGAAGAAGATATCAAATTATTGAATGAATTAGCTAAGGAGTAAATAATATTATGGAAGATAAATCAGCAGTAATTTTTGGAAATAAAATACCTTCTAAATTTGTTAAGAAGGCAAATAAATCTAAAGCTAAATACATTAAGAAATTCGGCGATGATTCTAAAAAAGAATATCATCTCGCCCCTAAAGAAATTCCTTCTTTAAAGGAGATGGGAGTAGAGAATTTAGTTCTTTCTCCTACCAAAATGGAATTTCCTTCTAACGCCTTGGTTGTTGGAAATATCAGAATGGGGTTTGGTCATTACCGTATATCTATAGCTATAGCTAGTTGCGCTAAAGCTTTAGGATACAAACCTTATTGGTTTGATTTAGCTTCTTTTGACGCTACTGGTTCTAAAATGATCAGAGCTCAAAATGATCTCTATTCTTTAGCAAGTAGAATCTCTCAGCGTTCACATTTATTCAACCACTTCATTTGGGAACCTTTAAATTCTGAAGGCTTTAGAAAGATTACTTATAACGCTACAGATCAAAAAAATTCCGAATTGTTGGTTCCTTTATTTAAAGACTTGCCTAAAGATATTCCTTATGTCGCAACTCACGTCTGGCCTTCTCAAGGAGCTATACATGCTAATTTAACTCACGTAGTTAATGCTATACCTGATAACTGGCCTATGGGTTTACATCTATCTGAAGGAGCTATCCACGCCGTTCAAACTCCTTTTGCGTATTTAGGATACAAGATGCTTAATGGCATGGATAAAAAACCTTTGAAAGGCATACCTGAAAAAGATATTTACCAAGTAGGGCATTATGTCGATCACGAATTAGTTTCCAATATCGATATCGACTGCGAAAATAGAATTAAGAGAATTTTAAAAGGCGAACCTAAGAGAATCTTGATGAGCGTAGGAGGAGCCGGAGCGGGAAGTAAACTTTTCTTAAAAATGATTAAGCACCTTCTTCCTTACATTCAAAAGAACAAGGCTACGTTATTTTTGAATTTCGGCGATCACAAAGATATGTACGATTATTTATGTAAGAACATTCCATCCTTTGAAAAGAAATCAGTTAAGTTCTTCGATCAATATCAAAAATTAACTGAATTTGTCTCCACTATGGATAAAAATAAAATTGAAGGCATCTATTGTATCTACAACAAAGATATCTTCGAAGCGGTGTATTCCACTAACTTATTAATGAGACATGTAGAAATGTTAGTAACTAAGCCCTCTGAATTAGCTTTCTATCCTGTTGTTAAAGTTATGATGAGACATATTGGAGGACACGAAGTTCACTCAGCAGTTCACGCTCAAGAAGAAGGAGATTCCACATTTGAATGTCCTGATGAAAAGAGCATGAATGAAATCTTAGACAGATTGATTGACGATAATGAATTATTAATCCACTTAACTAAACAAATCCAAGTTTTAAATAAACAAGGCTTGTACAATGGCGGATACGAAGTTGTCAAATTAGCAGTTAACGGGAGAAAATAATTATTAATTCAAATTAAAAACTCTAGGTGAATTCCTAGAGTTTTTAGTTTGACATCGATATTATTTAGATTTCTTTTTACCGAATTTTCTCTTCTTTTTCTTGGGTTCTTCTTGATTATCAGAATCTTTATCTTCTAATTGAGGAACTTCAATTTCTTTTTCACTATCTTCTTCAGCTTGTTCTTCCTCTATAGGAGAAGATTCAGCGTCGACAGTATTGTCTTCATCTTCTTTAGATTTTACCTCTTCAACAGAGACGGGTTTAATTTTCTTAGCTTTCTTAGCTTTGTTTTTGAAGAAATCAGGAACAAAGGCTGTAACTAATGCAAACATACCTAAACCGATTAATATCAAACCAGATACAACTAAGACGATAGTCATTACTACTTGTCTAGCTCTATCTTGATAGATCAAGATGAGAACACCACCAGTAATGAATGCTGCGGCAATGATGTATTCAATTACTGCAACAGACATCTTTCTTTCTTTTCTTATGATTCCTATAGTTGCAGCGATAATAAAGATAAGCGCTGTAGCAAACAATAAAATGCATAAGAACCAGACAATTAAATCTTCAAAATAGACGAAGATGTTATCAGCTTTAACAATAAACAAGACACCGAATGATACTTCGAAAATTGAAAGAATAAATCCTTGGGTAATCGTTGATGCCATGACAGGTTCTAAGAAATACTTAATTAGAACAATACTACCATCTAAGATTAACAAGATACCAATAATTCTAAAAATCCAAGCCTTGAAGGTTGCATTATCTCTATAAATTATAGCGAGAACACCTATAGTTAAAAGAATCAACGCTTCAAAAATTCTACAAGCCTTCCAAACTTTGACATACTTATCAATATTCTTTTGACTTTCAGTCTTTTCTACTTTTTCTTCAGCCATATAAACAAGCTCCTTACAATACAAAAATATTTTACATTAAATAAATAATAATGGTTATACCAAATTAAAAATTATTATGACTAAAATTATCTATAATTTTATGAAGGCGAAACTACAGTAGTAGAACTACTATTAATTACTGTAGTAATCGATTTTCCTTGAGATATGGTTGTAGGAGAATTATTCGTGGAATTTATATATAGATTATCTGAGCTAGTATAATTTACTCCAACTTTATCCAATTTATTCTTATATATTTTTACCGTCTCAGAAGTATTAGATAAGGAAATTAAAATAAAGATAAATCTTCGATTAGTAGGATCGAAATACACTTGCAGTTGTAAACAAGAGGAATTAGATTCTCTAAAATTAACTGCTACACCTGAAAGATAAGGGGTGCTATTAACATACCCTCTAAAATCTACATTAATTACAGTGTTGTTATTTGCTAAAGACGAATCAGAAGTCTCTCCTCCCGCATTACCGCCTTCTTTAGAATAATAGAAACGGAAATATTGAACATCAGCTCTACCTTGAGTCGCATTACCAAAATAATACGAACCCGCTTCTGGAATATCAAAGTAACAGAAATAAATTGAAGTTCTGTTTGTAGCAATAACAGTCTTTCCGCTTTCATTTCTTCCTAATGTTATACCATTGCTTTCTTGATAAGCATCAAAGTCGGTGGAAGTAGTAATCGTCTCAGTATTAAACTTTTTATAGTTGACATCTTCATCAGCAACACCATCAGGTTTAGAAACCATACACATAGGGATTGGAGTTTTATTATTGTTTGTTGTATATAATACGTAGACTCTTCCTGCCCCATCGGAAGTTAAAGTAACAGCTCTACCTAAAACATTGGAACTACCGGAGGAGAAACTTGAACGATTACCTATGTTATTAAATCTGTAGAAATAGGCATTAGATGAACTTTGTTTTCTATAAATAGATTGAGGATAAAAAATGTTACCAGATTTATTATCTTTTATTTTGTAATAATCGTAATTGTTTTCAGTATAATAATCGATCAATGAAGAATTATCATTTTCATTTGCTAATTTAGTAGTTATAGAAGCGTTAGCTTCACCTAAATCGCTAGTAGCAGTAATATAACCTCCTGTTCCATCTCCGTTGATAAAATCGGCTGTAGAAGTAGCAGAAACATTAAAATCAGTCTGACTTTCAGAAGGGGTAGTGGCTGAACCATCTCTAAATGATTGAACACTGACGACACTTCCACTATCCGTTCCATCAATCAATTCATTAACAGAATGATTAGGAGAAATTAAGCCTACTAATCCATATTTAGAATTAGTGTTGGTAGATGTATAACCGGAAGTAGTTTTATTAGCCGTAAATATAGAATCATTAGAACTAGAATTAGTATTTACATAACAATCTTCCATCGTCCCATCACAATGACCTGCTATATAACCGATATTAAATCCGTGAGTTTCTTGAGATCTTATTTCCGCTTTTTCAATATTTACTCCACTTGCAGTCCCTTTAAAAGTAATATCGTAGGTCTGCATTACTGAAGAGACGTAATTGTAATTTTCATCAAAATAAGAAGCGACAATGTAGATAGGTAAAATAAATGATTTACCATTTTCAACATTAGTATTGTTGATAATGGATGTGTTGAATTTTTTATCATTAGTTAAAACGCCTTCATGACCAGGAACTATAGAGTATGTATAATTAGAATCTAAACTTCCAGAATTTAAAGTTATATTTAAAGCGTTAGACGAAGATACAACAGCATTATTGATATTTTCTAATCTATTTCCACCGTAAGTTAAATAAACATTATTTCTCATCGAAGTCATCGAAGCATCACTAAATAATGTGTTGGTGTTAGAATAACCCTCTGAATCGATTGTTAAATCAGTAAAACTGACATTCTTGATAGATGAAGAAGAGGCGACATATCCAAACACACCTATATCTTCTTTACCTCCGCCATTGACTGTCAAATTGGAAACGCTTAAATCATTACCCTCAAACTCACCAAAAAATGGAGTGATTTCAGAGCCTATAGGAGCGATGTCTTGCCCTGTCATATCTAAAACCGTTTGATTTAAAGCATTACCATCATTAGTCCCGTAGACTCTTATATTACCGCTTCCATCATCTTTACCTACTTCGTAATATTTTTTAGAATTCAATAAGCCTAAAGCGTTCAATCTTGATAAGTTATATAAATGGATAGGTCTAGTAATTATATAAGGGTTATTTTCACTTCCATCCCCTGAATCAAAATATTGGTTAGTTCTTATTTGACCAGTGAAAGAAGTAATTTCTAATTCTCTTTTCATAGCGTAATAAGAAAAAGCCGTGGATGCTAAATAAGCCAATGCTGAAATAGCAACAAGGAGAAGAAGAGATAAACTTTTTAAATACTTAATTCTCCCCATCTTATTCAACTTGCTCCACACTTAAATTGAAATTAAAATCACACCCGAAAGATGGTCTATCAATAGTGAAGACTTCACCGTAGTAATTAGAAACAGCATCGATAATGTCAGTATCGTAATTAATGTTAATTAACAATGTGTAATTAGTAGTAGTATCAGAATTAATATTACTAGTAGTCAATAAATTTATAGTCTGACTAGAAGTTAAAATTTCTTCTGAATTTGCCAAATCAATAGACCATAAATTAACATAGGAAGAATCTAGATTAGAGAAATTAGATTTGAAGTTAGTTGAGTTAGTAGGTAAGGTGTCGACTAAAGCTGCGGAAAATTTAACAATTTGTGATAACTTATAAACATTAGTTTTAGGTTCGATTTCATATTCCCACTCAGAGACCTTTTTATATGAATTAATTTCTTGGTAATTAATATTCAAAGAAATTTTATAGTTAGTAGAAAAATTCACTGAAAAAGAAGCGCTGACGAAAGTATTGATATAAGGTTCATCAGAAGTGAAGAATCTCTTGTAATAAGGATCAAAATAATTCATTGAAAAACCGGCGTTTAAAGGTGAGATTGTAACATCAAAAGAAGAAGGAACTTCAGAAATGTCCATTGATTCTTCTTTTGCTCTCTTATACAAAGTAGAATTACTCAATGCGGATATATCTAAATTATCAGTAATTACCTCAATATCTCTAACCGCATTATTAAAATTGAACCACGCAGCAGTAGCGGTAGTAAGAGATAAAACAGATAAAGCAATCAAAGATAAACTTATTATTAAACTTTTAAATTTCATTTCTACTAAAAAATACCATTAGAATATTAACACAAGAATATATAATATATTCTTCACACGCTTAAAAATCATAAATATTGTGTTTGTTTTCTAAAGAGCCAAGATAATTCCAATATTTTGGCCTAAACCTATTAAAATTGTCCACATTTATACAATTAAAAGATATTATTTATGAAATTAACTTTGTTTTCATACAAAGCAATGATCAATAAATGAAATGTGATCAAACTTGAAAACATATTACAATTATGTTAATTTTATTTAGGTTCTGGGGCTGTAGCTCACCTGGGAGAGCGCCTCGTTCGCAACGAGGAGGTAGCCGGTTCAAGCCCGGTCAGCTCCACCATTAAAGAACAAGTAGGTTTGATACTGTATCAGACCTTTTTTTATTTATAAACATTAAAACCGCATAGCTAAGCCATTTATTTAAAATATTAGAAGAAATATAGCGTCCAATTTAGAGTCTTATAAGTTCTATTTTGGTGCTTTTTAATTTTTTTTAAATTTTGTACTCGGACATTATTATATTAAATGTTGCATTTTCGTGGTAAAACACAAATTTAACATTGCATTTTCGTGATGAAATGACTTCTACTTGCAGTTTTCCGTATTTTTGGCTAAAAAACGCTTGCAGTTTTCCGTATTTTTGACCGAAAATTACTTGCAGTTTTCCGTTGCATATCTTACAATTAAGGAAAAGAAGGTGGTTTTATGCTAAAAAGAAAAATTGATGATTTTTTATTACGATGGAAAGAAAACAGAAAACAAGCACTTTTGATAACTGGTGCAAGACAAATTGGTAAGACTTTTTCAATAGAAAACTTTGCGAATAATAATTTTGAAAAT
>CACYCE010000010.1 GCA_902772915.1 uncultured Erysipelotrichaceae bacterium | reverse complement strand
GTTAGACAAGCGATTAAAGGGACTTCCGGCAAGATGATTACTATCGTCAGAAAGTCATCTAAACCTTATAAATATGAATTAGGTACTGCAAATTTAATGGATGTTGCTAACTATGAAAAGAAGATGCCTCGTTCCATGATGAATGAAAAAGGTAATTTCATCACTCAAGAATATGTCGATTACGCTTTACCTTTAATTCAAGGGGAATTAGAAAACAGATTTGTAAATGGCATCATCGCCGCCCCGCATTTAAATGGATATAAACCTGAATAAGGTACACTTACTTAAAGCCTGTGGAATTAGACCTCCCACAGGTTTTTAAATTTTCATTTCGAAGATAGATTTTAAAGGTTTAAATCCTTTTTTATTGTAGAAATCTAAGGCTACTTTATTATCTAAATAAACATTTAGAGTAATCTCTGTGCACTTGTTTTGTTTGGCGTATTTAATAACTTCATCAATCAATAATGATGCTATACCTTTATTTCGATAAGAAGAATCGACGCAAAGATCGTCGATGTATAATTCTTTTCTGTATTGAAGATTGTTATTTTCTTTAATTTCATTAATTATTAAAAAGGCGTAACCTAGAACTTGATTAGCTTCTTGATAAACTAAGATTGGATTGGTTTTAGATTTGTTAATAATGATATCTTCTAAGTCTATATCGCTATATTTCTTCTTATCTTTTTTAAATATTGAAGGGTAGAGATAAGCGTGGACATTATTAACTTGAATTAAAAGTCTATTTATAGAAGGTATATCTTCTTTTAAAGCTAATCTAATTTCGCTCATATTTAATTATCACCTCTTAATTTAGATTAGCATATAACCAATAAAAAAACCTGATTACTAGAATCAGGCTCTTTTATAATATTTGATTTAGTTATAAAGTTGTCGTTTGATCGACACCTTCTTTAGCTTCAGGAATATCGTTAACAGCTACACCTTCAGCAACTAATTTTTCGTCTTCTTCGTGTTTCTTTTTTAAATCAGCAACAATCTTTTCTTCCATCGCTTCATCAATCTTATAACCAAAGTGGAGTAAGCAGAAGGCGACAATGAAGACAACTAAGATGATACCGATGATAATAAAACCGAATTGCATCAATTGTGAATGTTTATCGACCATCTTAGTCATAGCGCCATTTAAAGCGTCATCGAAGGTAGCATAACCATCGTAAGTAAAGAACTTGGTTATTAATTTACCGTTGTCCCAATAAGGAACATTGTGGGCTTCAGCAGTGGAAATAGCAGTTAAGACAACTTGAGTGCCGGTGACCATGAAAGTTAAGTTTCTTATACCAGTCATAGCGGCGGAACCTAATTTAACATCTAAAGGTCTCCAAGCGAAGGCGATAGCTTCTTTTCTTTCGCCATACTTCCATTCGTTGTAATCTATACAATCTTGGAACATGACCATCAAGACTAAATAGAAGATACCTGAACCTGCGAAGAATAAGAAGCAGGTGAGATAAATCAACCAGTGCATTCCTCCAAAAGCGAAGCCTAGAGCTTCACCAATGCCGCTAGGAGCAGCAGAAGGAACAGCATTAGCAGCAACAGGATTATCACCAAACATAGGGAAGCCTACTAGTAAGAAAGTAACATAGGCGACAACAATGACGATAAAGCCGCAGGTTAATATTTGTTTCTTGGAGAATTTCTTAGTTAAAGCAGGATATAAAGCTTGAGATAGTAAGGTACCTAAGACGTACATTACTGAAATGGCGGTTGCCATATATCCACCCCATCTGTATCCGTATAAGAGGTAATAGTAATTTAAACCGATACCAGTTAATAAGCCAGAACCGATGTAGTATAAGAACATGGCGATGACAACTAAGAGTAATTGTTTATTTTGACCTACGATCTTGAATAGATCTAAGAAGTGAGTTTGTTCAGAAATTTCTTCTTGTTTAGCATCTCTTTCTCTTTCTTGACATAAGAAGTAAATCAAGGCTTGAGAGACTAAGAATAAGATGGAAACTACAACAGCAGAGACAGCGTAAGAAGTTTGCGCACCTAAGATAGAAGGCAATAAGAACATTAAGATGTTCATTAAGAAAGCGCCGATAGTGGTGGCGATAGTGGTCTTACTAGTTAAGGATGCTCTTTCTTTAGGATCGTTAGTCAAAGCAGGTAACATTGACCAGTAGCCGATATCGTTCATTGTGAAGAAAGTATCCCACAAGAAGTAGAAGGCTAACATCGCTCCAACATAGCCCCAGCCTTTAACACCCATAGGGCCAATTAAGAACATTAATAGGACGGCTACGGCGTTACCAATTGAGCCGATTAAGATCCAGGGTTTGTATTTCCCACCTTTGAAATGGAATTTTTCAACTAAGAATCCCATGATAGGATCGTTGATGCCATCCCACACTAAGGCGATCATCATAGTGATAGTTATGACATGCATCTGAGCGCTATATTCACCAAAGTTTGAGGAGAGGACGCCAGAAGTCATCGCGTACTGCAATAGGAATGTACCGACTAAAGCATAGCAAGCGTCTCTGAAGATACCAGACCAAGGATAGATAGCTTTTGTAAGTTTAGGAACCTGATTTCCTGAGAAGGTTCCTTTTCCATGTGATTTAAACATAGATTACCCCCTAAAAAATAGAAACCCAAAATCAATTTCCGGTTTCCACTTCTACATTGTAAGTGGTTTCATTTCAATATTTCAACAATTTTTAACAAACTATCAATGTATTCATTAAATAATTGTGCTGAGAAACTTAATAGAGAAAATCTAGTGAAGAATAATAAAAAATAATTATTCTAATTCTTTGATATCTAAGTATTTTTTGTAAAATTAAAAAAATTTAATTAGCAATGTTTATTTTTTAGGAAGATATTTATGTATTATTTCAGGATCGAGATATTGGTAAGTTATAGTATCTACATACCCAATGCTATCTTTAATCTGCTGTTCAGTCTCTATAGTGTAGACATTCACTAGATGCTTTTTACGATAAGAGATGTGATCTCTTCTTTGTAATAAAGAATAATGAGTATCGATAGATTCAAATAAGAATGAGCATAGCATGACCCAAGTGTGATATCTATCAATTAATAGAGATCTCATATAGCCATATTTGTTGATACCTAATAAAGCTCGAGGATCAAAAGAGATAATCCAAACATTCTTTTTATCTTTGATGATTTTTAATTCTTCTATCAATCTTTTTTTAAGAGGTCTGAAATTACCTTTATATGCTTTTAATTCGATGACGATAGGTACTTCTTCGTTAGTCTGAGATAAGACTTCTTGCAGAGAAGGTATCTTTTCTCCATCTAACAATTTGTAATTATCTTGAATTTCTTTTAAAGTTAATTCTTCACATATCCCCTCTTTAGAGGTAGTTCTTTTCAAAGAAGAGTCGTGCATTACTATTAATTGATTATCTTTAGTTAAGTGAACATCTAATTCAAAAGCGACTTTGTTATCTTTAGCTTTTTTAAATGCTGATAAACTGTTTTCAGTAATTATTTTATCGTGAAGTCCCCTGTGGGCTATCCCTTTAAAAAATAGGGGATTTAAATTATTCAATAATTCTTCTCTGTTCATATTTAATATCTCTATATATTTGTAAAATAAAGAGCCCTTAAAATAAGAGCTCTTTGTTCCTCAATATCATTATAGATATTTAATTAATCAATCTCAAATTCTTTATTCGTAAAGAAAAATGGAGTTTGTTTTTGACAAACCCCATATTATCTATTCTGTTCTTAAGGCTACAACCGGATCTTTCTTGGCGGCTGCAGAAGCCGGGACCACTCCTGAAATGGCGGTTAAAGCAATAGAGATTAAGATGATTATTCCAGCCCAACCTATAGGTAAATTGGATATCATACCTAAATTGAACATTCTTCCGACCGTGAGATTTAAGACTAGTTCGATTATATAAGTTATAATTACACCAAATAAACCTGACAAGAGACCGATGACAAAGGTTTCTGCGTAAAACAAGTTAGAGACATCTCGTTTACGTCCACCTAGAGATCTAATGACTCCAATTTCCTTAATTCTCTCCATAACTGAGACGTAAGTAATAATGGCAATCATAACTGTAGAGACTACTAACGACAAGGAGATGAAGGCTACTAATGCGATAGTAACTATATCAATTACGCCATTAATTAAAGAGATAATTAATTGTAAGTTATCAGTGTATTTGATGTCTTCTCTGCTAGCTCTAGTAATAACTTGACCGTTACTTAAAGTGATATCAGTCTTACTATTCCAAATATCTAGATAATCAGTAACTAAATATTTATCATTGAAGGATTTAGGGTAGATTCTTATTGTTGAAGGTATCTTGTTACCACCTACATTCTTAGATGCGATTTTCGAGGTAATTAGACCAATACCACTTCCCCCTCCACCTATAGAAGAGATGATACTAATTAAAGAATCTGTAGAGTTAGATGAACCAACTAAAGCGGTATCGGAGTGAGCTTCTCCTTTGTAAGAGAAATTATAAGAATACGCTACACCTATAACTTGTGTAACTCCAGAGTTAGTAATTATAGCGCAAGGATAGGCTTCCCCGTCGTGTTGATCTGAGTAATCTCTAATGAAAGTTGTAAATTCAGAATCGTAATTGTC
>CACYCE010000009.1 GCA_902772915.1 uncultured Erysipelotrichaceae bacterium | reverse complement strand
TCCTTCAAAATCTCGGTTCCCATTGTTGAAATCTGTTGCGCTCATCATCTTCTTACCAGGTTTTTGAATCAAATCAATTTTAACTTGCCCATTTTTTAATTGAAGTATCAAATCTTTCTTACTCGCTTTAATTATTTGCCCTACTTCCCCTTCTATAGCCGAAGAATAGTTAGAGCAAGCATAAATCTTTATGATAGATTCATCTTTAGTATTAATTAAATAGCCTCCTGGAGTAAAAGAAAGTGAACGCACTACATTTATAAAATCTTCGTTGGAGAGATTTAAATCTAAATGTTCTTCTTCCTTTTTAATCGAAGGACAGAAAGTAACTTTGAAAGGATCTTGGCAGACTCTTTCCAGCTTATTTTCGAAAAATAAAGGTAGATATTTAATAGCCATATTCAAAGACAATTCTTGAATCTTTTCGCATAAAGAAGAATAGTTATCTTCTTTAAGAATACCTAATTTTTCGCAAGCGAAAACGTCTCCAGCATCCATCTCTTTAACCATTTCCATCAAAGAGACCCCAGTCTCTTTATCACCATTTTTTAAAGCATATTGAATAGGAGCAGCACCTCTGTATTTAGGTAATATAGAAGCGTGTAAATTTAAAGGAGGATATTTAGATAGGCTTAAAACTTCAGTAGAGATAATTTGACCGTAAGCGAAAGTTAACAATAAATCAGGTTCTAGTTCTTTAATAAAATCAAAATCTTTATTTAAACGGTGAGGTTTATATACTTTTAAACCTAATTCTTCCCCTTTAATAGCTACTGGAGAAGGAGAAAGGATCTTCTTTCTACCGCGAGGTTTATCTTCTTGAGTAATAACTCCAACAATATTAAATCCCGCTTTTACCATTCCTTGTAAAACGTAAGCGGACATGTCAGGAGTTCCTAGGAAAATTATTTTTTTGTCTATCATAATTAATCACTTCTTTCTCTACGTAATAATTTTAATAAATTATTAAGTAAAAGTGTTTATTTATGATAAAAAACCTTAATGTCTCTAATTTTAAATTAGTTTATAATTTAAAAAGGAGAATAGTTAATATGGATTGGAAATTAAAAGGAATCAAGAAAGAAACTGATCATAAATTCTTAAATTTTTACACTGTTACTTACACCATTACTAAAGATAATAAAGAGCATGAATATCCTTATTTCATGGCTTCTAGGAAAGATACTGATAAACTTCTATGTAAGACTAAAGATTATTCTAGAGCCGATGGAGTTTTAATACCCTGCTATTATATAGATCCTACAACTAAAGAAGTATCTTTATTAATCACTAAACAATTTAGACCTCCTATGGGAAGATATGTCAATTCCTTTCCCGCCGGTCTGATGGATCCAAGCGACAAAGATGAATTTGAAACTGCTAGAAGAGAGGCTAAAGAAGAAGCTGGAGTAATCATCGACGATTTGGAACTTCTCGCTCCTGCTTCCCCTACTTCTTCTGGTTTATCTGATGAAATAAACGCTGTAGTCTTAGGAAGAATTGAAAAATTCGAAACTACCTCTTTAGAGGAATACGAAGATATCCAAACTAAATTGATTCCCATTTTAGAAGTTGAGAAACTTCTTAACGACCCTTCTTACTTCTTCCCTTTACAAATAAGAATGGTTATTAAATATCTACTTGAAAGATATAAAAGAGGTAATCTTAAATAAATTAAACGCCCTATTAAAAGGGCGTTTTTCACTATCTAGATTTAATTAATATTTCAAGATATTAATAAATCTTATTCTTGAACTTGGTCAGTTTCACTAATTTCTTTTTTACTTTCTTCTTTCTTATCTTTCAAAACGAAATTCATGATTATACCTAGAATCATCGATACTGCTATAGGAGTGATAGAAACTTTATCGTAATTGATAGCGAGTCCACCTATACCTGCAACTAAAATAACTGAAGCGACGAAGATATTCTTAGTTTTACCCATATCTATTTTTTCAGAGATTAATAACTTTACTCCACTAGAAGCGATAAAACCATAAAGAATTAAACTGATACCACCAGTAATACAAGCAGGAATGGTTTGAATTAATGCCATGGCAGGTTTGAAGAAACCTAAGACTATAGCCATTATTGAAGCTAGAATTATAACTTTGACTGAAGCTATTTTTGTAACACCTACTACTGCGACATTCTCTCCGTAAGTAGTATTAGCAACACCGCTAAATATGCCTGAGACTGCTGTAGCAATACCATCCCCTGCTAAAGATCTACTTAATCCTGGATCAACTAATAAATCTCTACCTAAGATACCGGAAAGATTCTTGTGATCGCCAATATGTTCACAAATAGTAACAAAAGCAACAGGGATGAATAGCAATGAAATTTGACCTAACATACTAGCGTTAAATTCTACGGTGTTAGGATTAACAAAGACAAAGTGAGGATAATCTAGAAATGATTGAATACTGATATTGGAGAAATTATTAACTAAGGGTGTAAAATCAATAACTCTAAAATAGCTATTTTTAAATCCATAATAGCCTATAGCAGTAACAATTATTCCAAATACATATCCTGCTAACATACCCATGACAAAAGGAATTAAAGACAAAGTTCCTTTGCAATAGTGGGCGAATAAGGCTGTAGAAAGCATCGCTACTAAGCCAGTCAAAATAGACATCAAGTTATAACCTTGACTACCATCATTTAATAAACCAGAAGATAAATTAGATATAGCTGAAGTAGCTAAAGATAGACCTATGACCATAATAATAGGTCCAACAACGATAGGAGGAAGTAATTTATTTAACCATTCAACTCCAAAAAATCTAATGATTAATGAAATTACAACATAGACTCCTCCAACCATAGCCATACCTATAGGTAGAGCCCAGAAGTTAGGAGTAGTTCCATTAGCTCCTATAGCTAAAGCTGATGACATAGGAGCGATATAGGCAAAAGACGAAGCTAAGAACACAGGAGACTTCATCTTTGTTAAGAAGATGTAAATCAATGTACCTACACCGGCTGAAACCAAAGTCGGAGCGATCATAACTTGACTTAGAGGCTGACCGTTAGATGCTACATAAGGCGAATAGACAATTAAAGGGACCGTAATACACGCGACAAACATCGCTAGGACGTGTTGCAAAGACAAAATAAACCACTCTCCTACCCTTTTAGGAGATTCGTTAACGTCCAGAATCATTCTTTTTTCTTCCATTTTTTTCTTCCTTTCATTTTTTATTCCAAAAAAAGAGGCTAAGATACCTAAGCCTTAATTTTTGAAATTGATAGATGGTTAATTTGAGAATTAGAAGGGTTTAAAAGAGAAGAATATACACCTATATTTCTAATTGGAGATATTCTTTTCCCTCTTAAATTTCTCATTTTCTAAATTTCCCTTAGTTCAATATTACAAATAAAATACAAAAGTGTAAATTAAAACTTTATGTAACCGCTTACTTTCGAAACTAATATTAAAGATATAATTATCATAAAAAAACCATTTTAAACAAATATAATGACAAATATTTTATGCATTTAAAATATATGAAAAATAAATTAATCCTACAAATATTTATATTCTCAATCTAATTATAGACTTTTATAATTTTCTAAAGTTTTTTATAAGTGCTATATTATTTGTAGATGCGAAAGGAATTATTCCCATGGTTGGATTCGAGGAACAAATTAAGACTTTAAGTAAAGACGAGGCTTTTGCGCACGCAGATAGATGTCTATCTTGCCCCAAGCCTAGATGTAGAGATTTAGGATGCCCCGCTCACATCGATATACCTTCTTTCATTAAAAAATTAAAGGAGAGAGATATCAATGGGGCTTATCAGATTATTATGGAATACACTAATCTCTCCCCTGTTTGTTGTCGTATTTGCGACTATGAAAAACAATGTCGCGGTCACTGTATTTTAAATTTTAAAAAGAATCCTATTCCTTGCGGTTACTTAGAGAGATTTGTTCAAGACAATAAAACTATTGAACTTAAGCCTGTTGAAAAATGGACTTCATACAAAGTCGCTATAGTTGGAGGAGGTCCTTCTGGCTTATCCTGCGCTCTAGAATTAGTTAAAAAAGGTATCCACGCTACCGTTTATGAAAAAGAACCTCATATAGGAGGTATATTAGCTTACGGCATACCTGAATATAGATTACCTAAGAAAGTAGTTAACGACTATGTCGATTTCTTAAGAAGAATGGGCGTAGAATTTGTTACTTCTTGTCAACCTGATATCAAAAAATTAACTCAAGAATACGATAGAGTTTTCTTAGGTATTGGCTTAGGTGAAGATAAGAGGTTACACATCCCTGGCGAAGAAGGTGAAGGAGTATATTTAGCTAATCCTTTCTTGAAGAAAGTTAATTATTTTGTCTCTTATAACGAAGGTAAAGAAGTTAAATTAAGTGGCATCACTTACGTTGTTGGAGCTGGTAATGTTGCTATGGACTGCTGTAGAACTAGCGTCAGAGTCGGTTCATCTAAGACTGTAGTAGTCTATAGAAGAGCTGAAGAACAAGCACCCGCATCTAAAGAAGAAATTGAGGATGCTCGTAAAGAAGGAGTTGAATTTAATTTCTTACATAACCCCGTCGAAGTTCTTTTAGAAAACAACAAAGTAGTAGGAATTAAATGCGAAATCATGGAATTAGGAGCAAAAGATGCTTCTGGTCGTGCTTCTCCTGTTGGTACAGGTAAATACGAAACCTTTAAGTGCGATAATATCTTAGTCGCTATAGGTTCTTCTCCTAGAAAAGGTGTCTTAAACGATTTGGGTTTAGAATTGAATCACGATTATGTCGTCTGTAAAGAAGATGGCATTACCACTTCTAATCCTAAAATTCTAGCTGGTGGTGATTTAGTTAGAGGTGCAGATACTGTAGTTAGAGCTATGGTTGATGGCAAAGCTGCTGCTAACAAAATCGCTTCAGAATTATTAGGTTAATTTAAAAATTAAACTTTATTACTAATCATTAAATCGATAAAAGTTAAAAAATTCTTTTAATGTGTACTTTTATATGAATGAAAAAAGTACTGTGAAGGATGATAAACATCATTACAGTACCATTTAATTCTTACCCCGTGATTTATTTGAAATATTTATGAGCACAGTACGTCATTAAATATACTCAATTGGCAAGACAACAACATCTTCACTCAATAATACTTTTTTATCGTATAAGCAAACGATAGCACCTTGACCACGTTTCTTTTCTATTTCTTTATCTAACACCTTGAAAGCTTTGGCCATAGAAAGAGTTGGATTAGCTGATTTCTTGATTTCAATTGGATACAAAAATCCATTTTCTTCAATTATTAAATCAATTTCATTTTCCTTTACATCATTATCTTTACCGCGATAATAAAACAAATTAAATTGATATTCTTTCCCTTCATTTGTAAATGATTTAATAATTTCATTCACAACAAAAGTTTCAAACATGTGACCAGCCATTGCACCATTTTCAAGCGCTTCAGGTGTCGTCCATCTTGTTAGGTAGCAAGCTAACCCAGTGTCTTTAAAATAAATTTTTGGCGTTTTTATAGCTCTAGTTAAATGATTAGAATAATATGGTTCAAGAATGTAGATAAGGCCAGTCTTTTCTAGTATTGAAAGCCATGAATCAATTGTCTTTGCGCTAACTCCAACCTCATCGGCAATATTTTGTTTATTTAATAATTGACCCGTTCTAGAAGCAATGCTAATTAAAAATTTAGTAAAAGTTATTTCATCTTTTATATTTATTTCTTCAAAAACGTCACGTTCTACATATGTCTTAACATACGATGAATAAAAATCAATCCAATCACGATTAGAGCGGTACAATTCAGGATACATACCACGATGAATAATACCCCAAATATTGTTGTATTTTTTTAATTTTTGTTCCCTTAACAAAATATACTCATTAGTAGGTATAAAACGCTTGTTAAAATCAATGTTATTTATTTCTCGCAAACATAGCGTTTGAAGTTCTAAAATTGAAACTCTTCCAGCTAATGATTCTTTAGCTTTTTTCATGATTTTCATTTGTTGAGAACCGGTTAATAAATAATTACCATTATCATTAGCATTATCACATTCCATCTTAATATAATGAAAAATGTTAGGTGTATATTGAACCTCATCTAATATAGATGGTTTTGGTAAATTAGAAATAAATAATTTCGGATCATCATTAGCTAAATTCTTAAATAACAAATCATCAAATGTAACATAGTTAATATTTGAATAAAGATGCTTTAACAATGTCGATTTACCAACTTGTCTGGTTCCCGAAACAAGTACGCATTTACTATTTTCAAACCTATC
>CACYCE010000008.1 GCA_902772915.1 uncultured Erysipelotrichaceae bacterium | reverse complement strand
AGAATTGACTAGTTTTACTTACCATTGAAAGTAAGATTTCTCTTACTTTGATGATTATTTGTCTATTCAGTTTTCAAAGACCAGCTGTATTGTGGACGCTCTTTTTTCCCAGCGCTTATATAGACTACCATTTATAAAAAGGTGTGTCAACAATTTTTTAATAATTTTTTTATTATTTTTTTATATATTCTTTTAATACTTAACTTATATATATTCATTAATAAATGCGAACTTGATAGATTTTTTATAAAAATTAAAGCAGGGGTTAACTTCCCCTGCTTCATTCTTACATTTTTATACTCTTAGCCTAAGTCTAATTAAATAGGACTCTATCTCCGGTTTTAGATTCTATCTCTTGCATATACTTTTCAGCTTTACCTTCACCTCTAGCTAAACTAGCTTGAAAATAGACGTAAGCTTTCTTGTAATCTTTTTGGACGTAGACACCTTCGTAATAGACTTTTCCAAGATAGAATTGAGCATCTTTTAAGCCATCTTTAGCAGCTTGATAGATTCTATTCAAGCCGTTGATAGCTTCTCTTTTAGAAAAGTTTGCTTCAAGTTCTTCTTTCCCTAATAAATATTTAGCTTTTACAGAACCACCTTTCTCCGCTTCAACAAAGTAGAGTTTGGCGCGGTCTTTATCGAAAGGAACTAATTTCCCTTCCATATAAGCTTCTCCTAAGAATAAGCAGGCGCGGATATTTCCGTTATCCGCCGCATCAGATATAATTTTCAATCTCTCTGTATTGTCCACTGATTCATCTAATTCCGATATAGCTTTAACTAATTGATCGTAAGAAGTGGTATCAGTTTTTTTAGACAGAGGATTGACACTCTCAACATCTTTACTATAGTCGGAAGTATTATCCGCATTATGTAATCTCATATCGAGATAAGTGTCAGATAAAGATAATAATGAATTAACTTTATCGACATCTTTAACGTAGTTTGCTAAAGGAACACGGTAATATTCAGATAAGAATTTAGTAGCTTGAAAATCGTGGTTCTTGTTGGAGAGTTCCTCTAAACGAGGGTAAGTCTTCTTTAAGATTCTATTCCCTTTTTTCCTATTGACAGGAATATCCTTATAGCCAACATAAAGAAGGTAGCCGATCATGAATTGCGCTTTAGCATTCTTCATTTTCGCGGCTTTTTGTAAAGGTTTAACGAAGATGCGTGAAGAAGTTAAAGCATCATCATCTTCTCTTTCCAATAAAGAATATCCCTCTTGGAATAATTTCTCAGCTTCTAATTCTCTATTCTTTCCCATACAAAATATTTCCTAGTGATATAATATCATAATTTTAATATCTATTTATTATTATTTTGTCTTTTATCGAGAAATTTTCTTATGGAAGAATATTCATTTCCACTGACTATTAAATGATCTAAAAGTATCACACCTATCGAACTAAGCGAATAAGCTAGAGCTTTAGTAAAATCTTCATCCTTCTTTGAAGGAATTGAACTGCCGGAAGGATGGTTATGTATTAAATAAAGATAATAAGAAGAATTGGCTAAACACTTTTGAAGAATCTTTTTAAAATCTATGTTGCATGAGTATGCGTTTCCGTAATTAATTACTTCTTTTTTAATTAAACGTTCATTCCCATCTAAATAGACTGCTATCAACCTCTCCTCTTTTAAAAAGGAAATATCTTTGCCAAAAAGATCGACGCATTTTTTACTAGATTCGACTTTGATAGAATACATTCCTTCTTCTTTAGCGCGTCTTGATAGTTCAAAACAAGCTAGAAGCTTAAGCTTTTTTACTTCTCCTAGGCCTTTGTAATCTAATTGTTTATATGTAGAATTGGATAGACTATATAAGCCTCCTTCCGAATCTAGAATTTCACTAGCTAGAGTTATGACATCTTTACCTTTAATACCAGTTTGTAGAAGTATAGCTAACAGTTCGACGTTTGATAAAGATTCAATACCTTCTCTTTTAGCTTTTTCCCTAGGGCGGAATTCTAAAGGTAAACTTTTAAAATTCATTTAATTTTTCCATTCGAATTCAAACCCTCCTGGTAGAGAAACTTTGCCTTTAGGAGAGATAAAAAATCTGTAGCACATTACTACGACAATTGATATTACTAATATCGCCATTACTCCCGCTAGAGTAATAGCTTCTCCTCCTATAACTTTCTCCATTTCTCGATCAGATAACTTTCTTAAATTATTCATAATAAAAAGCTCCTTTATATCCATAAAGGATTAAGGAGCTTATTTTTGCATTGTTTGCTATTTTTTAGTGTATTTATCGTATTCAGCTTGATATTTAGCAAATTTTTGCTTTTCTTGTTCAATCTTCTCTTTAGGAGCTTTAGCTAAAAAGTTAGGATTAGATAACATCTTCTTACTTCTATTTAATTCTCCTTCTAATTCTTCAATTCTCTTCTTGATAACTTCCGGAGAAACTGCCACTTCTTCTTTTTCGCACTTTACGCCAAATTCAGAGAAGAATCTGAAGCTTTCATCCTCAGAAGAAGTAATATTAAATTTATCGATATTACCTAATTTAATTAAATAAGGTTTCAATAAATTTATTTCTTTCTCTTCCCCTTTGACAAATAAGTTGATTTTGCTAGAAGGACTAATCTTATTTTCAGCTTTGAATTGTCTGATGTATTTAACAATGTTGACTAATTCTTCTCCTAATTCAGATTTCTTTAAAGATTTCTTTACAGGTAAAGGATAAGATTCTTCGTAGAGAGATTTCTTATGCATAGGTAAGAAAGAATAGATTTCTTCAGAGATACAAGGAGAGAAAGGAAAAAGCATAATTAATACTTTCTTTAAGACGTCATACAAAACTGAAAGTACAACTTCTTTTCTATTTTCATCATTTCCATTTAAATCAATCTTGGCTTGTTCGATGTAATTAGAACAGTAAATGTCATAAATGAAAGAATAGAGATATTGACCAGCTTGTCCAACTTCGTATTTCTCCATATTCTTAGTGACATTTTTAATTGTTTCATTTAAATGAGAATAGAGATATTCCTCAATGAAAGACAACTTCAATTCAGAGACATCCTTAGGTTGGTAATTTTCAGGGAAATACATCAAGACGAATCTAGAAGCGTTCCACACCTTATTTAAAAAGACGTGAGCTTCTTTGATATTAGATGTACCAAAAGACATATCTAAACCCGGAGTGGTCGAAGTAGCTAAAGCGTAACGCAAGGAATCTACCCCAAATTCGTCAATAACTTTCAAAGGATCGACTCCATTACCTAAAGACTTAGACATCTTCCTTCCTAATTCATCTCTAACTAAACCGTGAATAAAGACATTTTTAAAAGGTAATTTGCCAGTAAAATGCGCAGAATCAAAGGCCATTCTAGCCACCCAGAAAAAGATGATGTCGTAACCGGTTATCATGACATCTAGAGGGAAATATTTCTTGAAGTAGGGATCCTCGAGATTAGGCCAATTAGTTAAAACTAGAGGGGATAAACCTGAAGAGAACCAAGTATCGAGGACATCGTTATCTTGTTCCCATTCACTTTCAGGAAGCTGCTCGATAGAACAAACCACCTCTCCAGTTTTCTTATTGGTATAAACAGGGATTCTATGACCCCACCACAATTGTCTAGAGATGCACCAATCTTGAGTGTCTTTCAACCAATTCAAAAAGACTTTTTCGAATCTGGAAGGGAAATATTTAATTCTCTGTTCACCTTTTTCTAATTCGAGTACCTTCTTAGCTAAAGGTTCCATCTTTACATACCATTGATCAGATAAGGTGGGTTCTACTATGGTGTGAGATCTAGAAGAGTGACCTACAGAGTGAACAATCTTCTCTTCTTTAACTAAATCGCCGTTTTCTTTAATTCTTTCAACTAATTTATCACGGCAGATAAATCTATCTAAACCTTTGTACTCACCTGCTAATTCATTCATAGTGCCATCTAAATTCATACAAATAGGCATTTCTAAATTGTGACGTTTAGCGATAGCGAAATCATTAGGATCGTGAGCGGGAGTACATTTCATTAAGCCGGTACCAAAGTCTTTATCGACGTAATAATCAGCGATAAAAGGTAACTTTTCTCCATTGGCAGGATTGATAGCGTACTTGCCCTCTAAAGAAGCGAATCTTTCATCTTTAGGATTGTAAACTAGGCAGACATCGCCAAACATAGTTTCAGGTCTAGTAGTAGCAACGACAAAATATTTGTCTTTATCATCAACTAATCTATATTTGAAATAATAAAAGATACCAGGGATATCTTCATGTTCAACTTCAATATCAGATAAGGCAGTTTGTAAAGTGACATCCCAGTTAATTATTCTTCTTCCTTTATAAATCAAACCTTCATCATAAAGTTGTTTAAACACTTTCAAAACAGCTTTGTTAGTTTGCTCATTCATCGTGAAGAATTCGCGAGAATAGTCCATACCTATGGCTAAAGCTTTCCACTGTTCGTGAATAGTCTTTTGAGATTGATAAGTCCATTTATAAGTTTCTTCTAAAAACTTCTCTCTTCCTAAATCGTAACGAGAGATACCTTTTTCACGTAAATTCTTTTCCACCCTAGCTTGAGTTGCGATACCGGCGTGATCAGTTCCAGGAACAAAACAAACATCGTAACCAGATAATTTTTTATAACGTCCGATGATATCGTGTAAAGTAGCATCTAAAGCGTGACCGATATGTAAAACACCTGTGACGTTAGGAGGAGGAATAATCATCGAAAAGCCTTTATTAGAAGAACTAGGGTTAGCTTTAAAATAGCCTGACTCATTCCAAAAATCGAATTTGCCTTCTTCCACTTTGAAGTGATCGTAGTTTTTTTCCATCTTTAATTCCATATTCTTACCTCCTTAAAAACAATAAAAAAGCCTATCTTTACAAGGACGCTTCCACGCGGTACCACCTTGCTTCATAGATAGACTTTCTCTATGCTCTTAATAAATTTGTTTAATAACTTCATCTTGCGACCAGATCAATTCTTTTTTATTCCTCTTGCAGCTAGGAAGGAACTCTCTATCAAAAAAGGCTATTAATCACCTCAAGATACATAAATATTACACTTAATAAAATTATTTTTCAATCTTAATCTGCTAAAGTTCCGAAAGGATCCCAAGGGGCTAACAATATTGAATCACCTTTGAGGGCTTTCTTTTCATCATCAGAAAGATATTTTTCTTTAATCGCAGCTTGATAGACGAATAAATCGAAGAAGGAATCGGACATAATGTAATAACCTTTGTTGCCCGCTTCACTACCCCAAGAATTTTCAATCTTCCATCTAGTAGGTTTACCTTCGATTATATCTACTCCAGTAATAACCATGGCGTGGTTCATCGAAGAATGATAGAAATCTAACATTGCAGATTTATCAAATTTAACATCTAAATCAAAAGCGGAAGAATAATCTAAGGCTTTATCATCCCAGACTCCACCAACTCTATCTCCATAATTAGAAACATCAGAGCCGAACCAGACAATTTCCCCGTTTTGCAATTGAGAAATAATTAATTCTTTCATTCTCTCCATAGGGATATTTAAATGGGTGACTCCTTTACCTCCTATCACATTACCTAATAGCTCAATTTGGTAAGTTTGATAATAATCTTTATCGGAAGTCGGAGCGTTAATTAAAGAGACATATTCATCGATTTCATCTCCGACATATTTATCGAAGAATTGTTTAGGAGTGATATCTTTTTCAATGTGATATTTACCTTGAGAGTCAGTATATTCAAAATCGAATTTCGCAGGAGGAACTCCAAAGCAAGAGGTTAATAAAGAATAGAATTTTTGTAAATATTCCCCTTTCAATTCATAAATAGAATCAATATTGTGAGATTCGTTATAAATCTTTCTAGCTTCGTAAGCGAATTTTCTAATTGATGCATTGATAATCTTATTTGAAGGGAAAGTCATTTCAGATTGCGCGGTTTCAGGGAAAACTGATTTAGGAACGATTCCGTACTTCTTAACTAAATCGACAAACATTCCCCACTGTCCGCCATCTCCTACCCCAGAAGATAATAAGAATTGGTTCTTTCTAGAGGAGATTTCTTCATCTAACAAAGAGATAACCCCTTCCATGACAAAATTAATTTTTTCAAATTTGTCATAATATGAAATGTAGTTTTGAGAAATCTCGAACATATCTTTGATACCTAATTTCTTAGCAATAGATTCTCTTAAGACATTACAAGCAGAGAATATCCAGCAGCGCCCGCTTCTTTTTTGACTAGTAACAGGCATAGTCTTAACTTCGATTGAAAAATTAAAATTCAAATTAGAAGGAGCATCCAAAGAAGAAATGACATTGTTCAATTCACTCTTAGATAAAGCGTGTCTTAAAACTGCGCTTCTCTTATCGGAAGAATAGAATTTAGAATATGAAGATAAATCTTCATAAGATATTGCTTTTTTTGTCATGATATAATTTTGCCTTTCCGTATTAATTTATATTTAAAGTATATTTCTTAATTGAGTTATTAATCTACTTTCCTACTTACTAAAGCGCTTACAATAAAAAACTAAAAAATAGGGAGAAAACAATCTCCCTATTAATTATTCTAAAGCTTGAGAAATGTCAGCCTTTAAGAAATCTAACCCCGTCTTTTTTAAAGCGGAAACCCAGAAGATTTTCGTATTAGGTAAGACTTGATTGAAATCTTTTTCTGCAGCGGCTTTTTCTTTTTGAGTTAATTTGTCGACTTTAGTAAATACAGGTCTAATAGAAATACCAGCGTTATAGAAGATATTTATACAGACCTTATCTTCGACAGTTATCTTACGACGAGGGTCTAAAAGGATATAAGCTCTTTTAATAATCTTGTTACCTAAAGATGAATAGTCATCCATCATCGGAGTAAAATCTAATTTGGAATCTTTATAATAACCGTAACCAGGAGCGTCGACTAGATAATACTTATCTTCCAAAGAAAAGTAATTTAACATCTGAGTACGTCCAGGAGTCGAAGAGACGACCGCTAGAGTTTTTTGATTAGTTAAAGCGTTAATTAAAGAAGATTTTCCGACGTTAGATTTTCCTAAAAAGACCACTTGTTTCTTATCGATCAAGAAATCTTTTTTAGTAGGAGAAGATTTAACGAAGCTCGTCTTTTGAAGGTTTATCATTATTTATTACTTTCGGGCTAACTTTTTGATTGACTAAAGGATTTTTATCAAAAGCGTAAGGAAGGACATCCATAACCGAAGTTACTTCAACAATTTCCAACCCTTTCTTGACTTCTTCAGGCAATTCCTCGACATCTTTGTGGTTTTCTTTAGGAACTAAGATCAATTTCAAATGTTCTCTTAAAGCTGCCAAAGACTTCTCTCTTAAACCGCCTATAGGCATAGAATTACCTCTTAAGTCTGTTTCACCAGTCATACCGACATCATTTCTTAAAGGAATCGAAGTGGCACAAGAGATGATAGCTGTAGCTAAAGCGACACCAGCGGAAGGTCCATCCTTAGGAGTCGCACCTTCAGGGGCGTGAATGTGGAAATCATTCTTCTTCCAGAATTCTTCATCTACGCCAATTTTATTAGAAATAGATTTGACATAAGAGAATGCGGTACGAGCAGATTCTTCCATAACTTTACCTAAGTTACCTGTCAAAATTAATTGACCAGAACCAGGGTAATTATTGATTTCAATAGGTAATATTTCTCCACCAAAATCAGTGTAAGCTAGACCATTGACAATACCGACTTGATCAGCTTTACCTTTTCTAGTGTGTTCGAATATAGGCTTACCTAAATATTTTTCAACCACTTCTTTAGTGACAACTAAATGAGCATTTTCTTTAGTTTTACCTTCTGTTAAGAATTCAACTGCGAACTTTCTCATGATAGTGGCAATCTTTCTTCTCAATTCTCTAACACCTGCTTCCATAGTGTAGTGCTCGATAATGAATTCTAAAGCCTCTTGAGTAAATTCAATATTTTCTTTATCTAAACCATTGGCTTCTAATTCAATAGGAATCAAATGATCAGTAGCAATATGATACTTCTCCATCTTGGTATAAGTATTTAATTCGATCATTTCTAATCTGTCGATTAAAGGTGCGGGAATTTCCCTTACATTATTAGCTGTGCAGATGAATAAAACATTAGATAAATCGAAGGATTCTTCTAAATAATTATCTTGGAAATGAACATTTTGTTCAGGATCTAAGACTTCTAATAAGGCCGCGGCAGGGTCACCGTGGTAACCTCCAGAAGTAACTTTGTCCACCTCATCTAACAAGATAACAGGATTGTTAACTCCAACTCTTTTAATATTGGAAATAATACGCCCAGGCATGGCGCCGACATAAGTTTTTCTATGTCCTCTTAATTCAGCTTCATCAGAAACACCGCCTAAAGAAATCTTGCAGAATTTTCTTCCTAAAGCACGAGCGATAGAAATAGCTAAAGAGGTCTTACCAGTTCCCGGGGGTCCATACAAGCATAAGATAGGAGATCTCAAAGATTTAGTTAAAGATTTAACAGCGAGATATTCTAAGATTCTATCTTTTTGTTTCTTTAAACCATAGTGATCTTCATCTAAAACCTTCTTAACAGCGACCATATCCTCATTATCTTGAGTCGAAGTAGACCAAGGCATATTGATTAAAGTATCTAAATAAGTACGAATAACCGCACCTTCTTGGCTGGCTCCAGGCATCAAAGATAATCTTTGAACTTCTAATTTGACTTTATCCTTAACTGATTGAGGATATTTGCCAGTTTCATCGTTGATGACAGCTTGGTATTTATCGTCTTCAGAAGGTCCATCGAAAGGTTTCAATTCTTCTTTAATAGCCTTCATCTTCTCTCTTAAGACAAATTCCTTTTGATTGTTTTCAATCGCTTTTTCAACTCTAGCGTTAATGGCGTTCTCAATTTGAGGATCCGCAGCTAAAGAATCCATAGATTTTAAAATGATTTGTAATCTATTCATAGGATCGTTGTTCTTCAAAAGAGTCAACTTCATATTTCTAGGAAGATTTAAGAAGTAGGCTAAATAGAAGCTGGGTTCGTATTGTTCAATTTCCTCTTGTTTAGGAAAAGGCGGGAATCCAGGAACCTTTTTAGAAATAGCATCGTATCTCTTATTGATATCATCAATAAAAGGCATGAGCATGAATTTATCGGTGTCTAAGTCGGAAACTAATTTTCCAGAGCCGAGAACTATAGAAGAATTCTCCATAATTCGTGCTGAAGAGATATTAGCGACAGATTTACCTTTAAATGTAATAGTATAAGAAGCGGTGTTTTTGACAATAGAAACGATTTCACAAATAGTAGCAAAAGGCTCTATATAGGAAAGAGCGGACTTGATATCTTTAGCTAAGAATGCGAAATCAACGTGAGTTGAATTGATAATAAAATATTCACCTTCTTTTAAATAATCAAAAAGTTCTTTGCCATATGCGTCGTATACTCTAATTTTATATTCCAAAGATGGTAAGGGTACATCTTGAGAATCAGGGTAGATAGGGAGAACGAAACTTTGATCCATAATTATAACCTCCTTTCAGGTAGACTAGGATTGTGATGTAGCAAATCACACGATCTTGCCACACACTTTCTAGTGATAATATAGCACTCTTAGCCTTAGAGTGCTAGTTTTTTGCACAATTATTTTTAACTTTTTTTCAAAAAATCATAAAAGCCCGTTAAACACGGGCTTTTTATCAATTTTCAAAGAAATATTTTAATTGTTTTCGAAGAGATAATCGTTAACTTTTTGCTCTAATAAGTTGTTACGCATATTATCTAAATAAGCGTTCATCGAGAAATTAGAATTCTTCTTTTCTTGTTCTTTACCGGCTTTAATTAAAGATTCATATTTTTCTTTACCGCCGAAAGCATTAGCTAAATCATCTTCGCTAACTTCTAAAGAAGCTCCTTTAGTGATAGCTCTAACTAATGCGAATCTAGTTGCTTCAGCCTTAGCTTGAGTTAAAGCGTTTTCGTGGAATTGCTTTTGAGTTAAACCGACGACAGATAAATATTCATTTAAGTTCATGCCGTATTGTCTAACTTGACCTAAAGTATTTTCTTCAACTTGTTTAGATAAGACTTCTAAATATTTGTCAGAGACGACAATTTTAGCTTTCTTTTCAATTTCAGAGAAAACTTTAGAAATCTTTTCATTTCTAGCGGTATCTTTAGCGTTTTTAGTTAACTTAGCTTTAACTTCTTTTTTCAATTCTTCTAAAGTCTTAACTTTATAAGAAGGAACAGAAGAAGCAAATTCATCGTTCACCTCAGGTAAGACGACTTTCTTAACAGCCTTGACAGAGACGGAGAATTTGGCGTCTTTAGAAGCTAAAGAAGCTAAATAATCTTTAGGGAAAGTCAATTCGATAGTTCTCTTCTCTCCTTCTTTAACACCAATTAATTTTTCTTCAAAACCAGGTACGAAAGCGTGAGAACCTAAGGTCAATTCATAATCTTTAGCAGAACCGCCATCGAATTCCTTACCATCGACATAGCCGGTAAAATCAATAATGACATGATCTCCTTGTTCAGCTCCCTCAGAAGAAGGAACTAATTCAGCAGCATCAGTAGCTAATTTCTTAATTTCTTCATCGACATCTTTAGCAGTTACCGATTTAGCTTTGACTTCAATTCCTAAGCCAGAGAATTTTTCAATTTCAGCTTTAGGTAAGAAAACGAAAGTGTAAATTAAATTATAAGCGTTTTTCTTCTCATCTGAAGAGACAGATAAACTAGGTTGAACATTAGCGACATCAGAAGCGTTTTCATATCCGTCTAAAAGAGTGGCGAAATCCTTGTCGATTAATTTGTTAATCATGCCGTTGTAGACATCTTCACTCTTGACATAACGCATGGCGACATCTTTAGGGGCCTTACCTTTTCTAAAGCCACTAACAGTGACATTTTTAACTAAATTATCCATAACTTTAGTAACGATAGGATTGTAATCGGCAGGTAAATAAGTGACCGATACATTCAAGGTACCATCGTTGTTATCATGAAATACTTTTTCCATATATACTCCTTATCAATTTAGCAATCTTTAATAAATACCAATTAATTTTATACCCAAGTGAATAGTATAGTCAAAAGAAAACTACTATTTTTTTTGAATTTTTAAAATTAAGAAACTTTCTTAAGATGCCAAATATCTTTATTGTATTCTTCAATAGTTCTATCCGAAGAGAAATAACCAGACATAGCAGTGTTAACAATGCACATCTTGCCCCACTTATCTTGATCTAAATAGAGGTTGTCGATCTTTTCACTAGCTTGTAAGTAAGACTCGAAATCTTTAAGGATAAAATATTCATCTCCCCTATTCATAATCTCAGAGTGGATCATTCTGAATCTCTCGCCATCTGGATCGAAAGAACCATCTAACAAAGAATCAATTACAATTCTAGCAGGCTCGTAAGAATTGTAGATATCCCAAGGTGAATAAGTACCAGAATTTCTCAATTCATCAGCTTCTTGAGCATTCATACCAAAGATGACGATATTTTCATCTCCGACTAAGGAAGCAATTTCAACATTAGCGCCATCCAAAGTTCCTAAAGTCACCGCACCATTCATCATAAATTTCATGTTAGAAGTTCCTGAAGCCTCCTTACCAGCGGTAGAAATTTGCTCGGAAATATCAGAAGCAGGAATGATGATTTGAGCAGTCGAGACAGAATAATTTTCAATAAAGGCGACCTTCATAAATTTATTGACTTCAGGATCATTATTGACTGTATTTGAAACAGCTAAAATCAATTCGATAATCTTCTTAGCGTAGACGTAAGAAGGAGCGGCTTTAGCACCGAAGATGTAGATGTGAGGTTTAATTCTAAAAGAAGGATCGCTCTTCATTCTCTTGTAGAGGTAGATGATTCTGAAGATATTCAACATCTGTCTCTTATATGCGTGAAGACGCTTAATTTGAGAATCGACGATGAAATCAGGAGTGATTTCAATGTTGTTTTGCTTCTTTAATAATTCGATTAAAGCCAGCTTATTTTCTTTCTTGATGCGGTTGAATTCCCTAGCGACTTTGACGTTATCTTTGTATTTAAGTAACTTCTTTAAGCCTTCTTCAGGTTTATCTAACCACTTATCTCCAATTAAAGAAGTGACGTAAGATGACAAATTTTTGTTAGCGACTAAGAACCATCTTCTATGAGTGATACCATTAGTCTTGTTATTGAATTTTTCAGGGTACATCTTATAGAGGTCAGCGAAAGTCTGAGCCTTTAAAATATCAGTGTGTAACCCTGCAACACCATTGACGGAGTGACAGATATTAATAGCTAATTGACACATTCTAACCATGCCATCTTTAATAATGATGTCATTATCAATTTCATGTTGAGGGACACCATCTTGACGATATTTAATTAACAATCTTCTGTTGATTTCTTCGATAATCATATAGACACGAGGACAGATGGAAGCGACATATTGAACAGGCCACTTCTCCAAAGCCTCAGGCATAACAGTGTGATTAGTAAAGGAGAATACTTTCTGACAAATATTTATAGCTTCATCCCAATCAAGACCGTGTTCATCCATCAATAATCTCATCAATTCAGGAATAGCGAGAATAGGATGAGTATCGTTTAATTGAACGCAATAATATTCAGGTAATTTAGATAAATCAGCTTTGTTAGAAATTCTGCGGAAGGATCTTAACATTGATTGCAAACCAGCGGATACTAAGAAATATTGCTGTCTCAATCTCAATAATTTACCTTGTTCAGTAGTATCATCAGGATACAAACCGTGAGTTAAATCTTTAACGAATTTTAGATAATCGCTAAATGAAGTATTTTGAGGGATCTCTTCAGCGGAAGGTTCAGCAGTCCATAATCTCAACGTGTTACAAACATTGTTCTTATAACCGATTAAACCCATATCACAAGGAATAGCGATGACGTTTAAGGCGTTGACAGTTCTCCACTTGTATTGACCTTTTTCATCTTGGTAAGTTTCCGCATCACCATACATTTTAACAATGACAGCATGCTTAGGTTTTCTAACTTCCCAAACATTGCCATTTAATAACCATTGATCAGGTATTTCTTCTTGTCTGCCATTTCTAATTTTTTGTTTGAAGAAACCGTAGTCATATCTAATGGTATTGCCGTTGCCAGGATAACCTAAAGAAGCTACAGAATCCATAAAACAGGCGGCTAATCTACCTAAACCACCATTTCCTAGACCAGCATCAGATTCTTGATCTAAACAAGCTTTGTAATCTAAGCCCATGTCTTTGAAGCCTTCTTGGACGATTTCTTCAATGCCTAAATTAACCATGTTAGCTTCTAGCATCTTACCAATTAAGAATTCCATAGAAAAATAAATCATTTGCTTGCATTTCTTTTTCTTAATTAATTCTTTAGTTTCCTTAGCTTTGATAGTCATGAAGTCTCTAACCATCGTACCTAAGATGTCATAAACTTCAGTTATATCGATTTCTTTAGCATCACGACCGTATTTTTCGACACATCTTTGTCTGAAATCCAAGATGAAAGTTTCTTTATTATCAAATAACATTTACATAAACTCCTTTTCTATTTGGCACTTTTTAATATTTTCTTCACGCTTCTCTTTCTGCTTTTGGGTGATTTAGGAGCAGAAATAGGAGCTTCTTTAGCTAACCTTTCTTTTTCATCTTCAGCTAATCCAACGTCTTCTTTAAGTCGAAGATAGATACAAGCGTAAGAAGTTAATTTGATAGTTACAGATTGAGTAAATCCGTGCATCCAATTATCTGAAGTGAAGATTTGTTGACCATTGTATTGGTTACCACCACTGTAGATATCCTTATCGGAATTGAAGATTTCTTCATATTCACCTGCATATGGAACACCGATAGAGTAATTCTCATAGTAATTAGGAGTCATATTAAATATGAAGACCATTACTTCCCCTCTAGCTTGTCTGTAGAACGCATAAACAGATTGATCTGAATTATCAACCATAATCCACTTAAATCTATTAGGGTTGTATTCTTCTACATACATCGCAGGATGAGAAGAATAAATCAAATTCAAATCTCTAATCATTCTAGTGAAGGAATCGTGAATAGGATAGCTTCTTAAATTCCACGCTAAGCCCTTCTTTTCATTCCATTCATCGAATGTTCCTAATTCATTACCCATAAAATTGAGTTTCTTGCCAGGGTGGGCGAATTGATAACCGTAGAGATTTCTAGCTAGAGCGAACTTGGTGTAATAATCACCGTACATCTTATTGACGATAGTTCCTTTCATATGAACCACTTCATCGTGAGATAGAGGTAGTAAGAAATTCTCCGAATAGAAATAAGCCATAGAGAAATTAAATAAATTAGGGTGGAACTTCTTATAGATAGGATCTAACTTGTAATATTTTAGAGTGTCGTTCATCCAACCTAAATCCCACTTGTAATCAAACCCTAAACCATCGGAATTAAAGCCTTTAGTAACTTGACCGTAAGCGGAAGAGTCTTCAGCGATCATCATCACGTTAGGATAGAAGTTATGAACAGTCCAGTTGGCGCGTTTAACAAAATCGACGCCGCCTTGATTGATGCCTCTATTGACATTGCCACCAAAGTAAATGATATTAGAGACCGCATCCATCCTTATACCATCAAAATGGAAATAGTCCAAGAAATAACACATGGAAGAAATCAAGAATGAACGAACAGGATCTTTACCTAAATCGAAGTTCTTAGTTCCCCATTGTGACCATTCATTTTCGCCTTGATATTCATACATGCAAGAGCCATCAAATCTCTCTAAACCGTAAGTATCAACAGCAAAATGTACAGCGACGAAATCTAAGATGACATTTAAACCAGCTTGATGCAACCTATCGACAAACGACATCAATTGCTTAGGGTTGCCATATCTAGAATCAACAGCGAAATATCCAGTAGCTTGATATCCCCAAGAACCATCGAAAGGATATTGAGTAATAGGCATGATTTCTACAGTGGTAAAGCCATTGCCTTTAACGTGATCAATAAGAGGTTGAGCGATTTCTTCATAAGAGAGATTGCGCCCGTATTGTTGACCTAGCCAAGAGCCTAAATGCATCTCGTAGATGGACATAGGTTGATCGAACATTCTAGTTCTGTTCTTCATGAATTTATCATCGTGAAAAATCATTCCTTCTATATCGAACAATCTCGATGCGGAAGCAGGAGGTAGCTCAGCGAAGAAAGCGAATGGATCAGCTTTTTCTCTGTAGAGACCATCTTTTCCTAAAATGTGATATTTATACGACTGATATTCCCAGCCGTTATCTATAAATTTGTAAAACAATCCTCGGTAATCAATCTTTTCCATAGCTGCGTTATTCATAACTGACCAAGAATTGAAATCACCGAGTAAATCTACGCTTTGAGCTTCAGGGGCGTAAAGGAGAAATTCCCAACCTTTTCTACCATCTTCTAAAGTAACTAAATGAGCTCCAAAGTGTTTGTATGCAGTGTGAGAATTACCGCTTAAGTATTCATCGAACCAAGAAAGATCCATAATAAAAACTCCTTATTCGCTTTATTATAAATTATTTATATATTTTTTTAAATATATACTTACGTTCTTTTGCTAGTTTAAAAGTCATTAATATTAAATTGAAAACTTTGTACCTAGGAATTAAAATACTAATTGTATAACAAGGAGATTATTTAAATGTTTAAAGTTATGGCTGTCAATGCCGGTTCATCTTCAATGAAGTTCAAACTTTACGAAATGCCGGAAGAAAAGGTTCTTACCAATGGAATCGTCGAGAGAATCGGTCACGATGATGCGATTTTCTCAATTAAAAATAAGGAAGGCAAAAAAATTACTAAAGTCTTGCCTGTAGCTGATCACGGTGTCGCCGTTAAGTTGATTATGAATGGATTAATCGAACATCAAATCATCGCTTCTTTTGATGAAATACAAGGTATTGGTCACCGTATCGTTCAAGGTGGTCCTTACTTTGCGGATTCCCACGTCTTCGATAAAGACACTGAAGATAAGATCGAATCTTTGATTCCTCTTGCTCCTTTGCACAATAAACCTCATTTAATCGGCTTTAGAGCTTTCAAAGCAGCTTTACCTAAAGTCGGTCAAATCGCCGTTTTCGATACCGCTTTCCATCAATCTATGGACGAAGCTGATTACCTCTTCCCTATCAAGCGTGAATATTACGATAAATATAAATGCAGAAGATACGGAGCTCACGGTACTTCTCACAAATATTTAGCGGAAATAGCTACTAAGAAATATTTACACAATAAAAAAGATGCTCGTATATTAACTCTCCACATCGGTTCAGGTGCTTCCTTATGTGCGGTTAAAGATAATAAATGTGTCCTAACTTCCATGGGCTTAACTCCTTTAGGAGGAATCATGATGGGTACTAGAACTGGTGATTTAGATCCTTCCGTTCTCAATTATTTAGTAAACTGCACTAATAGAAGCTGTGAAGATCTCTATCAAGAATTCAATAAACAATCTGGTTTATTAGGTGTCTCGGAAGTTTCTAACGATACTAGAGATATCCAAGCTGCGGCAGAAAAAGGTGATCCTAAAGCTAAATTGGCTATCACTATGTGGGCGAGAAAATTAGCTCAATTCATCGCTGCTTACGCTTGCAGATTAGGTAGAGTCGATTTAATCGTCTGGTCAGCAGGTATTGGTGAAAATGCTCCTTATTATAGAAAAGCAGTCATCGATGAATGCTCTGAATTCATGGGCTTAAAGTTAGATGATAAGCTCAACGAAGAAATCGCTTTAGGTAAAGAAGGTATTATTTCCGCTCCTGATTCTTCCATTCCTATGGTCGTCATTCCTACCGATGAAGAATTGATGATTGCTAGAGATATCGTTAGAATCTTAGGCTTAAAATAGTTTACTAGAAATTTAATTTGATACTATATAAGGGTTGAATCTAAATAGATTCTTCCCTTTTTTCTTTTTCACTAAAGAAATAATGATTTATAATTTATTACATGAAGAAAAGTATTTTATTACTAGGTATATCTTTGTTTGCTTTAACAGCGTGTAATAATTCCCCTGTTGAATCAATTTATTCTATTCCTGTTGAAATAAATAAAATTAGGCCTTATAAAAATGAATCTTCCGCTTCGATAGTCATGTTGAAATCAGCTTTAGATCTAAAAACTAAAGTTAGTATGTCTAAGACTACGGATTTTGATTTTGTCTTATTCGTTACTAAATTTCAATGCCAAGGTTGCGCAGATATGAGAAATCTAATAGTGGAATACACTAAAGAAAATTCCGTGGTCTTTTACACTATTTCTTCGACAACTTTCAACGAATTATCTAATGAAGATAGTTCTACTTACCCTTTGGTAACTTCCACTCCAACTTTGTATTTTTATTCCAAAGGTAAAGTCGTAGATTCTTTAATTGGCGCCCCGACTTATTCAAAATTTAAATACACTCTAGATACCTATTTTAAGAAATCTAACATCATCTGTTTAAACGATTTAGAAAACAAATATTTAGAATCGGAAAACTACAATTACCAAATAGAAAATAATGAAACAACTTTTTCTTTAGATTTAGATATAGCTAATAAAAATCAAGTCTCTATTTTCTACCTATGGAATAGTTGTTCAGACTGTCAGAGTTTAATGAAGAATTATTTAATTCCCTATTCTTATTCTAATCCTGAAAAGTTAATTTATATTTACGATGTAAGTGAAATTAGAGATAAAGTCGAACCTGGTAACGAATATGAAATTATTTGGAAAGCTTTTAAAGAAAAATATGGGTTGACTAATTATTTATCTGGTTATGTTCCTTCTTTAGTAACCTACAAAAATGGAGTTTACTCTTCTTTAATTGTTTATCATAACGAAGGTGAAATAATTGAGAATTCTGATAATAGTTATTCTTACTCTTCGGCCCAATTAGAAGAAGTTAGAAATTTAAAAAGTTCTTCAAAAGAAGAACTTAGAAAACAATCTGAAGAAATTGAATTTAACAAGATGATTGCTAATCTTTAACAACAATCTCTAAATTATCCAATTCCTCTAATAGTCTAGGTAATTCATCTAGACTTTTTAATTTACCACCGGCAGCAAAAGCGTGTCCGCCTCCTTCAAATAGTTGAGCGACTTTAGATACGTGTTTGCAAGAAGATCTAAAGGATAATCTATAATTACCTTCTTTAACATCCTCGGTGATACTAACTTCAGCGTAGATTCCTTCGATATCTCTGAAATTATCTAAGCCTAATTTACCTTCTCCAGGAATAAAATTAAATTGTTTAAGCATCTCATCAGTCATGATGTAATATAAAGTGCCTTTTTCTGTTACTTTATAAGAATTTAAGATTAATTTCTTGAATTCTAATTCTTTAATAGGAGTCAGATACATCTTTCTGTAGATAGCATCTTTATCAATTCCACAGTCGATTAAATCAGCGGTGACTCTAAAAGTCATAGAAGAGACTTCAGGATATTTAAACCTACCAGAATCTCCAACAATTCCAATGAAGAAATATTCTGCAGCTTTAGAACTCATTTCTCCTCTATAAGAAAAACTAGTACCTATAGATTGAAGCATCAACGCAACTAATTCACTAGCAGCGGCCATTTCAGGGTGGATGCATTTAATATCTCCCCAATTTTCAGGAGCGACTTCAGGATGATGATCGATTCTAATTACTTGAGTAGCATTAGATAAATTAAGCTCGGATACGCGATCTAAATTACCAGTATCAACGATGATAGCTAAGTAAGGTTTAGAATAAAATTCTTCACCTAGAACTTCAGGTTGAGGGAATAAACGAGGAACGAAAGCATGATGAGATTCTCCCACGTAATGAACTTCTTTTTCAGGATAGTTTTCTTTAATCCAAGTATATAAGCCCATCTGTGTGCCAAAAGCATCATAGTCAGGAACTTTATGTCTGAAAATGACGATCCTATCACTATCTTTAATAGCTTTTAAAATCGCTTTGAATTCAGTCTTAAGTTGTTTGAAATATTCTATAGATTGCATAATAACCTCCTGGAGTATTCATTTTACCATAAAAATATATGTTGCTTTATATAATTTAAAATAATTGAGATAAACACTTTTAATTCAAATAAATTTATATAGTCAACTTCTCCTTTATTAAAGTTAAAAAAGTTTTTTATTATAGTTCAATTATTTAAATCTCCATCGCCATATTCACCTAACTAGTATATGAGCGTAGACATTAAATAAAAAAAGAGGATTACTCCTCTTTGCGTTTTGTTCGCATATTTAACTTTAATTAAGTATATACGATAATGGTGACCCTGAAACGATTCGAACGTTCGGCCCACAGCTTAGAAGGCTGTTGCTCTATCCAGCTGAGCTACAGGGCCAGTTGAATTTCCTCGCTTAGTTATAATAGATGAATTTAAATTATTTATCAAGAGTTAAAAACGATTTTTTAAAATTTAAACTTAAATTAAATACTATAACCTGTTTTATAATTTCAAAATATAAATTTACTTTATCTTTTAACAGTTTTACTTCATAATATTAGTAAGAATTGGAGGAACAATATGTCTACTTTTTATTATTGCAAGCTTTGTCATAACTTATTAGCCTTTAAAGAAGAACAAACCGAAACTCCCATCTGCTGCGGTCAACCTATGGTAAAACTCAATCCTAACACCACTGATGGCGCTCTAGAAAAGCACGTTCCTGTTGTTAAAATTGAAGGGGACAAGGTTTGTGTTCAAGTTGGATCAGTCCCTCATCCGATGAGTGTACCTCATTTAATTGAGTACATCATCTTAGAAACTGATAAAGGATTCAAAATTCAATCCTTGACTGCTAGTGATAAACCTGAAGCTCAATTTGATTTAGGTGGAGAAAAACCTATAGCGGCCTACGAAATGTGCAATTTACACGGCTTTTGGAAAGCTGAAATCTAGGAAACAAAAAGTCCGATTTAATCGGACTTTTTTACATATCAGCAATCTTCAATAAATCAGTTTCAGTAACTATACCTAGTAAGTCTCCAAAACTATCTCCAGTAGTAGTTACGAATATACAAGCGACTCTCTTTTCCCCTCTTTTCTTAGAGAAGACTCCAATGATATCTTCAACTTTTGTGTCGTTAGAAACAAAGATGAATTCTTCGCTTAAATGTTTGTGAGAAGAAGAGATATCTTCAAAATCTAAGACGCGCATATCATCTTCGACAACTAAATTCTTAGATTCGTGATATTTTTGAAAGAACGAAGTATTAGAGAAAATACCTACGACTTTATTATTGACTAATATAGGTACGTGAGAAAGACCTTTTTCCGCCATTTTTTCAACGACATTCCTAATATTAGAATTAGGTCCGCAAACTAATAAATCACTTCCCTTAGTCGCGATATCTTTAATTAAAACAGGATGATTTAATTCTGCAGCAATTATTTTTATATTTTTAACTACTTCTTCACTAGGAACGACAAAATCGTTATTGTGGGACAAGATATTTCTTATATCGGCACAAGTTTTTAAGAAATTATAGATGTAAGGCTTAGATATTGCGTAATTTAATTTGAATTTAAACACGTAAGTCAAAGCTCGAGAAAAAGTAATGTAATCATCGTGAGTTTTAGTGCGTGCTAAATCAACTATAAAAGTTTCAATATCTTTAAAAGCAGAAAGAAACTCCTGAGTTAACTTATTGCTTTCTCTCTTAATTTCTTCTGTCATAATTATTTTTCTAATTCACTTACAGAATCTGCTAATTTATCTAAATAAGGAACGTCTAATTCTTCGACAGCGCCCTTATCGATATAAGAAGCGATAAGAGAATCAAAAGGAACTCTCACTCCAGTTTTAATATCGTGAGTAGCCATTAATTCATCTAAGTGATCTTTTCCGTAGAGATAGATTTCTTCTCCGCAATGAGGGCACTTAACATAAGACATATTAGAGACTAAACCTAAGATAGGAATATTCATCATTTTTGCCATATTAGCGGCTTTTTCAACGACCATACTGACTAAACCTTGAGGTGAAGTAGTGATGACTATGCCATCCATTTTTATTGTCTGGAAGATAGTTAAAGGTACATCCCCGGTTCCAGGAGGCATATCGATTAATAAGAAATCTAGGTATTCCCACAAAGTTTGAGTATAGAATTGAGAAACCATACCAGCAATCATAGGGCCTCTCCACACGATTGGATCAGTATCGTTATCTAAAAGCATATTCGAAGATATGACTTGAATGTGCTCTTTAGCAGTTAATCCAGGTAACATCATATTTTCTTGGTTACCGTAAATTTTAGTTTTAATTCCGAAAGCGTAAGGAATAGAAGGACCGGTGATATCGGCGTCCATAATACCGACTCTATACCCTCTTCTAGCCAATAAAACCGCTAAGTAAGAGGAAACAAAGGATTTACCAACCCCACCTTTACCCGAGACGATACCAATTACATGCTTAACTGAGGCACCTTTACCTAGCTCAGCTTGCTTAATACCGCCGAATTTTTCTTCAACTTTCTTTTGAAATTCTTCTTCACTACTTTTCATATAAATTCCTTCCAAAAACCCTTACTAGTATTTTACACAAAGTAAGGGTTTAATTCATCTAATTAAAGATACAAGTTTAGAATTGTTTGTATTGTCTATCGGTAAAATGAGTGTGGAGATGCTCTTCAGCTTTCTCAGAACCATATTCACCATAAAATTCTTGATAGAGTTTGATAATAGAATTATTTTGAGCGGAAATTCTATGAATCTTTAATCTATCTTCAGAATACAAGACACTTTGTCTAGCTTTAACTAAAGTTACAGATTCTTTAGAGTGATAGAAAGGTTGACCACCGCCGTTAACACATCCTCCAGGGCAAGCCATTACTTCGACAAAATCGTAATGTTCTTTCCCAGATTTAATATCTTCGAGAACTTGTCTTGCATTACCTAAACCTGAGACACAGCATAAGCTTAATTCAATGCCGTTGATAGTTACTTTACCCTTCTTAACAGGAGCGTAGCCTCTCAATTCAGGAATTTCTAAGTTATCAGTCTTTCCTTCTAACCAGAATCTAGCGCATCTGATAGCCGCTTCCATAACACCTCCAGAAGCACCGAAGATATCAGCGCCACCAGTAGATTCACCCATAGGGTCATCGAAAGAAGAGACATCTAAAGTATCGAAATTGATACCAGCTTGCTTAATCATAGAGGCGAAATCTCTCGTGGTTAAGACGTAATCGTTATCTTTAAGTTGATCTTCACCCAATTGTTGACGATTAATTTCATCCAACTTAGCAGTACAAGGCATGACAGAAACAATGATGACATCTTTAGGATTCCATCCTTTCTTTTCAGCCAAATAAGCCTTGATAGTTGCCCCTTGCATAGACATAGGAGACTTGCAAGAAGAAGGATATTTCAACATCTCAGGATAATTCTTTTCGATGAAATTAATCCAACCGGGACAGCAAGAAGTAATTAAAGGTAAAGGTCCGTTATTTTGCAATCTCTTAACTAATTCATTAGCTTCTTCAACAATGGTCAAATCCGCGCCGAAGTTAGTATCGTAAACAGCATCAAAGCCCATTTGTCTTAAGGCGGTAGGAATCTTGCCAGTGACGGAAGTTCCAATGTTATATTTGAATTCTTCACCTAAAGCTGCTCTAACTGAAGGAGCAACTTGGACGACGACTTTCTTAGTTTCATCACCTAAGACTTTCCAGACTTGATCAGAAACTGATTCTTGAGCTAAAGCCCCAGTAGGACAAACATTGACACATTGCCCACAAGCGACACAGTTAGTTTTAGATAAATCTAAGCCGAATTCTCCACCGACTTCAGTGTGGAAGCCACGCTTATAAGTAGCTAAGACACCGCAAGTTTGAACTTCGTTACAAACGGTGACGCAGTTACCGCATAAAATACATTTTGCGGAATTTCTTCTAATAGGGAAAGTAGGATCTGAATAGACGTTAGGTTTAGAATATTCGCCTTTAAAAGGCATCTTTCTAATACCCATTTGATCAGCGACAGCTTGAAGTCTACAATTCATATTTTTCGAACAAGTAGGACAATCTAGAGGGTGATCAGACAACAATAATTCGATGACGGTTCTTCTAGCAATGACGACTCTTTGAGTGTTGGTGAAGATTTCCATACCTTCAGTACATTCAGTGTGACAAGCCGGAGCTAAATTTCTTCTGCCTTTAATTTCAACTACACAAACACGGCAAGAAGCGCGATTGTTGTGTTGATGAACTAGGTGCATAGGAGTGTAACAAAGTGTAGGAATTTCGATTTTCAACAATCTAGCAGCGGCTAGAATGGAAGTTCCCTCTTCAACCTGTAAAGGGACGTTGTTGATTTTAATATTGATTAAAGCCATTGTTCCTTCCTCCTATAAACTAATTGCCTTGACAGGACAATGCATAGCGCATGTTCCACATCTAATACATTTGTGATCATCGATAACGTGAATGAATAATTTAGGATTCTTCGCTTGTTGATCAGTCTTGGAGATAGCTTCAACAGGACATTTCTTAGCGCAGATATCACATCCAATACATATTTTAGGATCAATTGAGTATCTAGCTAGAGCTTTACATTCTTTAGCAGGACACAATTTTTCAGTGACGTGAGCGATATATTCTTCTCTGAAATATTTCAAAGTCGATAAGACAGGATTAGGAGAAGATTGTCCTAAACCGCATAGAGCGGTATCTTTGATGATAGTTCCTAGAGATTCTAATTGATCTAAATCTTCTAAAGTACCTTCGCCGTTAGTAATTTTCTCTAAAATTTCATATAATCTCTTATTTCCTACACGGCAAGGAGTACATTTACCGCAAGATTCATCGACAGTGAACGAGAGGTAGAACTTAGCAATATTTACCATGCAGTTATCTTCGTCCATGACGATCATTCCACCTGAGCCCATCATCGAACCGATAGAGACTAAGTTATCGTAATCGATAGGGGTATCGATAAAGGAAGCGGGGATACATCCTCCAGAAGGACCACCGGTTTGAACGGCCTTGAAGGCTTTCCCATTTTTAATTCCTCCACCGATATCGTAAATAATTTCTCTTAAAGTCGTTCCCATAGGAACTTCGACTAAACCGACGTTATTAATTTTACCAGCTAGAGCGAAGACCTTAGTACCTTTAGATTTCTCAGTACCGATGCAATTGAAAGCTTCTGCCCCATTAGCAAAGATAAAAGGAACATTATCGTAAGTTTCAACGTTATTGACGTTAGTAGGTTTCTTAAATAAACCAGATTGAGCCGGGAATGGAGGTTTGACTGTAGGCTCACCTCTGCCACCTTCAACAGAAGCAATCAAAGCAGTTTCTTCACCGCAGACGAAGGCGCCAGCACCGTATTTGATTTCAATATCAAAAGACATACCTGAGCCCATGATATTGTCACCTAACAAGCCGTGTTCACGTAATATATAAATGGCTTTTTCTAATCTTTCAACCGCTAGAGGATATTCAGCTCTAATATAAATAACACCTTTGTTAGCTTGAATAATCTTAGCAGCGATAATCATACCTTCTAAGACTGAGAAAGGATCACCTTCCATGATGGAACGATCCATGAAGGCTCCAGGATCACCTTCATCAGCGTTACAAACGACATATTTCTCATCTCCAGGGACTTTTCTAGCGATATCCCACTTTTTCCAAGTCGGGAAACCAGCTCCACCTCTTCCCCTTAAACCGGAATTCTTTAAAATTTCAATTGCTTCATCAGAAGAATATTTAAATAAGACATTAGCTAAACCAGCAAAGCCCTTGTTAGCGACATATTCTTCTAAAGATTCAGGATTGATTAATCCGCAATCTCTTAAAGCGATTCTCTTTTGCTTCTTATAGAAAGGAATATCATCCTGCTTGACTATAGGTTTGTTGTCAGCGGGGTTAACATACAATTTATCGAGAAGAGGTTTATCTCCTTTAACTAAATTATCGACGATTCTAGGAGCGTCTTCAGGTTTTACTTGGATGTAAAATGTATCTTCAGGGAAAATCTTGACAATAGGTCCTTTTTCACAGAAGCCGAAACAACCGGTGATAGATAATTTAATTTTCTTTTCCAATTTGTTTTCTTTGATATATTTATCAAATTCATCGTAGACTTCTTGAGATAAAGAAGCGTGACATCCTGAAGAGGAGCAAATAGAAATTAAATGCGTTTCTTCTCCTATTCCCTTCACTCCTTTTTTAATATCTAAAGAATGAGAATGTTCCTTACAGTAAGCGAGAAATTCTTCGTAAGAATTAATTTTTTCTAAAGCCATAAATAGTTCCTCCTTACCTCTTATTTGTATTCCTCAAGGATTTGACCTACAGATTGAACAGTAGCGTTTCCGTAAGTTTTACCGTTAACTTGAATAACTGGAGCTAAACCGCAAGCACCTACGCATCTAACAGTTTCTAAAGTATACAAACCATCAGCGGTAGTATTACCAGGTTGAATACCTAATTTCTCAGAGAATTCATTTAAAATCTTTTCTGAACCTCTGACAAAGCAAGCAGTACCTAAGCAGACTCTGATAACATATTTTCCAGTTTTCTTCATCGTGAAGAACGAATAGAATGAGACAACGCCGAAAACTTTGGAGACAGGTACGTTTAGTCTCTTAGCTATAAAACGTTGAACATCCTCGGGTAAATACCCAAAAATACCTTGCGCTTTGTGCAAGATTGCAATAAGTTCGTGTTCCTTGTTCCCTTTAGAAGCGATGAATTGTTCAAGTTCATCATATTTGGCTTGGGTTTCAGGTGACATTTGCTCTTTCCCCATAGTAGATAACCTCCTAATTTCTTTCTAATCAAATTCTATTTTATTATATAGTTTAACGATATATAAATAAATAACTATTTATATTTTTTTGACCTTAAGTTTCCAAAAATTTTCAAATTTTAAGTTAGTTAAATCTAACTATAAATAGAGACTTTTTTAAAAAATAGCAAGATTAAAAAACTCGCGCTTTTTACAACGCGAGTTCTATTAAATTATTCATTGGTAGCTTTGTTGAAATGGCAGTTGACGTTTTTATATTTTTCGGCTGCTGTTCCAATCTTAATTGACTTGACAGAAATGTTCTGCTTTTCAGCGTGAGATTTAGCCAAAATTAAATTAGAAGCGCGAGAATCAACTCCTCCCATACATCCACCTTCGCACATCATACCTTCTAAGACGTCTTCAGTTTGTTTACCTTGAGAAAGTTCTTTGACGTATTGAACGACTAATTTAGGACCAGAAGCAGCTTTCAAGGTTAACCTTTCCTCTTCTCCAACTTCCGCTAAATAATCATTTAAGGATTTAGCAACCCCGCCAGTGTTACAGAAATTACGACCCGAATAAGAGCCGGCTTCAATAGCAGAATTACCTTCTAAATCTTTAGGAACCACGCCTTTAGCGGCCATCATAGCGTGAACTTCTTCGAAAGTTAAAACGTAATCGATATTCTTCAAATTCTTAGGTAAAAGTCTTTCTGCTTTCTTCGCAACGCAAGGACCAATAAAGACAGTTACAGCATCTTCGCCGTATTTTTCTCTAGCTAATCTAGCGGTAATAGCCATAGGAGATAAAACGTTAGATGTGTGATTTTCATAAACTTTAGGGAACTTCAATTGTAAAAAAGAGACGAAGGCAGGACAACAAGAAGTAGTGATCTTTAAGCCCTTCTTTTTAGCTTCTAAAGCCTCTTCAGCTTCATTTTTAGTAGTTAAATCCGCACCGACAGCAACTTCCATAATATCAGTAAAGCCAATTTCATTTAAGGCTTGATAAACTTGTTGCAAAGATGAATTTTCCCATTGACCGACAATAGCTGGAGCAACCATAGCGATAACTTTCTTACCTTTTTTCATCTCTTCGATAACAGGTCTAACAAAAGAAATCTCAGAAATACCACCGAAAGGACAACTAGCAGCGCATTGACCACAGTTGACGCACTCTTCATCTTTGATTTGAGCGATTTGACCTTCGATGTATTTTAAAGCACCAGTAGGGCAAGCTTTATGACAAGGTCTATCCGATAATAAGATAGAACCATAGGGACAAGCTTTAGCGCACATCGTACAAGCTTTACATTTGTCATATTCGATATGCATCTTGGAATTACCTTCCCTGATAGCACCGAATTTACAAGCGTTAACACAAGCTTTAAACAAACATTTACGACAGTTATCAGTAATTCTAACTCTGTGGATAGAACAATCGTCACAAGCCGCTTCTAGAACATAGATAAATTGGCCAGGAATTTGTTCCTTTCCTTCAGGAGTATAACCCATCGCTAGATACAATCTCTCTCTAGTGATTTCCCTCTCTTTGTAAATGCAGCAACGATATTGGCTTTTTCCATAAGGGTGAAAAGAAAGGGCAATGTCATTGACATCCTCTTTTCTAAGAGTACCTTCGTAAGTCCTTTTTGCAACTTCTTCTAAGGCTCTCTTTTTAAAAAAATTTAATTGATCAAAACTATTTGCCATGTTGTGTTCCTCTTTGGTGCAACCATGCCCTGTTAGATTATATCATAAATTATCAATATCAAACAAAATTAATTAGCATACTAACAAAACGGTCTAAAAAGAGCAGAAATCCCCTTTTAGATAAGAAGTTTATAAGCTTCAGATTCTTCCTTTAGAGATTTAAATTTAACCTTGACATACGGCCCTTCAAACTCTTTATCAAGTATGAATCCACCTTCATCCAAAACAGCTTTTTCGAGCTTTTTCAAGAATATATTCTTTATTTTACCCTCGAAGAAATAATATTGTTTCTTCTCTTCTAAATTGGAATCATCTAAAAGTTTAAAAATCAGAGAAAAATACAATTTATCAAGGTGAGATGCCCCTAATAAAGTTCCTCCAAAATACCTGACCATCACCACTAAAACATCTTCTATATTCTTGGCTTTTAGAATAGCTAAAGCGCGATGACAAGAAGTTATAGGTTCTCTATCTTCACAAGCGCCTTCTTTACCAGAAGACGTTCTAAAAACATAGAGAACGTGCTTCGCTTTAGAATGTTGTTCACCAATTTGCTTAATTTTATCAGAGATATCTTTCTCATTATCAAAAGGAAAAGCAAAGCAAAGAAACTTGCTTCCCTTTTCCTCATATTCGATTTGTAAATTATTATTTATCGTCTTGGACATTAGATAGTGATATTAGATAAGACCGTTAAAGCTTTAACCACTTTGTTACCTATACTTTCGAACGACTCGTAAGCACCGTTAGTAGAATCGTATTTAATCTTATCTTCAGAAGTGATAGAAGTGATACCTAGAGTTGATAATTGAGCATCTATTGCAATCTTTGCATAATCAGGTAAAGATTGATAAGTATCAATCCAAGAATTGTATAAAGCAATAGTTTCAATGACGTTATGCTTATTTCCTAGATTATCTTCGTAGATTTCTGCTTGTTTACCATAGATATCAAATAAAGTGGAAGCGATAACTGAATTATTAATGTTATAGACTGAAGCAGCTTTATATTGAGTTTCTAAATTATTGACCATGTAATTGTATGCTTGATAATTCTCTACAGAAGAAGAATAAGCATCAACTCCAGTAGTATTTCTACCCATCAAAGTGAAAGCGTTGATGACGATTGTATCAAATTCAGCGTGATCATCTTTATCGTAAACAGGTAAAGTAGTTAAAGTAGGAACCCCTTGCAAACCTCTAGCTTCCAAGATATTTAAACCGTAATAATCCGCTCCAGTGGATGAGAACATAATCTCTTTGATACTTGCTTCAATCTTAGCTTTAGAAGCAGAAGTAGTAGCACCTTCCTGTAATTTTATAACTAAAAGATTACTAATCAATTCACTCGCTAAATATGAACGGACATATTCAGCTTTAGAAGTAGTTTGGTTATAAGTGATATCCATAGTCTTCATGATGAGGTTGAAGGCTACTTCTGTTACTCCGCTTCCACCAGTTGAGAAATCAATACTAGTAGCGTTAGTCATAGTAGCAATGAATTTCTGCACTAAATTAAGTTGTTCAGTCAATTCTTCTTCAGTATGACCAGGAGTAAACAAGATCTGTGATATTCTTTCAGCTTTAGGGTTAGTTGTTTGATAAGAAGAAGTATTTAAATCTCTGATGTAATCAGATAAAGTTACACTCGAACCATTATTAGAATCTATAAAGTGGGCAACTAAATAAGCCTTAGTATCATTGAATAGATTCATCTTATCAATAGGAACAATAATCTTGGATAAAGAATCGTTAGATGCAGTTAAATCTAAAGAAGATATATCAGTTCCTAAACCTAAATCTTCTAAATTTTGATATAAGGTTATAAATTGATTGATTTCATTTTCCCACCATAAGATAGATTCATCGCTAGAATCAGTGTAGACTTTGCAATTGATATTTCTAGGTGAAGTCAAAGAATTAATATCCATCTGAGTGAATAATTTATCCATCAAAGAAGGAACAGCACCGTGAATAGTGCGGCAAGAATTAATACTATTTAATAAAGCCTTTAATCTTGTCTTGTCGATATCTTTCAATTTATCACCATCAGTTAAATCGGAGACTTTAATACCATCATCAGCATCTATAGAAGTAGGCTCTAAGACTTGAATCATAGAGCAAATTCTATTTACTTCTCCTTCAGTTCCACTCCAAGAAGAATCGCTCATCTTTTGGATGAAAGCAGACATTTGAATTTTAGCATCAGGAGAATTGTAAATCATATTGTCTAAAGTGATGAAGTTATAAATCCCAGATAAGACATCAGTAAAGAAAGAAGTTACTTCGCTACCTTTAGGAACAATCATCATTTGAACTTCCCTAATAGAATTTAACAATTGAGCGATTTCAGAGGAGAACCCGTAAGGTAATTTACCAGTGGAAAGATCTCCCAATCTATCTAAAATAGTCTTTCCATTTTCATCTTTGTTAGTTATTAAATCTACTAAATTGCAAATATCTGTAATCTCTTCTTCCGCTTCTGCTTTAGTAAAAGTGTCGAAATAAGAAGTATTAATCTTAGTGAAAGAAACTTGATTACCACCAGGTAAAGAAACAGGATCCATCTTTCCAAAGAAGTGTGATAAGACTGAAGAAATAGATTTTCTTAAAACATTAGAATTATTGATATCGATCAATAGAGGCTTGAGTTTAACAGTATCGATTTGTCCGCCATCCATATCCTTTAAAGCGACAGCATTATCAAAGGCGTTAGCAAAACTGTATATTTCTCCATTAGTATCTAAGCCAGCATCAGATAAAGTTCCATACCAACAATTGAAAGAAGGTTTTAAGCTACCAGTTTGATTATTTTCGACGATGCTGAAATCAGATTTGCTTAAAGAATTACCTAGGACTTCAGCAGATAAACCGGCTTTGTCCAATAAATTGAAGACCATTTCGCCAAATTTATCGACGTATAAGCCATTGTCGTCAACTTGAACAGAAAGCATATCAGTTTTGGCTAAGCTTACTAACAATGAATTAATTTGATCGTTAGTTAAAGAATCCCATTGAATTTGACCAGCAGAGGAAGCCGCAGAAATATTCTTAACGACCTTTTGGAAATTGATGCCTTCTTGTTCCCAATCAACAATGTGAGCAAAAGAAACATTGATACCAAATTGAGTCTTCAAATTTGCAGCGACTTTAGCATCAAGAATTGGTCCTAAACTAGGTTGGAACAACTTAGATGAGCCTAAAGTAGCAAATAAATTAGAAACTAAATCACCTTGGGCTAAACTATCTAGAGATATAGAATCACTAGCGAGTATTTCAGAATTTTCATTGAAGATCTTTAAACCATCGACAATTCGAGAAATCTCACCTTTCTTGGTGACTACTCCATTATAGTTAACTTCATCTTTCCAATCGATAGAAGATAAATCAGAAGGAACCACAAACCCTAAATCTTGCAGCGATTCTAGTTTGAATAAATTTGTGACGATGAAATTAAAGTTGACGTTTTTAGCTAAACTATCATCGCCTTCTTTGCCATTGATTTTTCGTTCAGGATTTAAAATCTTAGAGTCGTAGATGCCGTTAAGAACCTTCTTAATTCCATTTCTAGTAGACTCATCTAAACTATCGAGAATTTGCTTAGTAGTTTGACCAGTCTTCGACAAGACTTTAGAAACTGCATAAGCATCGCTAGTCAAATCGAAAACTTTAACTAATTCAGGAATCAAGATAGATTTACCTGCAGCGTCGACAGGATGTAAATTAAAATCATCGATTGATAAGCCGTATAACATATCACTAGCGCCAGCATCAGCGAAGATCTTTCTAGCGACATCAGGTATGATCATCTCCGCAAAAGATGAACCATCCAATTTAGAAATCATAGACTTAATAGCATTGACGTGAGTAGGATTTTCTAAATCTAAATGATTTAAATCGACGCCGGATTCTTTCAACTTAGCCATTTCATAATAAGCATCTAAAACCTTGCCAAACTCTAACTTTCTGCCATCGGCATCTAATGTATTGAGTTTAGCACCAACTTTATCCATAGTCTCGTTAGTTATATATTGACCTATGGCTCCAGAAGTTTCAGAAGAAGAAGTTAAAGTAGTTACTAAAGCTGAATAATCAACATAATCTGTAGATAGTAAATTCAAACCTAACATACCGCTGAAATTAGTTATTGTCTCAGCAGGTAAACCTAACTTAGAATCAGCAGGTAGTTCAATATTACCCCCTACGATTAAAGGTCTAATAACTTTATTGTAATTTTCAGTTGAGGTAGTGGTGAATTGTAAAATATCATCGATAAGACTAGGCATCTCAGAAATCTTCAAAGTAGATTTACCCATAGCTCTTAAAGAATCGAATATGAATTCTACTAAGTTATCTAAATCGCCTAAGAAGTGAGATATATCAAATGTTTTCTGATCAAATTTGAAGAATCCAGTTTCGTTAGATTTAACTAAACTCTTGATTAATAAAGGAGAAATAGAAGCGAGGACAGAACTATCTTTTAAGATTTTAATACCACTTTTTACATTTTCTTTGTATTTGTAATCATAAGTGATAACTAAATCTTGAAAATTACTAAAATCTTTTCCTTCGTTAGCTTTGACAGTAGGAGAGATAATACCATCGTACATATAATTGAAAACATCATCGATGTTGTTAATAGCACCTTCAAAATCCGCTCCAGCGATATTGATACCTAAATCACCGTTAGGATCAGCAGAATTAATTCCATATTGAGCTAAAGCGGGCAAAATCGCAGTTAAAAATTGCCATTGAGAGATTTTAGAAAAAATAGTATTGAATGTTTCTTTTTGTAAAAGTATCGAAAAATCGATTGTAGTAGTCTCCCCTATTGATACTGCAGGTAAAGCTACATTTATGATATCTCCTACAGCCTTGACAAAATCGTTAAATGCGAAAGTAACTCCATTTATTGTAGAGGTACTAACTTGACCCATAATTTTTGAATCTAAAGCATTATCGGGGTTACCTGAACCGAAAGTCATAGTTTTAAAGAAAGCGGAATCTTGATAGGAAGCTAATAAATCGATGTAAGCTTGATAATTCTTCAAATTCTCCTTTGTCTTAGCATCAGCTTTATTGACCGCAACTGCGACATTAGATGCAGAATTAACAACGCTAGATAAAGGTGAGATAAAGATTGTACCTATAACTATTGAACAAACTAAGCCGACAAAGAAAGATACCAAACGATGCTTTTTTGTCTTTCTAGTTTCTTTAGGAAGGAATAGGCAGAAAGATAAAGCGTAGAACGCTAAGCCTAACAAAGGTGCAAGAATCAAAATTATCAAAAGCATTCCAACGATAAATAGAGCTAAACCGATAACAGCGTGAGAAAGAGCCATAACCGAATTGTTCAATTGAGGTGAGGTCGCCGTAGATAGATTAAAATATGCCGCTAATATCTTTTGTAAAGTTACATCGACTGTCGTCACTTGAATTGCAGTTCCACTTATATTGATACTGCCGATATGGAACATACCTCCTATATCGATACCTGAAACTAAATTGACCAGAGGATTCATAGTGAAAATCAAGACGATTATTAAAATACCTTCAGCGATATACCTAGTCGTCGAGCGATAGATGCCTCTAATTAGACAAGCTAAAGCTCCTATCAAAGCAAAAACAGCGAGAATTATAAAAAAGTAATCCCACTTGATATAAGACAAAATTTGGTTGATATCTGCAAAAATAGGTGCAAAATTCATAATATCTTTCTCTTTGTTATTATAATATAATAAAGCTTGCAATACTGCAAAGAATTCTCAAAGTAAAATGATTATCTACCAAGATTCTAAAAAAGAATTAAACGAATCAGAAAAGGCTGTAAGCAGTCTGAAAGTCACCCATTGCATCATTCTTTTTGTCATAGGCTTTGCAGGGTTTCAATTGCTAGGTACAGTACTAAGCACAATTTGCACTAATATCATCGTCTCTGTAGACAATGTAAAAATAGCGGAATTAACTCAAGCACAAAAGAATTTATTGAACATAAAAATAGGAGCGTTCACTAACTTTTTTACTTATTTATTACTATTGGGAATTTTAGTAGGTCTCCTCTTTGCTTTCGATAAAAAAGGTACGCTTAGCAAACTTAAAGCTTTCACTAAAGGTGGAACTTATCTTTTTGCCTTATTTGTCTTTCTTGCAATGCTAGGCTTAAATATTCTCTATAGCCAAGTGGAAAACGCCATTATGAGCGCTATAAATATTACCGGCACTAACGCCAATCAAGCAGGATTAAATCAACAACTTCTCTCTTATGGTTATTTAGTTATTCCTTTCACGGTTTTATTTGCTCCTATCACTGAAGAAATCACATATAGATTAGGTTTATTTGAAGCTATAAGACGTTACTCTCGAGTATGGGCTTATATTGCTGTAGTTGTAGTCTTCGCTTCAATTCACGTTCTAGAAGGTATCATTAGTTCTATTCAATCATCCTCGAGAAATGACCTTTATATTGAATTACTGTCCATCCCTACTTACATGATTGGAGGGCTATTCTTATCCTACGCTTACGATAAATATAGAAATCCTACTCACTCTTTCCTAGTTCACTGTTTTAACAATTTACTCTCAGTAGTAATGCTCTACATTTCTATTGCCATTAACAATAGAAGTGGGAATAGTTCATCTATAATTTCTACCATCTCATATTTAATTCCAGGATTCATAAGATAACATGCAAGAATATTTAGAAAAAAAAGATTTCTTCTCACTTCATTTAGGTGAAGATCAACCTAGTCAAAAATACCTTTTTATCGACCACTTTATTTTAAAAATCATCGCTTGTATAGTGATGACTATCGACCACATTGGTCTATTTTTTATCCCTCAAGGTTGGCCTTTATATGAAGTGTTCAGAATTTTAGGAAGATTGGCCTTCCCTCTATTTGCTTTTTTAACTTACGAAGGTACATTAAGATCAAAAAATTCCTATCTATATTCATTAAAATTGATGGTTCTAGGTGGAATTATGTACCTAGTAGTATTTTTAATTACTAAGCAAAATATCTCTAACGCATTATTGACTTTAGGCTTATGTGCTTTGATTTCATCTTTAGTAAATCAACAAAATAAATTTTCTTTCTTAGCTATTATTCCTGCGACTATCATCATTCTTTCTGATTTCCCTTTCTTCCCTTTCTATTGTGAATATGGAACTTATGGATTATTGATGTACATCGGATTCATGGTTGCGAGATATTTAACCTTATTCCACGAAAAAAGATTAGCAGAAAACAGCGGATTAGATCCTGATGTTGTCTATTCAATAAACGGAAGACTTATTCAAAATATCTACTCTGCAGGCATGTTATTAATAGTCAATATGATCATGTTAGTTTTCTACAAATTATACGGAGTAACTAATCCTTTATTTGCTAACTTCTCTATACCTTTTGCCTATATGCAATACTCAGCTTTAGCAGGTTTGATTTTAATTTTTTATTCAGGGAGAAAAGGTATATCTAATAAATTCTTAACTTGCACTTTTTATCTCTATTACCCTTTACATGTAGTCATATTCTACCTCATCTTTTACTTTGGTATGGGTGGAATAGTAAGCGTTTTACTTTTCTAAAATTACAAATGAGGTTAATATATAAACATACGAGGTATTAAATTATGAAAATTGTACAATCTGTCAAAGAATTTAAAGATGAAATCGCTTCTGGAAAAGCCGTCGTCGACTTCTTCGCTGACTGGTGTGGACCTTGCAGACAATTAGGTCCTGTCTTAGAAGAAATTGAAGCTAATGATGCTTCTATCAAATTAATTAAAGTTAACGTTGATGAACTCCCTTCTTTAGCTCAAGAATATGGTGTATTCAATATTCCTAACGTCCATTTCTTCAAAGATGGCAAAGAAGTTGGTGGCTTTGTCGGCTTCCGCTACAAAGGCGATGTCGAAAAAGTAATCAAAGAATCTTTCGGCGAATAATTTTAAATTAATTATCAAAATGAGAGGAAGTATGTTAGTTTCCCCTCATTTTTTTATTCTTAATACTTGAAAAATAATTTTCAATATGTAATTATATTCAAGCACGGATCATTGGTGTAGCGGTTAACATGTCTCCCTGTCACGGAGAAGATCACGAGTTCGATTCTCGTATGATCCGCCACTAAGCAGGTGTAGTTCAATGGTAGAATTTCAGCCTTCCAAGCTGATTACGCGGGTTCGATTCCCGTCACCTGCTCCATTTAAAAACAACAGGATTGGTAATTAAAATATCAATCCTTTTTTATTATATTTAGGGGCTTTTTTGATAGATTTGATTATCCATAAAAGGAGACATCACCCAATTGCAAAAGACATATATAAAGAAATGAAAATTAGTCCTTTTAAGTTTCCCGTGGTGTTTCCCGTGGCATAGTGACTTTTTACATTTTTTTGTGGTAAATTTAAAATACTTATAAAAGCATAGCCAATTGATTGGATTTTTGAGGAACCTTTATGAGTAAGAAACTACGCCTTATCAAAACAACTATCTATGTACGACACGATCAATTTAACGAACTTGAAGGTACTGACTTTAATGAACTTCAGGAACCGCTGAGATCGTTTGTTTCAAAAAAAGGCAATAGTAAAGATTGCGTTTCCATTGTCAGAGTTCTCCCTACATTAGCTTCGGAAAATACCGTAGACATTGAAATTGGACACATGGTTGTCAAACAAGCTACTGATCCTCTAATTATTATGGGTGATTTGGGATAGATGAATAAAATACTCGGGAAAAAATATGTAGATTCAAAAGGATCGGTGGTGGCATTAGCCATCGTCCTTTTGATTTTGGCATTAGGAATTGGAGGCTTTGTTTTCTGGTTGGTTCATACGAACTATGAATACGATCTATGGCTATACAATATGGACTTGCGGGATTATGAAAACGGACGCTCATCATATAAACCCGTTCCTCCAGCCTCGCCTATTTGGAAATATGTCTTGATTTGGATTACTGCAATAATCGCTGGAGTCTTCTTATTTTTTGTGCCTTTTATGATTTCCAAAAATCAACTCTCAAAAGGAGATAATGTTGTTGTTTTGGATGAAACAACTCAAGTATTAAAGGTTCTATCTGGAAGAGTTTACCATTCTGTTCCTCTTAATAAAATAGTTAAAATAAAAATAGAAAATATGGGCTTGATTCCTGCTGGTAAAGTGTTTATTTTCTACAAGCATTCCTACGGGAAGTTAATTATCAAATACATAAAAGATGGCGAAACCATTAAAATCAAATCAAATGACATGCAATCAGTAAAAGAAGTTGCTATTAAAATTGAGTCGTTTTTAAACAATAGGAGTGTTGGCCACAATTAAAAATGTCGTCATTTGCCAAAAAACTGGTATCATGTAGTATACAGAGTTAATTTTCGTTCTTAAAATTGGTATCATTTGATATACAGAAAGACATTTAAAAACAACAGGATTGGTAATTAAAAATCAATCCTTTTTTATTTCTTGCCAATTATTCATTTATATTGGCGTAACCTAAACTAAAGATATTTTTAAATCGTAGTGATAGATGTTATAATTTTTATGTATGTGGTATGAATATTTATTCGTAGTTTTAAGAATAGTTAATTACGTCGTCCTCGGTTTATTCGCCTTACTTCTTCTGGTCCAATTGATTGAGATTATAGTAGCTTTAGTATGTAAGAAGAAAACTTTCCCTAAATCTGATAAAAAAGCTAAAATCGCTTATATCATACCGGCTAGAAACGAATCTTCAGTTATCTACAACACAGTTAAATCTGTTCTAGATAATCAAAAATATCCTAAAGAATTATTTAATGTCTACGTCGTTGCTAATAATTGCACTGATAACACCGCTCAAGAAGCAAGTAGAGCTGGAGCGATTGTCCTAGTTCACGATGACCCAGATCCTAAACACAGAATGGCTCTCTACCCTCTTAAATACGGGATCGACTATATATTAGAAAATGATAAGGACACAGAAATCATCATTAGATTAGATGCTGATAACCACATCAACGATGAATTCACTTCCTTGATGAACGATGCTTATCAAAGCGGTTCAGAATTCTCTCGCCCTTATGAAGGAGCAATTAATGGAGCGCAAAACTTCTTTACAAAAGCTTGTTCATTCTTTTATTGCTTCGATTCTAGATTCGGTTCTAGAGCAAGAGAAGTTATGAAATTATCCGCCCATCCTAACGGACCTGGAGCAGCGATGTCTAGAAAATTATTACTAGAATCTAACGGTTACGATGTCACTTCTATCTGTGAAGATACTGAATATACTTTCAATAGAATGTTAGAAGGTAAAACTATCCGCTTTGTTGAAGATGCTATAGTCTATGAAGACCTCCCTTCTACTGGTCATGATACTGCTATTAGAAATAAGAGAATTGCCGCTGGTAATAAAGTCTTATTAAAAGAAAAAATGGGTAAGATGTTGAAGATGTTCTTCAAGACCTTCAAATTTACTTACTTAGAAACTTACACTACTTATATATGGGTTTCTATAGGAGGAATCTTCTTCACCTGGTTCTTATTATTCTTCGCTTACTTCTTTATCTTTGGAGGGCTTGCTGCGAATAATTTCATTCCTCTAAGCATGTTCAATACTCAATACTTCTCTTCAGCAATCTTCACTGCTTTAATAGCTATAGCTATAACTGTAGCAGCCTTCTATTTGCTATTTGGTATGTTAGTTCCTACAGTTATGACTGCTACTGAATACAAGAAATACGGAGCTAAGAAAAAAAGTCAGTTTGTCGGCTTAGTCTTCTTCTTTATAATCTACGTTCTCTTCTACGCCTTCTCATTGATGTTTGGAGGTATGAAAAAGAACGTTAAATGGGAACAAGTCAAAAGAAATTCTGATTATTACGATAAAAAATAAAGTAGATATCTTCACTAGGTATCTACTTTTTTCTTGTTCTAATCAGTATTTATACTTAGTCACTTTGATAAATAATCAAGCATATTTATTCATAACATTAAACATTATCCATATAATTAAAAAAAGAAAGGCATAAAATAATATGAAAATTTTATTAGTTACATATAGAGGTGTTTTAGGAAACACCAGAAAATTAGCTGAAGAAATGGCTAAAAATGTCGAAGGAACTGAAGTACAATTACTTTTAGACGCTCCTAAAGAAGAAATTAAAGGTTATGATGTCATCGGTTTTGGCTCTGCTCCTTACGCTTTTAAATGGCCTATTCCTATGCTCAAATACATTCAAAACATCAAATTAGAACCTAATCAAAAAGTCTTCCTCTTCTCCACTTCTGCTTCCGGTAAGAACTTCGCTGGCAAAGCTAAAAAAATCTTAAAGAAGAAGAACGTCAATTTCTTAGGTAAATTTGCCATCACTGGTGAAATGAAATTAAAAGGTGTTCACACTGGCAAAGGTCGTCCTTCTGAAAAAGATTTAGCTAAAGGTGTAGCTAAATATAAGAAGATTTTAGAAAAAGCTCAATAAATCAAAAAAAGTCCAGTAATCTGGGCTTTTTTCTCGCTTATTTACCAAAGTGAATTATAGAGACCATATCAGGTCCGGTGTGTGCACCAATAATAGGTGATAAGTAAGTGATAGTAACATTTAAGGAAGGATATTTCTTCAACAATTCAGCCTTTAAGAATTCTGCACCTTCGAGGTTATCAGCGTGGCAGATATAGACATCTTTAGTGACACTTTCATCGTAATATTGATCGAAATAACCTAACAAAGTGGAATAAGCCTTTTTTCTTCCCCTCTCTTTACCAATGGTCTCTAATTTACCGACCTTATCGATTTTTAAGATGGGTTTGAAATTTAATAAAGTTCCAACAAAAGCTGTAGTAGCGGAGACTCTTCCACCTCTTCTTAAATAATTTAAGTCGTCGACCATAAACCAGTGGTAAATTCTGTGAGTCATTTCAGAAACTTTCTCGAAGTTTTCTTCTATGCTCATTCCCGCTTTCTTATTTCTTACAGCTTCTTGAACTAGAACACCGATTCCACCAGTACCCGCTAATGAGTCGATAGAATATAAATCAACATCAGGATACTTCTCTTTCAATTCATCTTTAGCAATTAAAGAAGACTCATAAGTCTTAGATAAACCGGAAGATAAAGATAAATATAGAACCGATTTCCCTTCTTCCATAAATTTAGAGAAAAATTCCACATATTTATAAGGGGTGATTTGAGTAGTCTTAGTTAAACTGGATTCTCTTTGTCCGTTGTAGAATTGCTTCATGATGTCTTCAGGTTCCATAGTAGAACAAATTCTAAATTCATCGCCTAAAGTATATTCCATAGGTAAGAAACCTATGTTTTCAGATTCGATGACTTTGGGATCGCAATCGCCAGAGGCGTCCATGACAATAACATAATCTTGCATATTAACAAACTCCTTCATGTTCGTGTAAAGTATACATATAAGTTTACAAATTATAAATACCATTATTTTACAATTGTGAAATATGTAACAAATTTTATATTTTTGAGTATAATCAAGATATGGATAAAAGAATATTAAAGACCAAATTATTAATTTTGGAAACCTTCATCGATTTAGTAGATAAGAATCCCGATAGAAAAATTACAGTAACTGAATTAACTGAAAAAGCTAATATCGCTAGAAAGACTTTCTATCTTCATTATTCTTACGTCGATGATATTATTATTTCTTACTTAAATGATTTTTCTTCTTTTTTCTATAGCGCAGCCAGAAATAATATAGAAAAGAGCGATGACAAAGAAACCATTTTAATTTTGTTAATGGAAGATTTTCTTAATAATGTCAAAGAACACAGGAAATTTTTAACAGCGATAGTCAAATCTCAAGTTTATTATGAGCATTTAAATTTATTCGCTTTTAAAATCTTAAAAGATTCTTCTTTCGTCTTTTTAAATAAGTTTTATAAATTCAATGCCGAAAAATTCGATTTAATTATTAAATATCACTCGGCGGGAATAGCTAAAATTATCACTGAGTATATCGATTCTGATTTTACAGATTACAATAAAAAATCCGTCGAAACCTTAGCCTCAATTATCTTACCTAGTTTAGAGAGAGTTTTAGAACCTATTTAGCCTTTTTACGACTTTTCTTGTTTTTCATCGCTGAAGAGTAATATTCATTTTCTTCTATATCCTCAGCATCGTGTTCATCTTCGATTTCACCTACTAATTCTTCAATTATATCTTCAATAGAAACTACACCTACGGGATTATTATCGTCATCAATGATGATACTTAATTGAATCTTCTCTTTTTGCAATGTTCTAAATGCTTCAGATATAGGAGTGTCTATGTTGAAAAATAAAGGTTCAATAATGATAGATTGAATAGATCTATTCTGCTCAATTAACATTTCGTAGAAATCTTTTTGTAAGAGTAAGCCTAAGACTTTATTATCATCAGAATCTAGATAAGGAACTCTAGAATAGTTATTGATTTCAAACATTTCCTTAATTTCAAAATCAGATTCATTATTGTAAGCTTTAACCGTTTTATCCCAAGGCATCATGATATCTTTAACAGTCTTATCATCAAAGATGATAGATTTTTGAATTAAGTCGTGCTCTTGCTGAGGAATGACGCCTTCTTCGTGAATATCTTCAACTAGCATCTTCAATTCATCTTCAGTTAAGGTAGTCTCTCCTCTATTTAAATGGAAAGCCCACAGTATAAATTTAGTGAAATATTCAAAGAAGACGGCAAAGCCATAAAATAAATAATACAAGACTATCAAAGGCCAAGCTGTCACTAAGCAAGTTTTAGTAGAAGCAGATTTAGCAATAGCTTTAGGAGTAACTTCACCAAAAATTAAAATTGCGACTGTAACAATAACTGTAGATAAAACAGGGCCATTTTCGCCAAACCACCTTGTAGCGAGCAAAGTAAAAACTGTAGAAGCAATAATATTAACTATATTATTACCAATCAAAATAGACGAAAGTAATCTTTCGTAATGTTCATCTAAAAATAAAGCAATCTTAGCGGTTTTGCTAGTTTTCGCTAATCTTTCAATTCTAACGTGTGATAAGGACGTATAGGCGGTTTCTGACATTGAGAAGAAACCTGATAAAAAAACACAGATAATGAACAGTACCAACAGCGGGATTTCCATTTTTTGTGATTAATTACCTCCTTATAAGTAAATATAAATATATTATAAATGATACTTTTATGTCAAACTTAATAAAAACTACCTAAACTTTCAAAAAATATGTTTATAATTAAATTAGGTAAAATATGAAACGTATACATAAGATAATCATTGCTCCATTATCATTTTTAACTATAGCCTCACTTTTTTCGTGTTCACCTAGTACGAACAAAGAAGTTACCATCAAGTTTTTCGATGGAAGCAACAACGTTTTAACTTTAACTGGAATTAGCGGTACTAAAATTGAACAAGACTCTGCTATAGATAAACAAATAGATGCGGCAGAAATTAAAGCAGACCACGCCTTTAAGGGTTGGTTTACAAGTCAAGATTTTTCAACCGAGAGAATTTATTTCAATTATTTCCCTAATGAAAGCATTGACGTCTATGGTAAATACGCTAAATACGTCCACATTAATTTAGATGCAGGAGAAGGAAGCTTTGAGTCTGGTGCAGTAACAACTTATTACGGATTACCTAGCGATGTAATTCCTCACAGCGCCTTTCCTATTCCCACAAAAGCTAACCATTCTTTTGCTTCCTGGCAAAATAACGGAATAGATTTCGATTTTAAAAATGGTTTCCCTTCTTCGGATATTACTTTGACGGCAAGTTATAAGATTTACCCTACTTTGACAGTTAATATCGATGGTAAGGTAGTAAAAAGTGGATTGTTTGCTCCTGAATCAAGTATTCCTTCTTCCTTCTTAGAAGATGTCTCTCTAGATAAAGGTGAAGATTATAAATTTGAAGGATGGTATATAGAAGATACTTTCAAAACTAGATTCAATTTTGAATCAATGCCGAAGACTTCAACGACTATATATGCCAATTTTGTTAAAAAACATTCAGTCTCTTTTGTCACTAATGTAGAAGGATATAATATCGATCCTTATTACGAATTTGAAGGTACACCAATCAAAGCTCCTAATAAAAACGATGGAACTTTAGATTATACGAAATTTAAAATTGACAACAAATATTTCGCCGGTTGGTACACTAAAGAAAATCCAACTTATGGAGTAGATAAACAATACGAATTTACAACTATTCCTAAAGAAGATATTATTTTGTACGCTTTATGGGTCAACGATCCTATTATCACTGTCAAAGTAAAAAAAGATGGAGTAGATTACAATACTTCTATAATTAATAATATCGCTCCAAATGGAATTATTGATTTAAATCCCTACTACCTTAATGATGAAACGTTAAGATTAACTAAAGTTATATATCTAGATGCTTCTTCTAAAGAAATTCCTATATTTAACAGTAAATATACGGTTACTGAAGAGAATATTACCATTAATATCGAGTATGTCTCTTTAAATAAATTAAATATTACTTATTACGATCCTTTCGGAAGTGCTTTAGGTTTAAGTCAAGATTCGACTTATGCTTCTGAAGGTAGTTATTCTATATCTAAAGCTGAAGTAGATGAGATTACTTCTGCTAAGATTGGTACAGGTAAGAAAGTAATCAATTACACTGACTCTGAAGATAAAAATATAACTTTCCCTTATTCCATCAATGAAGCTAAAACTATCAAAGCCATCGTTGGAAGTGCAGCTAGTGTAAATGTCAAAGAAGATGTCTCTTCTACTACCGTTATAACTTTAAATGGTTTCACTGGTGAAAGAATTAATAAAGAACCAGTTTCAATTAGCGAAAACAATAAATTCGTCATCTTCGGTAAAGAAACTGACATTGTTAAAAATGACGAACATTACTTCCCTTCTTTCTATTACATAGATTCATCATCTAATAAAATTACCTTGACTTCTATCAACGGTTTCTACAAATACGGTTCTGATATTTTAGGAACTGATATAAGTGAAATTCACGTTGAATTTAAACCTAGAGGATAATTTAAAAAGGAATCTTCAAAAAATGAGATTCCTTTTTTACTTAGTTTTCAATTTGTTATTTATTTTATCCTGCTTAGCAATCTTTTCTTTTAATAATAGCGCAGCTTGCTTAGGTATCAATTGCTCTAATTCTTCTATAGAAGCATCTTTAATAGAATCAATAGTAGGATAGGCATCTATTAACATAGCTTTACGTTTTTTACCAATACCTTCAATATCATCGTATATAGTCTGATAGAAGTCTTTGGATTTTCTAGCTCTGAAAGTCGAAATAGCGAATCTGTGAACTTCATCTTGCATTCTCATCAACAAGAAGAATAAAGAAGAAGTACGATCTAAAGGTATCTCTTCGCCATAAGAAGTAATTAATGCGTTAGTCTCGTGTCTATCGTTTTTCTTTAGACCACATAAAGGAATATCGACATTTTCTTTTTCTTCAACTTCTAAAGCTGCCATAATTTGATTTTCTCCACCATCGAGAATAATTAAATCAGGTCTTCTATTCTTCGGATCTTGAAGATGAGAAAATCTCCTAGTCAAGACTTCTTTCATCGAAGCTAAATCGTCTTTAGTATTTTCTCCCCTCAAATTGTATTTTCTATATAAAGAAGGAGCCTTTTCCCCATTGATATATTTAACCATCGCCCCTATAGCATCAGCTCCTTGCAAATGGGAGTTATCGTAAAGCTCTATATCTAAAGGTGTCTTCTTTAAGCTTAGCTTACTACCTAATTCTTCTAATAAAGCTAAATTATCATCTTCCAATCTAGCAGTTTGGAAATGTTGATCTAAGCCTTGTTTAGCGTTATCTAAAGCCATGAAAAGAAGATCTTTTTTAAAACCTCTAGAAGGGACTATAACTTTCAATTCTAGAGCTTCTGAAATAATTTGAGAGATATCTTTATAAGATATTATCAATTCTTTGGGTTTAGGATGATTCTGGTAGAATTGTATAATTACTTCTTCTAATTGATCTCCTAAATCCCCCATCTTGTTAATAACAAATAAGTTTTTACCTAATAAAATTCCTCTTCTATAAAGGAAGAATATAACCGATAAGTAACCTTCTCTTTCCGAGTAACCTACTACATCCCTATCGATGTGATCTTCAAACATAATCTTCTGTTGAGAAACTATATGATTAATAGAAGCTATCTGTTCTTTATATTCTTGAGCTCTTTCAAAATCCAAGTTATCAGAGCATTCTTTCATCTTCTTTTTAATATCGGATATCAGTTCGGAAGTATCTCCGTTCATCAATCTGTTCATATGAAGGAGAATATCTTTGTAATCTTCTTTTTTTACTTTGTTGATGCAAGGAGCTAAGCACTGACCTAAATAATAATACAAGCAAGGTTTAGAAGGTATAGCCTTACATTTGCGCAAAGGAAAAATTTTATTCATGAGTTTAATCATGGTGTAAGCTGAGGATGAAGAAGGAAAAGGTCCAAAGTAGTAATAGGATTTTTCTTTGTTGTTATGAGATATCTTTAAATAAGGATCATTACCCTTTTTTAAAGCGATGTAAGGATACATCTTGCCATCCTTCAACAAGATATTGTATTTAGGGTAATATTTTTGAATTAAATTAATTTCCAGAAGTAGAGATTCTTTCTCAGTATTGGTTTCAATAATATCGAAATCCTCTATTTCTTCGACCATCTTCATAACTTTACCAGCTTGAGGACGAGTGAAATATTGCTTAACTCTTTTTATTAGAGATTTAGCTTTACCTACGTAAATAATAGTCCCATCCTTATCTTTCATCTGATAAGAACCGGGACGGTCAGGAAGTAAATCTATCTTCGATTGAAGTAAAGGCGTGATTATTTTCATTTTAAAATAACGACGGTTGCCCCGACTCCTCCTTCTCCTTCTCCTCCAAAGCGGAACGATTCGACATTGTCGCACTTAGAAAGATAAGTTCTAACCATATTTCTTAGCGCTCCAGTTCCGTGCCCATGAATAATGCGAACTTGGTGGAAATGTAAAAGAATACAATCGTCTAGATATTTAATTAATTTAGCTTTAGCTTCATCCTGTCTTAAACCGATGATATTCAATTCTAAAGGAACGCCAGTTTTTCTGTTTATATAAGAATCTGCAACCATTACTTTCTTTTCAAGAGGATTCTCTTTATCCATCTTTGAATGCATATAAACTAAATCAGAAGGGCTTAATTTAAATTCTATCCCACCAATTTTCACGCTTATTTGATTCTTGGATTTATTGATAGAAGTTACTTCGCCGCTATTATTTAAAGAAGTGACTTTAACTACATCTCCAATTTTGAATTCTCTAGGAGGCTTAACATTCTTTTCTTCTTTTTTATATTTACCTAAATTTTTATTTTTAGATAAATCAACTTCGTTTAATTTACCTTTGATATCAGCTAAATCCTTTAAAGAAATCTTGTGTTCTTTAAATAGAGCATCTATTTCTTTTCTCTTTTCTAGAATCATCTCTTCCAATTTATCTTCAGCTTTAGAGGCTATAGCTTCTTTTTCTCTAGTTAAGCCATCTAAAGCCTTTTGACGCTTTTCTAACAATTTATTAGCTTCTTCAATCTTCTTATTGTAGATTTCTATCTGCTTGAGGTTTTCTTGTTGAAGGGCGATAGCTTTCTCAATTTGATCTTTACCTTCTATTTTGTTTTTACGCTTTAAATAGAGGCGAGCAGAATCAATTATCTCTTTATTTAAGCCCATATTTTCAGAGACTTCTAAAGCGTAAGAACGTCCAATCATTCCTTCTTGATATCTAAAAGTAGGTTTTATAGTCTCTTCATCAAAAATCATCGCTCCGACTAGACAATTCTCATCCTCGTAAGCTTTTTGTTTAATTCCATCATAATGAGAAGTCAATATCGCATATCCACCTTTTTTCTTTAGGTAATCAATAGTCGCAACTCCTATTGCTTCCCCGTCATTAGGTGAAGTACCTTGACCTATTTCATCCACGACAAATAAAGAAGAAGAATTGACTTGTTCTAGACCTTCTTTTAAAGATTCAACGTGACCTGAAAAAGTCGAAAGTGAATCCATGATAGATTGACTATCTCCTGATAAGAAGAAAATATTTTTAAATATAGGGAGTTTACATTCTCCTAAGCAAGAGACTAATAAGCCCTTCTGATTCATATAACAGGCAAGAGTTACAGCTTTAATTAAAACAGTCTTACCTCCAGCATTAGGGCCAGAAATAACTAGGATCTTTCTAGAAGCATCGCCTAGAGAAAATGTGCTTCTTACTACAGTATTTCTATTTAAAAGAGGGTGCGATAAATCAGATAGATATATTACTTTAGAAATTTCCGCAATATTACCTGAATAAGAATTTCCATATTTAACTCTTCCGATTAATGAATCTAATCTTACACAAGTTAAATAAGCTTTATTTAAATCTTCGTATTTAGAAGCAATTAAAGAAGATAAATCTTTAATTATTCTTTGAATCTCTTCTCTTTCATCTTCTCTTAAAGTGAAAATTTTATTTTGAATATCTAAAATTTCAATAGGGACGATATAGATAGTTCCGCCAGAATTAGAAATATCTTGGACCATACCTTTGACTTTATTCTTAAATTCAGATTTCACTGCTAAACTAGGTAGACCATTTCTGACAGTTTGACCAATATCAGTTAAATAAGATTGATACTTACCTTGAACTGTTTTAATAGCGTTAGATAGATTAACTAATTGAGCGTTTAATCTAACTCTTATATCGTGAAGTAAAGGTGAAGCATCATCAGATAAAGTTAAATCAGGGAGAATCGAGACTGATAATCTATTTTTTATATAATTGAAGTCTTTTAAATCTTGAGATAAATAATGCAATCTTTCATATTCTGGATGGTGATTTAATTTGATTCTCAATATTTCATTATTTATTAAAAAAGGTATGAAAGAAGCTAATTCTTGAATAGAAAGAATTCCTCCTTTAGAAGACAATAAAAACGCAGAAGATAAATCGCAAGTGTGTTCGAGATTAATTTCTTCTGAAGATATGAATTTAGATGTCTCTTTTAAGTGGCCGTGCTCTTCTTCTAAATCTAATTTAGAAGTGATCATTTTTGAAGAGGAAAAAGATATCTTGCTTTCATCGAAAGCAAAGTAAGTGAATAATTCTTCTTCAATACGGTTAAATTCCAAGGATTCTTCTAAATTCTTCATAATAAATTTTCCCTAAATATTGTATCATTAATATGTATATTTAGTATAAAAGCAGCAAAGATGGATTATTTAAAATTTAAAACTGACGAATCTACTATCAAACTCATCATGGATTTCTACGATGCTAAAGAGATTAAAGATGAGAAAAGACCTTACGATATTTTTGCTACTGAAACTCACGATAAAATTAAAATTAATGGTTATAAGACTTCCTCTAAGGATCTTTTTACTGTCGTTTTTGCAGGTAATTTAGAGAAGATTAAAATTGAAGCGAAGATATTCTTTAAAGAGATACCTGAACCTGTTAAGCAAAATAAAGTAAACGCTAAATGGGAGGATTTATCTTATCAAATCGGCTCTGATGAAGTAGGGGTAGGTGATTTCTTTTTAGGTATGTACATATGCGCTACTTTCTTGACTCCTGATGATGTTAAATTTGTCGAAAGTTTAGGTGTGAAAGATTCTAAAAAATTAAATGATTCTAAAATCGAAGAAATAGGTCAGAAATTATTGGATCATAAAATTAAAAAACACGTAGTTAAAATAACTCCTCTAAAGATGGATGAATTAGATAAATTAGGCTACTCTACTCACATGATGTTAGCTACAGCTCACAATTTCGCCCATAAGAAACTAATTGAAAAATATCATATAAAAGATACTGTTCCCGTATATATAGATCAATTTGAAAAGGAAGGTATATACAGGCGTTATTGTAAAGATCAAATTATCTCTTCTCCTTTGATTTTCCACACTTCAGGAGAATCGTACTACCCTTCTGTTGCAACTAGCTCTATATTAGCGAGATTCTACTTTCTCCAAGATTGGAGACAGATGGAAGCGGAATTAGGAATGACTATTCCTAAAGGAGCCGGGGCTAAAGTCGATTTAGTTTACAATAAATTAATAAAAAAATACGGGAAAGAATATCTCGACCCGTATGTTAAACATTTATTTAGAAATTATAAAGATATCAATTAATAATCGATATTACTAGTTCCTACTAATCTCTCTAAACTCTCTTTGAAATAATCATCTAGAGGGGCTAAGAATGTCATCTCTTTTAAACTGCGAGGATGAGTTAAGGTTAATTTATAGGCATGTAGAAGTTGACCTTTTTTACATCCAAAATCATTTTTAAGACCGTAAACTTTATCTCCTACTATAGGATGCTTAATGTAAGAAAGATGAACTCTGATTTGATGAGTTCTTCCGGTTTCTAAATCGCACTTTAATAAGGCTAAAGAAGAAAATTGCTTAATAACCTCAAAGTGAGTTATAGCGCTTTTACCATTTTTTACATCAACTGACATCATTTTTCTTTGAAAAGGATTTCTCGCAATAGGAGCTTCAACTCTAAATTTTTGATCTTTAAATATTCCTGTAGCTAAGCAGATATATTCTCTTTTAACTAAATGTTGAGAAATTTGGTTAGATAAGAATTCTTTACTTTGACTATTTTTAGCCACGACTAATAAACCGGAAGTATCCTTGTCAATTCTATGAACAATCCCCATTCTAAATTCTTCATCTTCTTCTAATTCTTCATTGTTGAATTTATAAGCTAAACCATTAGCTAAAGTATCACAATGATGACCTGGAGCAGGATGAACAACTAAACCACGAGGTTTATTGATTACTAATATATCCTCATCTTCATAGATAATATCTAATTGAATATCGCTGGGAGTGAATTTATTCTCTTCTATTTCAATTTCTTCATATTCAATTTCGTCTCCATTAAAAACAGCGTAACCAGATTTAGAAGCAATTTTAGAATTAACTTTAACACCATTTTTAATGATTTTTTGAGCTTGAGCACGAGAAATGTTCAATTCTTGAGAAAGAATAACATCTAATCTACCTTCTTCTTTAGAAACGAATTTATTCATTATTTAGTCTTTCCTTTTTTAGAAGATTTAGTTTTAGGCTTAGTAGTTTTAATAACGACAACTTCTCTTTTTACAGGTTCTTTTTTAGAAGAAGTTTTAGGTTTGCTCTTAGCTTTAGGCTTTTTATTATTTTCTTTTACAGTTTGAGTTTCTTCTTTAACAGGTTCCTCAACAGATTTAGATTCTTCTGATTTTTCTTCGAGAATAGGCTTACTAACTTTTTCTTCATTAGGAGCTTGTTCTTCATTATTTTCTATTGAAGTTTGTTCATCTTTATTATCTTCAGACTTTTCATCTTGAGAAGTTTCTTCTTTAATTTCTTCTACAGGAGCAGGAATGATAACTTCATCATTTCTAGTTTCTTTCTGAGAAGATAAATCGGTGTTAGAAGCAGATTCATTTTGAGCTGACGAAAGAACTTCAGCTTCGATATTATCTTCTTTATTTTTCTTATTAGAAACAGCTTCAGTAACAATAAGGCCAATAATTAATACTATACAACCAATAACTAAATAAGAATCAGCGAGGTTGAAAGTCGGAAATACATAATTACCAAAGTGGAAATCTAAGAAATCTATAACACCATTTCCGTATAAAGAAGTAGGAGCCATTACTGAGAAAGCTCTGTCGATTAAATTACCTACGCAACCAGTGATAATTAGATATAAAGCGATTCTATACCACCAATTTAATTTTTTAAATTTCCAAGTTAAGAAGGCAATCAATAATACGGCCGCAACTAAAGAGACCCAAGCTAATAAAACTGTATAACCCGAGCCAAATGACCAGGCTGCACCAGTATTGTGTGCAACTCTGATATAGAAGAAATTAGGAATTAGAGTTAATACTTTGCCTTGTTGGAATAAGAAAACTTCCACGCCTAATTTTGACCAGATATCAAAAGCGAGTAAGACAGGCATCAGCCAAAGGAAGGATTTACCAAACCAAATACAATACTCTTTTAATTTACTGCTATTTTTCATAGGACTATTTTGCTTCAATAACCTCCTTACATCTAGGACAAATGTTGTGACCTTCATCATCTTGAGAATAAGAAGTAACATAATTCCAGCATCTTTCACATTTAACGCCGTTAGATTTAGTGACTTCTAATTCCTTGGAAGTATAACTAAATTCAGAAACAATTAACGCTTTAGCGACCATTTCACCACCGATGTAATCTAAAGTTTCTTTTTCTTCTTTAGAAGGAGAATAATTTACTACCGCTTCAGTATTAGAAGCTAAACAGCCATCAGCTCTCTCTTCTTCTAATTTCTTAAAGACTTTAGATCTAATATCCATGAAACAGTTGTACATCGCTAATTTCTTTTCATCAACTTCTCTAGAAGGGAAATCCTCTAAAGCGACAGATTCTTCTTTCTTGTTAGGCATATGGTCGTAAACTTCTTCCATAGTAAAACAAAGTACAGGAGATAAAACGATAGCTAAATCGTGAACTAAAGTATATAAAACGTGTTGAACACCTTTTCTTCTTAATGAATCGATACTATCACAATACAAGATATCCTTAGCGTAATCTAAATAGAAAGAAGATAGATCGTTAATCATATAATTCTCAATTAAAGAGACTGCACCGATGTGATCGTGTTTAGCAAATTTTTCATCAACTTGTCTAATAATATCGGCTTCTTTAGCCAAGACTAATTCATCGAGGTGAGAATATTCATAAGGTTTAGATAAATCAACTTTATCTTCTCTAGAATCGTAGAGGTTAGAAAGCATGAATTTAAATGTGTTTCTAATCTTTCTATAAGATTCAGAAATAGTCTTAATTAAATCTTCAGAAATCTTAATTTCCGCAGTAGTGAAATCGATTGAAGCGGCCCACAATCTTAAAATATCCGCACCATAAACATTGTAAATATCTTCTGGAGCAATACCATTTCCTAAGGATTTAGAGAATTTTTGACCGTTTTGATCAACGATAAATCCATGAGTTAAAATCGCTTTGAATGGAGATTTATGACCAGTAGCAACCGCTAAAGTTAAAGAAGAATTGTACCAACCTCTATATTGGTCAGTTCCCTCAAAATACAAATCAGCAGGATAAGGTGCGTTTCTATTGATATCTGAAGATAGCCAAGAAGACCCTGAATCGAACCACACATCCATAATATCTTTTTCTTTAGTAAACTTATTAGAAGGAGAATGTTCGTTCTTATATCCTTCAGGAAGCAATTCACTAGCTTCTTTTTCAAACCAAATATTGGATCCAAATTCTCTAAATAATTTTTCTATATGTTCAAAGACTTCTCTTTCAATAATAGGAGTTCCATCTTCGCAGTAGATAATAGGAATAGGTACACCCCAAGCTCTCTGTCTAGAAATACACCAATCTTCTCTTTGAGCTACCATGTTATGTAATCGAACTTTACCCCATGAAGGATTGAAGGAGATTTTTTCAATTTCTTCTAAAATTTCATTTCTAAATTTAGCAATTGAACAGAACCATTGAGGAGTAGCTCTAAAAATAACAGGTTTATGAGTTCTCCAATCGTGAGGATAGGAGTGAACAATCTTCTTTTCAGAAAGGATATATCCACCTTCGTTTAAGATATCGACAACCTTATCATTAGCTTCTTCGTAAAATAAACCTTCTAATTGTTCACCGGCTTCTTTAGTCATATATCCTTTATCATCGACAGGGCATAAATTAGGTAAACCATATTTAGTAGAGACTTTGTAGTCATCTAAACCGTGACCTCCAGCCGTGTGAACACAACCAGTACCAGAATCAGCGGTAACGTGGTCGCCGTTAATTACTAAGGAAGTTCTTTCATATAAAGGATGCTTAACAGTGATGTATTCTAATTCTTTACCAGTAAATTCTTTTACTAATTCGCATCTTTCTAAGCCGAATTCTTTTACTAAAGAGTCTTTCAAATCCGCTAAGAAGATTAATCTTCCCTTTTCAGTCTCATACAAACCGTAAATCATCTTAGGATTTAAACAGATAGAAGTATCAGCGGGAATAGTCCAAGGAGTTGTAGTCCAAATGACGAAATAGTCATCTTTAGTTAAAAGACCTTTCCCATCTTCTACTTGGAATTTAACATAGATTGTTCTAGCGGTAACATCCTTATATTCAATTTCAGCTTCAGCTAAAGCACATTCTGAAGAAGGTGACCAAGCAACAGGTTTCAATCCCTTATAGATGTAACCTTTCAAAGCCATTTCAGAGAAAACGTGAATTTCATCAGCTTCGTAATCTTTAGTTAAAGTGATATAAGGGTGATCAAAATCACCGATGACTCCTAAACGTTTAAATTGCGCCATTTGCTTATCGACTTGTTTATAGGCGTATTTCATACAGAGTCTTCTAAAATCAGCCACGGAAATTTCTTTCCTATTAACTCCAGATTTAGTTAAAGCGTTTTCTATAGGAAGACCGTGAGTATCCCACCCAGGAATATAAGTAATATGGTAACCTTTTAAAGCTTGATATCTATTAATAGCATCTTTGACAATTTTATTTAATGCGTGACCGCAGTGAATATCTCCATTAGCATAAGGAGGACCATCGTGAAGGTAGTAATCTAAACAACCTTCCCTTTTAATTCTCATCTTGTTGTAAAGATCCATTTTCGTCCATCTTTTAACATATTCAGGTTCGTGAATAGCTAAATCAGCTTTCATTTGAAAGTCACCTTTAAACATGTTTAACGATTTTTTTAGTTCCATACTTATTCCTCTCCTAAAAAATAAAAAAGTTCTCTTTTATGAGGACGCTTTTAACGCGGTACCACCTCACTTCAAAGAACTTTAATCTTTGCACTTAATTAATAATATTCGCTCCTAGTGATATGCATCTATAGTTTCTTTAACTGACTTTCACCATACTCAGCTCGCTTAAATAAAGATAATCTATTGCACTTGTCTAATCATCGCTACTCGTTAATTATATAAATAATTAAAATCTAAATCAATGACACTTTACAAATCAATATCTAATTCAATTGGACAATGATCAGAGCCGTAAATGTCATTGTGAATCTTAGAATCTTTAACTTTAGAAATAATATCTTCCGAAACTAAGAAATAGTCAATTCTCCATCCGGCATTATTAGCTCTAGCATTAAATCTATAAGACCACCAAGAATATTTAACTTCTTGAGGATAGAGTTTTCTAAAAGTATCGATATAACCATTAGATAAAAGAATAGTAAACTTTTCCCTTTCCTCTTTAGTAAAACCTGCGTTGTGAATATTAGCTTGAGGATTCTTAATATCTATTTCATTGTGAGCGACATTTAAATCCCCAGTGTAAATAACAGGTTTAATCTTCTTCAATTCATTGAGATATTCAAGAAGATCATTTTCAAATTGCATACGAAAATCTAATCTTTTCAATCCCTCACCTGAATTAGGTACATAAGCCCCTACAAAAAAGAAATTATCGTATTCAGCAGTGATGAGTCTACCTTCTTCATCGTATTTGCCTTCTTTTAAGCCGTAATGAACAGAAATAGGTTCTTTCTTAGTAAATAAAGTGACTCCAGAATATCCTTTTCTCAATTTAGAGACAGTCCAGTAAGTGAAATATCCTTCCGGCTCAAAAGGAAAATTTAAATGTTCATTTTCGCTGTATTTACTTTCTTCAATAAAGAAGATATCAGCGTCGAACTTATTGAAATCTTCAATGAAATTCTTTTGAAGTATCGCGCGGATACCATTGACGTTAAAAGAGATGATTTTCATATGTTTTCCCCTAAAAAAAAGCGAGATAAAATCTCGCTATAAATACAATTTATTTATCTTCTTTGCAATCGCAGTCTCCGTCTTTGCATTCGCATTCATCATCTCCACAACAACATTCGCCTTCATGGTGATGATGGTGGTGATGATGACCACAACCGCAAGAGCATTCTTCGCCTTCTTCTTCCTCATCACCGACAAATTCTAATTCGCCGTGTTGATAAGCTTCGAAAGTTTCTCTGACGAAAGTCATAACTTCAGGAGAGGAATTCTCTTCGGTAACCATTTCTAAATTACCATCTTTATCGCTCTTGAAAACTATGACCGCTCCATCATCTTTAGGATCGACGACATAAATAAATTGATCGTTAGATTTTTCTTCAAAGATGGAGAATAATAATTCGACTTTAGTATCGACTCCTTGTTCATCAGTTAAGATGATATATCGTTTTTCTCTTTTTTCTTGATTAGCCATTTTTTAACTCCTTACATTCTTTCTAAATAGCGTTCTAATATCACCTGTGCGGCTACCTTATCGACGACTTTCTTTCTGTGTTTACGACTGATTCCTCCTTCGATTAGGTAAGAATTAGATTCCACAGATGAGAGTCTTTCATCTTGCATATAGATTTTAATTTTAGGAAATAAGTTTTTAATTTCCTTCCCAAATTTCCGAGCATTTTGACTCATCTCGGATTCGCTTCCATCCATATTCAAAGGTAGACCAAGAACAATGATATCCACCTTTTCGAGTTTAACAATTCGCTCCACCTCTTGTAAAGGAATATGCCACTCGCAAGAAGGAAATCTAAATTCTTCGTACCCTGAAGCGATAATACCAGTTCTAGATATAGATACACCTAAAGTTACAGTACCTAAATCTAAACCTAAATAGATGTGTTTCTTATTATCCATTAGATTATTTCCTTTAAACAAGATGCAACATCATTAACTTTACTAATAGAGGTGTATCCACCAAAAGCCAAGTCGGGTTTACCTCCACCATGTCCATCTAATTTAGCGGTAATAAGTCTAACTAAGTCTCCTGCTTTCTTCTTAGAATAAGAAGAATAGACACCTAACTGACCTTTGTCTTTAGAGTTATTAAACAAGATTACTACTCCATTTTCGTCGTTGACGGATTTTAATAAATCAATCATTTGTTCGTGGGTAAAATTTTCAACTACAGAATAATATAAATTGAATTCACCTAATTCAATTTTAGAGTTCATGAGGTTATTTCTATTGAAAGAAACTAATTCACCTTCTAAAGAGGAAATTCTCTTGCTCAATTCTTCTTTCTCATTTTGGTTAGCTTTCAATTTGGCGGGGATTTCTTTCGCTGATTTAACACCTAGAGATATAGCAACATCGTTTAAAGATTCTTCCTTATTCTTCAAATATTCGTAAGCTTTTAAAGAAGTCATACCAGTGATTCTTCTTATACCAGCAGCAATAGCTGTTTCTTCAGTAATCACAAATATTCCTATATCTGAAGTATTGTTGACGTGAGTTCCCGCACAAAATTCTTTAGAGACATCTCCGAATGTGACAACTCTAACTTCAGAACCGTACTTTTCTCCAAATAGTTGCATAGCTCCAGTCTTCTTAGCTTCTTCAATAGGAAGAATCTGAGTAGTACAAGGAATGTGCTTTAAAATGTCTAAATTAACTTCCCTTTCGATAGCGTTTCTCTGTTCAGTAGTAAGTTTAGAATCACAAGTGAAGTCGAATCTAACAACTTCATCATCGACATAAGATCCAGCTTGATGACAAGAAGAAGAGACGTATTT
>CACYCE010000007.1 GCA_902772915.1 uncultured Erysipelotrichaceae bacterium | reverse complement strand
TTTTACATATCTTTTTTATCGAATCTATCAAATTGTAATGAAGTAAAGCTTTAGCAAAGCCATCTTCATCGATATCATCAGTCACAAAATCAGCTTTATCTTTTAAAGATTGAATAGCATTACCCATAGCTATACCAATCTCCGCTTTTTGAATCATCTCTAAATCGTTATTGTCATCACCTATACACAAAGCTTGAGACATATCGTAACCTAGATGTTTCATAACTGCTTCTGCTCCTGCAGCTTTATCCGAATCTAAAGGCATGATGTAGACGGCGTATTCATCCCATCTAGCAGTTTTACATTCTCTTAAGTGGGGAAGAAATAGAGATTCATCAAAGCTATCACAATAGGCTATAGCTTGATATATAACTCTATCGTAATGGTCAGGGAAGGTGCGAGGCTGAGGAAATCTAGTTCCGTATTTTTCGTGGGCGGAAATGACCCTTTCATCGATCATATTGATATGACCTGCTTTTTCTTCGATTAAAGTTAAACCGAATCTCAATCTCTTAGCAAATTTAATTAAAGCATCCACCACACTTGCAGGGATCGGATGTAAATAAATAGATTCATCTCCAATGATGGCTTGAGCTCCATTCATTGCTACTATTCCATCAGGCGAGACATAATTGTAGATACCAGATTTTCTAATTAGATAGGAGTTTCTTCCTGAACATAAAAAGAATTTGATACCTTTAGCTTGAATTTCTTTAATTGCGTTAATAGCAGAAACAGGAACTCTTTTAGTCCTATGTGAATATAAAGTTTGATCGATATCAGAGAAGATTGCTTTAATTGCCATTTCATACTCCTTTTAAATATTTAAATTAAATTTTATAGATTAAAAATATATTGTCAAGAAAAAAAGGTAACTACAGGCTATTTATGCTAAGGTAAATCTATTTTTAATTAGTTTTTAAGCAGTTATTTCAATTGCTATTTGTTTAATAATAAATCATAATATAACTAATAATTAGGAGGAACAATAATTATGGAATTAAAAGGAAGTAAGACCGAAAAAAATTTACAAGCCGCTTTTGCTGGTGAATCTCAAGCTAGAAATAAATATACTTACTACGCTTCCGTTGCTAAGAAAGAAGGCTACGTCCAAATCCAAAAATTATTTGAAGATACCGCTGCTAACGAAAAAGAACATGCGGAATTATGGTTCAAATATTTAGGTGGAATCGGTACTACAGAGGAAAATCTGTTGGCCGCTGCTGAAGGTGAAAATTACGAATGGACTGATATGTATGCTGAATTCGCTAAGGTCGCTGAAGAAGAAGGTTTCAAAGATATCGCCTTTAAGTTCAGAGAAGTTGCTAAGATTGAAAAGACTCACGAAGAAAGATATAGAAAATTATTAGAAAATTTAAAAACTAATCACGTTTTTGTCTCTGATGATGTTCAAATTTGGAGATGTTCTAACTGCGGCTATATCTGTGTAGGTAAGATGGCCCCTAAAGTCTGTCCAGTCTGCTCTCACCCTCAATCTTACTTTGTCCGCGTTGATGAAGAAATGCACGAATTGTATTAATTAAAAATTAATAATTTAAGTTGATTAAAGTAATCGTCACTGAAAACAATTGAGTTCACATTTGGAATTCATATTGTGCTTTGTGACGATTTTTATTTTTGTGCTAAAAACACTTTTTTACTTATAATCCCTTTAATATAAGGGTTTTTTATTAATTTTTATTAGTACTTTTTCAATTGATTAACAATTGATTACTTTTATTGAAATGCACTTTTTTATAATATAAATGTAAGAAAATGTAACAACTCAATTTTCTTACAAAGGAGGCTTATTTATGTCTAACGAGAGCAACATGAAAGATCGCGCGACAATTTATGGTGTCGCTAAAAGAGCAGGAGTATCTCTAGCTACAGTCTCCAGGGTTATCAATGGTAAGAATAATGTTACCGAAGAAACCAAGAAATTAGTTAACGATGCTATTAGGGAATTAGGATATCGTCCCTCAGCTTTAGCTAGAGGTTTAGCGACTAATAAATCTACTAATATTGGTATTGTTATTCCTGCTACTAACTACGTTTATATCTGCAATCTCTTAGCGGGCATGACTGATGTCGCTAAGATTTATGGCTATCAGACAACATTATTCGTCACCAAGAGAAATAAAGAAGATGCGACTAAGATGATTGAAAAATTAATCACATCTCATGTTGATGGTGCCATCATCTTTGATGATGAATTGGATAAAGATGAGATTAAATATATTCAAAATTACAATATTCCTTTAGTCGTTATAGGTCATGAAATGGCGGATGAGAGATTAGCTTCCATCACTTTAGATTACAAATCGACAATTTTAGATTTCTTGAATAAAGTTGCTGAAAAAGGCGATAAAGACATTAAGTTTTTAGATGTTGTAGGAAGCGGTAATATGATGGATGAAATCAGATACGCTACTATGAATTTCGCTTTAGAGAAGAATGAAGATATCTCCATGATTCATTGTGAAGATTCTTATCGCCGTCTCTATTCTGATATGAAAGAATATTTTACTTCACCTTCTAATAGAAAAGGTTTGTTTATCTGCCCTCGTGACTCATTAGCTTGCGCTGTGGTTAACGCTGCTATTGAAGCTGGTATCAAAATTCCTGAAGAAGTTGAAGTCATTTCAGTCATCGGTACTAAATATTCATATATCGTTCGTCCGCAAGTCTCTTCTTTAGAAATTGATCACTTTGAAGTAGGTTCTATTGCGGTGAGAATGTTAACTAAGTTACTCAAAGGTGAACTTGAAAATAAGATTTATAATTTTAAATCTCAATTTGTCGCTAGAGGTTCAACTAAAAAATAAATATTTTCTTCTACTTATATAATTAATATTAGTTTATAATTTAATTGTTAAATTATAATTTTAAGTATGTCTTTTTTAGCTGAACAAGTAAAACCTGTATATCAAGAAGGTTGGTTTATCGGATTGATATCCGCTTTAGGAGCGATAATTGCTATTGTCGCTACTATTTTCTTAGTGATTTTAATTGTTCATTTTTCTGAAAAGAGACAAATTAGAGAATTGGAAAATAGATATTCTCAAATCCATTCTTTCTTCACTTCTGATTGTGTCAATTCTATCAACCGTATTGAAACAATCTCTAAAAATAATTCTACTTACATCCAAATCTTAGATTCAGTTAAAGCTCAATTTACTAAGATTATTACCGATGGTGATAAACGTTGCTATTTGGCTGTTTCTTCTTTAAAAGAACTAGTTGGAGAGAAGAAATACAAAGGTTTAAAGCAAATCATTTCTTCTACTAAACAATCTATGGACGAATTTGAAAAATCCGTCAATGAATTGAACGATGATTTGCAAAATTTACTCAAACCTGAAGAAGAATGTCGTTCATTATCGGTCGCTTTGAAAGAAAAATATAGAAATCTTAAAGCTGAATATGAAAAGAATACTACTGAATTAGCAACTTTAGCTCCTCAATTTAATAAGTTGTTTAATTTTGCTACTAAGAATTTTTCTGAATTTGAAGATGCCTTAAATAGCGCTGATTATGATAAAGCTAAAAAGATTCTCCCTAAAGTTGAAGAAATCATCGACGCTACAAGCAAAGTTATGGATAAGTTACCTTATTTAAATACTCTTTGTGATAAGGTCATTCCTGCTAGAATTCAAGAATTAGAAAATGAAATTAGCGATATGAATTCTCAATCTTATCCTCTACATCACTTACATTTAAATGCTGAATTGGAGTGGATGAAGAATGAATTAAGTAAATGTAAGAAGAGATTAAATGTTCTTTCTACTAAAGGTGTAGAAGAATCGTTTAATGCTATTATCGCTAAGATTAATTTTTTAGTTGAATCTTTTAAGAAAGAGAAAGCTGCTAAAGAAGAATTTGATAAGAAAGCTTTAACTATTGATTCCTCTACTTACGAATGTGAAAAGAAATACGCCAATTTACAAAATAATTTAAATAGATATTGTGAAGTCTATAAGATTGAAAAGACTTATCTAGATCAAATCCAAATAATTAAAGGTATGATCGATGAGATGTCTACTAAGAAGAGGACTTTAGATTCTTACATCAATTCTTCGACTAGATTGCCTTATTCAACTTTGATTACCAATATTAACGATTTAAATTCTAAAGTAAATTCTATTCAAAAAGCTTTCGATGATTTCCACGTTTATCTTTTGTCTTTGAAGAAGGATTCTGAAAAGACAGCGATATTTATCAATGAAACATATACAAATCTATTAATTGAAGAAAATAAAATTAGAAAAGCTCACGTCGAAACTTTATCTAATGTTTTCAATGTGAGAATTGACGAACTTAAAAAGAGAGTTGAAGCTCTTTATGCTTTATTGAATATCCGCCCTATAGATGTTATGTCTATTAATTCTACTAGAGAAGAAATTGATAATGACTTCAGTTTATTAAGAAACAATATCAAGGAAGAATTAGAAAACTTGAATCGCGCGGAAAATTTAATTGTTTACGATAATATGTTTAGATTAAATGATAATGAGACTAGAAGACAATTAGCAGTTATTGAGAATTCCTTCTGGGAAGCTGATTTTACTCGCGCTTCTACTTTAGCTATCAACATTTATAATTCTCAAGAAAGTGGTGCTTCTAAGTAATGATATATTTTGATTCTGCAGCTACTACTAAACCTTATAAAGAGGTTTTAGAGACTTTTAATAAATTGAATGATGAACTTTTTGCTAATCCGGCTTCAAGTCATCTTTTCGGTAGCAAAGCTAACACATATTTAGAAAAGGCTAGAAATCAAATATCATCTTTATTAGGATTGAACGATCGTTTTAATTTGTATTTCACTTCTGGAGCGACTGAATCTAATAATCAAGCTATTTTAGGGTATTGTCGTCGCCATAAAAAAGAAGGGAATAAAGTTATTACTTCTTCTTTAGAGCACCCTTCAGTAACTAATGCGTTTAAGGAATTAGAGAAAGAAGGATTTGAAGTAATATATTTAAATTCTTCTAAAGAAGGCACTATTTCTTTAAATGAATTAGAAAATGCTTTAGATAATAAAACAATATTTGTCTCCGTTATGGGTGTTAATAATGAGGTGGGAAGTATTTTCCCTTATAGAGAAATATATAAATTAGTTCACTCTAAATCTAAAGCTGTTTTCATGTCTGATTTGACTCAGATGATCGGTAAAGAAAAAGTTGATTTTAATTACATTGATATGTTTAGTATGTCCTCACATAAAGTTGGAGGTTTGAAATCTCTAGGCTTATTAGGTGTAGTTAAAGGTATAAATATTGATCAAATAATCTACGGAGGAGAACAAGAAGGCGGATTTAGACCTGGTACGGTCAATATGCCTTTAGCCTGTTCTTTAGCGACAGCTTTAAGAATCAATCTATCTTCTTTAGATGAAAGAAGAAAAAGAGCTAAAGAAATTAACGATTATCTAAGAAGTAAATTAGATAATAATCCTCTGTTTGAAATTGCTTCTCCTATAGGAGGTACTCCTTTTATTCTTAATATCATTTTAAAACATACCAAAGCTTCAGTTTTAGTTGAGGCTTTATCGAAAAGAGAAGTTTACGTTTCAACTCGTTCAGCGTGTTCTTCTCACTCAGAAGGTGGGAGTTCAGTTATTTTAAATATGGGCTACTCAGAATTCGATTCTAAAAATGCCATTAGAATGTCTTTTAATGGTTTAGAGCAAAAGGGTGTTGAACAAGAATTCATAAAAATTTTCTTTGAAGAAATAGGGAAGATTAAGAGCATATAGAGGTTAAAAATATGGCGACTTACAATCAAGATTTAATTATGGTTCGCTTTGGTGAATTAAATACCAAAGGCAAGAATATGAAGGACTTTATTAAACAACTTGGTAAAAATATCAAGGTTGTTTTAAAAGGCTTTCCTACTTTAACATACGAAATTCGTCATGATCATATCTATATTTATTTAGGCGAAGAAGATTATGATTTAGTTAAAGAGCGATTAAAGAAAGTGCCTGGTCTATTATCATTTTCTTTGTGTAAAGGATTCCCTAGAGATTTAGAAATAATTAAAAAATACGCTTTAGACATTGCTTCTAAATCCGATGCTAAAACTTTTAAAGTTATCACTAAAAGAGCAGATAAGCTTTTCCAATATACTTCTGATCAGATTAATAGAGAAGTCGCTTCCTTAATTTTAAGAAACGTCCCTAATTTAAAGGTTGATGTACATAATCCTGAATTGAAAATTAACATCAATGTCAGAGAAGATATTATTTATGTCTATTCCACTTCAGAAAAAGGCATAGGTGGATATCCTGTCGGTATTGCTGGTAAAGGATTAATGATGTTATCTGGTGGTATCGATTCTCCTGTTGCGGCTTATTTGATGCTTAAAAGAGGTTTGAAATTGGAATGTATTCATTTTGCTGCTCCTCCTTATACTTCAGAAAATGTCATTATTAAAATTCACGACTTATTGAGAAAATTAAATATCTATCAACCTGATTTTAAGGTTTATATTGTTCCTTTTACTGATATTCAAAAGAAGATTTACGAAGTAGCAGGGACTAGTTACGCTATCACTATCATGAGAAGAATGATGCTAAAAATAGCTTCTAAAATTGCTCATAGAAATAACGATTTAGTTTTGGCGAATGGTGAAAGTATAGGCCAGGTTGCTTCTCAAACTTTAAAATCTATAGTTGCTATCGAACACGACAATGTTTACATGCCTATAATTAGACCCTTAGCAACTTACGATAAGTTAGATATTATCGATATTGCTAAGAAAATTGATACGTACGATATCTCTATAAGACCTTATGAAGATTGTTGTACTATCTTCGAAGTTAAAGATCCAACAACTTCTCCTTCTATTGAAAAGATTAAAGAAATTGAATCTTCTTTTGATTTTTCACCTATGGTGGATGAGTGTGTTAAAAATGTAAAAGTTATGCACGTATCTGAGGAAGAAGATAAAAAGGACGAATTCTAATGAATATCGTCAAAACCACTTTAGCCTATATCGATGATGGCTCTTCTTATCTTCTTTTACATAGGACGAAAAAAGAACACGATAATAATAAAAGCAAGTGGATTGGTGTAGGAGGACATGTCGAAAATAATGAGACTATCCTTCACGCTATGAAAAGAGAAATTAAAGAAGAAACAGGTTTAGATGTTCTTCATTATATTTACAAAGGCTACGTAGATTTTTATATGTACGAAAAAAACGGTCTTTATAAGCAGAGAATGTATTTATATGTCGTCGACAAATTCCAAGGTGAATTAATCGAGTGTAATGAAGGCGATTTAAAGTGGATTAAAAAAGAAAAGATTTTATCTCTAAATTTGTGGGAGGGAGATAAAATCTTTTTAAAAGAATTAGATAATAAAAGTAAATTCCACCTCAGATTGACCTATAAAAATGATGTTTTAATCGATGTTAAAGGTCCTAAATATATCTAATATTATTTAATGCTTATATCTTGATCTTTAAAGGAAATGCTCGAGGAATAATAAGTCTCTACTAATTTAATCATGTCATCGATGTCTTTAATTCCACAAAATTCATTAGAAGAGTGCATGGCTAATTGAGGTATACCTATATCTACACATTTTAATGATAATTCTGAATTAGATAGATTACCTAAAGTGCTTCCACCTCTTAAATCTGATCTATTGGTAAATTCTTGGAATTTAATATCAGCTTTTTTACATATGATTTTAACTAAAGAAGAGGAGATGGAATCAGAAGTGTAATGTTGAGCGGCATTGTATTTAATAACTATACCTTCATTTAAGTTGACTTTAGTAGTCTTGTCGGAATATTCAGGATGGTTAGGGTGATTAGCGTGAGCATTATCAATAGATAGCATGATTGAGGAAGAGATGTATTGTTCGAAAGCATCTTTATCTAGACAGAAGTTTGAGACGATTCTTCTAACTATATTCTTTAAGAAATCAGAATTCGCACCTTGGTAAGTTAAAGAACCCACTTCTTCATTATCAAAAGAAGCGTAAATAGCAATTTGCTTTGAATTAACAGAATCGATAAATCCTAATAAAGCGGAATAAGAAGAAGCTAAATCATCCAATCTAGGAGAAGATAAAAATTCATCTTCATAACCTACTTTTCTAGGTAAATCTCTATTGTATAAAGATAAATCAAAGGAGATTATTTCTTCATCTTCTTTTAAATTGAGTTCATCTTTTAATAATTTTTCAAAAGAGAAGTCTGAGGAAGAAGAAATAAGAGGAATAGTATCTATAGCGCAATTGAATTCAAACCCGGAATTAACGTTTCTATTCATATGAATAGCTACGTTGGGTATGTAGACTAAGTCTTTATCAAGGGATACTAATCTAGAAATTAAATTACCATTAGAATTAACTATAACTCTTCCCGCTATTGATAAAGGACGATCTAACCAAGAAGAAATGATCATCGATCCGTAAGGCTCGACGTTAATTTGAGTTAAGTTATGTACTTTCACTTCAGGTTTAGGTTTCAATTTGAAAGTGGGTGAGTCAGTGTGAGTTGCAGTTAATAATATAGTTTTAGAATCTAAAGAAGCGGGAATCTTGAAAGCTATTATTGAAGAATCATTTCTCTTAACGTAATAATTCTTGCCTTTTTCTAAAGAGAAATTATCCTTTTCATCTAATTTTATAAAGCTCGCTTTTATTAACTCGGATTCGATGTTTTTTACAGCGTGGAAAGGGGAGTAGGACTTAGATAATAATTCGATTACTTTATCACTTTTGTTCATATTTTTTCCTTCTTTCTAAAAATGGATTACCTATTAATTAGAATAATATATATTTTATCTATTTTGTTAACAAATGACTTGCTTTATAATGTATAATTTTTTTAGAAATTAATTTAAAGATTATGTTTAGAAAAATTCGTTTACTCGCTGCTGCGACAATTATCACTACTGCTTGTATCGCTTTAGTTCCTCGCACTTTTGCTGCGACTTCTTACAGCGGCAAAGCTTACAATTCTAATGAAAAAATAGATTTGTCTTCTTCTACTACTACTGAAATTGAGACTTATTATCTCCTGGATAATGCAGAAAATCTTATAGGAGATGATTTGATGGAATATCTTTATAACATCATCTCTAAAAATAATTATTTCTTGGATTATGGTACAGGCTTAAATGGAGTTGGAAGATGGTATCAAATAACTGATAGAAATTATCACATTAGTAAAGAAATAAATCCTGATACTTTTAAATTTGTCACTTCCGGTAAATCTGCGGAAGCTAGTACATTCTATTTAAATAACATGTACATATCTAAAGCTTCAAATAATGATACGAAAAAAGCTTTCAGTAACTGTGTTAATGGTTATTCAGTAGATGCAAATAAGAAGTATATTGATTATACTGCTTACAGTAAACCTAATAATAATATTCAAGTTGATAAAGAGCACGTGTGGGCTAAAAATCACGGCTTTAAAGTAAAAGATTCTAAAGGACAAGATGTCTTTGTAAAAGGCGCTCCTACTGATTTGCATCATTTAGTTGCTGCTGATCACAATACTAATAGCGCTGGGCACAACGATTATTTTTACGGTGATATCGACGAAACTCAAGCTGATAAAGATGGTTCTAATATTAAAGCTATAAAAGCTTATTTAGCTGATGGAAGTGAAGAGATTTCCGGCTGGTTATACACTCCTGACTCTAAAGATAGTAATTCCAATATTTTCGAACCTACTGATGAATGGAAAGGGAATATAGCTAGATGTCTATTTTATATGGCTACTAGATATTCCAATAAGAAAGATGTCAATACTCAAGCTGAACCATATTTAAAGCTTACTGATGATAGAAATTACACCGATGATAACAATGAAATCTTCCACGGTGTTCAATATAATTTATCTACTTTGTTAGATTGGAATGAATTAGATCCGGTTGATGATGATGAAAGATATAGGAACGATCTTATTTACCACAATGTTCAAAGAAATAGAAATCCTTATATAGATTATCCGGAATTGGCTAGAAAAGTTTTCGATCCTTATTCGGCTAAAACCAGCTATAATTTCGATAAATTAGAATCTACATACACTGTATTCGACCAAGAAGCTATCGATTTTGATATATCTTTACCTGATGAAGCCTACTATACTGCAGAAGTTATTCCTGAAGTAAATCCTGGAGCGATTAAGCTATCTAATAACAAGAAAGGATTCATCGCTACTCAACCTGGTAAAGCTACAATTAAATATACAATTAAAGTTCCTAATCAAGAAGAAAAAGTTTTCACTACTGTAGTAACTTCTAACAAGACTCCTTCCTCAAGTCAAAAGATTGATACTCAGTATCTTGGAATTGGTGATTCTTATCAGATAGTAGTAGATGAATCAAAAGTTAGTGATCTACCTGCTCAACACGAGTGGATTTATTTATCTAACGATGAAAAAGTCGCTAATGTAGAACCGACAGGAAAAGTCTTGGGTGATAATAAAGGCATAGCTGAAGTTATAGTAGGTTTACCTCCTTCTTATAAAACCTCGGATTCGCAAATTATACCTGTATTGAGATTTTCAGTTCTAGTGGATAGTATCGATTTCTTCACCGATGTTAAACCATCATATACAATTAGAAAAGGTGAAACTATTTTCCTAGTACTTAAAGATAATTATCCGACTAATTTTGAAATTTTAATCAAGAAGACTTTCACTAATCAGAATATAGTTGAATATATCTATAACGGAGCTGTTAGTGGTCTAGATATAGGCAATACAGCGTTAACGTTCGATTTGAATTTAAATGGTAAAACCTACAATAAAACAGTAAACTTAAATGTTGTTGAGTCTCCTTCATTAGAGGATAAATTAAATGAAACAATGGCTGTTCAAGTCAATTCAAATATCGATTTAAGTATACCTCGAGATAAAATAAAAAATATTCGAACAGATGATTCAATTTCTTATTCAACTTCCAATGATAAAATAGTTAAGATTGATCAAGAAGGTCACGCTACTTGCGTCGGAACTGGAACTAGTACTATTGTCATTAATCTAGTTAATTCTTCAGGTAATGTAGTTGGGACTCTAGGGACAGTCAACATCAAATCTATGACCCCTATTGAATTCTTCGTCAACAATGTTTTCTCTAATCCTATTTATTTTGCTTTAACAGTTCTTGGTATCATCTTGGTTATCGGTCTAGTCGTCTTCTTCCTAGTGAAGCACCGTAGCAAGAAGAAAAATAACAATAAGAATTCCAATTCTAAATCGAAATCTAAAAATAAAACTAACAAGAAAAATTCGAAAAAGAAGTAATTCTAAAAAGACTCGAGAATAATAACTCGAGCTTTTTTTGTGGCACTTTTGTGGCGATTGGTAGAGTATGCTATTAACTACTTATTAATAAGGAGATTTTATTAATGCAAACAATCAAATATTCATTATTAACAGGAGTACTTATATCGGCAGTAGCAAGTGCTGTTTCGTTTGCCAGCCCTAAGAAAAACACAGCTACTCTTAATGCCGCTCCCATTTCAACTCTTGCATCTAGACAAAATGTGTGGTCCACTGCTACTTCCGACACAAATTTTGAATGGTCGGCTCCGTTAAGAACAGTGAATGATTTCAGTATTGGTTGGGTTGGCTTGAGTACTCAATACTATATAAGTGAGTTCACTTGGAAATATAAGAACAATGAGAAAAACATTGTCGATTCGATGACATTCACAAAGATGTATTTTGCTACAGAAAACGAATCAGCTAATTTGAGCGGCGTGACTGTTTCAACAATTGTTGATGGTGAAGTAAAGAAACAACAAACCATACATCCTACTCATCTTACTGATCCATATCCAAGAACACATTGGCTTTTTGATGATGTAGTCTCAGTAACTGGGCTTACATCTTTAGTTGGAAATAAACAAGTTACATTTAAATTTAAAACATCTGGTAGTAACGCCAGAATTGGCTTTGTTAAAGATGAATACTTTACAGTTAGTGGTTATGCTAGCACAAAAGTTACATTAGATAACCAAGGTGGATCAACTAATTCAAGCGTCTACCTCGTTGAAGGCTATCCAATGTCAAATGTTAGTGTTCCTACAAGAGAGGACTATGAATTCGATGGATATTATAGTGAAATCGAAGGTGGTGGAACAAAATATTATAATGCAGATGGTACACCAGCTTTAACATCCGCAGGAAGCGCTTCTACTCTTTATGCAAAATGGAATAGAGTTGGAACTAACATCACTCTTGATAAAGAAGGTGGCACTGGTGGAGATGATTCTACTTTAGGCGTTTTAGATCAAACTTTAGCTGATGTTGTAGTCCCTACTAGACCTGGATATACATTCAATGGTTATTATTCCGAGCCTAATGGACAAGGAACGCAATATTATAATGAAAACGGACAAAGTTCATTTGTTTGGAATAGTGAAGATACATCCGCGACATTTTATGCTAGTTGGACCATTAAACCTGAAGTCCAAAATGCAATTACAAAAATTGATCAAATCGGAACAGTAACATATTCAGAAGATTCATTCGCAAAATTAAATGATGCTCAATCTGCATATGATGCTGTTGAAGCGGCTGATAAAGCCGGAGTAAGTAATTATTCTACTTTAGAGGCAGGTTGGAATACATATAACACACAAAAGCAAGCAGGTGCTGACACCGTTAAAGGCTTAATTGACGCTATTGGCACAGTTACCCTTGAAAAAGAAAGCGACATAGTTGCAGCTAGAGAAGCATATGAAGCTTTAACAGCTGAACAAAAAGCTTTAGTTACAAATTATTCTACATTAGAGGCTGCTGAAGAAAGATTAGCGGAATTAAAAGCAAATAAAGCGGTAGCAGATGTTGTTGTTGGTAAGATTAACGCTATCGGCGAAGTTAAATATCCTAATAGTTTTGATGCGATTAAAGAAGCTAGAGATGCATATGATGCATTAACAAATGCTGAACAAAGAGGATTT
>CACYCE010000006.1 GCA_902772915.1 uncultured Erysipelotrichaceae bacterium | reverse complement strand
TCTGTTAGCGATAGGAATCTCTCTGAATTTAGCTTTGATTTTTTCTCTTCCAGAAGATATCTTTTCACCTGTGTAATTATCGTTAAATAAGAACATATCGATGAAAAATAAATTTAAACCGTGGACAAAAAGAATCAATAAGCAAATGGCTGCGAAGAAGAAACCGAAATTCTCAAAAGAAAAGGTGTATTCCCAAACAGATTTAGAATCGGTTATAAAATGAAAAGTGGGAAGGGAAAGAAGGATTAAACCTAATAACCCACATATAGATATAAGTGTATCTAAGCAATATTTAACTGCTGTCTCTTTTTTAGATCTCATTGTTTTTCTCCTTGTCTAAATAATTAGTAATAAACTTGTACATCAAGGTGGATTTAGGGATGTAATCCATTATTTCACTCTTTTTAATCCACGAATAGGAATCTACTTCCCAGTTAGTCACTAGATTCTCATGTTCTAATATTACTATGTAGTTAATCATTAGAGTATTAGATTGCTCAAAATAGGAAGTACAATTGGGAATAATCTTTTTAACTTTCCCTCCAATTTCTTCTTTAATTTCTCTTACTACAGCTTCTTCAGCATTCTCACCTTTATTTATATAACCTGCCACAAATCTATAAAAAGAAGTGTGATATTGCTTAATTAGAAGGAGTTTATCTCCTTTGTGATTAATTACTATCATGGAGACCGCACTAGAGAAAATAGGGAATCTATATTCATTGCAAGTAGGGCAGTAAGGAATATCTCTATTTTCTTCTTGATTGAATCTATCTTCTAATTTAGTTCCGCACTTATAGCAGTGACTAAACTCCGAGGTCATATTTAGCTTTTCTCTTCTTCCTGTGCTTCTTATATGATATTGCTAATCCACCTAAGGAAGTTTCTTTTAAAGTCGTAGGAAGTTGGCTACCAGTTTCTCTCATAGTTTCAATAACCATATCAAAACTAATTTGACTTTCTTTAAAATGCGAGATGTCTTTAGCGTACAAATAAGAAGCCATAGCGTGTAGAGCAGCTATACCATTTCTTTCAATACAGGGAATAATGACATAGCCATCGACTGGATCGCAAGTTAAACCTAAGAAATGTTCCATAGCGATTTCTGCAGCATATTCAATTTGTCTAGTCTTAAGTCCTTTTAAGTAGGAATAAGCAGCAGCGGCAAAAGAAGTCGCGGAGCCAACTTCTGCTTGGCAGCCGTGAACAGCTCCACTAACCGAAGCGTTTCTTTTAATAAAAGTACAAAATAACGCTCCGACTAGGAAAGCTTTAGCTATTTCTTCAATAGGATATTCTTCATCTTTATAAGCGTAATATAAAATAGCAGGAACCACTCCACTGGCCCCACAAGTAGGAGTTGTTACAATCAATTCACCTCTAGCGTTAGCTTCACTAGTAGCGTAAGCATAAGAAGAAATTAACAGTTGTTTTTTATCGTAAGGATTATCGTGTTGAGAAGCTTTTTTATAAATGTATTTAGCGATGCATTCCACGTGTAATTTACCAGGTAAAAAGCCTTCATATTGCAAGCTCTTTTCAATGGTATTAAAGGAATTTTTAAGCAAGTTAATTGCGAAATCTAATATATCTTTGTCTTCGAATTTCTCGACGACTTCATAGATATCATCTATATGTTGCTCACTCATGTAATCTTTCATTTCATCGCAGCAAGTGAAAGGGTAGAGTTCGACAGGTTTATCTTTCTTATTTTTAACTTTCTTAATACTTCCTCCACCTATAGACATATATCTTTCAGAGAAGACTAATTTATCTTCTTTATAAGCCCTTAATTCCATAGTGTTAGGATGAGGGAGAATTCTTTTGTGAATATTAAAAATAATCTTGTTTCTATAACCTTCTTCAAGCAACTTTTTTTCAATTATTTTATCAGTTAAATGCCCTCTTCCTGTTAGGGCTAAAGATCCGAATAATTCAACTTCAATAAAGGTGACCTCTTTATCTTTAATTAATGAAAGGAAATCTTGAGTTATTCTATAAGGACCTATAGTGTGAGACGAAGAAGGACCTGGACCTAGCAATAAAAAGTTTTTAAGTGATTCCATAGAATAATTATAACTAAAAAAATAAATCTTTGAATGAAATTATTTATTCATTATGATAATAATATGAGTAAAAAAGAAATCTTTAAAGCTAAATACCACAAATGCGGGGAAGCTTCTTCTAATTTAATTCACGCTTGTCTAGTTCTAGAAGGGGGAGCGCTAAGAGGAATCTACACTCAAGGAGTCCTAGATTTTTTAATGGAACACGATATCAATTGCGATTGTGTAATAGGAGTTTCAGCAGGAGTATTAAACGCTTTAACTTATTTAAGCGGCCAAATAGGGCGCTCAGCGTACGTTTGTTTTAAATATCGCTTTGATTCTCGCTATTTCGGATTTAAAGCTTTTCGTAAAAATAAAGGCTTTGTCGGTTTTGATTTCTTATTTCACGAATCTAGAAAATATTATCCTTTTGACGAAGAGAGATTTTTCAATCCTAGTAGGGAATTAATCGCTACCGCCACTAATATAATAAGTGGAGAGTCTCATTATTTTTCTAAGAATAAATTACACAATGACTTTTTTAAAGCCGCTCAAGCTAGTTCTTCTTTAGCTTTAATATCCAAAGAAGTTAAAATTGGCAATTCTTTATATTTAGATGGGGGATATTCTGACAAAATCCCTTATAAAAAAGCTTTTGAATTAGGATATGACAAAGTGATTGTTGTTAAAACTAGAGATGCGACTTACAGAAAAGAAGAAAAAGAAATAGGTTTCTTGCTGAAAAAGAAATTTAAAAACTATCCTAAATTTAAAGAATTGATGAATAAATCAGCTTTTTTAGCTAATTCACAATATGATGAAGTGGAGAAGTTATATAAGGAAGGCAAGATTTTCTTAATTGAACCTTCTTCTCCAGTTAATGTTTCTTTCAGTGAGAAAAATATTAAATCTTTAGTAGAAAATTACGATAAAGGCTACCTAGATGCCTCTAATTCTTTTGATAAACTCAAAGAATATTTAGATCGTTAAGCCCTTAAAAGAGCCTATATATAAACAAATTTAGGCTATGAAAATAAATAATAGTCTATGCATTAATTATAATCAAAGTAGTTAAGGAGATTTTTAAATATGTCTAGTGAAAGTACAACTTCATCAAATCCTTTAAAACTCAATTATAAGAGAACTTTCATCATAGGATTCGCTTTCTTTGGAATCTTGTTGATGTGGCAAGTCTACGATTCTTATTGTTCGACTTTCTTATCTCAATTGTTCATGAAGACCTTCAATACTACTGATTCTACTCAAGTTCAGTATTTAGTAGGTGTCATGATGGCTATAGACAATATCGCAGCCTTGATAATGATGCCTATATTTGGTCGACTTTCTGATAAGACTCACACTAGATTTGGTAAGAGAATGCCTTATATAGTAATAGGTACATTTGTCTGTGCAGTTGTCTTTCCTTTTATCCCTTTAGCTTTCCATTATTCTAATTTAGCCGCGGTTATTTCTTTGATGGCTATAACTGTTTTCTTCGCGATGATGTATAGAAATCCCGCTGTCGCTTTAATGCCGGATATGACTCCTAAACCTCTAAGAAGTAAGGCTAACGGTATCATCAATATTATGGGATATATTGGTGGAGCAGTTCCTACTTTGCTAGCGATGTTCTTAGTCTTAAGTCAATATTTATATGGCGTTTCTGATCCTGATAACCCTGGACAATACATCGCCACTTGGCAAACTGGTAACCTTTGGGTAATTGAAATTCCTTTCTTAGTAGCTTCTGTCTTGATGGTAGTATCTGTAATCGTCTTATTCTGTCTAATTAAAGAAAATAAAGTCGTCGAAGAAGTCGCCGATGATATGAGAAGAGGAGAAGAAAGTGCAGAAATCTCAGATTCTGTTGAAGATGACGATAAGAAACCTATGTCTAAAGCTAATTTAAAGATGTTATGGTTAATCTTAATCGCTGAATTCTTCTGGTTCATGGCGGATAATGGTATTACTACTTTCTTTACTAATTTCACAATTTATCATTTACAAGCCACGACCGCTTCGTCTTCACTTAACACCATTATTTCTGGCGTATTGTCAGTAGTTGGTTTTGCTGTAGGTGGATTAGTTGTTACTAAGTTTGGACGTAAATGGACTTTGACAAGCGGCTTAATTTTAACTGTATTAGCTTACGCTATCTGGGTTTTATTGACTTTTACTATTAAGCCTAATGGATCATTCCCGTTCTATATTTATATAATCTTTGCTTTGAAAGGCTTTGGTATGTCTTTAGTCCACGTCAATTCATTCCCGATGGTTGTAGAATTGTGTTCTTCTAAGAAAATCGGCCAATTTACCGGTTATTATTACGCTTCTTCAATGACTGCTCAAACTATCACTCCTATCTTGTTAGGTTTATTGATGATGATTCCTAACTTCGGTTGGTCTTTCTTACCTATTTACGCTTTAATCTGCTGTCTAATCGCTTTAGTTATCTTCTTGTTTGTTAAAAATGTTAAACTTAAGAAAACGCAAATTAAAAGAGGTTTGGAAGCTTTAGATCAAGATGATTAATAATTATGCCTGCTATAATAACACACTTCACATTCGCTAGAAAGAATATACCTAACGAATATATCGATTATAAAAACGAACTGTTTTTAGGTACGCAAGGACCTGACGCCTTCTTCTATTATGGAATCGATCCTCTTAGGAAAAGAGAAAACGTCAAACAAGTTCAAGAATTTGGTGAATACGTTCATCAAAATGATTTCACTGAAATCTATTCGAAGATGGTTGATTACGCTAATGGCTCTTTAGAAGGAGTTAGAGAAGCACTTTTAGCCTATATAGAAGGTTTATATATGCACTATTGTGTAGATAGAACTTTCCACCCTTATATTTTCTACGAATCCGGTTTTGATTCTAAAGGTTTATTAAAAGGGTTTTACAAATTCTCTCACGGCGCTTTTGAATCTTTGTTAGATGTTAAAGTAGGAAAGAAATACTCTACTTTCTCTCTACCTTTTAAATTAATTAGAAACAACGATCCTACGATGTTAAAAGAAATATCTAAAATGTGGTATCTATGTGCTAACAACCCTACAATTCACGAAGATACTTTCTATTTAGCTAGTAAAGATTACATTCATATTGAACATCTTTTATCGTCCCATACAGGATATAAAAGAGCTTGTTTATTTAGATTTATTGGCAAATATTCTTTAGCTATGGGTATGTCGTATCCTCATAGACTCTACCGTTATAAGAATATCGATGTCTTAAATGAGAAAAAGAGAAGTTGGAAGCATCCTGTAACTGGTCAAGAACACAATGAATCAATAGAAGATTTATTTAATCAAGCTAACGAACTATACCAACAATTTAGAAAAGTCTTCAATATTAAAGATGATTCTCGTATAGATAAAATTCGCGCTTTATTTAACGGGACTAACCACGATGGTTGCCCTATAAATTCCATTAAGGTGTATTCACAATTGTGTTGGGATAGAGAACCTAAATTGAAATACATCGACCCGATGAAAGAAAATATCGTAACTTAAAAAAGTTGGTAATAACCAACTTTTTTATTCGACTGATTTAAGTGATTCAACCATATTTACTCCTCTAGATTTCAACGAGAGTAAGAAGTTGATAATAAAAGCTACCACAAATGTTAAGGCGAAGGATATAACAAATGTCAGAGGTTTAATCATAACTAAATATTGAACAATTTCTACTATATTTGTATTCAAGACTAACAGTAAGAAAGGATAGCCGACTCCCAGTCCTAAAATCACCCCAAATAAGGTTAATGTCATAGTTTCAAAGACTAGAGAAAGAGATATTTCTAAAGTAGAGAAGCCGAGAACTTTTAAAGTAGCGATATCGCGTGAACGATCTTTAAAATTCATCAAGGCTAAATTAAATAAGACTACTATAGCTAATAGAATTGCAAAGACCTTAACAGCGGTAGTCATAACTAATATTCCTGACATTACTGAATTGATTCGCTCTCTAAAATCTTGTTGAGTGGAGATAGATGTTATATCATTTCTTCCTTGAGATATGTTCTTTTTCAAAGTCTCAGGAGTGATTTCTTCCACATTTGAATCGATGTAACAAGAAGTGTAAGTTATAGATTCTTTATTAGAGATAAATGGAGCGTCATTTCTAATTAGAATGTTGTTGTAGAAGAAGGCTTCGTAGATTACTCCTACCTTAGCTCTAACTTTGTTATTTAAGTAAGTAAAGTTAAGGTAATCTCCTACTTTAACATTGAGCTTATTAGCTTGTTTAACTGAAACAGCTACAGTATCAGGGCTAAATTGAACTTTGTAGAAACTAGAATTAGGAACGACTATATAAGAAGCTAATTCGATGCCAGGTTCATTATCTTTATTGTAAGTGATGACTGTAGAATTGAAAGGCTCAACTTTACTAACTCCCTGATAAGAACTAAAGGAACTAATTATTTCAGATTCTTTTTTAGGATTATTGATAGTTAATAAGATATCGCAGTTATTAAAATAAGCTATATCATGATCGATACCGTGGACGATAGTATCTTCAATTCCATACCCACAAACTAGAAGTGAAGTACAACCTAATACACCTAGGACGACCATCAATGATTTAACTTTGTTAAAGCGAATATTTCTTATCGCCATCTTTAAAGATAAGAAAGTGACTTTTTCTTTATCTTTATTGAATGCTGAAGATAATTTAAAACGCGGAGGAAGAGGTCTTAAAGATTCGACGGGCTTTCTTGTAATTTCTCTTCTTGTAACTAAGTAGGTAACTAGAGTACCTACGCCTAAAAAGAATACTAAAGTTAATAAACCTTCTAAGATAGGAAAATTATAGCTACTAGCAGGAAGAGTATAAATTATTTCATATTTTTTACCTAGAATCTTAGGTATTAATAAAGGGCCGACTATTTCACCTATCAAAGTACCAATAAATACTAGTAAATTAGTAAGAATTATATAGTGACCGTAAACTTGGTAATTAGGTACACCTATAGATTTCATCGCTCCGATTTGAGTTCTTTCTTTGTAGACCATCTGTGAAATTGTAGTTAAGATAACTAGAATTGCTACTAAGAAAAATACAAAAGGGAAAACGTATGTAAATTGTCGAGCCTGAGTAACATCGTTATTTAAAGTTATGTAAAAAGGCATCTGCTCGTAAGTAGTACAGATGATTAAATTGTTAGAGGCTTTTGAAGAGAAATAATTCCTAATTTTTTCTTTAGTTTGAGAAGAAAGGGAATTATCTTTTAATTTAATTAAATATTGATTGTATAACTTAGCATCAGTAAAGTTCCCAGTTCCATCTCCTATATTTAATACACTATGTAAGAATTGATAAATGATAGTAATTCCCCAATTAGTGTAATTATCATTTAATAATTTTTTTAAAGCATTGAAGACATTGTCTTTAGATATTAAGACGTAAGAGGAAGAATAAAGAGACTTTTCAATATTTTCTGCAAGATTCATATGTCCGTTACAAGTGAAAGTCAATGTCGCATCATCTTGAGAAAGGACATTTTTCCCACCTTGTTTAACAAAAGCATCCAGTAAAGATATATAAGATTTATAAGGAGCTAAAGCACTTAAAGAAAAAATTATGTCGAAATCTTTATCTAATTTATATAAATTAGCGTAATTATTATCTATATAAGCAAAATTTGTTTCAGTGGCAGAATCAGATTTAGTTACATTGTAAGGGGAATTGATAGTGGGTAATTTATCACTTACAGCGATATAAACATTGTTATTAGCTAATTTACCAGGAACTAATAAACGGGATTCTATGCTATCTTCTTGTCCGATTAATTTTTGTAATTCAGTTTTGTCATTATCATTATTAGTTATATTAGTAGTAACCCATAAAGAAGAGAGATTACCATCTTTATAAGCGGTATTCACTTGCTTTTCAAAAACGTAGGCATTTGATTGTAAGCCTACAAATAGAGTTACAGCGATTGCTCCTATAGCGATGATGGCTAAGAATTGAAGAATGTTTTCTTTTATCTTCCTCAGCCCCATTTTAAATAGGAGTCTAATAGATTTAGTGTTTTTCATTACCACTTAACCTCGCTAGGATCTAAAGGATGTTCATTGATTGTATTTTCGACAATTTGACCATCGGCGATTCTAATTATTCTTTGACCGCATTTAGCAATTTCAGAATTGTGAGTAACTATAACTACTGTTCTATTGTGAACATTAGCGACATCGTAAAGTAATTTGATAATGGACGCCCCGGTTTTAGAATCTAGAGCACCGGTAGGTTCATCGCATAATAAAAGGGTGGGATTTTTAACTATAGCCCTAGCGATAGCGACTCTCTGTTGCTCACCTCCAGATAGTTGACTAGGGAAGTTGTTACCTCTTTTTTCTAGACCTACTAATTTTAAAACTTCGTCAGTGTTTAAAGGAGAAGAAACTATAGAAGCGGAAAGATCGATGTTTTCTTTAGCAGTTAAGTTGGGAAGTAAATTGTAGAATTGGAAAATGAAGCCGATGTCGTTTCTTCTGTAGTTAGATAATTCTTTAAAAGAATATTTAGCGACATCTTTATCCCCTAGAAGGAACTCACCGCTAGTAGCGTTATCCATGCCACCTAAAATATTTAATAAAGTGGACTTACCAGCTCCAGAAGCTCCTAAGATGATAGTTAATTTGCCTTCATCTAATTCGAAAGAAACATCGTTCAAGGCTACGACTTCATTGTCTTGACCTTGGTTGTAGATTTTAAAAATGTGATTTATTTTTATCTTTCCCATAATTCTTAATCTCCAGATTACTTTAATATTGTATATTAAAACATATATTAATTTGGTAGAATTTTTATCATGAATGAAGAAGAATTATTGATTTCTCGAATTGAGGAATTGTCCTTAAAATGCAGCAAGAATGATTATTTAACTCACACTGATTATCTTTCGCTTCCAGAAATATCATTGTTTTTATCTTATTTAGAGAAGAAAAATCGAAGCTCATATTTAAGCTCCATCAATGGAGTCAACTTTTTTATGTACGGCGGACAAAATGAAAATGAAAGGAGAATAATTTATTTTTTACCTACGTATTTATCCAAGGAAGATTTTATAGAATACAAAGATGAATATTCGGATATTTCTATTCTGCATATCTATCCTAAAAGCGAGAGATTTTCCGATAACTTGACTCATAGAGATGTTTTAGGAGCAATCATGAATATGGGCATAAAAAGGAGTAAAATTGGGGATATATTCTTAAAAAGTAACGATATTTTTGTGTTTTGTTTAAAAGAGATTGAATCAGTTATTTTAGAAGAATTAATAAAGATTAAGCACACTTTTGTACAAGTTGAAAAAGTTACAGGAACTGATTTAGATTTATCGTTTAATTTTGAAGAGAAAAATATAAATATTTCCTCTAATAGAGTCGATTCTATAATATCTGAGGTTTTTAATATCTCTAGAAATCAAGGACAAGAATTAATATCTAATCAGTTAGTTTTCATAAATAATAGAGTAATTAATTCTAACAGTTTAGAATTGAAAAATAATGAAATAGTTTCAGTTCGCGGATATGGCAAGTTCATATTTCAAGAAGAAATTAAGAATACTAGAAAAGGGCGCCTGGTCTGCAGGGTAAAAATATATTGTTAATAATAAAAATTGTTATATAATCTAAATGACATTACGAAGAGGTTATATCCTTTATGAAAAATAATTTAAAAGCTTTAGTTCTACCTATTGCCTTAATTAGTTTAGCTTCATGCTCTAATTTATCACCTAATTCTGCT
>CACYCE010000005.1 GCA_902772915.1 uncultured Erysipelotrichaceae bacterium | reverse complement strand
GATACATATGAATTGTAACATATTGTTATATATAATAAAAAACTAAGAAGTATTTATGTTACCTCTTAGTTTTATCATAAGAAAAGCGCTGAACATTGATTCTCAATTCAATTCAGCGCTTTATTTTTTAATAAGATTGTTTTTTTTCGAATAAATCTAAGTAATCGCGAGGATCTGCTTGGTATTTCTTAACAAAAGCCATGACTAAGTCTAAGATGTTCCACAATTCACCAATACCTATGGTGTTAGCGAGGAATTTAATAAGGAACAATTTCCAGCCTTTAGCTTTTAAGGCGTAGAATTTATCTAAACCCAACCATCCTCCAAAGAAGATAACTAGAATTAATAGCCAATCGATTTTTTCTTCGTTCATAATCTTTAACTCCTACAATACTAATAAATTATAAATTATTATTTTTAAAATTTAAATACGATTAAAATATTCCAACATTTGAACAAATTAAGATTATAGCAAATAGAGTAAACGCTGAAATTAAGCTAGTCCAGACCACTAACTGACCGGCTAGTTCAGAATCGTTTTTCATTTCTGAAGCCATAGGAGCGGATGATACTGCTACTGGGGTACCAAATAGAGCAATTAAGGCAGGGAATTCAACATTTCTAAAGCCTAAGAAATATGCTACCAATAAGCAAGCTGTAGGAACTAAAGCGGTTCTAAAGGCAGTACCGATTATGATTTGCCATTTGAGTTTGGCAACAGCGGAAAAAGTAAATGCTCCACCTAGAGCAATTAAAGCACAAGGAGTGGTGGCGTTAGCAAGATATTTGATAGCGGTATAAATGAAAGTGTCGTTAGTACCGTAATTTGTGAAATATCTCAATGTGAAGACGGGGTTAGAGGAAGAATCTACAGGGATTGCCATTCTTAAAGCTAAGACTGCAACACCTGTAAAGACACCTATAATTAAAGGATTTTTAATAATCTTTAATAAAATTTCTTTAACTGAAATTTTCTTGTTGTCTTCACCTTTAACAAATACTGATAGAGAAATGACTGCCAAAATATTAAAAATAGGAATAGAGATAGCAGATAATAAAGCTCCTACACCTTTAGCTGTAGAGGCAACATCAGCAGGTAAACTTACTGACAATAATTCAACTAAACCTAAACCGATGATAGCGTAATTAGATCTGAATATACATTGTAAGACCACACCTTTTTGCTTATCATCTTTGATTGTTAAGATTACCACTAATAAACCTATGCAGAAGATAGCGATTATAGCTACAGCGGCAAAAACTATAACTTGCCAGTAATTTCCAATTGAGGTGATATCTTTAATATCGTAGATGTTCTTAAATAAGAGAACTGGTAAGAAACATCTAAAGCACAATTTATTTAAGGCTCCCCAGAAATTATCGGGGAACAATTTCAATATCTTTAAGACATATCCTACGACTATACATAAGATAATAGGAAGAACGGCATTACTTGTAAAAGCTAGTTCATTCATTATTCATCATCTCCTTTAGCGATAAATATCTTATCACCTTTAATATTATTGAAAATCACATTGTTTGTTTTAATGCTTTTAACATTTAAACAATACAAACCGATATTCTTCATTTTAATATTGTGCTCAATCATGACAGGGAACCCTTCTTCACAGCTGGGATTACAATCAAATTCTACATTGTTAAATTCAATTTCTTCTATAGGAGATTCTTTTAAGCCTAAGAAAACACCACAAGCGTATTCGACATCGTAGCATTTCATATTTGAAAATTTAAATTTACCTATAACTGGAGTTCTTTCATCAAATGGTAGTTCTTTAGTGGTGTAGACATATTCGCTATGACCATCGCTAGGACCCATGTTATAGTACATGTTTACTACAAAGGGTGTTTTGACTTTACGCATTTCTATATTGGTAAAAGAAATGTTGTTAATAATACCTATGTGGCCTCTACCTCTTCTAGTTTTAATTCTTAAACCTCTGTCAGTGGAGACGAATAAGCATTTATTTACATTGACATTTTCAATTCCACCACTAGATTCACTTCCAAAGACTACTCCACCGTGACCTTGATTCATTAAGTTGTTAGAAATAACTATGTTTTTGCATGGTAAACGATATTTTTTAGCTAGAGGAAGCGTACCGCTTTTTATAGCGATACAATCATCTCCTACATCAAATTCACATCCTTTAATTACTACGTTATTACAAGTGTCAGGATCAATTCCGTCAGTTGTAGGCATCTTAGGTTCGTTAACTATCTTCATATTTAAGAAAGTTAATTCTTCACTCAAGAAAGGATGGACCGCCCAAGCGGGAGTTGAATGTAAATAAATCCCACATACTAAGATGTTTTTAGATCTGTTGGTGTAGATACCGTGCCCTCTCCAAGCGATTCTCTTAACTCTGTGATTGATATACCAATCAGCTTTTTCTGCTTGGCAATCAATTTCACCTTCACCAATTAAAGAGGAATTATTAACATTGATAAAATTGATAATAGAAGCGAATTGTTCAGTCTCAGTTCCTTCATAGCAGCCTAATGAATACGTGTTTAATTCTCCAGGTAGAACAGGGTAATCATTTCTATTTGTAGAAGCTATTAATTTAGCTCCTTTTTCTAAATAGAGAGTCACTCCACTTTTCATGAACAAAGAAGTGATTAAATATGTTCCTTCTTCAATATAGACTGTAGAATTTTCTACTGCACATAAAATCGCAGCTTGAATTTTACAAGTATCATCGTGAATACCATCTTTGTAGGGGTTAAATGAAGATAGTTTTATAAGATTAGATTCGGAATTAGTCGTCACTTCTATTTCTTCATTGTTAATTTTAATTTTGTAAGAAGTATGAGGGCTAAGGTCAAAAATAGAGAAGACATTTTTATTTTCTTCTCTTAATAATTCTCCATTTAAATAGATTTTAAAAGGAGAAGGTGAAAAGTAAGGCTTGGAATTATCAAGTTCTATAGTGATGCTTCTAGATGTGATAGTTATTATTTTCATGTTACCAATTATAACATTGTTATGTATATACAACTTGTTATCAGCACACTAAAAAATAATAAGTAAGCGGTTTCAATAAATTTGTTTTTAGATTTTGTTGAATTTTAAAAGTTTTATTAATAAAATTGTCTCATAACTTGCGGTTTATCTAAACTTAGCGAAAAAAATAAATACTATATTATCTGCACATTAATATCAGTTTTTGTGCACATTCTAAATTCGATTCATCTTCGCAAAAAAGCGAGTTTGAATAGGTACTTGGCAGAGTGCCGCAACAAGGGGCGAGCCTCCTTTCCGGGCTCGCTTTTATTTTGACTTTATAACCTCTATATGGATACTAGTTAATATTATAAATATGGTAATATATTCTAAATACTGAATGAAAAAGAGAGTTTTATTATGGATGATTTGAAAAAGATTCGTAGTAATATCGCCGCTATTGATAAACAGATGGCGGATTTATTTCAAAAGAGAATGAAAGAATCTAAAAAGGTAGCCTATTACAAAAAAGAAAAAGGACTTCCGGTTTTAGATTTAAAAAGAGAAGCGGAATTAATTCAAAAAAATATGGATTTAATTACTGATGAAGAAACTAAAGACTACTACGTAGAATTTTTTAAATCCATTCTAAAAGTCTCTAAAGATTATCAAAATAAAATTATCGATGGTGTTAAAGTCGCTTACTGTGGTGAAAAGGGAGCTTACGCTTATTTAGCTGCTAGAGAAGTTTGTCAAACACCTAATTTAGTACCTTGTTCTTCTTTTTCTTCAGCTTATAAGAAAGTCGAAAATGGCGAAGTAGATCTTTGCGTGCTTCCTATTGAAAATTCTTACGCTGGAGATGTTGGCGAAGTAATGGATTTAATTTTCAACGGCTCTTTATACATCAATAGAATTATTGAATTGGATATCAATCACGCTTTGTTAGTTAATAAAGGCGTTAAATTAGAGGATGTTAAAACTGTCATGTCTCATCCTCAAGCTCTTGCTCAATGTGATGAATATATCTCCTCTAAAGGTTTCCAAAGAAGAGAATATGTCAATACCGCTCTAGCTTGTAAAGAACTTAAAGAAAAAGGTTATAAAGATGTAGGAGTAATTGCTAATAGAGCTAATGGAGAAATCTATTCTTTAGATGTTCTAGCAGATAATATCAACACTTCTAGAAATAACACTACTAGATTTGGCCTTTTTTCTAGAAGTCCTAGACAAGTTGACCCTTCTTCAAAGATGGGTGAAAACTTCATCATCGTTTTTACGGTTTCTAATTCCTCTGGTTCTTTAGCGAAGGTTCTAGATATTATAGGAGTGCATAATTTCAATATGCGTAATTTACGTTCTCGCCCTAGTAAAGAATTGATTTGGAATTATTATTTCTTCATTGAAATTGAAGGTAATATCAATTCTGATGAAGGTAGACAAATGATAGGAGAATTGAGTAGCTTCTGCGATAAATTTAAGGTTGTTGGTAGTTACTCTCTATTGAAGTAATATGATTTTAGATGTCAACGTTCAAAATAAGTATCAAGTAATTATTGAAAATGGAATCTTAAAGAAAGCTTCCTCCTATTTTAATTTGGATCGAAAAGTTTTAATTCTCTCTGATTCAGGAGTTCCTATTGTTTATTCAGAAGCTATTAAGCAACAATGCAAAGAAGCTGTAACTTTTGTTATTGATCAAGGTGAGCAATCTAAAAATATCGATTCTTATTTACAAGTTATGAAAGTCTTGGTTGAAAATGAATTTACTCGCTCTGATTGTATAGTTGCAGTAGGGGGAGGAGTAGTAGGAGATCTAGGGGGATTTGTCGCTTCTACTTACATGAGAGGAATAGATTTTTACAATTGCCCTACAACTTTACTTTCCCAAGTTGATTCTTCTATAGGGGGAAAGACTGCTGTTGATTTTTTGACTTATAAAAATATCATTGGAACCTTCTATCAACCTAAATGTGTTTTGATTGATACTTCGACTTTAAAAACCTTATCAGCAAGACAGTTCTATTCCGGTTTGGTCGAAGCTTTAAAAATGGGTATTACTAGCGATCCTAAGTTGGTAGATTTAATCGATAACAATAAAGGTCATTTATTTAAAGTAATCGATGAAGTGATATTTAGAGCCTTAAGTGTAAAAAAGGAAGTTGTGGAGAAAGATACTAAAGAACAAGGTTTAAGACAAATTTTAAATTTCGGCCATACTATAGGTCATGCTATAGAGTCATCTTCAGATATGAAATTACTCCACGGAGAATGCGTGGGTTTAGGAATGCTTTATTTTTCTTCTAAAGAAGTTAAGCAAAGAATAATCTCTATTTTAAAAAAATATAATTTACCTACCGAAATTGAATTAGATAAAGAGGAAATTTTTAAATATATAAAGCACGATAAAAAAACTAGAGGTAATACTATTAATGTCGTTTTTGTCGATCAAATAGGGAAATATAGGATTGAAAATATCTCTTTAGATTCCTTGAAAGAAATCTTAGATAAGGAGAATTTAAATGCGTAATTCAATAGGTAACAATTTAGTTTTGACTTTATTTGGTGAGAGTCATGGTGAATATATAGGTGCGACTTTAGATGGGTTTACTCCAGGTATTAAAGTTGATGAAGAATTCTTAAAAGAATGCTTAGGTAAGAGAAGACCTTCTTCAAATAATGAGACTTCTAGAATTGAAAAAGATGATTATCAAATCATCTCTGGTGTTTTTAATTCTTATACTACTGGTCAACCTATTACTATTCTTATTTCTAATAATAACGTTCGTTCTTCTGATTATGATAAGACTAAAGATTTGGCTCGCCCTTCTCATATCGATTATGTCGCAGAAAATAAATACCACTCCTTCCAAGATTATAGAGGTGGGGGACATTTCTCTGGGAGAATTACTGCTCCTATAGTAGGCTTAGGAAGTATTCCTTTAAACGCTCTAGAGAAATTTAATATAAAAATTGGAACTCACATTAAACAATGTGGAAAGGTTGAAGATAGAGATTTTTCTATTTCTTCTAAAGATGTAGAAAGAGAAATTGATTATTTAAATAAATTGTCTTTCCCCGTCTTAGATGACGTTCAATTAAAGATGGAAAAAGAGATCGAAATAGCTAGAAAAGATTTAGATTCTGTAGGAGGAATCATTCAAGTTGCTATAACTAATTTACCTGTAGGTTTAGGTGAACCCTGGTTCTCTTCTTTAGAATCAGAAATTTCCAAAGCTGTATTTGGCATAGGAGGAGTTAAAGGTATCGAATTTGGAGAAGGATTTAAGATGGCTTCTAAAAGAGGAAGTGAGACTATCGATTCTTTCTACAATGAAGATGGTAAAGTAGTTACTTCCACCAATAGAAATGGTGGGATTAATGGGGGAATATCTAACGGCATGCCTGTAATTTTTAATTTAGCTATTCGCCCTACCGCTTCTATCGCTAAGAAATTAGATACTATCAATATTAAAACTAACCAAAATGCTTCTATTGAATTAATAGGTAGACATGATCCTGCTATTATCAGAAGAATCAATATAGTTATTAGAACATTGGTTGCTATTGTCATAGCGGATTTATTAGAAGTTAAATACGGAAGTGATGTCTTTTTAAAAGAAAGATTAGATTGAGATGAACTACGGATTGCTAGGGAAAAAACTAGGGCATTCTTATTCTAGTGAAATCCACTCTTCTTTAGGTAAATATCCATACTCGTTAATAGAATTAGATGACGAGGGCTTTTCTTCATTTTTAAAAAGGAAAGATTTTAAAGGAATAAACATTACTATTCCTTATAAAGAAAAAGTGATGGAATATCTAAATTTTATCTCTCCAGAAGTAAAAGAAATTAGAGCGTGTAATACTGTAGTTAATAGAGAAGGTATCCTTTATGGATATAATACTGATACGTTAGGTTTACAGGCTTTAATTGAGAGATTTAATATTGAAATCAAGGATAAAACTATCTTGATTTTAGGAACGGGAGGAACTAGTAAAACCATCTCTTATACAGTAAAAAAATTAGGAGCGAAAAATATATATTTCGCTTCTCGTTTAAAAAAAGAAAATACTTATACTTACGATGAATTAGATTCTATCGCTCCAGAAATTGAAATTATTTTTAATTCTACCCCTGTAGGAATGTTTCCTAATAATGAAGGCGAATTGATTCATTTAGATAAATTCACTTCGTTAAAAGGAGTTATAGATGTTATTTATAATCCTATTAAAACTAATTTGGTGAATAGAGCTTTAAGTAAAGGTGTTAAGGCTGTAGGAGGATTATATATGTTAGTCGCTCAAGCCTTCTACGCCATAGAGAAATTCTTAGATGTGAAATTAGATGAAAAACTAATAGAAGAAGAATATCAAAGAATTCTTAAAGAAAAGCAAAATGTTGTTTTAATAGGTATGCCTAGTTCAGGTAAAACCACTATAGGGGAAGCTTTAAGTAAGTCAATAAAAAAAGAATTTATCGATTTAGATCAATTGTTTGCACAGAGATATGAATTACATCCTGGAGATTATATCTCTAAATATGGAGAATCTAATTTTAGAGAGAAAGAATCTATCTTAATTAAGGAAGTTTCAAGATTAAACAATAGAATTATTTCTACCGGAGGAGGTGTAATTCTTAGAGAAGAAAATATCCTGAACCTCAAACAAAATGGTAAATTGTATTTCTTAGATCGCTCTTTACAGAATTTAATACCTACTTCTTCTCGCCCTTTATCTTCATCTAGAGAAGAATTAAAAAAGAGATATGAGGAACGTTACAATCTCTATGTTAAAGCTAGTGACGTAATTATTGACGGTAATAGAGATGTTGAAGAAATAGTTAAGAAAATCAAGGAGGATATCTAATATGAAAATTATGGTTTTAAATGGTTCGAATTTAAATATGTTAGGTATTAGAGAACCTGATATATATGGAACATCTAATTATAATCAGCTGTGTGAATTGATTGAGAAATATTGCGTTGAGCATAAGATTGACGTCTCTATCTTTCAAACTAACCACGAAGGGGAATTGGTAGATTTAATTCAACAAGCTTATTTTGAACATTACGATGCTATAGTTATTAACCCTGGCGCTTATACTCATACTTCTATTGCTATTATGGATGCATTAAAGTCAGTTAAGTTACCTACAGTAGAAGTTCATATTTCGGAATTAGAAAAAAGAGAAGACTTCAGACAAATTTCTTACATCGGATTAGCTTGCATTAAAACAATCAAGGGTGAAGGATTTAATGGTTATATTCACGCTATAGAATTTTTGAAAGAATATTTAAATGAAGGTAATAATAAATAAATGTAGACCGATAGGAGAAATCATTTGTCCTCCTTCGAAATCTTACGCCCATAGATATCTTATTGGAGCGGGTTTATCATCTTCTAAAGTTGATAATATAGCTTTCTCTAATGATATCTTCGCGACTTTGTCTTGCCTTTCTTCTTTAGGCTTTAAAAAAATTGTTAATTTTAACTCTGTTTCTTTTGATGGTTTTAAAGAAAAAGACGAAGAATTTTCGTGTTTGGAATCTGGTTCGACATTAAGATTTTTTATCCCACTTGTTCTAGCTTTACAAGATAAGGCAATCTTTAAATGCTCTCCTAGGTTGGTTCAAAGAGGAGTCGATGTTTATATAGAAGCATTTAAAAATAAAGGTATTGAAATAAATCGCTTAGAAGACAAGATTATTTGCAAAGGAAGGTTAATTCCTTCTACATATAAAGTTAGAGGAGATGTCTCTTCTCAATATATAACAGGCTTATTGTTTGCTTTGCCTTTATTAGATGGTGATAGTGTTATTGAAATTACTTCACCTTTAGAGAGTAAAGCTTATATAGATATAACTATCGATGTTTTAAATAAATACGGCATTAAATTCGATTTTAGAGATAACTTTATCTATGTTAAAGGCAATCAAAAATATCAACATTACGATTCGGTAGTAGAAGGAGATTATTCTAACTCCGCTTTCTTAGATGCCTTTAATTATTTAGGAGGAAAAGTAGATGTTAAAGGACTTAATCCTTTTTCATATCAAGGCGATAAAGTTTATAAAGATTATTTTAATCAATTAGCTGTATCCAAACCCACTTTAGATATTTCTAATTGCATTGATTTAGGACCGGTTCTATTTGTCTTCGCTTCTTTATTTAATGGTGGTAAGTTTATTGGAACTAAAAGGTTGAAGATTAAAGAAAGCGATAGAGGTGAAGCTATTAAGCAAGAATTAGAGAAAATCGGAGGGAAAATCGAGATTAAGGATGATGAAATAGAAGTTCATCCTCTTAATTCATATCCATTAAAAGGGGATTTTGATTCTCATAATGATCATAGAATTGCTATGGCATTATCTCTGTTAAGTTCTAAAATGGAAGTAAGCATCTCTTCTTGTGAATGTGTAGAAAAGAGTTTTCCAAATTATTACGATGTTCTAATTCAATTAGGTGCGAAAGTGAGTTATCAAGAAAATGAATAAGAAAATCTTAATTGTCGGACTAGGCTTGATTGGTGGGGCTTACGCTTCTAAATTAAGTGAACTGGGTTATCAAATCTACGCTTTAGATATTTCTAAAGAATCACTTTCTTACGCTTTAAATGAAAAGATAATCGTAGAAGGAAGAAGTGAGGTAGATAAAGAATTCATTCAAGAATTCGATAAAATCATCTTCGCTTTATATCCTAGCTTATTAATAAATTGGATTTATTCTTATCATTCATATTTTAGAAAAGGGACTATATTTACTGATGTAAGCGGAGTTAAAAAACCTGTAATTACATCTGTAAATGAAATTATTAAAGACGATGAAGTAGAATTTATACCTACTCATCCAATGTCCGGAAGTGAAAAAGAAGGTGTCTTTAATTATAAGAGCGTTAGCTTTAATAAGAGCAATTTTATAATTGTCGATAATTCAAATTCTTCAGAGGCTAAACAGTGGGTTATTTCTCTAGCTGAAGAGATGGGATTTAACAATATCAAAATCTTATCTCCATCTGAACACGATGAAATAATAGCTTACGTCTCACAATTGCCTCACGTTTTATCATCAACACTAATTAATTCTTCGGATAATAAAGATATCTCCCCATATATTGGGAATTCTTTTAAAGATTTAACTAGAATCAGCGATATTAATTCTAAAATGTGGAGTGAATTATTCATTCTCAATAAAGATGAATTGATTAAAAAAATAGAGCAATTCAAAAGAGAATTAGATAAAATGGAAGAAGCTATCGAAAAAGAAGATAGAAATGTTTTAGAAGGTCTATTAAATAACTCGACTTCTAAAAAGAGAGAGTTAAAATAAATGAATTTAGAATTTAAAAGAAAACTACCTACTCCTGATGAACTTAAGAGAATGTATCCTCTTAGTAATGATTTAAAGGAAATAAAATCTAGAAACGACCAAGAAGTTAAAGATATCATCTCCGGTAAATTGGAGAAGTTACTTTTAATTATTGGTCCTTGCTCTGCGGATAGAGAAGACGCAGTTATTGAATATATTTCTAGACTTAGAGATATTTATCCTAAAATTAACGATGTCATTACTATCGTTCCACGTATCTATACTAATAAACCTCGTACTACTGGAGCGGGTTATAAAGGTATGCTTCATCAACCTGATCCCAATAAAGATCCAGATTTAGTTAGAGGATTAATCTCCATTAGAAAGATGCATATGCGCGCTATTAAAGAAACTGGTTTTTCCTGCGCGGATGAAATGCTCTATCCTGAAAATCACCAATATTTATCTGATTGTCTTTCTTACGTAGCTGTTGGAGCTAGATCGGTGGAAGATCAACAACATAGAATGACCGCTTCAGGTTTAGATATACCTGTAGGTATGAAAAATCCCACCTCGGGGGATTTAACTGTCATGTTAAATTCTATTAACGCCGCTCAACACCCTCATAATTTCATTTACAGAGGCTATGAGGTTCAGTCTAAAGGAAACCCTTATGCTCATGCGATTTTAAGAGGGTACGTTGATGATGAAGGTAGACATTTTGCTAATTATCACTATGAAGATTTAGTAAATTTATCTAAATTATATTTAACTAAACATTTTGAAAATCCCTCGATTATCGTCGATGTCAATCACGATAATTCCGGCAAGCAATACTTAGAGCAAATTAGAATTTGTAAAGAAGTTATACATTCTTTTAAACACAATCCTGAATTAAGAAAAATTATCAAAGGCTTAATGATTGAATCTTATTTGTTAGATGGCTGTCAAAAAGTTGAAGAAGGAATCTATGGTAAATCTATTACTGATCCTTGCTTAGGCTGGGAGAAGAGTGAAGAATTGCTTTTAGATTTAGCTAAAGAATTGAGAATTATTAAATCCTTGTAAAAAAAATTCTTATTGAAGCGAAGACAGAAAGTGCGATTGTGAACTGTACCCCAAATCCTGGACAACAGGAGGAGGGGTATTTTTCATGAAATACACATTAGAATTCAAACTTGAAAATGGTAATAAATTATTTCTGGAAAAAGGGGCCTTGAGTCACATTATTAAATCTCATGGCAAGGATTTTGAGCGATCTTTTGGAATAAAGAATAATCAAATAGCTGCTTTGCTTAGTGATACAATATCAAAAGGGAAACTCATTTTTTCAAATTATCACGAATCTAATGATATTGTAGGCTACCGAAGCAAATATTATTATCAAGGGCAATATGTGATTGGGTATGGCATAGCAGAAAATGGTTACATTGAAACCGCTTATCCAAGAAAATATCGTGGAGGTAATAAATAATGGAAAAAGTTATTATTCAAATCGGCTTAGAATTTATATTTGGGCCTTTGTTAAGAGATTATGAAGATGAAAATGGTAATGAATCATCAGGTAGCGCCATTGTTGATAACGATCCTATTATTAATTCTCTTGATAAAGAAGCCAACGAGCTATGGTGTTCTCTTTACTCAAAGGATGAAACAAACTCAGATGGGTTGCGTTTTGATTCGGAAAAGGAAAAAGAGTTGGCGCCTAAATTACTTGATTTAATTTCTAAGATTATCGAAAGATTGAACGAAATCAACGATGGTTCTTTTGAGATAGAAGATATGGTATCAGAACGTCTTAAATCTCTTATATAGGCAAATCTATTTAATATGCATATTAAAGAAATCAAGCATCGTTAGATTTAAGTGAGACCCAAATGTTAGACAAACTAACAGGAGGGTCTTTTCTTATATGAGGTTTACAAAAGGATTCAAATTTAAAGCGTATTGTCTTAATTTATCATCCATGACATTAGCGTAAGGTGCTCCACCTAAGAAGAGAATATCCACTTTCTCTTTGAGTTCAGGTTCGTCAACTATAGATACAGGAGCAATATTAAGTGTTTCACCTATAGCTTGAGCGATTCTTTTGGTGTGACTTAATTTCGATAAATATCTAATAGCGATTTTCAAAATATATATATTTCTCTAGATTTTATAATAATGCTATTTAGAGTTCTTATAAATATGTATAAAATTTTATTAACGCAACCAAAATTTGCGTAAATGTCCACTAAAATACACGAAAATTCATTATTTATAATGTTATAATTGTCATAGTTTCAAAGAAAGGAAAAACTTATGTTAGTTACAAAAAGTATTGCAACTAGCGTTCTAGAAGAAGGTTTAAAAAGTGGAGCCGATTACGCAGAGCTTTACGTTCAAAACAAGAAGGTTCACAACATTCTTGTTTCCCATAAGAGAGTAGAGGCTTGCTCGACAAACTTAATCTACGGCGCTGGCATTCGTCTTATTCAAGGCGAACAAGTAGTCTATGGTTATACTTCTGATTTATCTAAAAAATCATTAGTTAAATTAGCAGGGGAATTATCATCATCTTTCTCTTCTAAAAGGAAAATGCATTGTCCTCCTTTAAAGAAAATTCACAATCCTTTAAAGCATCAACCTAAAATTCCTCATGATCAAATGTCTGATGATGAAAAGATTGCTAAACTTCGCCTAGGTGAAAAAGCCGCTTATGAATATTCACCCTTAATTGTCAATGTTGAAGCGGCATTAAAAGAGATAGATGAAGATGTAGAAATCTACAATTCAAAAGGTAGAGCAGTCTACGATAGAAGAGTCAAAACTAGAATTATGATTACATCTTTCGCTTCTAAAGATGGTGCTTTTGAAATAGGAGGGGAGAGACCTGGAGGATCTTACGGCGATGAAATATTCGATATGTTCGATGTTGAAGAACTCGCTAGAAAAGGAGCTAAGTGCGCTGTGAATTTATTAGACGCTCCTGAATGCCCTTCCGGAAAGATGACTGTCATTATTGGCAATGCTTTCGGGGGAGTTTTATTTCACGAATCTTGCGGGCATCCTTTAGAAGGTGTGGCTATTTCCCATAATTCTTCTACTTTCTGTGGTAAAAAAGGACAAAAGATTGCTTCTAGTGTCGTTTCTGCTGTCGATGATGGAACTATTCCTAACGCCTGGGGTTCAGCTAACTTTGATGATGAAGGTAACAAGACTACTAAGAATCAATTGATTAAAAATGGAGTCTTAGTAAATTACATGATGGATGACTACAACGGTAGAAGATTAGGTTTACCTACTACTGGAGCGTGTAGAAGAGAATCATATAAATATGTTCCTACTACTAGAATGACCAATACTTTTATTGAAAATGGTAAATCCACTGTTGAAGAAATTATTAAAGCGACTAAATTTGGGTTATATTGCGTCTCTTTCAATGGAGGCTCAGTAGATCCTTCTACAGATAAATTCAATTTTACCGCTTCTGAAGCATACATAATTAAGGATGGTAAGATCGATCATATGGTTAAAGGCGCATCTTTGATTGGATTTGGCTATGAAATATTACCTAATATCGATATGGTAGCTAACGATTGTCAAAGGGGTCAAGGAATGTGTGGAGCTTCTTCAGGAAGTATTGAAGCCGATGTTGGTCAACCCACTTTAAGAATTCAAAATGTCACTGTCGGTGGTAGAGGGGAGAAAATTTAATTATGGCTTTTAATGTATATTTCAAAAAGGCAGAAGAAAGAGGAATTTCTCCTTTCGAACTGGTATATAAAACTTCTTCATCTACTTCTGTTTCTGTTTATTTAGATGAAATCTCTAATTTGACTGTCAGTTCTGACACTAAATTAATAGGAAGAGGAATCTACGAAGGTAAAAATGGTAATTTCGCTTCGGATAGAGTTGATTCTAAAGTGGCTGATTTAATGATGGATGCTATTATAGCTTCAGCTAAATACGGCCTAGAAGGTAATAAAGAATTCTATATTCAAAAAGGATATAAATATAAGAAACACAAATGTTTCTCTCCTGAATTAGAAAAATTATCTTCTGAAGAATTAATCAAATTAGCTTTAGATATTTCTAAAGAACTTAGAAATAGAGAAAAGAGAATTACGGTTACTGATATCAATATCTCTAAATCTAGCGATAACCAAGAATTTATGAATTCAAATGGTGTCCACTTAAAAGAGAAAGTTAATTATTTAGTAATCTCCGCCTCTGTGAATATTAAAGATGGAGATGATATTGAATCTGAATTCAAATTTGAATTAGTTAAAGATTTGAAAGAATTCAATAAAGATAAATTGATCGATGAAATTTGCAAGACCGCAGCTAGAAGAATCGGAGCAAGTCCTCTCCCTTCTAAGAAATACGATGTAGTCTTCTCACCTATATGCGTTTCTTGGTTATTAGGAACTTTAATGAATCAAGTTTCTTCTTTCTCGGTCGCCCAACATTTATCTTTATTTGAAGGTAAATTAAATCAGAAAGTTCTCTCTAGCAAAATTACAGTTATTGAAGATCCATTTGCTAAGAATCCTTTTGGCGGGTCATTCGACAGAGAAGGTATGCCTACTAAAAAGAAAGTTCTAGTGAAAAATGGAGTTCTGAAAACTTACATTTACGATTTGGAACAAGCTAAAAAAGAAGGCAAAGAATCTACAGGTAACGCTGCCTTAGTAGGAGGACATATTGAACCGGAATTAGGATTTATCTCTATCAAACCAGGTAAGAAATCTGAAGAAGAATTATTCGCTAAGATTAAAGAAGGTATCTATATTGATTCTTTAGAAGGTATAGGTACTGGTTTAAACGAACAATCGGGAGATTATTCTTTACAAGCTAACGGTTTTGAAATAAAAGATGGTAAGTTAGGTAAAGCTGTCACTTTAATTACAGTCGCAGGTAATATCTTAAAAGACTTCAATAGAGTAATCGATGTCGCTTCTAATTTGACTTTAAATTACAATCGTTGCGAAGCCCCTTCTATAGCGATTAGAAAAGTTGCAATATCTGGTAAATAAGTATCTAAAGCGCCACCTCTACATAAGTGGCGCTTTAACCTTTTTGATGTATAATTATTTAGTAAATATATTGATTATATATGGAAGAAATAATTCAAAAAGATAGAAAACCTCTTTATGTGATAATCCTCGTATTAGTTTTTATTGCTCTTTTTGTCGCCCTTTTACTTCTTCCTCACGGAACTAGATCCTCATATAGAATTAATGACTTGAGCAGTAATCCTTTAGTAGTAAATGAACTATCTTGCCAAGTAATCAGAGAAAATCCTTACAGGGAAAAGATGAAAAACGACGGTGTTATTTTCGAATCTAAAGCCTCTATAGCAAATTCATATAACGATATTGATAACATGAATATTTCCAGAGGTTTAAGTATATTTAATTCTAAAGAAACTTTCTTTAATGAAAACAAGTTGCTGGTTGTGTGTAGAGAAGGAACTTTTTTTAAACGTTCAGAAATTAGAAGAATAGATTATAAAAATAACATAGTTAAGTTAGAATATTATCTAGAGGATGATCAAGTCTTTAATTCAACTGATAAAAAAGGTTACTTTATTCTCGATTTTATTAAGTTAAACAAAGGAGATAATGTCTCTAAGGTAGAAATAGAGGATGGATTATTTTAATGGAAAGTCACTTCGCAGAAAATAAATCCAATACATTCATGGAAGATGTTAAATTGTCTTTCGTCGACCTTTATTTCAATTGTAAAAATTTATTGACGGATTTCTTTAATGATTTTCCTTCTTATATGAAAAGGCTTTGGGAGCATATTAAAAAATCTCCTAAATGGCAATTGTCAGGTATTCTAACTCTAGTTGCTTTTTTGTGTTTTGCTTATACTTTATTTACTCAATCATTTACTATTCCTATCACTGGTGATTTTAAACTCCAGGGTATGGCTTTCATCTACAATGGTTACGATGATTGGCGTTATTTTTTAAGAACAGGAACATTCCCTTTGTGGAATACAGGTGGGGCTTATGGTGTAGATAATGTGGCAGCATATTCCTTCTATTATTTATTTGACCCCTTTTTCTTGATTTTAGTTATTTTCCCCCGCGTTTGGTTAAATCAAGTTCAAGCTATTATGATGATTGTAAAAATCGTTTTGGCGGGTTTGTTCTTTTACGATTATTTAGGGGCGTTCAATTTAAAGACTAACACTAAGAAATTTGGCGCTATAGCTTATGCTTTCTGCGGATGGACTTGGTTCTATTTATGGTTCTTCCACATGATGGAAGCGGCGACTTTTTTACCTTTGATGTTATTAGGTGTAGAAAAGATCATTAGAAAAAAGGATCCTAGATTATTAACTGTAGCTTGTTTCTTGATGGGTGCGGTTAATTATCAGTATTTAGCTATATTTGCAGTGTTCTGTTTTATATATGCAATGGCCAGATTCTTCCAAACTATCAGACAAAGAGATGCTAAAGATAATTTATCAGTATTAGGATTTGGCGTTATAGGCTTTGGTATTGGTATAGCCATGGTCGCTTTTATTATTCTTCCTTCTTTCATCTTGATTCAAAATATGCCTAGAATCTCTTCTCAAGCGACATTTATAGATCAAATAAAGAACGCTTCAAGTATATGGGATAAATTGAAATTGTGTTTGTTGTGGCCAGGGGCGATTAGTCCGAATTTGTGGAAAGAAACTTCCTATACCAATCAGACATTTATGCATCTATATCCTCTAGAGTCATTGTTATTTATCAACAATTCATGTTTTGAAGAACCTATGACTAAATTAAGCGGATATGACAATGTCGGTTCTTCTATCTATGTCTCTACTCCTATTCTTCTATTTATTATTCCTTCTATTATTAACGCCATTAGAAAAAAGAAGATTACACAACTTATCGGAGTAGTCTTAGTAATTGTAGCTTTAGAGACACCTTTTGTTTATTACGCTTCTGGGGCTTTTTCTTCCGTGGCTTATGGAAGATGGGAAATCTTCGTATCCATATTAATCATCACCTTTGTTTGTTGCCATATCGATGATATAAGAAGTATTCCTCGTTGGTCGTTAGATGTATCTTTAGTTATCGTCTATATCCTTTTTGGTATAACTGTCAAATTTTGCTTCGATTGGGCTAATAATGGTACATTCCCGATGTTGCAGCCTTTAGATATCACTTATAACATCATGGGTAACAACGTCAATATGTACGTCTTTGGAGCAATCTTCCAAGGTATCTTCTATTTAGTCTGTTACATTCCTTTACGAGTAACAATGAAAAAGGGTAAGCATTTTGATAAAGCGATGCTTATTACTATTGGCTTAGACGCTATTATCATGGGAAATACAACAATCATTGGCTTTGGTACTTCTTCATACAGCGGAGATATCTTCTCAGGAAGAGCGAATTTCGATGCCCAAACTAACATCGTCACTCAATTGAACAATTACGATTCTAAAGATCAAAACTTCTATAGAATTTTAAATACTAACATGACTTCTAATTATAACTTCGACCCTAATATATCGATGGCTGAAGGTTACAATGGTCTTGCTACATTCTGTTCGACTATCAATTACGATACGGCAGATTTCTTCAATTATTCTAAGATTGCGCATAATCCTAACTCATACATGCTTTCTTACCAAGATAAGAGAATTAATCTCGATGAATTTTCAGGTGTAAAATATTACATTTTAAAAAGAGATAATTATCTAGATTCTCACTCTTATTCTTACAACGTTCCTTTTAATTTCCAAGATGTCGAAACTATAACTGAATATCCGGAAACTTTAAGAAATACGATTAAACAATCTAATTTCAAATTATTCGTCAACAATTCCTTTATCGATAGAATGTTTTTCTATGATAATTACATTTCTTCTTCTGTGGCGGATTCGGAGATGTATTCTGATGAAGATAAGATTGAAGTAGCGTATTTAAAGAAAGCTGTAGTCGACTCTAAATATCTAGAAGCCAATTCTAGTGTCTTTGCTCCTTTTACTAGGGATAGTCATCTTTATGGCGAATCAAAAGATCTAGTATATAGAACTAGTTTAAATAACAGCTCTATTAGAACTTACTTCTCAAGAGCTATTTGGGATCCTAATCCTCAGACTGGTGATTCTAATAACGGTGTATTAAGAACTTTGGATCCCTCCATGACTGATTCCGCCTATTCTGATTTACATCAAACAGAATTGTTAAATTCAGTTCAAAGTGATCCTAATTCACCTTATGGGATCGTCTCTGATAAGAAGACTTCTACAGGGAAGACTTTATTCTATTTGAAATCCGCTTCTGATCCAGAATTAGCTTTTGAAACTAACGGCGATGAAGTTACAAACACCTCCACTTTCTCTTGGACTAGTGATAGTCACAGCCAAGGAGCGTACTATTCCAAAGTTTTAATTAAATCAAATACCGCTTTACCTAAAGCGATTTTAGCTCAAGATGCTTCTAAGACTAATAAAGCTTATGTCTCTTTAGGAACTACTAATTTAGGGCACGCAAATATCGATTTCTACCTCTATGGTTACGATCAAGAAACTAGCAAATATCATTTGATTACTAAGGATGGTGATAATTTTGTTCACCAAGGAAATTTATGGAAATCTGACATAGGATTCTACGTTGATGAACCTATTTATAAAATCGTCGGGGTTATTACTTATTCTTTCTTTGAATCTTTCTCTATTAATACTGCAGGTATTGAATATCAATCTGAATACGATGAAGATATCGCTAAGATTAAACAAACTAAAGTCGAGATTGACTATTCTAAATCTAATAGAAATAAAGTTGTTTATAAGACTAGTCAAGATAGAGATAGAATCGGTGTAATCAATTATCCTTATTCTTCCGGGTTTAAATTAGTGAGAACTTACACTGACGCTTCTAATAATTACGTCAGTGAAAATGTCGAATTATTTAAATCTCAAGGTGGATTTATTTCTTACATTGCTAAAGGAGGAAATAATGTTTCTTACACTTTAACTTATTTCACTCCTGGTTTAAATTGGGGTGGAACTATTTCGCAAATCGCCTTGATTAGTGAATTAATTTTGTTTATCCTTTACTATGGTTTAAAGGAGAACCAAAGACAAGTGGAGCGTTTAAAGAAACACGCATATATGAAGAAGTCTTAGCTTCTTTCTTAAAATAATTTATAAAGCTCAAAAAATTCAAATTAAATTTAAGAAAGAAAGGAAAAAAGATTATGAATGAATATATGATTGATAGATTAGAGACCATGGAAAAAAGAGTCGATGAAATCGACGCCCTTTTATCTACCTCTTTGGATTTCTCTAAAGTTAAAGATTTAAATAAAGAGAGAGCGGGCTTAGAAGAGGCTGTAGTCCTATATAAAAAATATAAGAAATTGCTCTCTGATAAAAAAGACGCTGAAATCATGGCTAAAGATAGCGATGAAGAATTGGCTTTAATGGGTCAAGAAGAAGTCGATAGAATCAATAATGAAATACCTGTATACGAAGATAAGATTCAAAAGGCTCTCTTACCTAAAGATGCTAATGACGATAAAAATGTCATTATGGATATTCAAGGAGCTGTCGGTGGAGAGGAAGGTAATATCTTCGCTGGTGACTTATATAGAATGTACATGAAATACGCCGATAAGAAAGGTTGGAAATATAATCTTATTGATGAAGAACCTACTTCTTTAGGAGGATATTCTTCCGTCTCTTTAATGATTAAAGGCAAAGGGGTTTATTCTAGATTGAAGTTTGAATCTGGAACCCACAGAGTTCAAAGAGTTCCTGTTACTGAAAAAAGTGGTAGATTACAAACTTCCACTGCTAGAGTTTTGGTTATGCCTGAAACTAAAAAGGAAGATGTAGTTATCAATCCAGTAGATTTACAAATTGATACTTACAGATCTTCTGGTGCAGGAGGTCAAAACGTCAATAAGACCGAATCTGCAGTTAGAATTACTCACATACCTTCAGGAATTGTGGTCACTTGTCAAATTGAAAGAGACCAATTAGCCAATAAAGAAACCGCTATGGAGCTTTTACGCGCTAGATTGCAAGCTAAGATGGATGAAGAAAAGAACGCTGCTTTAGATGCAGAAAGAAAGCTCAAAGTCGGTAATGGTGAGAGAAGTGAAAAAATCAGAACCTACAATTATCCTCAAAACAGAGTTACTGATCACAGAATCGGTTATACTACTAATTCTTTAGATAGGGTAATGGATGGTGATTTAGATGATATCTTAGATGCTCTCCAAGAAGCTCATCAAAAAGATTTGATTCTCGAACAGATTAAGGCGAGTCAAAAATAATGGTTGTCAATTCCGATAAAGCAATCTCTTCTTTAAAGGCCATAGGTACTCCTGAGGCTGACATAAGAGATTTATTTAGATTTAGATACAAGATTGATTACGATCAAACTAAACTTGGGCGACTTTATATGATGCCCGAGCGCTTTAATAATGACTTAGAAGTTTTAGCAGCAGGTTATCCTCCTGCTTATTTAATAGGCTTTGTAGATTTTTACCATCAGCATATCGAAGTTAATCCTCACGTTTTAATTCCTCGTCCAGAGACTGAAGAATTAATGGAAATCGTTGAGCAACGTCAAAAGAAGACTCTTATTAATTCAGCCTTAGATCTATGTTGTGGAAGTGGATGTATCGCTATTTCTTTAAAACATATTTTTCCTCATGCTACTATCTACGCTTCGGATTATTCACCATACGCTATTCAAACAACTCAACAAAACTGTGATATTAATAAAAAGGAAGTTAATATCGTTTTGACAAGCTTTTTGCACTATTTTGTTGAACATAATATGCGTTTTGACTTAATCGTTTGTAACCCTCCTTATATTAAAACTAGCGAAGTCTTAGATGCTTCTTTAGGTTATGAACCTCAAGATGCTCTCTATTCAGGGGAAGATGGATTAAACGCATTCCGCTCCATCTTTTCAGATTTAAATGATGTTCTTTCTGAACACGGTGTCGCTTATTTTGAAATTGAAGCATCTAATTCAAATGAGACTGTCGCTTTAGTTAGAGAAGCTTTACCTCAATACAACTGTGAAGTAATTCAAGATTTAACTAGAAGAGATAGATTTATTAGACTTACTAAAAGTTATAATCAATAGTTATTTAAACAGTTTGTTGTCAGATGGGCTTTTTTAAGTCATAATATAAGCGAAAGGAGAACATTCAAAATGTTCAAAAAGAAGGGAACAGGACTACTGTTTGTTTCAACTATCGTTTTATGTGTCGCTGCTATTATTAGCATTGTTAGTTTTATTTTGTCATTTAGTGCAATTCAAGCTCTATATGAAGATCCTACTTACTTACCTGAGTACGTTGGTCAAAATAGAATTGCATTCTTCTCTGGTGTGAGAGTTGCGATTATTGTCCTCTTAGTCATTAGCTTAATAATTTATTTCTTAGCTATCTATCCTGGTTTTAGATATTCCATTAGTGGGAAATGTGGAACTTGGGCGAGAGTTATGGGTGTAATCCTCTTTATATTTGGTATCGCTGATATTATTTCCACTGCTTTACCTGGTGGTGTTCAATTAAGCGGTGGAGCTATTGCAATAGAATGGATTGAAGCTGTCGTTTCTCTAGTGTTTGGTGCTTGCTATTGCGCTGGTGCCTTCATGTTAGGTAAGCAAGACTAAAAAAATTAAAACTCTCACTTCAAAAGTGCGAGTTTTTTAATTGCTCAAAATTGAAATTAATACTTAATTTTATTAAGTATTTAACTCGCTCTATGTTAAAATTTTATAGAAGGTGATTTTTAACATGGCTTACAGAGCATTATATAGAACATATCGTCCTAAGACTTTTGATGAAATCGTCGGACAAAAGGCAGTAGTAAAAACTTTAAAAAACGCACTCAGAGAAAATAAGATTGCTCACGCTTATCTTTTCTCTGGACCTAGAGGAACTGGCAAAACCTCAATGGCGAGATTGTTTGCTAAGGCTTTGAATTGTTCTGAAGGGGTTGGTGAAGAATGCAACCACTGTGAAAATTGCCTCGATATTTTAGCTGGCAAGCATCCTGATGTCTACGAAATTGATGCCGCTTCAAATTCTGGAGTCGACAATGTCAGAAATCTTATTGAACAAGTCTCTTTCGCTCCTATTTTAGGGCGTTACAAAATATATATTATCGACGAAGTTCACTCCATGACTGGAGCAGCTTTTAACGCTTTATTAAAAACTTTGGAAGAGCCTCCTGCTAACGTCGTCTTCATTTTAGCGACTACCGAGCCTAACGAAGTTCTTCCTACTATTCTTTCTAGAGTTCAAAGATTTGATTTTTCTAAAGTCTCAGATGAGGATTTAATCTTCAATATGAAGAATATTTTAGAAAAAGAAGGAATCGATTATGAAATAGAAGCCTTAAAATCTATTGCTAGAATGAGTCAAGGTGGAGTTAGGGATTCACTTTCCTTATTAGATCAAGCTATTTCATATTCTGGAGAAAAAGTGACTTCTGAAGATATTGATACTTTGTTTGGCTTACTTAAAATCGAAGATGAATTAGCTCTAGTTAGAAATGTTCATAATGGAAATCTAAAAGAAGCTATTAGATTTGTTAAAGATAAATACGCTCTAGGTGCGGATGTGCTTAGACTTCACGATGATTTAATTAACATCTACAAAGACTTACTTATTTTTGGAGTGACTAGAGATCCTTCCTTATTGAGTTATCTAGCTCCAGAAGAAGCTTTAAGAACTGTCGTTCCTCCTAGTGAAATTAGAGCGAATCTAGGTACTTTAATTAAAGAAAGAAGAAATTATTCTTCCACTTTAAATGCCTTTGATCAATTTGAAATGACTATGTTATCTTTAATTAACACTCAAGACGATTCTTTCATGCAACCTCAAGAGCAAATCTACATTCAAAAACAAGAAGAACCTCTTAAAGTTGAAGAAATAAAACAAGAAGAACCTGCTGTTAAGCAAGAACCTCTCATTCAAGAAGAAACTAAAAAAGAGAATGAGATTAAACCTCTATTTGAAGAAGAGAAGAAAGAAGAAACTAAACAAGAAGTTAAAATTGAACCTAAACCAGTAGAAAATGTTCAACCTACTCCTTTAGTTAGAATTAATTCTCAAATTGAAGACTTCGCTCCTCTAAACGAAGATGAGAGTCTTCGTTTAAGTGAAGATGAAATTATAAATATCATGCTTCAAGGTCTTAAAGAAGAGAAAAATTATATCAAAGAAAATTGGGATGCACGCTTAGCGACTATTCCTTCGTCTTCTGAACTCTATTATTTAGCTAACGAATTGAGAACGGCTATTCCTTATGTTTACGCTCCTAATGTTTTATTAGTTTCATCTTTTTCTAAAGGTACAACTTCCTCTGTGAATAAATTTACTTCCCAGGAATTAACTAAGAAGCTAATGAAGGAATTGTTCAATAGGGATAACGTAGTAATTATTTCTATTTATAAAGTCGATTTAATGAATTGCGTCACTAAATTTAAGAATTTGATGCAAGTTAATAAATTACCTAATAGAAGACCTATTGTCATTCCTACTTCAAATGTTAAAGAAGAGAAGAAAGAAGAACTAACTAACGCTGAAAAATTCTTAAATGGATTGCTATAGAAAGAGATTATAGATTATGGATTTAAATAAATTAATGAGACAAGCTCAACAGATGCAAGAAGAGATGAAAAAGAAACAAGATGAAGTTGAAAATACTCTTTTTACTGCTTCAGTAGCAGGAGGAGCTTTAAAAGTTTCAGTTTACGGCAATCATGTCGTAGAGAAAGTTGAATTCGACAAGGATGTTTTAAATCCTGAAGATAAAGAAATGATTGAAGATATGGTTAAAGCGGCTTTTACAGAAGTTAACAAAAAGATCGATGAAGCTACCGCACAAATTGCTTCTTCCATGCAATCCCAATTTGGTGGATTCTAATTTATGGAACAAATAGATTCAGTTACTAAACTTATTGCAATCTATAAAAAACTTCCCGGTATAGGAAGTAAGACCGCGGAGAGATTAGCTTACGCGACTTTGTCTTTTAGCGATGAAGAAATTGAAGAATTCGTCTCATCTTTAAAATATGTTAATGAGCATGTTCATTCTTGCCCTAAATGCGGAATGAAAATCGACACTGATAAATGTCCTATATGTGATGATCCTACTAGAGATGAATCGACTTTGTTAGTTTTAATTGACGCTAAAAATATTTTGACTTTTGAAAAAACTAACAAATACAATGGTAAATATTTCGTTTTAGGTAACACTCTTTCTCCATTGAAAGGCAGAGGACCTGACGATATAAGAATCAACGAACTTAAAGATTTAGTATCTAAAGGAACAATCAAAGAAGTAATCTTAGCTTGTTCATCAACTTTAGATGGGGAATTAACCGCTTCTTACATTCATAAAATCTTAAGTGAATTTCCTGTTAAGATTACTAGATTGGCTTATGGCTTACCTATAGGAGCGGATCTAGAATACGTCGATGAATTGACAATTGAGCGCTCTTTAAGAGGGCGATTAGATATGAAAGAAGGAGACTAATTATGCTGCACGAAAAAGGTTTATTAATATCCGCTGAAGGATGCGATGGTTCAGGTAAATCTTCCGCTTTAGAAAGAGCTTGCGCTCGTTTGAAACAAGAAGGTTATTCTTTCTTATTAACTAGAGAACCTGGGGGAAATAAAATTTCTGAGAAGATTAGAAATATCATTCTAGATATCGACAATAAAGATGAAGATATCAAGACTGAGGCTCTTCTTTACGCTGCTTCAAGAAGACAACTTATGGCTCAACAGTTATTTCCACTTTTAGATGATAATCAAATAGTAATCACCGATAGATTTGTCGACTCTTCTTTAGCCTATCAAGGTTATGGGAGAGATTTAGGAGCGGATGAAATTTTAAAAATTAACATGTTTGCAATAGATGGAAGATTTCCTAATTGGACGTTATTTTTTGATTTAGATCCTGAAGAAGGGCTAAGAAGAATATCTTCAAAAAGAGGAGAGAAGATGGATAGATTAGATAACGAAAAATTATCTTTCCATCAAAAAGTCTACGATGGCTATAAGGAATTGGAAAAGAAATATTCCTCTCGTTATATTTCTATCGATGCTTCTAAGTCGATGGATGAAGTCTATTTACAAACTTACAAAATCTTAAAAGAAAAGATTGATGATTTTTTAGCAAAGGTTAAATAAAGATGTATTCTCGTGAAGATTTTTTAAAAGAGCAAGTCGTTCTTTCCAAGCTTTTTTCTAATGGAATTAAATCTTCTCGTTTATCTCACGCCTATTTACTTTACGGTGAAAATTCTTCCCCTCTATTAGATTCGGCTCTGTTCATTGCTAAATCTTTATCTTGTAAAAAGGGTGGATTAGCTTGTGATGAATGTGATTCTTGTATTAGATTCAACAAAGGTGTTCATCCTGATTTCATGCTTATAGATGGAGAAGAGAAAATTATAAGAAAAAGTAATATCGAAGAATTATCTCACTTCTTTTCAATGTCTACTGCCGAAGTTAATCATATCTCCACTTACGTTATTAATCACATTGAAAATTCTACTTCTGAGGCGGTCAACGCATTATTAAAAACTTTAGAAGAACCTAGTGGTAATACTGTAGCGATTCTTACTACCGACAATAGAAGTAAAGTTTTACCTACGATTGTCTCTAGATGTCAATTAGTTCCTATTTTTAAACCTGATATTATTCAAAAAGTTAATTCGTATAAAGGTGAATTCGATAGAAGGGCATATTATTTAGTATCTTTGATGGTTTATTCAGAAGAGAGAAAGAATGAAATATTAGATTCTAAAGAATTCAATTCCGCTTACGAAGTGTGTTTAGATTATTTAGATGCTTTAATAAGGAAAAATGAAGATCCCAATTACATTCTTATTAGAGGAGGAGATTATTTGAAAAGTAATAAATGTTATAATTATTTCTACAGTATTCTTTCCACTATTTTTACTTCCTGTCTATTAGATAAAAAAGACGGAATATTAGATGTATATACTAACGGATTAAATCCGTATAAAAAATATTTAGATAAAGCGGTCGCTTTATTAGATGAGGCTAAAGCTAAAAGTAGCGCTAACATGAATTTCACGTTTACGCTATCTTGTTTAGCGCTTATTATGGAGGGTAAATAAATGAATATTATTGGTATCCAATTAGAAGAAATAAAACCCACTTACTGTTACACGGAAAAGGAAGTGAGAGGAAATTCTTTAGTTGTGGAAATCGAAGGTAATGAATATCTTGGTAAAATAGTCTCTGTTCGTGAAGCTAAAGAAGGGGAAGATTATTCAATTTATTTAGAAGTGAAAAGATTCGCGACTAAAGAAGATTTAACTTTGTATAACGAGATTGCTAAAAACGATGTAGAAATTATGCAATTCGTCCAGAAAGAAGCTGATAAAGAAGGACTAGATATGAGAGTATTTAGAATCTTCTCATCCTTAGATCACGAGAAAGTAAAAATTATTTATACCTCTGAGCAAAGAGTAGATTTTAGAAATCTCTTAAAAGTTTTAGCTAAATACGTTAAAGCTAGAATTGAAATGCGTCAAGTCGGACCTAGAGATAAAGCTCAAATGGTCGGAGGTATAGGGGTGTGTGGATTACCTTTATGTTGTTCAACTTTCTTAAATACTTTCGATGGTATCGGTATTGCTATGGCGAAAAATCAAATGCTTGCTATCAATATTCCTAAGTTGTCAGGCCAATGCGGTAAATTAATTTGCTGCTTAAAATTTGAAGATGATTCTTATACTGAAGCTAAGAAAGATTTCCCTAAAATCGGAGCGAAGATAAATTACAACGATATAGAAATGTCAGTTAATTCTTACAATGTTTTAAATAAGATGATTTCTTTAAGTGGTAAAATTGATAACCCTAATTCTGAACAGGGTTTTGATATTGTTAGAGAAACTATACCATTAGAAGAATATGAAGCGGTCTTGCACCATAGACCTTATGTTAAGAAAGAAAATAATAAGAACGATGAATTTTTAAAGAATAGGGAAAATGTCGCTTATACTTTCTCATCTTCTTTATCAACCCAAACTAACGTCTTGCAATCTGAAGTTGTAAGTTTCGATTCTACAACCGATAGAAAGATTCCTTCTACTGATAAACCTAGAGTTAATAAAGAAAACAAGAATAAAAACAATAAGAAATTCGAAAAGAGAAGAGACGAAAAGAATCCTTTCCGCTCGGATGAAAAATGGTTATATCACGGTAAATCTACATTAAATAATCAAAACAAGAACAAAGGGAACAACAATTCCTTTAAACAAGGAAAGAAAAATAACAATTTCCACCATTCAAAGAACAACTCCAATAATGACTCTTCACGTTAATCCTTTTACTTCTTCAGGCAAAGAAGGAATCGTCTATTTAGTTGGAACTCCTATAGGGAATTCTTCTGATCTTTCTTTGCGCGCTAAAGAAATTTTAACTGAAGCTGATATTATCGCTTGTGAAGATACTAGAGTTACTGCAACTCTATTAGCCAAAGTAGGTATCCCTTTTAAGAAATTGGTATCTTGTTATTCTCAAAAGGAAGCCCAAGAAGCTAAAAGGTTAATTGAAGAAGTTAAATTGAAAAATTTAACTTTAGCTTTTGTTTCTGATGCGGGTATGCCTGGAATATCTGATCCAGGAGCTTTGTTAATTAAAGAAGCTTTAGATAAGGGAGTCTTAGTCTCTACTATTCCTGGCCCTACAGCTTTTTCTCACGCTTTAGTAATGTCGGGTTTTGATACTTCGGATTTTTCCTTCTTCGGTTTTTTACCAGTTAAGAATTCCGCTCGTGAAAGAAAATTAGAAGAATTGAAGGAAAGAGAAGAGACATTGATATTCTACGAAGCTCCTCATAGATTATTAGAGATGTTAGATTCTTTAGAAAAAGTCTTCGGAAGTGATAGAAATATTTCATTATCAAGAGAATTGACTAAGATTCACGAAGAATATATTTACGGTACAATTAAGGAAGTCAAAGAAGACCCTTCTTTAATTTTAAAAGGCGAGTTTGTAATCGTTGTTCAAGGCTTTAAAAAAGAAGATAAGATTTTTTCTCAAGAGGAAGTAATTAAGAAAGCTAAAATTTTATTAAAAGAAGGAAATAAGAAAAGCCAAGTTGCTAAAATTCTCGCGGTAGAATATAAAGTTAATAAAGATACTGTCTATAAACTATTGAATGATTTATAAATATGAAAAAAAGTGAAATAGAGGCTAAGGAAAATCAAATCGAAAAAGAAAAATATGATAAGACCCAAGCTATTAAACTCGCACAGATAGAAGAAGCTAAAAACAAGAAGATTTCACTTAATGCTGACGAGACCTTGGAAGTGCAAATTATCAATAAGTTTTTAGGTGGATATAAAAGAAAAAAAGAAGAGAAGAAAGCTATTGCTGAAGCGAATAAAAAAGCTTCTATTGAAAGATATAACCCTCAAATTAATAAAGGTTTAACTAAGGAATTAATCGATATCCGCAAAAGTCAAGGAATGGTTAATGTCACTCCTAAAAAATACACTAATTCTGTGGGAAAAATTATTTTTACCAACTTTGTCACTTACTTTAATATCTTGATGGTTGCTATAGCTATCTTGATGCTAACTTTATCTAACGCTAGATTATCTGACTACATGTTTGGAGTTGTAGTTTTTGCTAATTTAATTATTGGTACAGCTCAACAAATTTATTCTAAGCATGTAACTGACAAATTAAAGATTATAGTCGCTAGTAAGACTAAAGTTATTAGAGATGGAGAAACTGAAGTTATAGATTCTTCTCAAATTGTCTTAGATGACATCATTGTTTTATCTTCGGGAGATCAAGTTCCAGTCGACGCTATTGTTAAAGGTGGAAGCGTAGAAGTCAATGAATCTCTCCAGACTGGTGAAGCTAAATCAATCAAGAAAAACGAAGGTGATTATTTATTAGCAGGTTCATTTATTGTTTCTGGTCAAGCAAAATGCAAAGTTGAATCAGTTGGTGAAGACACATTCGCAGGAAGATTAGCTTTGCAAGCTAAAAAAGTTAAGAAAAACACTTCAGTTTTATATCGAACTATTTATTCTTACATTACTATAGTTTCTTTTATTGTCATACCTTTAGGTGTCTGGGTAGGATTTAATAATTATTATGTCAATATTCAAGATATGGGAATCAGATTTACCTCTGAATTTGAAGCTTTAAAAGACGCTATAACTAAAACAAGCGCATCAGTTATAGGTATGATTCCTTCCGGTTTAGTTTTGTTAACTTCTATCGCTTTATCAGTAGGAGTAATAAAATTAGCTAAGAAAAAAACTTTAGTACAAGATATCTATTCGATTGAAAGATTAGCTAGAGTCAACTGCATTTGCTTTGATAAGACCGGCACTTTAACTGATGGATTCTTGAAATTCGAAGAGCAATTAGTTTTTGATAATAGCATTGATTTAAATGAATTGATGGGGAATTATCTTGCCTCTCAAGAAAGTACTGCTAACAAGACATCGTTAGCTTTAAAAGAACGATTTGGTTTAGATAATTCTTATAATGTAACTAAAACTATTCCTTTCTCGTCGGAGCGTAAATATTCGTTAACTTCTTTTGATAAACAGGGGAGTTTCGCTTTAGGTGCTCCTGAATATCTATGTGATTTTGTCCCTTTGGATATTAAAAAAAAGATGGATAAATATTCAGAAGAAGGATATAGAGTTATCGCTTTAATCAGAGGTAACGATATTAAAAATGAAGCACTAAGTGGTAAAAAACAATTGATTGCAGTCTTCATTCTTTCGGATAGAGTTAGAGAAAATGCCTCTGAGACTATCAAGTGGTTTATAGATAATAAAGTTGATATTAAAGTAATTTCTGGAGACTCTCCTTTGACTGTTTCTAAAATAGCTCAAAAAGCTGGTATTCCTAATGCGGAAAATTACATATCTCTTTCGGAATTAACTTTAGAAGAAGTTCAAGATGCTGCAGATAAATATACAGTTTTTGGTAGAGTTACTCCTGAACAAAAAGCGATTATTATTAAAACTTTAAAGAACAAAGGTAAGACTGTCGCTATGACTGGAGATGGTATTAACGATATTTTAGCTATGAGACAAGCTGACTGTGCTGTAGCTATGGCTAATGGTTCAGAAGCTACAAGATCTGCGGCTCACGTAATTTTATTAAATTCTGATTTTTCAACTATGCCTGATGTCTGTAGGGAAGGAAGGAGAGTTGTAAATAACGTTCAATCTTCAGCTTCAGTCTTCATCATGAAGAGTTTATTTGTCATTTCCTTAACACTCTTAATTAATTTGTTCAACCTCTTTGGATACAAGGTTGCTTATCCTTTCACTCCACGTTCTTTATTCATCATAGAAATGATACCTCTAGGCTTAGATGCGTTCTTAATTGGTTTACAACCTAACAATAAAGAGATACGTGGTAACTTTATGAAACAAGTTATAGCTAGGGCTTTACCAACAGCTCTATGTATGACTGTTTCTGTTATTGTCTTCGTATCTTTCCAAGAAAAGAACCTCTTCCAATACAGCGCTTCTCAAAGTGAGATTATTAATTCTTATTTAACTTTGATGGTGCTAACTATCGATACTATCGCTTTTATTTTATTGTTTATTACCTGTCTGCCGTTTAATTTATATAGAAGTGTAGTTTATTTTGGCTCTTTAATCTTAGCTTTAGGAATCTTCTTCTTAGATAAATCTCACGCATTTACTAATATTGATTTATCTTTAATGAACGCTTCTCAATGGTATTCTTACGCTGTAGCAATTTCTACATCAGCTTTAGTTCTAGGAAGTATATTCTACATGTTACACCATAGAGAAATTAAAATTTATGGACCTAATAAAAAAGAAGAACGTTAATCGTCCTTCTTTTCATTTGCGTCACCTTTTTTAGAAAAGGCTATTAAACTTATAGGTATTTCTATTATTAAGAGAGGAATTATCATTAAAGGCATTAATCTTCTTGTTAGATGAGTATCGTGAGTATAGGCGATAATTAAATAAGAAGTGACTATACCAAGCAAGAAGAAGACTAACATGAATGTATAAAAAAGGGTACTTTCTTTTTCTTTGGGATCTTTAGTTTTAATAGTTTTTATAGCATGCTCAGTTATATTTTTTAAGACTCCAGTCATCATCGTGGAGATGAAGGTATTACCGTTTAATGACGTAAAACCTGATAACTGGAAGGCTCCAAATAGAGCAATGAAGATATTAGCGGATAAATCGTAAGATAATTTATTGGTTCCTACAGGTATACAAACAGGAGGAATTAAGCAGAGGATTTCGAGAATAATAAACCAAAATTCTTGAGATAATTTGCTTTTTTTAAATAGAGGTTTTAATAATTCGGCGATTATCAATCCTACTATAAAACCTATAATAACTATTCCTCTTTCTAAAGATAAATTATAATTTTTATCTATTAGAGAAATGAATAGAGTAATCATATTACCTGTCTGCATCGCTGCGAAGACTCCGCGCACAGCAAAAGAATAGATTTCAATAAATCCAGCTACGAAACACAAAATCCAACCGAAGCATATAGCGTATTTATTCTTCTTCACATTTAATAGTATAAATAAAAATCAAAACTTTATTGAAATGACTTTTATAATATTTAAGTTTTTTGAGGATAAATTTATAGAAATATCACATTTATACATTTTCAGTACTATTTCACTTTTTAATATTTCAATCATTAAAATATCTTCTTTACCAGATGGTTTGTCTGGGGGTCCCATTTGCAAGCTTATTAACAACTTCTTCTAATGAAGATAAATCTAATCCTCTTTTTTAGCTAATCTTAAATCTTTTGGAAATCTATTAGATTTAAAAATTGTTAATACTATTCTTTCTCCAAAATATCTTTAAATGAATTATATCTTTTATATTTATCTTTATTTTGTTTCATTTCTTCATATTCATCTAATGCTGCTTTAGT
>CACYCE010000004.1 GCA_902772915.1 uncultured Erysipelotrichaceae bacterium | reverse complement strand
TTTTATATGCAACGCATATGTGTATTAAAATGCTCACATGAACGTATTAGAAAAAGTTAAAAAATTACAGGAAGAAAGAGGCTGGTCCACATATAAATTGGCTTATGAAGCTGGTTTAACTCAGTCAACTTTATCGAATATGTTTGCTAGAGGAACCTGCCCTACTGTAGATACACTTGAAAAGATATGTGAAGCCTTTGGCATTTCTCTTGCCGAATTCTTTGAAAGTGATGAAAAGAAGGCACATGTTTCTAAAGAAGAACTAGAATTGCTCAATAAATACAGAGCATTAACTGATAAAGAAAAAGACGCTGTCAAATCAATGGTCAACGCCTTATTTCAAAAATGATTATTCCCCGTATCTGTTTTTATTTGCTCTATATTAATTGATACAATTTATAAAAAATTCCGATTTAATCGATAAAAAAAGCCGATACTGTTCAGTATCAGCAATTTTGAGCAATAGTGGTGCCACTTGGCGTAGTCGAAACACCTTCTGATGCTTACAAGGCAACCGTTCTACCGTTGAACTAAAGTGGCGTAACTGGTGGAGACTACTGGGATCGAACCAGCGACCTCTTCCGTGTGAAGGAAACGCTCTCCCAACTGAGCTAAGCCTCCGCGATTAAAATTATTACAAATAAAGCGCATTATTTCAAGCCATTAATGTTAAATAAAAATCATATTTAAATTTACAATTAGTAAATGCAAATGATGTATATTTTGTTTTTTCAGTCTAATAATTGAGTATATATGTGACTTTTACAGCTCCTTTCTTTGACATACATCATAAAATAAACTACATTTAAATTAGTAGTTTGTAATTAGATAACGAGGTCTATAATAATAATATGGATATATTGCTAATTTGCCTAACCGTCTTTTTCATCCTAACTACATGTATCTCAACTTTTGCATTAGTTAAAATGCTACTGAAGCAAAAAGCTAGAGAGGCTAACGATGCTGAACTAAGCGCCTTATATAGAGATACCCGTTCTCAAGAAAATGTCGAAGGGATCATTTCAGTTGCGGTTTCTTCTATGATGCGTATATTTCCTAAAGCTAGAAGATGCTTTGCTGTCACTTTCGACAAAGAAGGCTATTCCAATTATATCTATACTTCGGGTTACCTCTACGACAAAACCAATCCTAAATTATTCAAAGAATCTACATTGTTCTACATAAAAGAGAAAATGGCTAATCCGACAGTCTTCACTAATGTCGATAAAGAGCCTATCTTTGCTGCTAACTCCTCTCAATATCACGAATCTGGCACTGATAATCACACTGTTTCTTCCCTACTTTGTTTCCCAATAAGAATCAATCACGAAACTTTCGGTGTCATCACTTTGTTTACTTTAGACCACAAAAACGACTTCAATGAAAATGATAGAACTAAATTAAATGATATCTCTGGTCTCTATTCTAGATATGTTGAAAACGCCATCTTCTCTTCTTTATTAAAGAATTCTGCTAACACAGATGAATTAACAGGCGTTCTTAACCGTCAGGCATTAATGAAAAAATTTGAAGATGAATTGTTAGATGTCAAGAATAATATGACTACTAGATCTGTTGTAATGTTAGATTTAGATGACTTCAAGATTATCAACGACACATATGGTCATATCGTCGGTGATAAGGCTCTTGTTCACTTTACAAGTTTCATTAAAGCATATCTAACTCACGGTGATTTCTGCGGGCGTTACGGCGGAGATGAATTTGTAATAGTCTTTAGAAATTTGAATTTAGAAGCGACAAAAAGAAGAATGAAAGAAATTAAGGACGCCTTAAATAAATCTCCAGTTGAAAGAGACGTCTATGTCAAATTCTCTTATGGTATTCAGATTGTCGACAATTCTTCCGATCTCAACTCTGTTCAAAGTATCATGTCTTTAGTGGACAAGGAAATGTACGAACAAAAGAATGCAAAAAAGTTAAGAAAAGAGAAAAAATCTGAAAAAGTCTAAATTAATTGCATATAAAGAAAAAACGCCCCCATATCCAGGCGTTTTTTTTATGCATAAGGCATCTTACGTGTCGATGCTAATACAAACAAGATGGTGGGTCTAACAAGGCTCGGACTTGTGACCTCGTCCTTATCAGGGGCGCGCTCTAACCAACTGAGCTATAGACCCAACTAATCCGTGCTTGATTATTTTACTTATTATGAGCTCTTAAAGTCAATAATAAAATGATATTTTTTTCATTTATTATTTTAAGCATTGAAATTAAACATATTTTTTTAACCTAAAAAGAATAATACAACCTTAATTTGAATATTATAAACAATGCGAATATCATAAAATAAGTAAATAACAATATTGGGGATTATAAATATGAATAACAAAGGTAATATACTCTACGCTCAATCTGGAGGGCCTACTAGCGTCATTAATTCTTCAGCATATGGGGTAATTATGGAAGCCTCTTTAAGAAATGAAGAAATTGAAAAGATTTACGTTGGTAAAAATGGCATTCAGGGTATCTTAGATGAAACTTTAATTGAAATAGATCCTAAAGATAAAAACCTCGAATTATTAAAACAAACCCCTGGAGCGGCTTTTGGCTCTTGTCGATTGATGTTAGATGAATCAAATAAAACTATATTTAAAAAAATAGAGAAAGTATTCGCCAAATACAACATCAAATATTTCGCTTATAACGGTGGAAATGATTCTATGGATACAGTTATGAAGCTATCTAGATATTTCTCTTCAAACAATATCGATGTCAAAGTAATCGGCATTCCTAAAACCATCGATAACGACTTAAAAGGGACTGATCACACTCCCGGATTTGGTTCAGCTGCAAAATATATCGCTTCTTGCGTTTCTTGTATCGCTTACGATGCTAAAGCATATAGCAAAGGAAGAGTTAACGTCATAGAAATTATGGGTAGAGATACCGGGTGGTTAACTGCATCTTCATCTCTAGCTAACTTGTCTAAAAATGGACCAGATTTAATTTACGTACCTGAAGTTCCTTTCGACACCTCAGATTTCTTAAAAAAGGTTAAAAAAATCTATGATAAGAAAAAATATGCTATAGTCTGCGTATCAGAAGGTATCAAAGATAAGAATGGTAACTTCATAGGAGAAAGCGGCCAAAAAGACGCTTTTGGTCACGCCCAATTAGGTGGAGTGGCTACCTATCTAGCTAACCTAATCACGCAAAAATTAAATATTAAGACTAGAGGAATAGAGCTATCTTTAGCCCAACGTTCCGCTTCCTTCTTCTCTTCTAAGACTGATGTCCAAGAAGCTATCAGTTGCGGTAGAGAAGCCGTTAAAGCCCTTCTAAATAATAAGACTGGCTTTATGATTGGTATGAGAAGAAAAGAAGGAAATAAATACGAAATCGAATACACCTTAGAAGATATCGACAAAATCGGTGGTCAAATTAAATATCTACCTAGTGAATACATTGCTCCCAATAATATCAAATCTTCCTTTATTAAATACGTTTCTCCACTAGTCAAAGGTGAAGTTAAACTCAAGACTAAAAATGGGGTTATTAAGTTCTACAATTTATAAAATTTACTAAAATCAAAAAATGCCCTGCTGGAACAGAGCATTTTTTGTTTGTTTTGTAATAATTCGGCAAACGGATTAACGTTTGGAGAATTGAGGAGCACGACGGGCGCCTTTTAAACCGTACTTCTTTCTTTCCTTAATTCTTGAATCACGAGTGACCAAGCCGGCGACCTTTAGAGGCTTACGATATTCTTCAGTGACTTCCATTAAAGCTCTGGAGATACCTAATCTAACAGCCTCGGATTGAGCGGAGAATCCGCCGCCTTTAACAAAGGCTTTAACATCGTACTTGTTGACGTTGTCAGTGACAGCGAAAGGTTGATCTAAGACAATGACATTGGTGTCATAAGGGAAATAAGCTTTCGCATCTTTTCCATTGACAATGACTTTGCCTTCGCCAGGAGTGATGTAGACTCTAGCAATAGCGGATTTACGCTTACCAGTTCCATAATAAACAGAAGGTGTTACTTTCTTAGCCATAGTTTACTTCTTTCCCTCCTTTAAAACGAGTACTTCAGGTTGTTGAGCTTGTTGTAAGTGTTTATCGTCAGCATAAACAAATAATTTCTTAGCCATTTGACGGCCTAATCTGGTGTGAGGAATCATACCCTTGATAGTTCTTTCGACTAATTCGACAGGATAATTTTCGACCATGACTTTAGCACTTCTCTTTCTCATTCCATGGTAATTTCCGGAATTATTGTAATAGAACTTTCCTTCTAACTTGTTTCCAGAAAAGACAACCTTGGAAGCGTTGATGACGATAACATAATCGCCACAATCGAGAGTAGGAGTGTAAATAGGCTTGTTTTTGCCAGTTAATACGACAGCAACCTCTGAGGCTAAACGACCGAGAGTTTGACCAGCCGCGTCAACAATATACCACTTGTGTTGAATATCAGCTTTTTTAGCTAATGTAGTTTGACGTTGCATTTTTCAAATATATTCCTTTCAATCTTAAGCAAATTGTGAACCTTACCGGGGTTACGTTCTGCAATTTAGCCGTTTATTATCTTATTATTAAATTCATTGTAAGTCAATATGAATTTACTATTTATAGTAAACACGAATAATTCCCTATAAAGATAAAAACCTTGTTAGGAGGAACAATACTAACAAGGCTTTTAATATTTGATTATGTAGGTTACTTCTCGCGTATTGGGGATAATGAGAAGTGAAGTTAGTTATAACTAACCTACGTAAATATAATGCATCATTAAAAATATAATTGCAAGAGAAATTATAATTTTTTTAAAAAATATTCACTTGACAATAAAAGGCGTCCCTTTTCCAAGAAACGCCTTTAATTCTCGCTTTATTTATCTTTGCCAATCTCTTTATCTAATTGATGAAGACCTAAACCTCCATCTTTGCCGTACATATCGTATCTATCTAAAAGATCTTTGGAATGTGATTCTTCCTCCATTTGTTCATTGACATACCAATGCATGAAGACTTCAGCGGAGATATCTCCGACATCTTTAGCGCATTTGTAAATATTTAAAATTAAGGAAGTGACTAATTTTTCATGCTCGACTTGATAGACTAAAGGCTCTCTTAAATCTTTGTATTTTTGGTTAGGTGCTTCGATAGATTTCAAAGCAAATTCTTCATCTCTATCGTGGAGGAATTCCATGAACTTTTCAGCGTGTTCAACTTCCTCTCTAGCTTGATTCTCAAACCATTTGTGAAAACCATCTAAACCTTTAGAACGATAGAATTCAGCCATATCGTAATAAATATAGGCGGACCAAAGTTCCTTGTTGATTTGATCTTCAATTAAAGCCAACAATTTTTTATTCATAATTTTCTCCTTTGTTATTAATTTAATTATACATAAATTTCATTTTTAATGTACGGAGGAAGTGATTAAGAAAACAATTCCCATAAATAAGTAAGAAACACTAAGAGCAGCCAAATAAACATACTGCATAATTAAATCGAATCTTTCGTTTCTTTCTCCTACGTGAGGATGGTACATAAATACAATTGGAATCAATAAGAAAATCCACGGGTGAGTACCTATGCCCCAAGTGTGAGCGTAATTATTTTTTAAGAAAAGCAATTCAATAATTCCGATGAAAACTATAGCTCCACAAGCGACTAAATTCTTCATAAATGCATAACGATTACCATTGAAGAATTTATTGGCATTTTCTAAACCGTATTTTCTTTGATAATGCAATTTTAAGAAGTAAGTACTGACAATATATAAAACAGCCAAGACGGAGAAAGGCAACCACTTTCTAGGTAGGAAAGCTCTAGCGTAAGAATTTAACGGAAGCCCTAATAAAACTCTAGAGCCATTTCCTAAGAAGTAACTGATAAAAATGACCGCTACAGGAAGAATAGCTAACAATCTCCATAATATAGTCTTCCAAGACTTATTCTTTTTCCATTTAGGGGTGTAATAAAGGAAATACATCAATATTAGATGACATGACATGACACCGAATAAATTACCAGGCAGATATTGCAAAGCAAATTCCGCCACTTCCAAGCCCAAAACGTTGAATTGATAAATCAACAAGCATTCGACCATGCCGATAATGCCATAAGTAAAAATAAAAGTGATAATCGAACGCATCATTCTCTTGTCGCGCATGAAAATATCAAAATCTAATAAGTTTAAAATAAACATGCCGAAGAAGAACATTATCTCTCCAACTTGAGAAAGAATTGTCAAAGTTTGGTGCTGTTGAATACCTAATTGTGAGGTTGATGAAATACCTACTCCTAGCAGAGTGACAAAACGCAGAGCACCTAGAAGCAAAAACACAATGCCAATAATAGACAAAACAGTCTCAGGTATTAAAGGGGCAAAGCGGATATCTGAAGGTAATTCACTTCTCTCTTTTTTATGATCGAATAACGGATTCGCTTCGTTGTAGATAATAGAAGGCTTCTTATACCAGACGAATGAATAGATAAGCATGCCAAATAAAGCTATACCTATGACGCCTAAAATATAAATCATCGCATACGAAGTAAAAGCCACGCCTCTATTAATTCTTCCACCATTTTGTTTTGCCACTAATATATCGTGATAGAAATCAATTGGAGTATCAGACCCGATAGTATAATCGACTAATTCACCTAGCGATTCTATTGCCATAGGATATGTTTCACTCGCTAGAGCATCATTAATATCAATTTCATCTTGGGTTAAAGCTTCTTTGCTACCAATCTTATCGACTTTCTTTAATAAAGGAGGTTCGTTTTCTCTTAAAACACAGTGACTGATATAAGTAGTTTTAGTATCTTCTGAATAATAGAGCATTGTCGCGTCCATAGCAGAAAAATAAGAGCCTATAGTCCACGAGATTCTTCCATTGATTCTAAAATTAAATTGAAATTTAGAAGTATAGTAACTATCTGGACCTGAACTGAAAATAATAGCCGTTAAATCATCGTATTCATTAGAAAGATGAACTTCTCTAGCGTTAGGTGAACCTATGATATCAGTAGTAAATGTTCCGGATTTAATAACGCTATCTCGTAGCTGAACATATTTATTTCCGTAATAAGAAGAAGCGTATTTGTTGTTATAATCATTAACAAATAAGCCACCGGGAATACACAAAGTAAAAATTAAAGCGAAAACGAAGACTAAGACTCTAGTTGAGGGCTTAGCTAACCACGAATTAAATTTATAAAAGAAACTTTTCTTCTCTTTTTTAACTGCAGAAGGGTTAGGGTAAGTCCTCTCTTTAATTAAATATTGAGAAAAATCTTCGTTGTAAAATCTTTGTAACTTATCAACAGCGCGAGCGCGCGGCAAAATATAGCCCTCTTCGTACAAACGCAAAGCAAGTTTACTAATTCCAATCAACCTTGCAGCATCTTTCCTATTTAATCCGACTTTTTGCCTGAGATTATATATGTAACTGTTGAAAGTTTCCATATTAATAAATTACAACTTAAATATACTTGTTAGCAAGAATAATATAGAGTTATTTTCTTGAATAGAGATTTAAAATGACTCTATAATAACTATATGAAAATTTATAAAGCCATTCCATTAATTGCTGTAATCCTAACTGCTTCAAGCGGTTTAACATCTTGTGGCAATTACAAGGATAAAATCACCGTTACTATGTGTTCGACTTCCGATGATTTCAATCACGAATTTTTTTACACGGACGATTATTTTAGAAAGCCATCTACTCAATTCAATATTTCCCTAGCTACCATGAGTTTAGGGGTTGCTATAGCCGCTTTCCCTGCAAAGATATCTAGAGGCAACTATATAAATCAATCTGCTAACTTGAAAGCCTTCTGGGAAAAGGCTGGTTTTACCGACCCTTACGTAAATAATTATTACGAAAAGAAACCTACTTCATATTCGATAGGTTACGGTGTAGCTAAAAAGCAGATTGATGATTACACTTTACTATCCGTAGGTATTAGAGGTGGTAATTACGAAGCGGAATGGGCTTCTAATTTTGAAATAGGATTAGAAAATGAAAAAAGTAAAAACCACGTAGGGTTCCAATCAGCGGCAGATAAAGTCTTCGCCGGTATTAAATCGTACATAGAAAGACACAATGTTACAGGAAAAATTAAAATCTGGTTAAATGGTTTTTCTAGAGGTGGAGCGACCGCTAATTTAACCGCTGGTTTAATCGATTCTTACATCGCTTTAAATAAATCTCCATTCGCTAACTGCACCATTGGAAAAGACGATTTATTCGCATATTGTTTTGAAGCACCTCAAGGTGCCTATTACGATTCCGAATTAAATGGTACAGACAACCCTAAAAGTAGCGTTTATTCCAATATTTTTTCAATTTTAAATTACAATGATCCAGTTCCTAAGGTCGTTATGAATATGGTAGATAGTTCTTTCACTAGATACGGTGTAGATTATTTCTTACCTGATAGAGTTTTAACTCCAGATTACATCTCTTCAGCAGAAGTAATGAATTATCATTATTTGAGAATGCCTGAAAGTAATCATATCGGAGATTATAAAATTGATGATTTTGTCTACTACCCTTACTACAACGGAAACGAATACTTCTCTTTAGGTATTGAAACTGTCTACAATCATCCTTCTATAGGTCATTATTTAAAAGATTGGATTTCCGCTTTAGGAATCTATGGAGCCAAAAACAGAAATTTTTATTATCAAACAATTCAATCCGGTCTATTTAATTTCTTAGAAGCATTCTCCTCTAAGGCTATTTCTCCAAGCATGAATAGACAGAATATATTAACTTTGCTCAGAAATATCTTCTCTTCTGATTTAAGTAACATACTATTCCAAGATTTAATTTATAATCCTCGATATTTTGCTAAAGACTTAGAGCCTATCATTAAAACGGTCTTTAGCGATGATAAATTCACTCCTCTTTATCAAGGATTAGATGGTATTTTCAATGCAATTTACGCAGTAAACGAGTTTGATAAGACCTTAATTCCACCTTTCTTATCTATCAGCAATGTCTTAGCTTTCGCCTCTTGCCACTATCCTGAATTGTGCTTAGCGTGGTTAATGAGTTTAGATCCTAATTACGGTACTCCTGCTAGGGCTAATTTGAATGATGGAAAATACATGTGCGCCAATTTCAAGAATGCAGAAAAAGTTACCATTCTAAATTCTAATGGTGAAGAACTTCTCTACTTCAATCTAAATGACAACAATGGTATAAATAGCGATGTTTTTGATGTTACTCAAAATAATTACTATCCTAGATCTCTATGCGCTGATTTTTCGATTATCAACGGCTTAAAAGTCTATCTACCTTACGGAGAAAAATATACATTTGTAGTTGAAAAAGTTGATCCTAATTACTCGATAATTAAAACTGTCTACGATCCTTTAAAAAATAGAGAAGTTGAATATGAAACTACCTACGATACTGCTGGGGAAATTAACTTAATGTCACAGTAAAAATGTAGCCAATAGAAATTAGAAATTCGGCGAGAAGGTAAGTTAACATGATATAACCTTCTTGCCTTTTTACTTTCTTGATAAAAATTGTGTAAGTCAACAAAGTATCTGAGCAAATAAATAATAAACCACCGATTAAGCCGAAGTACATATAATTCCATTTACCTACTCCGCAGCAAGTAATTAATAAAATGACATCTAAAATAATCGTGGCTGAATAAATTGCACCAAAAGCTCCAATTTTAGTAGATTTAGTTAATTTCTTCAAAGGTAAGAAACTACCTATAATTAAGGCAACATAGAATACGACAAAAGTGATATAAGCCATGTTGAGTTGCTGGAGAGTTAGCGAGAAAATAATAAAGAATACGTGATTAATGAAGAAAGATACTATGCCTAGATACAGGCAAATCTTCTTTTCTTTAAAAATTAAGAGTATATCACCAATATTCCCAAATAACAGACCTAAGAATATTGATAAAAATCTATTAGGATTAGCAAATAAAACTGCTAAAGATAAAAAGAATAGACAGAAAGGTTTAACAATCTTTCTAATTTTGTCATTCTCAATTAAGCCAAAAACTACTTCGGCTATAGAAGAAACAAAGAATAAGATGAAAAATATTATTGAAGCAACAGGTAGATTTGTTATAACCTCGCCCATATATTATCTCTCCTCTAATTCAGACATTATTTCATCTAAAATCTCATCTAATTCTTCGTGAGATTCATACGTGTAGATAACAAAATTGCTATTACCAGAAAGCATCGCTGAAAGTTTATGATTAGAAGAAGAATTATATAAAAGATACATTGGTCGATTCAGCTTTTCAAAATAAGCTAATTCGTATCCCACTCCTAAAGAAGGAACACTAACTTCAGCAATTAATACATCAGCTTGGTCCATAAAAGCGATATCTTGAAGATAGATTTCTTCATCACTTTGGTGTCTTTCTGCGGCTACTATATCTTTAATAATCAAATGTTCAGTTAAGACATCGTGACTCGTTTTCAAAGTTAAAACAATATCTTCGTAATAAGGAAGATATTCACGTCCGCCACGAACTGAACAAGAAAAATAGATTTTTTTATTAGACATATTATTGGGTTATTCCTTTGGTGTCAAAATAATAATACTTCTTCTTTTTCTTTGATTTAGGTTTATTTTCTTGAACTTTATTAGACTTCTCTTCTACTTTGGGTTTAACCTTAGCTTTTTTAGAAGGCTTTTTATTGTTATCTTTTTTAGGTTCTTCCTTCTTCTTCGAGGCCTTTTTTTCTTTTTTGGTTTCTTTAGGTTTAGTTTGTAAAGTCTCTTGATCAGCCTTAGTAACTAGAGAGCTTAAATGATTAATTAAATTTGTAGTTCTTTCTTTACCTCTTATATTCATTAAAGAAAGGATACATTGATCCGATTCACTTCTTAACATCATCTGTCTTTTTTGAAAGACCTTTAAAAAGGTGTCGGAATCTAACTGCCCTATAACCTCAACATCATTTTTTAAAAACATGTAGACGTTAGAAGCATAGCAGTAAGAATCTTTCTTTAAAAACGGGTGATCTTTCTGTTTCAATTCTACTAATCTTACCATCTGTTTAGATTGAGTGGTGATTAATAAACCGTAGATATTTGAATTGGTGCTCTCTCCAATATCATCATCTAAAGCTTGATCATAAACGCAGACGAAAGGATGAGAGAGAATCTTTTTATTAAAAGGATCATAATGTTTAGCAACAAAGACTGTGCCAGGGAAAATTAAATTCTTATTCATAGTTGGTTTAATTATAAACTATTATCTTCCTCATGTATATTTTCTTGGTTATTTAAATGATTTTCTAATCTCACATCACTTTGAGCGACAATTCTTTTTAAAGTGATATAAGTATAAGTGAAACCTGCACTTAATAATAAAACGAAGATTAAAACTAATTTAATAATTAAAGAATAACTAAATCTACCAAACATAATAACTATAGGTAAAACTAAAGCGCAATAAACGGCAATGAAACTTACTATATAAATATTAGTAATTCGATTGTATTCTTTGAAAGTATAAATAATATTAAATATACTAGTCCCTAGGCAAAATAGTATAATAATCAGCTTCAAAACGATATTAATTGCTCCGTAAGAAGGATTAGAATAGATGCTAAAATCATTGGAGAACAACAATCTAAATTCAATGAAAGCAAAAACTAGGGATAACAAAATAATTAGTCCAGAAAAGACTATAGAAAGAATTCTAAATACCTTGAACAATTTCTTGCTTTTCATATTAGAAATTCCTCCTTATGACACTAGTCGCTAAATCATAAGTGACAAAATCGAAGATACACGTACCTACAAAATAATTATTCTCTATGATTTTTTTGGCTTGAGGATTAACGACTTTGGCTACTGGAACTGAGTAAGAAGGGGGAAATCCTTTGCTTAAATATCCTGAAAAATAATTCAAACTCAAATTTGTAGCATCTTTATAAAGCAAAGTTGAATTAATAAATGAAGATATATCGTTCAATTTAATTTCAGCATCGTCAAACTTATAGTGATCTTGAACGTTAATTTTATAAGTGGAATTATCGATGATAAAAGTAGAATTATCATTCCACCCTGCACAGGCTTCTAAGCCGATTTTTTCTTTAGAAGTATATCTATTAAGAAGCACTTTCTTCCCTCTAACTTCCTTTAAAGTAGGAATCCTGCTTTCTGTATAATAAGAACTTAATTTAGGCTTGATACTTTCTTCAAAAGTTGAAGTCGATTTAACATCATCTCCCTCCTTTTTAATCGAAACAATGACAGTTTCACTAGGATTAGCTTTTAAAAAATCATCCACTTCATTGTTAAATGTATCAAAAGTCATCTTTTCATCGACTATTCCGTGAACTGCTCTTAAAACATTATTACGTAGTTGGAGTCTCACATCAAAAAATCTCACTCCAAAATTCAGTTGTTGAGTAACGCTAGCATCTTGGCATTTTCCCGCAACATCTACTAAAGAATATAAAGCTAGAGAATCGTGACTTCCAGGGAGAGATATCTCTGCTAATGAAGTCGATTCATTTATATCTTTCATCCAATTTCTATTTCTAGAATCAATACCTAAATTTAAATTAAAACAAAGCAAAGCCGCTATAGTAATAGTGCTTACTGCCACACAAGAAGAGATAATGACGTGCTTTTTAATCTTATTCATATTTTTAATTTACCAATTAACAGTTTTAAGATGTTAATTTTATAGCACAATAAATCAATGAAAAAAAGCGCTAAATTTATTTCTTTAACGCTTTATTGATATTCTCTAAATAATTGTTTTTATCTAAAGTTAATACTAAGGAAATAATTGAATCTATAGAATTTCTATTAGCTGCGCCGTGAGCTTTAATAATCAATTTATTAGTTCCGATAATAATAGCCCCACCTAAATCAGTATAAGCAAACATATTGTAAATATCTTGTTGGGCTTTAGACTTAGAATCGTTCATCTCAACAATCTTCTTACAGATCATTCCGACCGCTTCAGCGTTTTTCAATAATACATTGCCGCTGAAACCATCGCAGACTACAACATCAACTTTATCTAAAAAAGCATCGCTTCCTTCAATATTACCGTAGAAATTTAAATCGGTTTCTTTCAATAATTTAAAAGTCTCTTTTCTTAAAGCATCCCCTTTAGAATCTTCTTTACCGACATTTAACAAACCGATACGAGGTGAATCAATATTGTAATAAGATTTCATCAAGGCTGAACCCATTTGGGCAAATTGTACTAATCTAGAAGCATTTACGTCCACATTAGCTCCACAATCTAATAAAAGAACATCTTTCATTTTGATATTCTTCAATAAGCAAGCTAGGCAAGGAAATTCCACTCCTTCAACTAAGCCCACCTTCTTAATAGCGGAAACTAGTAGCATTCCAGTAGGACCAGAAGAAATCATACCTATTGTATCTTTATCCTCATTCAATTCTTTCATTGAAGAAATTAAAGAACTTTCACCTTTATATCTAAGTAAATCTAAAGGAGAATGAATATTACTAGGAAGAGGAATAGAATCGATAATTTCAAATTGGTTTAAATTAGCTTTTCTATCTACAATCAATTTTTCTAATTTAGATTTAGTTCCAACTAAAACATATTTGAGTTCGGGATTCTTCTTACTAGATTCAATTGCTCCAATGGCAATCTCTTCTTCTCCATTATCAGAAAGAAGAGTGTCGATAACTATCTTTTTCATATTAGTTAATACCTATTAAGAAATCGTAAACTTCCTGTTTACCTTCGTAAGCTCCTACTTCTAAATTAGGATATTTATCTCGAATTAAATTAATGATATTCTGAGCCAAACTTTCAGAGACTTCTTTGCCGTAGAAGAAATACATACTCTCTTTATCTTCGATGTCTTCGACATTGTCCAACAAAGTATAAAAAGAATCGACAATATTATTGTTGCAACCGACCATCTTGTGATTTACAGCTTGAATATAATCTCCTTTGATACATTTAACTCCATCGACTACAGTGTCTCTATTAGATTTACAAATAAAGCCAGTAGTAACCCACTCGTTAGCATCTTTCATAGCTGAATAACATTCTTCACCAGTTTCATCATCGCCTAAAATCATGCTTAAGCAAGCGTATCCAGCAGGAATAGATTTAGTCTCTAAAACCTTTACTTTACTGTCTTTATACAAAGAAGCAGCTTGCTTTGCTGCTAAGAAAATGTTTGTTTCATTAGGTAAGACGATAATATAATCGGCGTTAGCTTCTTTAAAGGCAGTTATTAATTCTGCAGAAGAAGTATTCATAGTCTTTCCACCATCGATTACCACGTCCGCACCAAGTTCTTTAAAGATGTCAATTATACCTTGTCCTTGAGCAATAGCGACAACCGCATACTTCTTTTTGATCTTTTTCTTCTCTTCTTTCTTAGCGATAACTTCATTATGTTGAAGAGCCATATTTTCCATTTTGAAAGTTAAGAATTCACCAAATTGTTGAGCGTATTCAATAACTTCATAAGGCTTTTTAGTATGGACGTGAACCTTGACGATAGTGCCATTTTGGAAACACACTACTGATTCACCATGAGAATTCAAATAATTCTTGAAACTTTCTAAATCAAAACTATCAATATCGATTTTAGAAACTAATAATTGAAGCAAGAATTCAGTGCAATAACCGTAATCTAAAGTGCTAGTTTCATTAAATAATGAACTGTCTATATGAACAGGGGTAGAAGAATGTTCGTGGAAGTTCAATTCTAAATCATCTTCATCTTCTCCAGTGAAGAATTTTAAGAAACCTTCAAAGATAGTTACTAATCCCTTTCCTCCTGAATCAATAACACCCGCTTCTTTTAATACCGGCAACAAATTGGGGGTATTATCTAGCGACTTCTTCATAGCATTAACTACTATAGTTAAGAATTTAGTAAATGTAATTGAAGAATAATCTAAAGAATCTCTTACCGATTCAATACCTTCTCTAGCGACTGTTAAAATAGTTCCTTCAGCAGGTTCAGCAACAGCAGAATAAGCGACTTTATATGCTTCAACCATAGCTAAAGCAAAATCAAATACACCTGTAACTTCTTTTCCTTCTAAGCCGTTAGATAAACCGAAGAAATAACGAGAAGTCAAAACGCCTGAATTTCCTCTCGCGCCAAAAAGCATGCCCCTAGCTAATTCTTGAGACATCTTACCTACTTCTTTTTCTTCCTTGATGTAATTCAAACCAGAAGAGAAAGTTAATTTCATATTGGTTCCGGTATCACCATCAGGAACTGGGAAGACATTTAAATCGTTAATTTCTTGAAAATGAGTGGCGAGATTCCTAAAGCCGGATTCAAGCATTTTTTTAAATAAATTTGCGTCTAAAATTGAATAATCCATAAAAACTAAAACTATTCTCCTAGCAAAGTAACTTTCTTGCCAAAGTTGAAAGCAATTAAAGTTTTAGGACCACAAGAAGCACCTAAAATAGGCCCTAAGTTAGTGACGAAAGCATCTTTAAACTTAACTTTCTTCATAACTGCATCCTTGATGTAATTAGCTTCTTCTTCAGCATCAGCGTGAGTAATAGCGAAATAATTTTCCTCAGGTTCAACTGCAGTTTCTACAACAGAATTAATAATTTCCTCTAAAGAGGCTTTTCTACCTCTAACTTTCTTATAAGCAAAGTTTTGACCATTGATATCAGAAATAATGATAGGTTTAATACCGATGATATTACCAAAGAAGGCTGCACCCGCTTTAACTCTACCAGCATCTTTTAAATACTTTAAATTATCAACAGTTCCCCATTGATTAAAGCACAATTTATTTTCTTCTAAGTAAGCGACGATTTCATCGATGCTCTTACCACTTTCTCTCATTTCACTCGCTTTAATACCAATTAAGCCTTGACCCATACCGGAAATTAAAGGATCGACTACTAAGATACGGCAATCAGTTCTCTTATTCATGATATCTGAAGCAACTTTCTTACCAGTCTTAACAGAAGAAGATAGGGCTGAAGAACAGCCGATGTATAAAACATCATAGCCATTATCTAAATAATTATTGAAAACTCTATTGAATTCTACTTCAGAGATTGCATTAGTAAGAGGTCTTTTTCCTTCTCTCATCAATTGATAAAACTTACTAGGAGAAGATAAAGACTCCCATCCTAAATCAGCTTCGTAAGTTTCTTCCCCGATGGTAACACCCATCTTGATGTAATCTAATTTATATTTATTTAACAATTCCAAAGACATATCGCAAGTGGAATCCAATAAAATTGCTATTTTTTTCATGTTCTAATTCTCCAATCCTCGTAAATTATAATATATATTTTTATGGTTTTAAATTAATCACTATATATATATATATAGTCATTGTAATATAAGTGTCTAAATTAGGCAGTTTTGATAGTAAAGTTAGAAAAGATTACTTTACCTTTAGGCTCGTTTTCACATAGAGCAAATAAACCAACTCTTAAACCAACCCATTTTTCTTTAGTGACCACATGAGAGATAATGGAATCTTCATCGATGTAGACTCTAGCCTCCTCAGGATTGTGCCATTCGATAGTTAACTTGGTCTTGCTAGGAACTAACTGACCTTTTCTTTCTATGAAGTTGCCTTCGTAGTCACTTACTGCATATAAATAGCATTTATCCTCTTCTTTTTTAACCATAACTAGAGAAGAATTCTCTCCAATAATTCCTAATCCAGCCATCTCCCCTTCTTCAAGTCCACTAACGTCGATTTCAACTTCGTATTTAAGGTGGAAGCCTGAAACTTTTTGAGTTAGGACATAAGGTTCTAAGAAGATAGCATCTTCCTTTCTTTTCATAACGTTCATCTCTAAACCAATATCAGAGACTTTTATCCAGCTATCAATATCGTTAAGAACACAAGGAGTCTGCCAAATTTTGTTAATCTTACCTTTGAAATTATCTTCGTAATCGATACTTAAGATTTCTTCTTTTAAAGATATCTCGCCTTCAACTACAGGAGTAGTAGCATCCCCCATAATAAACCAGTGATTAATTAATTCAACAGGTTCCAATCTCAATATTCTTCCGACGTTATCCTTATCTTGGAAATGAATAAAGGCGTAGTGATTATCGTGAATAGGAACTAATCCACCTTGATGAGGGCCGTTGATGTCAGAATCGTTTTGATCTAAGACGACTTTCATTTCATAAGGGCCGTAAATATCTTTAGATCTCAAATCCAATTGATTTCCATATTTAACTCCACCTTGAGGAGCGAGAATATGAATATATTCCCCTTCTAAATAGAACTTAGGTCCTTCAATATCGACCACTCCATATTCATCACCATCGAAGATTACTTGATAATCGTTAGTAATTTTAACTTTTAAATCTTCGTCGACTTCAATAATAGCTAACTTATTATGGAAGCCAATTCTAGATTTAACAAAAGCGAATACGACATAAGCTTTATTGCCAATCCAAACAGGACAAGGATCTTCATAGCCGGGGCCGACTAGAAGTTGAGAATGCAACTTCCATTTACCTAATATGTCATCACTTTTATAAACGTATATGCCTTCATCAGGATAAGGCACTAAGCAATAATAACTACCGTTGTGTTCTCTTATAGAAGGAGCCCAGATACCATGTCCAGGTCTTACTTTTTCAAACCCAGGAATCAATTTATCTACCACATAATTAACCAATTCCCAGTGAACTAAATCTTTAGAATGTAAAATGGGAATTCCAGGATTAAAGTGAAAAGATGATGAAACCATGTAGAAATCATCTCCGACTCTAATCAAATCAGGATCAGAATAATCCGCTAAGACAATAGGATTTAAATATTTCATATTTATTTTTCTCCGGTTGAACCGTAACCACCAACTCTACTAGAGGTAGAATTGTCATCATCAGTAATTAAATATTTAACAAAAATTCCTTGAGCGATTCTCTCGCCTTTTTGTAAAGTAACTTCCTTAGAAGAAATGTTGTTTAAAGGAATCATAATATGACCATCATTATTGGGGTTAGAAAAATAATCAGCGTCTATGACCGCTACGGAATTAGTTAATTGCAAACCTTTTTTAACCGCGATAGAAGATCTAGGGAAAATAAGTAGAACTTCATCGTCTTCCATTTCAGCTTTAACTCCAGTGTTAACCAAGACTTTTTCATTGGGCTTAATAGTGATTTCTTCCAATGTTGAAAAATCGTAACCCGCTGACTTGCTGGTACCTCTTTTAGGTAAAATAACGTCTCTATTTTCAAATCCTTTGGCGATGTAAAATTTGCGCATAATATAAAAAACCTCATTATTATTATAAATGAACTAATGAGGTTTCTTAATAAATAAAGTGCTTACATAGAAGACTACTTATTTTCGTCTTCCCAACCTTGGCACATTTTCACAGCTTTATGCCATTTTTTAAGATACTTTTCTCTACATTCCTCTTCCATCTTAGGAGTGAATGTTTTTTCTTTGATATACATATCTTTAACATCTTTGATGTCTTTGAATTCACCTATAGCTAAGCCTGCTAAATACGCTGCACCTAAAGCGGTATATTCGTTAGTGTTACCTCTAATAGTCTTAATATTTGCTATATCAGCTTGGAATTGCATCAAGAAATTATTCCTTGAGGCTCCTCCATCAACTTTGATTGATTTAATGCTAATTGAAGTATCTTTAACCATAGCGTCAATAACATCGCTAACTTGATAAGCGATAGATTCTAGACAAGCTCTAATAATGTGCATTCTAGAAGTACCTCTAGTGATACCAAACATTGTACCTCTAGCATACATATCCCAATACGGCGCACCTAAACCTGTAAAAGCCGGAACAATATATACTCCACCGTTATCCTTAGCTTTTAAAGCAAAATATTCAGAGTCGGGTGAATCGATAATAAAATGCAATTGATCTCTAATCCATTGAATAACAGCTCCACCTACGAAGACCGAACCTTCTAAGGCGTAATGAGGTCTACCTTTTTTACCGGTAGATGCTGCTAAAGTAGTAACTAAACCGTGCTTAGAAGAAATATATTCATCACCGATATTCATCAATAAGAAACAACCGGTGCCATAAGTAGTCTTCAATTCACCTTTTTTAAAGCAAGTCTGACCAAATAAAGCCGCTTGTTGATCTCCAGCCACACCAGAAATAGGAATATCAGTATCGAATAAATTGACAAAACCGAAAATTGAAGAAGAAGGTTTAACTTCCGGTAGCATCGACATTGGAATATCGAAATATTGGCATAATTTCTTATCCCAAGTCAAAGTTTTAATATTGAATAACATAGTTCTAGAGGCATTAGTGTAATCAGTAGCGAATACTTTACCTCCAGTTAATTTCCACATTAACCAAGTATCGACTGTACCAAATAACAATTCACCTTTTTTAGCTTTTTCTCTAGCACCTTCGACATTATCTAAAATCCATTTGATCTTAGTAGCGGAAAAATAAGCATCTAAAACCAAACCCGTCTCTTCTTTAATGTAATCTTCTAAGCCATCTTCTCTAATCTTTTCAACTAGAGGAGCGGTACGACGACATTGCCAGACAATAGCGTTATATATAGGTTTTCCAGTTATTTTATCCCAGACTATAGTAGTTTCACGTTGGTTAGTAATACCTATAGCTTTAATGTGATAAGGACGAATACCACATTGAGCGATAGCTTCAGTCATAACTGAATATTGGGAAGAATAAATTTCCATAGGATCGTGCTCAACCCAACCAGGATTAGGGAATATTTGTTTAAATTCCTTTTGAACTACCTGGACGACTTCTCCAAAATTATCGAAGACAACCGCACGAGAAGAAGTGGTACCTTGGTCTAAAGCGATGATGTAACGTCTCTTTTTTTGAGTCAATTCTTCCTCCATCATTAGACCCCTTTCATTTCTTTGGTAACAACGATATTAACATCGGTTCCGAAGATGCCTTTAATAACGATATCGCCGACTTTACAAGGCGCTTTTAACTCGACTTTATCTAATTCTTCCATAACTTTAAACATCAGTTGTTTAGAAATAGGTTTATCAGTTCTCACGGAGACGCGAGGAGACTCTGCCCCTTTAATTTTTACTGTGGAAGTAATAGTTCTTACTGGGTTGGTAACTTCAGCTTTCCCGTATGCTTCACCTCTTGGGCAAGAATTACCTTCGACTTTTAAAGTTTCAGTATCGACTTTAAGATTGCAACCTCTAGGACAAGAGATGCAGACAAATTCTTTAATCATAATTACTTAGCCTCCAATTGAACTACGACCTTTTTATCTAACAAGTCGGCTTTTTTAATTCTTATAGATTCCATTTCAGAAGGGATGACTTTAATCTTAGGAATAGATCTGACGACCTTGTCTCCTACCTTAGCCACGATCTTGCAATTAGAAGTCGGAGTTCTAACTCGGAAGAATAGATCGACATATTCCCCTTCTTTTGTAATAAGTTGAGGACATAGATATGAGACGCCTTCGCCAGGAACTGCTTCAACTAAATCGCCTTTAACTTCACCATTGTTAATGAAATTGGCTGCGCCTAAACCTGCTCTTTCGCCTTCAGCGGAAACATTGTCGACTAAATCATGAACTTGCAAAACGTTACCACAAGCGAATATTCCTTCTACGCTTGTTTCTAAATTATCTTTGACTAAAGGTCCTCTAGTTCTCTTGTCCAAGATAACTCCAGCTTTAGTAGACAATTCATTTTCAGGAATTAAACCTACAGAAAGAAGCAAAGTATCGCATTCGAATTCGACTTCACTTCCAGGGATAGGTCTTCTATTTTCATCAACTTTAGAAATGACTACTTTCTTAACTCTCTTATTATCTTCATCAGCGATTATATCAGTGACAGTGTGAGATAGATATAAAGGAATATCAAAATCATTTAAACATTGAGCTATATTTCTATTTAGACCATTAGAATAAGGCATCAATTCAACATCAGCGAGAACCTTTGCTCCTTCTAGAGTCATTCTTCTAGCCATGATTAAACCGATGTCCCCTGACCCTAAAATAACAACTCTCTTACCGACTAAATAACCATCGATATTACAATATTTTTGAGCTGCTCCCGCAGTGTAGACACCTGCAACTCTATCTCCAGGAATAGAAATAGCGCCTCTAGATCTTTCTCTACAACCCATAGCTAAAACCACAGCTTTGCCTTGGATTTTTCTTAAGCCTTCTTTAGAAGACATAATAGTTGCAACTCTATCAGCAGATAAATCTAAAACCATTGAATCAGAAACAACTTTGACAGAAGTATCCTTCAACATATCGATATATCTTTGAGCGTATTCAGGGCCAGTTAATTCTTCTTTAAAACGATGGAGACCAAAACCATTGTGAATACATTGATTCAATATACCACCTAAACGGTGATCTCTTTCGACAATTAGAATATCTCTTATTCCGGCATTATAAGCTCCATAAGCTGCAGCAAGTCCGGCCGGGCCTCCACCGATAATCAACAAATCAACATTGAGAAAATTCATTTTAGTTTTCCCCCTTAGTTCTACAAACAACAACTTGGCTTCCTTCCCTATCTTGATAAATTTGATCATAAGAAAGGTGAAGTTCTTCCATTAACAATTCAAAAATCTTAGGTCCGCAGAAGCCACCTTGGCATCTGCCCATTCCCGAATTAACTCTTCTTTTAATTCCATCTAAGGTGCGAGCGGGAATGATTTCATGCATAGCGTGAATAATCTCCCCTTCAGTGACAGTCTCACAACGACAGATAACTTGACCATAGCGAGAATCTTTCTTAATCATTTCTAACTTTTCATCATCGGATAAATCTTTGAAAAAAGTCGGACGTCTGACGTATTCGTAATCTTTCTTTTTATTAAGTTGAACACCTATACCTTTTAGAATTTCAACAGCTTCTAAACCAAAAGCAGGTCCACAAGATAAACCAGGAGATTTAATACCCGCAAAATTAATAAAGCCTTTAACTTCGTTAGATTCTTCAATTAAGAAATCATCGTATTCTTTTAAAGTTGCTCTAATTCCAGCAAAGTTTCTGATATTGCTACCAAAGGAAATAGAAGGAACAGATAAAACAGAAGTAGAACGAACATAAGCCATGGATTTAGAGGTATTGTGAACACAATCTTTAGTTGCATTATTTATATCCGCATCAGGACCAACAATTAAATTGCCGTGAACTGTTTGCGAGACTAGAACACCTTTACCCATTTCAGTAGGGGTTTGGAAAATAACGTGATGAACTAGATTACCTTCGTCCTTATCTAACAAATAGTATTCACCTCTAGAAGGGACAATAGTAAACGACTTATCAGCTTTTTCTTTTAAAACTAATTTATATATATCATCGGCGTGAGTACCTGCAGCGTTAATAACATAATCAGATTCAACCTTACCTAAGCTAGTTTCAATTTCAAAACTATCCCCAACTTTAGTAATATCGTTAACTTTACAATTCAGTTTCAAAGCCACGCCATTTTTGACTGCGTTTTCCGCAAATGATAAACACATTTCCCAAGGAGAAACTATCGCTGCTGAAGGAGCGTATAGGGCGTAATCTATATCTTCGTGAAGATTAGTTTCACCTAAATCTTCAATTTCTTTTCTAGTTTTTAAAACCTTGAGGTTAGGAACACCATTCTTGTTCCCTCTTTCAAATAACTTATCTATAATTTCGTGGTCTTTTTCATTTCTACCAACGACTAAAGAACCAATTTGTTTATAGTGGAAATTTAGCTTTTCAGCGTAATCGTGAATCAAAGATGAACCTAAGACATTCAGCCTTGCCATCTTTGTTCCTTCTTTAGGATCATAACCCGCGTGAATAATAGCGGAATTAGCCTTGGTGGTCTTCATGGCGACATCGTTTTCTCTTTCTAATAAGACGACTTTTAAATCGTATTTAGAAAGTTCGAAAGCAATGCTTGAACCAGTGATTCCCGCCCCAATTATTGCGACATCATACTTCATAGATGCTCCTCCTTACTCTTAAATTATAAATTTGGAAATTTTACTATTCAATGGAAACTTGAAAGCGATTACAGAGTTTTTTACTTTTTGTTCCAGGAATTCAAATATTCCACATTTAAATGTATATCTAATATCTATTTTATACCTATAATTGATTTTTGCATCACAACTTCTAGACTTATCTACTAATTAAAAAGATGCAAATTAACTTGTAGTTATCACTTCTTAACAATATCTATCTATTTTTACCTTATAAAACTGTTTAGATATCGAGTATAAAATTATTTAATTTTCTTATTTTTTATTTGTTTATACCTTCATATATTAAATATTTTTGAAGATTTTTAACTCTAAAAATCCCTATTTATAGGCTTTTTTAGCTGTTGTAAAAATTTTTTTAAAAAATTAGCACTATTTTGTTGACAGTGCTAAAAGAAGGTGTATAATATAATTAGCACTTGGGAAGTAAGAGTGCTAAATAGGAGGTAATGAATTATGGAAAACTACAATAACAAAAGACACGAATTAGGAAAGTACAACAGAAATTATATGTTGTTTGATCCTTTCTTCGACGACTTCTTCTCTGTCGAAAACAGAACCAATAGTATTCTCAGATCAGATGTAAAGGAGAAAGAAAATGAATATGAAATATCCGTTGAAGTCCCCGGACTCAAGAAAGATCAAATCAGCCTCTCTATTGAGGATGGGTATCTTACTATCGCCACTAATGAAAATCGCACCGACGAGTGTAAAGACGAACAATCTAAATACCTTAGAAGAGAAAGAATCTACGCATCTTATCAAAGACGCTTCTATATAGGAGATGTCGAGCAAGAAAGTATCTCTGCTAAGTTAGATAACGGTGTTCTTTATATCACTTTCCCTAAAGAAGCGGAAAAGAAGAACAATAACAAGTATATTGCGATTGACTAGATTCCCCTTTCCACTAGTCATCTAAATACATATAAATTCTTTCCTCGGCCTAGGTAACCCTTACCTAGGCTTTTTTAGTTATAATGATTATAAGAGGTAAATAAGATGAAAGAAATAAGAGGTTTAATATTACTTGCGGATGGATGTGAAGAAGTCGAAGCTATCGCTACTCACGATATTTTAACTAGAGCAGGTATCAAAGTAGATATGGTCTCTACTAAAGATTGTCATCGCATTCACACTTCCATGGGTTTAACTATCAAAGTTGAAAAGAATTTAAAGGAAATTGAAAATCCTTATTCTTACGATTTCATAGTTCTTCCTGGAGGCAAATTAGGAGTTCAAAATTTAGAGAAAAATAGAAGAGTTCAAAATATAATCGAGTCTTATAAAGAACAAGATAAATTAATATGCGCTATCTGTGCTGCTCCTTCAATTCTAGGTAACAAAGGTTATCTAGATAATAAAAAATACGTCTGCTTCCCTTCTTTTGAAAGAGGCAAAGGCTTCTACCAAGAAGATAAAGGCGTGGTAGTAGAAGAAAAACTAATAACTGGAAGAAGCATGTTCTTCACTATACCTTTCGCCGAAGAAATTGTTAGATATTTCTTAGGAGAAGAAGGTGTTAAAAAGATTCAACAAGGTACTAGAGGAATAAGATGTTAAAAAAGAGAGAATGTTAATTTCTCTCTTTTAATAATCTATCGTATTCTTTAACTTCTTCATCGCTAGGGACGAAGACGTAAGGGATATTTCTGTAAAGTTCGTTGTAATCTAATCCATAACCCATCAAGAACTTGTTTTCTTCTAACTTCTTACCATCGTAATCGATTTGAACATCAATTTTACGGCAGTTAACTTTATTTAATAAGCAGACGACTATAAGTCTTTTAGGTTGATGCTTTTCAAAGAGATAATTCTTTAAATAATGGATAGAATAACCAGAATCTACAACATCCTCAACTAAGATGACTGTACGATCCTTGCAATCGAGAGTCATATCTTTCTTCATATTGATAATACCAGTGGTAGAAGTTCCTGAATAAGAGGAAATTTGAATATAATCGGTCAAAACTGGAGCGGTGATATTTTTCAATAAGTCCATAGTAAAATTCAATCCACCCTTCATGATGCCGACTAAGATAGGTAACTTTTCTTCATCTTTAATTTCATCAGTGATCTTTTGACCTAGATTTTTACAGATATCCGAAATTTCAGCTTCACTCAATACTATTTCCTTCATGTTAGACCCCTTTTGATATATTTTTATGAATTAATTATACATTTTATATATTATAAGTTCACTTTCTGCCGCTAGAAAGCGCTTACTTAGATAAATGATAAAGATTTTTAATCCCTTTTCATTCCTTCTTTCATTTTTACATGTGAAAAAATATTTTTAAAAAAATAATTTTCCCGTAAATTCAAAACTAATAATCTACTAAATCAGCCTTAATTAAATTCTTTTTAAAGAGACAACTTAAAAAACTTTAAAAGTGGTTTTATGTTTGTAAATCAAGAAGGAAATTTACATGAAAATTCTCTCCTTTTTTAGTGTTATATTTCTTATGGAAGGAGGTGTGAATATGACTCAAAAGACTATACTCGCAATAGACTTAAAAAGCTTCTACGCCTCCTGTGAATGTATCGATAGAAATCTCGATCCTTTCACTACTCCTTTGATAGTAGCGGACAAATCTAGAGGTAAAGGGACTATAGTTCTAGCAGTCTCACCTTATTTAAAAAATCTAGGAATTCCTTCTAGATGCCGAGTTTACGATGTGCCAAATATCCCTAATTTAATCTTCGCTCAGCCAAGGATGGAACGCTATATACAACTAAGTGTCAAAGTTCTTTCCATCTACTTAGATTACGTCGATATTACAGATATGCACGTGTACTCTGTAGATGAAGCTTTCCTAGATGTAACTAATTATTTAAAAGGGAGAAACATGACTCCGACTCAATTTGCTAGAGCCATTATTAAAGACATCAAAAACAAAACTGGTTTAACTGTGACTTGCGGAATTGGCGAGAATCTATTCACGGCTAAAGTCGCTATGGACATTGAAGCTAAACACAAGAAAGATTTCTTGGCGCACTGGACTTACGATGATATCAAATCTAAATTGTGGAATTTAACTCCTCTATCAAAAATGTGGGGTATAGGTTCACATCTAGAAAGAAGACTCAACGCCCTAGGTATGTATACAGTAGGAGATATAGCTTGTGCTGATCCTTATTTCTTAAAAAGAAAATTAGGAGTAATAGGAGAAGAAATTTATTCTCACGCTAATGGAATTGATAAAGCGGATATTAAAAAACCTTACACCCCCTCTTCTTCTTGTCTAGGTATAGGACAAGTTCTACTTCGAGATTATCTACCTTTAGAAGGAGAATTAATAATAAGAGAAGAAATAGAAGAATTGATTCTAAGAATGAGAAAAAAGAATTTCTTTGCTTGTGGGTTTTCTATAGGTGTTCAATATAAAGACAACACAGGCTTTAATAAGCAAGTTAAATTAGATAACCCAACTCGTTCTTCTAAAGTTATTTCTGATTTACTTTTAGATATCTATTTTAAAAATGTCAATCGCGATAATTATTTAAGAGGAGTCTTCATTCAAGCTTTTAAATTAACTCCATCGTCTTCTTATCAAACAGATTTATTTTCTACTTTAGAGGAATTTGATAAGGAAGAAGATTTTTATAAAGTCGAAGAAGATATTCATTCTTTATATGGTAAAAAGAGCTTGTTTAAAGCCACAGCATTATTAGATAATTCAACTTACTTTAAACGTATAAATCAAATAGGAGGACACAATAAATGAGAGATCGTGGAATGATGAAGTGGAAACCTTTCGCTTCTCTAACTGAGTATGATTCTTACTATCAAAAGATGTTAGAAGAAAAAAAGAAAGTATCTAAACCTTTAATATCCGAAGATGAGGCTGAAGAAATTAATACAATTCTAGTTAATTCTACCCCAGGAGTTAATCTAGAAGTTAAATTCTTTGCCGGTGGTTTTATAAGAACTAAGATAGGTTCGCTTATCAAAGTTGATCCTTATGAAAAGAGACTATTTTTAGATAATTTAGTCGTCCCTTTTGATAATCTTCTTTCAATTAATAAAGTATAGATATGAAAAAGAAAACTGACAAAGTAATTTCTCGCCCTCTAATAAGAATCAAAAGCGATGGAACTAAAGTTCCTCAAGGGCAAGATAAAAAGAAGAAAAAGTCTCGAGCTTAATTGTTCGAGACTTTATCTTCTGTATTGTCTTTTACTTCGATTAACGAATCGGTAAAGAAATAGAAGAACAAGGCTTCTAAATCCATAGCGATTACGCAAGATATATATTCAGATAGGAGCATTTCATCTAATTTACCAGTGCTGATAGCTGCAAATTCCAAAGCGTTAGATAACAAAGTTAGAATCATGACTGCTAAGGAAGCGGATTTTAAGAATTTAGACATATCTGGTTCTTTCTTACCAGAATCAGTTAGAACAAATCCGACTAAAACGCAGACTAAGAAAACTAGAGAGACAGCAAATATGATCCAATTGATAACTAGAAGTGAATAATTAAATTTACCTGAATTATCAAAATAAGTGTTGGCTTGACTAGCGCATCTTGCCGATAATCCGATGAAATGAATAAATTCCAAGAAGAATCCAATTCTTTTAACAACATCTTTAGGTCTTTGAGTCTTGTAAGGATAGAAATCTGCAAACAAGAAACAAATCATAATAGCTAATTGCGGCCAAACCAAATAATGAAGATCGTTAGTCATGAAAGTTGAACCGTATCTTAAAGATAAAATAAAACCCACTAACAAGACCGCGTACGATAAGAAAGAAAATAAGCTATTCTTTATTGAAGGCTTAAAATTAGCGCAGAACATTATTTTAATAACTCCAATATTTTATCGAATCTAGCGTTGATTTCTTCTTTAGTTAAAATGTGAAGAATAGCATATAAGTTAGGAGATTGAGAAGAAGTAGTTAAACTAACTCTAATAATAGAAGCGACATCTCCTACGTGACCTTTGTAAGATTCTTTATCTTTCTTATAAATCTTAAAAGATTCAGCAAAGCCGTGTTTAACGCCTAATTCTTTCAAGGAATTAAACCAAGTAGATTCATCTAAAGAATAATCATTGTTAATTTTGAAATCTTCAATTATAGAAATAATATCTTCTTTAGGAATGTTGGGGAAAGGCAAATTATTTTTATTTTCCTCTAACAATTTAAGATATTCATCTTGATAGAAGAATTTAATCTTATCTAAGATATCAGAATATTTTTCATAATCTTTTCTAGGCTTTTCAGTCTCTCTTTCAATATTTAAGATATCTTCAAATTTCTTGTAATCTCTATTGATTAAATCTAATAAATCTTTTGAATAGACTTCCGCCCACTTCTTAGCTTCAGCAGCAATCTTCTCTTTAGGATAGTAAGCTAAAGTCTCTTTGCAGATGTAAGCGACTTTTTGAATATCGAATAAAGCACCATCGAGTGACATTTTATTAAAAGCAAATTTAAAATTAGAAATGTCTTCTTTAGGATTAGCAATCAACCATTCTTCAAAATTAGAATTAGCGATTGTCATCAAATATTTAATTAAACCTTCAGCAGGATAACCTTGCTCAATAAAGTAACTAACTGCAGCTTCAGGATCTTTTCTCTTTGATAATTTTCTCTTGTTACCTTCATCTAATTTCATGATGACAGGTAAATGTGCATATTTAGGAGCTTTAAAACCTAAAGCGGAGAAAAGTTCGATGTGGATAGGCCAAGAAGCAATCCACTCTTCACCTCTAGTAATAACAGTAGAGTGCATAAAGTGGTCATCGCAAGCGTGAGCAAAGTGATAAGTAGGTAAACCATCACCTTTCATAATAACGATATCTTGGTCATTTTCAGGTAGACGTAAATCTCCTCTAATTTCATCGTGAACTTTAATGAAATTCATATGGTTACCGTTAGATTTAAATCTGATGACGTAAGGAAGACCTTTAACGATATTGTCGTAAGCTTCATCGATAGTTAAATAGCGGCATTTAGCATATTCACCATAATATCCAGGAACTACTCTATTTGCAGTTTGAGTTTGTCTTAATAAATCCAATTCTTCAGCGGTGCAGAAACAAGGATATGCTCTACCTTTTAACATCAATTCTTTAATACAAACTCTGTAGATATCTCTTCTTTGAGATTGGGTGTAAGGTCCGTATTGACCTTTTTCTTTAGAAGTACCTAAATATCCTTCATCAGGAATGATGCCAAATGTCTTCATTTGCGTGATTAATTCATCGCCACTACCTTCGATTTCTCTTTTTTGATCGGTGTCTTCTAGACGCATGAAGAAAACACCTCCTGACTGGTTAGCAACTTTAGAAGAAACCATCGATGTAAATAGTGAGCCAGTGTGTAAAAAGCCGGTAGGAGAAGGGGCAAAACGAGTGACTTCCGCTCCTTCGGGAAGGTTTCTTTCAGGATATTTTTTATCTAAATCCGCGATGGTTAATTTAACATCAGGGAAAATCAATTCTGCTAATTCTTCAATAGTGTGCATTTTATAAACTCCTTTTTAATCCATTGGTTTAGTGTAGAATCTTCCGAAGATTGTAATGGAAGGTTTAACTTCGACAAAGCAACCTTCATCAACTTTACGGCAGATTTTAACAACTTCTTTAACTTCCGATTGAGAGACGACCATCTTTAAGATTTCTCTCTTTTTACCAGTATAGCCTCCTACAGCATCAACAATAGTTAAACCGTGAGGAAAGACTCTTAATAATATTTGTGCTAATTCTTTGTTGGAGGTGTTGATTTCTACTTCAACTTTCTTGTTCTTAATGTTGATTAAGTCCATAACCTTAGAGGACGTAAAGAAATAAATCAAAGTGTATAAAGATAAATAAACTTCACTAAATCCATCACCACCAATCTGATGTAATCTAATTCCGTTGAAGATAGTATATAAGAAGACGGTAGTAAAATTCATGATGATAGTGTATTTACCCACAGTAGTCCCCTTCTTTTCAGCGATAGAGAAAGTGACAATGTCGGCTCCACCTGTAGAAGAACCTATAAAATAAGCTAGACCCGAAGATATACCAGTTAAAACGCCTGCAAACAAAGCTCTGGCAACAAAGTCTCCTGAGATTGTTGAGAATATGTTGCACCATTCAGCGGGTAAAAATTGAATTAAGAGCGCAGAAGCGGTGACATTGAGAACTGAAAGGAAGGTGAATTTCTTTCCAATATATTTGTATGACACAAAGAACAAAGGAAAATTAATTGCGTAATAAGTAATGGAAGTAAAGGTCTTTTCAGGTCCATTATATCCGCATAATTGACAGATTCTTAAAATCATCTGTGAGATACCTGAAATCCCTCCTGATACTAACCACTTCCCTCCTTCAGGAGCAGTAAACGATCTGTAACCATAAGCGAAGGACAAAGCCGAAATCAAAGTAGCTAGAACCAAATAAGTCCAATCTAACGATGTTTTTAATTTAGAATGGTCTAAAAGAAATTCCTTAGCAACATTTTTCTGCTTTTGATAATAATTTTGATGGACTTTCTTATAAGAGTGATGAACGTAAGACTGCTCTTCTTCAGTTATAGGAATGTTTTCTTCTAATTCTTTATTTTCTTCGTTTTCCATAATAAATTTATATGACTTAGTTATTATATAATATCTAATTTAAATTTCATCAAAAAAGTAAAAATAAAAGCTCGCATTAATGCGAGCAATCATTTCTTTTATTAAGTTATTACTTAACGTTGACAACTTTTTTGCCGTTATAATAACCACACTTAGGGCAGATGTGATGAGGTTTAATCATCGCACCACAGTTACTGCATTCAACTAAAGCAGCGGAATTTAATTTAATGTGTGATCTTCTAAGGGCCTTAGCGGTCTTTCCAGTTCTACGCGGGGGTACTGCCATAATATTCACTCTCCTTATCTCGCCATAGCGCAACTGAAATTATATGATAAACGCCCTCACAATGTCAAATGATTTCAAATATAGTTTTTAAATAAATTTAAATAAAAATATATCAGTTTAAGAAATGAGAATAACCTAATAGATTTCTGACTATCTGTCATAGCTATTCTTTCCATATCATTGCTTTTAAGACTAACAATCTCTATTGAGCAATCATTATAAGCATCAAATAAATGTCAAAAATGCACTTAACAACTTAACCCGCTTATAAATATTACGCAATAGTTATTGATTAAAAGCCGGTAATATTAGGATATTTTTATCTAATAATTTTATTTTAAAATCAGTAGAACACTTTAATTATAATTAGAGGTTTTTTACAAATGTTCGAAAAAAAACAAATTAAGTCTCTTTCAGCCTTTATCAATCAACTTTTATCCAATTTTTAAAAAGCGTTTAAGATTACCTTGCTGGTAAACAATGAGAATATTTTAATATAAAACAGCAGTAAGCGAGAATAACATAACCGTAGATTTTCTTATTTTAATATCTTAGAGTAAAATTTACTTACTAAAATATGGTTAACATACCCTTTATCTATCAGTACGACATTGCTGGAATCGTCATTTCCCTGTTCTGTCTAATCTTCGTTATCTACACCAATAGAAACATTCGTACTCAACACAGTAAAATGTTCATACCTTTAACTATGTCAAATATTTTTGCCTGTGCTTTTGATATTTGGGCAGATATCATTTTAAATAACGCTACACTCTACAATGTGATTTACGATAAATCATATTTGTTTGCAATAAATTCAATTTATTTCGTCTTCAAAAGCTTAACTCCTTTCTTGTGGTTAGCTTACGTAATTCTCGCTATCAGAAAAGTGCCACGTTTAAAGCCTATTCACATAATAGCTTTACTACCAGTTCTAACTTGTCTAACCATCATCGCTACTAACCCTATACACAACAAAGCTTTCTACATTGATGATTCATTAACTTACATTCGTGGCCCTTTGATGTATGTCATCTATGGTACGATTGAAAGTTATTTCATTTATGGTATTATCGCTTCATTCGTATATCGTAAATTCTTACCTAAAGGTGAATACATCATTGTTTCAATCTATGCCGTATGCTTATCTATTGCTATTCTTATCCCCGTTTGGAAGCCTAGCATCTTGCTAGATGGATTTATCACTTCTTGCTGTTTAATTTTAATGGTCTTCACCATTGAAAGTTCCTCAACCAAAGATCCAATATCTGGTATTTATAATAGACGCAACTTCATTCTCGAAACTAAAAGAATGAAAAAGTTCAAACAAAATTACAAATTAATCGTTATTAAACTTAAAGATATCAGCTACTACAATAGAATCACTGAGGTAAATAAAGTTCACGCCATAACTAGAGAAATAGGTTATTTCCTAGATAGGATTCCCGGCACTTGCGCTTTCGATTTAGATAACCAGCGTTTCTGTTTACAACTATCAGTTAAAGCTGATTATGAGAAGATTTTAAATTTAGTAAAAGATAAACTTTCTTCTAAATTCACTTATGCAGCTTCAGAAGTCCAATATCAAGTCTTCATGATTGATACTTCTACAATCGACACCGTTGAAAAAATTTTGATGTTGATTGATACTCCTTACACTTCTTCAAATGAAACCTCTAAAGAAATCTTAAATAGAATTGAAAGAGAAATGGAGATCGAAGAAGCTTTGGAAAGGGCTATAGCTAATAGAAGCATCGAAGTTTTCTATCAACCTATCTATTCTTCTAAAACTAAATCTTTCCACTCTGCAGAAGCCCTAGCTAGAATTTTTGATTCTAAATACGGATTCATCTCCCCTGCTGAATTTATTCCTGTGGCAGAAAAAACCGGCAAGATAACTGAATTAGGAGACATCATGTTTGAAAATGTCCTTAAATTAATTAAGGAAACTGATTTGAAGAAATTAGGTGTTAAATATATTGAAATCAATCTTTCTGCTTACCAAATAATTGATATTAAACTCTACGAAAAATTCACGAATAAGATTAAAGAGCACAATATCGATCCTTCGATGATCAATTTTGAAATTACTGAATCAGCGGTTATAAATAATATTAATAGCGTCAGTTCAACCGTTTCTAAATTTGCTGAAGATGGTATCTACTTCTCTTTAGACGATTTTGGAACAGGCTATTCCAATTTTGATTATCTAGTTCAAATACCTTTCAAAATCATTAAATTAGACAAGTCACTTTTAGATCACGCTGAAGAAAATGAAAAAGCTAATTTATTACATAATTCAGTAATCAACATGATTAAAGGAGCTAAGATTCAAGTCTTGCAAGAAGGAGCAGAAAGAAAAGAACAAGTCGATGCTCTTTTAGAAGTAGGAATCGATTATATTCAAGGTTTCTATTACTCACAAGCCATTCCTAAAGACGAATTTATAGCCTTTATTATGAAATACAATTCTGAGCATATAGATAAAAACGCTTGAGAAATAATTGAATTGATTTAAGTTGTAATTAAAAAGTATTTATTATAAAATATCAAAGATGTGTTTTTAATCAATACATCGTTATTTAGGAGGCTAAAATGGGTGCGTTTGAAATCGTTATGTTAGTACTATCATTCGTATTGATAATTCTCTCCCTTTTAACTGGACCTAAATCTAGAGGTGCTTCTGGCGCTATCACTGGTGGCAGCAGCATGAACATCTTTGCTAAAACTAAAGAAAGAGGCGTAGATAAAATCATCTCAATCATAACTATGATTGCTGGCATCCTCTTCTTCTTGTTTGCTATCTTAGCCACTTATATAGGCAAATAAAAGTATGTTTCTCTAGAGGGAATTTCCCTCTTTTCTTTTCTAAATATATATAAGTTATTCTTTGAAAAATGATTGTCGTTTAAATTGATAAAGGAGTGTTTTTTATGGAAAAAGAAGAATTAATTAAATATCTATCACAAAGTGGTCACAATAAGACTAATCTCGCAGCTCACTTTAATCTTTCTATGGAAGAATTAAATAAGGAATTAGAAATCTATTACGAGAGCGGATTGATTTTAGATACTCTTAAAGGCGTCATGTTAACAAGTGTGGCCAAAGTCAATTTAGGTACAATCGTTTTAAGAAAAGATAATTTCGCCTACATTCAAAAAATAGGTTCTTATTCTAAAAATGAAGATATCAGAGTTAGTGGACCTTCTTTAGATGGTTACATCGTCTCTGATAAAGTCTATTTCCAAGTCGATCACTGGAACAATGGGACTATCGTTGGTTTATATAAAAGAAAATCAACCTTCTCCGGTATTTTAAGAATGAAATACAACGGGGAATATCTTTTAGATTGCAAACAAACCGAAGGAACAAAAATCGATATTGTCGTAAATGAAGTTCCTGAAGATGTCTCTCAAGGAGATATTGTTAAAGTCAAAGTTGATTCTTACGATATCAAAAATATAAAAACGACATTTATCGAAGTTTTAACGGGTAAAGATGATATTGGAAACGACATTTCATCTATTATCGCTTCTAACGACGCGCCTTTAATCTTCCCTAAAGAAGTTTTAGAGCAAGCTAAAAATATCGAAACTGAACTCTCTATTAAAGACTATGAAAATAGAGAAGATTACAGAAAAGAAACTATAGTGACAATCGATGGTGAAGACGCCTTAGATTTCGATGATGCTATCTCTATCAAAAGAATTCGCAACGGATATGAGATAGGAGTCTATATCGCTGATGTTTCTTATTATGTAACTCCTAATACTCCTATTGATGAAGAAGCTTTAAAAAGAGGAACTTCCATCTATGTAGCAGATAGAGTCGTCCCTATGTTACCTACGGAATTATCTAATGGTATCTGTTCATTAAATCCTCACGTTGATAGATGTGTAATGGCAGTAATTATGAAAGTTGATAATTACGGTCAAGTCTATTCTTCTTCTATTCATCAAGGTGTCATCAATTCTAAAGCGAGATTAACCTATAAACAAGTTAACGATTTATTCGCTCAAAAAGAAACTGATATTCCTGACGAAATTAAAAATTCCTTATTCATCTTAGAAGAAGCTACAACTAGAATTAGAAAAAGAAGATTAAGACAAGGTGCCCTTGAATTAGAATCTACCGAATTGAAATTTGTTTTAGATGAAAACAATTTCCCTATTGATGTAGTTAAAAGAGTTCAAGGTAGAGGCGAGATGTTAATCGAAGATTTAATGATTATCGCCAATGTAGAAGTCGCTAAATTCTTAACTGAAAGGGGTATACCTGCTTTGTATAGAGTTCACGATAATCCCCCTTCCGAGAAAATTGAGTTGTTTAAACAGTATTTGAGAAATTTACGTTTAATCAAGACTTTCCCCGCTATCATCAATTCTCAGTCTCTATCTCACTGGTATAACACTATTGAAGATGAAGATTTGAAATTTGCTGTCTCGGGTTTCTTGCTTAGATCTTTAGCTAAAGCTAAATACTCTCCTGATAACACCGGACATTTCGGTTTAGCCGAAGATAATTACCTTCACTTCACTTCCCCTATTAGAAGATATCCCGATTTAATTGTTCATAGAGCAATTAGAGATTACGTAATTAACAATAAGGAGTTCTCTTATAACAGAGAGTACAACCGCTTAGTTAATTTAGGGGTCTACACTTCCGCTTGTGAAAGAAGAGCTACGAATATCGAACGTGAAGTCGATGATTTAGAAGCGTGTAAATACATGCAAAATCACTTAGGCGAGAAATACGATGCTGTAGTAATTGGCATTTCCCCTAAAGGCTTATACTGCCAATTGGCTAATGGAATTGAAGTTACTGTCTTAATTAAAGATATCGACCCTTCAAAAAGATGGGTTTATTCTGAATCTCACTTTGATATTCAATCTGAATTCAGAGATGAAAATGGATCATATTTCTTCTTCAGATTAGGTAACAAATTAGAAGTCTACCCTTCTAAGGTTTCTTTAGAATCTAAGACAATCTTCGCTATTACTCAAGAAACCAAGAAATATTTAGAGACTACTCAAAATTTCTTACCTTTATACCAAGAGGAAGAAGATTTTGACCCTGACAATTCTAGAATTAAGCATTCTAGAAATAAATCTAAAGCTGTTTCATCTTCTTATAGACCTAAACACAATTCCTCTTTTGGTAAAGGTAGAAGATCATCTTCTTACAAGAAGAAATTAAGAGAAGAAGAATCTTCTTACTCCTTAAAAAAAGGTAGAGGTCATAAATCTTCTCACAATAAAGGAAATAAATCCTCTTATAATAAATCTAGAAGTTCATCTAAGAACTCCAAAAAGAACAATTCTAGAAAGATTCACTATTAATCAATGAAAAATAAAGAGAACGATAAAATAATCGCCACCAATAGAAAAGCTCACTTTAACTACTTTCTATCCGATTTTACGGAAGCGGGTTTAGTTTTGCTTGGAACAGAAATTAAGTCTCTCCGTCAAGGCCACTGTTCTCTTTCTGATTCTTATATCGCTTTTAAAAAAGGTGAAGCTTTTATAGAAAATATGGATATATCTATCTATAAAGAAGGTAATATCTTCAACCACGAACCTAAAAGAGAAAGAAAAATTCTCTTGCATAAAGAAGAAATTAGAAAGCTTCAACAAGCCGTAAAAAAAGAAGGTATCACTGTCGTTCCTACTAAATGTTACCTCCATAAAGGTAAAGCTAAATTAGAAATCGCTATCGGCAAAGGAAAAAGCGCCATCGATAAAAGAGAGACGATTAAAAATAGAGATATTCAAAGAAAGCTCAAAGAAAATACTCGCTATTAAAATTAAAGACGGTCTATCTAGAGGCCGTCTTTTAACATTATGAAGGAAGTTTTAAAGCCTTATTTAAGGCGTAGACAATAGGTATACAAATTACGCCTATAACTATAGATGTTCCTATACCTACAGCAGCTCTTATAATTGTCTCTACTACGACAAATTCAAAAGGATAACCGATGATAATAGCATCTAAGAACATTACTAATGTATTTAATACTGTAGTGATTATAGCCGCACTTATAACAGTTATAGAATATACAACCTTGTGATTTTCTAATCTATCTTCTCCCTTTTTATAAACGTAAGCGATAGTAGAAATAATCAGTCCTCTTATTGCAGGAGGGACTAACCATAAGGGTGTAGTGATAGTTAATCCGTATATTCCTGTCCATTGAATGATAAATTCTCCTAATAGAGCGATAACTAAAGTATCAGGAATAGAAAATAATAAAGCGGGAATAATAATAGCAATAGTTGCAAATGTGATTCTAATATTTCCTATAGGAATAGTAAATTTAGCTAAAACGAAATAAATAGCAATCAACATCGCATCGATGCTCATTCGATAAATAAGCTTATTTTTCCCCATAAAAAATCCTCCTTTGTATGGGGAGGTTAATTAAAAGCCAAAAAATTAGACTTATAAGCGGCTGCGAATTTAAACCGCGGAAAGAAACTTTCCTTCGTCATAGAGCGACCTCCCATCTCTATGCACTTGACGCTTAAATTCTACTCATATAAGTTCGTTCTAATTGAACATGTATAGTTTAGCAAAAAAGTCAAAGATGTAAAACACACAAGATAAAAATCTAGTTATAATGTTAATGAGGATTAATAAATATGTATCAAGAGTTTCAAAAAGGTTGGATTGAAGTTATTACTGGTCCCATGTTTGCTGGTAAGTCCGAAGAATTAATTAGAAGAATAAGAACATTGCGTTACGCTAGAAAGAATATCATCTGTTTTAAACCCTCAATAGACGATAGATATTCGGAGACATCTATAGCATCTCACGCGGGAGGAAGATATAAAGCCTATCCTATTCAAAAGCCTGAAGAAATGTTAAATTACGTCACTGAAGAAACTGATGTCGTCGCTATTGATGAAGTTCAATTCTTCGGAGAAAGCGTGATTCCTATTATCGATAAATTCGCTTCTAGAGGCATAAGAGTCATGTGTGCAGGTCTAGATATGGATTTCAGAGGTGAACCTTTTGGAGTTATGCCTACCCTTCTTGCTAAAGCAGAATTCGTCACTAAATTATCAGCTTCTTGTAAGATTTGCGGAGATGCTGCTACTAGAACTCAAAGAATAATCGATGGCAAGCCCGCTTATTATGAAGATCCTGTCGTCTTAGTAGGAGCTAGTGAATCCTACGAAGCTAGATGTAGAAAACATCACGAATGTCCGCATAAAAAGCAAAAATAAATACATTAAAATTATTAAGTAACAATTAATTTAAGAATATTATTAATATGCATTTACGCGCCCGAGATTATATCAAAGGTGCTTTTTTATATATCATCCTTATCTACTCTTCTTATTTAAATCACTATTTGGTAAGAAATTATATAACAAAACGCGCCGTCTTAATCAATTTAATAACTTTATTTTTGCATAAATTACATAAAAAACGCCATTTAAAAATGAATCATCACCACTTATAAATATAAATGAAACCATTTATTATTAAAAAAAGGAGCATACATATCATGAAAGTTGGCAAGTTATTTATACTTGTCCCTTGTTTACTTCTTAGTGCATGTAATTCATCAAATAGTCAGTCACTATCAAGTCAAAGCGGGACGAGTTCTTCTGTCGTTTCCACAGTAGCATCCTCAACTGCATCTTCTGTGGCATCCTCTGTGGTTTCTTCTGCGGTGATTTCTTCACAATCGTCACCTGTATCTTCAGCAGTCTCTTCTTCTCTACCCATTTCTTCTAGTAGTCAATGAGTATTAGATAATAAAGAAACTATTATTGCTAATTTAGACAAAGTCAGCAATTTTGATTTGAATTATACGACTATTATGTCAGCATCATATGCAAAAACTCAAAAGCGTCCAGCAATGAGTAATACTCAAAAATACGATTCAAATATCAGAAAGTTAGGTAAGAATAATGCTATACGTGCAACTTCTTATAGTATTACTGCATTTTCAGTCAAAGATGCTGCAGAGTTATATAAAATGAGCGAAGAAGATTTTCTTTCACTTCTTGCGGCGCATAGTGATGAAGATGACGTTGTTATTAGTGATGACAAGAGTGAATACAGTACTATCATTAAAAGAGGATATAATAATTACGATCTTTACGATGAAGATAACGAGCAATATTATTATGTAACTACAGACGAAAAAGGAGATGTGTATGGTCTTCAATATTATTCTGATAGCTACATAAGCGAAACAGATATGCTTTTTTCAGTATTTTCTACTCTTTCAAGAAAAACTGTAATTCTTGGTGAGCACGATGCTGTTAAACATCAATATTCTTTAACAAGTGATAAATTCGATGAAGAAATCAGCAAGGAACTTGCTCAAGTAATGGGTGAAATTCCAGTCGGATTTGAATCTATTATCGCGACTTTTGCAGATAATGAACTCACAAAACTTGAATTAACTTACGACAAAGAAATTCTCAAAGAGATGATGCATCTAAGTGAAGGTGATACTCTTGGAGAACAAAACGGTGTTTATTTAACTGTCAATAGTTTCAAAGACGTTAAAATCGACGACTTACCTAGTCAGACACCTAAGTGTGAAAATCACGCGATTAAACCTTTCAATTATGACTGGAATGAAAACGGATACCGCAAGAGATGCGATGATTGTGGTTTATATCTAGATGAGAGAAAACCTTATGATTATGATGAAACATATGGCGTTTGTAAAGTCAGTGGACATATTAGGGGATGTTCTGACAAATATATATCTGAAGAAGATTATCTTTTAAAAGAATTCCCTGATGGTGGTAAATATTATTTATTTGGATTCCGTAAGACTGAAGACGGTCGCATTTTCGGCGTAGATATCGGACATTATGAACAACCTATTGATAATACATCCGGTTCGGGTAATCAGCAACATTTAATGTATTACGATTATACTCTCGATAATGGATTAAATGCTCACTATTTACCAGATTTTGATATCTTATACACACAAGAAGAAGGTGAGCCAAACCGTATTGGTAATAATAGTTGCTACACTGTTAGCGAAGTTTCTTATAAAGTCTATAAAAATATCGGCGGAGAGAATTTATCTTTTGATAGTTCTAGTAATGATGTAAAAGCACTAATCGATGCAGCGACTCCATACAAATCATTTAATGCCTATAACGTTTATACTGTTCACGCCTCTACAGAACAGATTGTAAAAATCGATTCGTGTATAAGTATGGAAATCTCTACTTGCTCTAGATGTGGTAACATAACCCAAACCACTGATATAATTGATCACAATTATACAGAAATTAAATCATTAACTTACGACCAATACGCAGAAGCACTTGGAAATTCTTCAACTCATATCGATAAAGATAATGCGTACTATTTCTCAGCAAAATGTGATAAATGCGATAAAGATTTATATTTCCGTTATTCTAACATTCATGATGGAAACTTAATTTCTCACGCTGATGATATTAATCATCCTTTATATGCATTTTTATTCGATAGTGCTAATAAGAAATTCTATTATAATGTAACAATCCCTCATATCACTGATGAACATGATAATTGTTTAATATGTGGAGCTAAAATTCTTGACTTAGGTGAATATAAAGCCGCTACTAAATATGTTGATGGATATGTTATATATAAGATAGTCAATAATGACTACTATAATTATTCAGATCAACTTATTGATTTTGAACATAGTATTATCTACGACGAAAAGAATAATCAAATTGGTCATTTCGAATATGATAATGAAAATAATAAAGTGACGTTCTTCTCTGAAACTTATCCTAGCGGTGTAGTCTTCGGTGGAAATTAATTATTATTCCCATTTATAACTTACGCACCTTTCAATTTTGAAAGGTGCTTTTTAAATATCACCATAGAATTGCCTTTTAAATTTAAATAAAAAAGATTGCTACACCTAAGTGCAGCAATCTTTATTTGTATATTATTCACCAACTAAATCTTGAGTGATAGATTCGGTTAAAGCTTCAGGAGAATCGTCTTGAAAAGTAGAAGTTTCTTTCTTAGCGACTCCGTAGTTAACTCTTTCTAAACCTCTCATTTCGATAGGAGTTAAAGAGTTAGGATTGAAGTCATCAGCCATCATAGACTCATCTTCAGCAAGTTCATCGCTATCGACATCACCGTTGAAGCCAGTACCGGCAGGAATCAACTTACCGATCATGACGTTTTCTTTCAAACCGTGGAGATAATCAATCTTTCCTTTGACCGCCGCATCAGATAAGACACGAGTGGTTTCTTGGAAGGAAGCGGAAGATAAGAAGGAAGCGGTATCCAAAGCAGCTTTAGTAATACCTAAGACGACAGGTTTACCTTCAGCGGGTTTATTACCACTGATTAAGGCTTCTCCGTTCTTCTCAGTGTATTCATTAACGTCAACTTTAGTGCCAGGTAACATATCGGTATCACCAGCATCGACGATAGCGATTTTTCTTAACATTTGTCTAGCGATAACTTCGACGTGTTTATCGGAAATACCGATACCTTGAGATTTATAGACCTTTTCGACTTCTTCTAAGATGTAAGATTCAACAGTAGGAACACCGGTGCAATCTAATAACTTCTTAGGATCAATAGCACCAGCAGTTAATTTTTGACCAGCGACGACTTCTTGACCTTCTTCAACAATCACATAAGCGTGAGCGTTAGTAGTGTAAGTCTTCTCTTCAGGTAAGAATTCACCTTCTTGAGTAGAGACATTGACGCTGTTGTTAACGATGGTGATATCGTAAATCTTCTTATCTAAATCGTGGACGTGAATTTCTTTGACAACACCAGGGATTTCAGTGATACAAGCTTCACCTTTAGGAGTTCTAGCTTCCAAAACTTCTTGGACACGAGGGAGACCTTGAGTGATATCTTCTTCACCAGCAACACCACCGGAGTGGAAGTTCTTTAAAGTTAACTGAGTACCAGGTTCACCTATAGATTGAGCAGCCATAATACCAACAGCATCACCAATTTCCGCAACTTTACCAGTGGCTAAATTACGGCCGTAGCAGTGGACGCAGACGCCATCTTTAGTTTGACAGGTAAACAAAGCTCTAATTTCAACTTCTTTAATACCCGCAGAGACAATCTTGTTAGCAGTATCTTCTTCAATCATGGTGTTAGCAGGAACGATAACTTCCTTAGTTTGAGGATTGATGATATCGTTAACGGAGAATCTTCCGATAATTCTATCTTTCAATTCAACGATAACTTCAGGATATTGTCCTTTGGCTTCATCATCAGGATGCGGCTCTCTAGACATAATATCTCTTACGACAATACCGTGATCACAACCGCAATCTTCTTCTCTGACGATGACATCGTGAGAGACATCGATTAATCTTCTAGTTAAATAACCAGAGTCAGCAGTCTTTAACGCGGTATCCGCACCGGTCTTTCTAGCACCGTGAGTAGCGGTGAAGAATTCGGAAACAGATAAGCCATCTCTGAAGCAAGATTTAATAGGAATTTCCAAAGCAGAACCATCAGGTCTAGCCATCAAACCTTTCAAACCGATTAATTGAACGAAGTTAGTAGTCTTACCTCTAGCGCCAGAAGAAGACATCATGAAGACGGGGTTTCTGACCTCTAAATCGATAACTTTCTTAACTTTAGAAGTAATCTTTTCGGAAACATCGTTCCAAACAGCGATAACTTTCTTATAACGTTCATCTTCGTCCAATTCACCTTCATCAGCTTGATCACGAAGTTTTTGAACTTCTTTTTCAGCTTCATCGAAGATTTGTTGTTTGTCCGCCAAAGGAGATTCAATACCTAAATCTGAAGTATCCGCAGAGATATCAGATAAAGCGACAGTGATACCAGAAATAGTGGAATATTCAAAGCCTAAATTCTTGATAGCATCTAAGATGTGAGAAGTCTTTTCGGCTTGATAACGATAGAACAATTCGGTGATAATCGCAGAAATTTGGTTCTTAGAAATAGGTTTATTTAACTTCTTAGAAGCTAAATATTCTTTAATGTTAGTTCCGTAAGGTAAGAAGCCTTCAGGTAAATAATTTTCATCAGCTTCGTAAGGTTTCTTCTCACCGGTATGTTCAAATACACAATCGGCAGCAGAATTGATATAAGGGAAATCCTCAGGATAAATAGAGTTAAAGATAATCTTACCAGGAGTAGTTACTAAATAAGACTTGTTCATAGCCTTATTGAAGTAAGACTTACCTAAAGAAGAGGCTCTAATCGCAATTCTCGATTGTAAGTGAATTAAACGGTTGTTGTAAGCCATTAAGACTTCATCAGGTGAAGCGAAGACTTTACCTTCACATTCAGCGTACAATTTGTACTTTTCTGCTTCGGTAGTATCACCAAACTTCTCGTAATATCTAGCTTGTTGTTTTAAACCTTCGACATCATTTTCTAAAGTGATGTAATAGTTACCTAACAACATATCTTGAGTAGGAATACAAATAGGTTGACCATCTTTAGGACCTAAGATATTGTGAGAAGCGATCATTAAGTCGACAGCTTCTTGTTGAGCTTTCTTAGAAAGAGGGACGTGGACAGCCATTTGGTCACCATCGAAGTCTGCGTTAAAACCAGTACAAACTAGAGGGTGTAAACGGATTGCACGACCTTCGACTAAAACAGGTCTAAAGGCTTGAATACCTAATCTGTGTAAAGTAGGAGCACGATTGAGTAAAACGGGGTGAGTCTTGATGATTTCTTCAATCGCATCTAAGACCTTTTCATCCGCGGAGTCAATCATGTTATCAGCTTGCTTTCTAGTAGAAGCGTTCTTATCCGCCATCAACTTTGCAGCGATGAAAGGACGGAATAAAGAAATCGCCATTTCTCTAGGAATACCACATTGATCCATCTCTAAAGTAGGACCGACAGCGATAACTGAACGACCGGAGTAATCAACACGCTTACCTAATAAGTTTTGTCTGAAACGGCCTTGTTTACCTTTTAATTGGCTAGATAAAGACTTTAAAGGTCTATTACCTGCACCAACAACAGCCTTAGTTCTTCTTCCGTTATCGATTAAAGCATCGACAGCTTCTTGAAGCATACGCTTTTCGTTGATAGTGATGATTTGGGGAGCGCCTTGATCAATGAATTTCTTCAAACGGTTATTTCTGTTGATAACACGTCTATATAAGTCGTTCAAATCAGAAGCGGCATATCTACCACCATCAAGAGGTAACATAGGACGTAAATCAGGAGGCATGACAGGTAAAACAGTCAAGACCATCCATTCAGGTTTATTCTTGGACTTTCTAAAAGCTTCAACTAGCTCTAATCTCTTTAAAAGTTTGATTCTAGCTTGGTTTTGCGCAGTAGTAGTCTTTAATTTCTCTTGGATTTGTTCGAAAACGACATCTAAATCCAAGGAAGCTAATAAAGTCTTGATAGCTTCTGCACCCCAATCGAAGGTTGCACCAGTGTAAGTGGAAATGAATTTAGAGAAAGTGACAAAATCGACAGGGATATCAGAATGACCTAATCTCTCGACGATAGAATAAGCTCTTTCTCTATCCAAATTAGGATAATGCTCTTGATCGTTAAGCAAAGCGTTGATAACTTCAGTGAATTTAGATCTAGTATCTCTTTCACTTAAGACCATACCTAAGCTCAATCCAGGGCAATTACCAGGATTGACGACGATGTGAGAAGCATAATAGACGACTTCCTCGATTTGTTTAGGAGGAACGTCTAACAAGACGGAGATTCTTGAAGGAGTACCCTTTAAGAACCAGATGTGAGTACAAGGAGAATTTAAAGTAATCTTACCCATTCTCTCTCTTCTAACAGCTTTAGTAGTGACTTCGACACCGCACTTTTCGCAGATTTTACCATTGTATCTAGGCTTTTTATATTTACCGCAATAACATTGATAATCTTTAGTGGGACCGAAGATCTTTTCACAGAACAATCCGCCAGGTTCAGGCTTTTGAGTTCTGTAGTTGATGGTTTCTGAAGTTAAAACTTCACCATCGATAGTGATAGTAGTATCAGTATCTTTATCTTTTTTAACTCTAACCGCCCAAGATTTTACAGTTTCAGGAGAGGCAAGTTTAACTTGAATAGCACTTAATTTATTTAAATCAAACATTATCATTTACCTCCTTATTAAGCGATTTCGAAAGGATTCTCTTCTTCGAGATCCTTTTCACCAGAGTTGTTGCTATCTAACAATTCTTCAGCGGAAGCTTGAGTAGATTCATCTAATTCAGATTCACCCATCTTGAAGATGGAATTTTGAATCTTCTTCTCTAACTTAATAGATTCACTAGTTAAAGAAGAGATATCGATAGGCTCAGATACGCCTTGATCATTAGGAGCAAACAAGGAAACATCGATTGCTAAGGATTGAAGTTCCTTGATTAAGACACGGAAAGATTCAGGCATGTTAGGTTTAGGAATAGGCTTGTTCTTTAAGATGGCCTCGTAGCATTCATTTCTACCGACCATATCATCAGATTTGATGGTGAGCATTTCTTGTAAGACGTGTGCAGCACCATAAGCTTCCAAAGCCCAAACTTCCATTTCACCGAATCTCTGACCACCTTTTTGAGCTTTACCACCCAAAGGTTGTTGAGTAACCAAAGAGTAAGGTCCAGTCGCACGGGCGTGTAATTTATCGTCGACCATGTGAACCAATTTAATCATGTACATGACACCGACGTTGATTCTCGAATCAAATCTCTCACCAGTTTCACCAGAATATAAGACGGTCTTGCCATCTTCTTCCATACCAGCTTCTTTCATCATCTTAGCGATTTGCTCATTAGTGATACCTTCGAAGACTGGAGTAGAAACTTTCAATCCACCTAACTTAGCACAAGCCATACCTAAGTGAACTTCTAAGATTTGACCGATGTTCATACGAGAAGGAACACCTAGAGGGTTCAATAAGATATCAACAGGGGTTCCATCAGGTAAGAAAGGCATGTCCTCAACAGGAACAATCTTAGAGATAACACCCTTGTTACCATGACGTCCAGACATCTTATCACCTTCGGAAATCTTTCTCTTCTGAACGACGTAAACTTTGATAGATTCTAGAACGTTAGGAGGTAATTCATCTCCGTTAGCTCTAGATAGATATCTAACATCTAAAACAATACCTCCTCCACCGTGAGGAACACGCAAGGAAGTGTCTTTTTGATCTTTAGATTTGGATAAGAAGATAGATTGTAACAACTTCTCTTCAGGAGATAATTCAACATCACCTTTAGGAGAGGTCTTACCAACTAAGATATCCCCTTCTTTAACTTCTGAACCAGGAACGATAACGCCTCTAGAATCGAGGTGAGCCTTCATCTTGGTTGAAATATTAGGGATATCTGCGGTGAATTCTTCTTTACCATTCTTGGTCTTTCTTCTATCACATTGATAATCAACAATGTGCAAAGTGGTATAAACATCATCTTTTACTAATCTTTCAGACATAATGACAGCATCTTCGTAGTTGTAACCATGCCAAGTAGTGAAAGCGATGATGACGTTTTGACCTAAAGCCAATTCACCATGATCCATAGCAGGACCGTCAGCTAAGACATCACCAACTTTAACTTTATCGCCAACGTGAACGATGGGTTGTTGATTGATGCAAGTACCAGCGTTAGATCTCATAAATTTCTTCAATTGATAAGTGGTGGCACCATTCTTAGATTTAACTTCGATTCTCTTAGAATCAACGTAAGTTACTACGCCATCTTCCTTAGCGGTGACAGCAACACCTGAGTCGGTAGCAATCTTATGTTCAAGACCAGTTCCAACAAAAGGAGCGTGAGGTCGAAGTAAAGGTAAAGCTTGACGTTGCATATTACCACCCATTTGCGCACGAGTGGAGTCGTCGTTTTCCAAGAAAGGAATACAAGCGGAAGCAACGGAAACAATTTGTTTAGGAGAGACATCGATGTAATCAACTTCATCGACATTAGCCATGATGGTTTCACCACCTTTTCTAGCTAAGACTCTCTCTTCTTCAATTAATTTAGTTTCTTTATTAATTTTGACGTTAGCTTGAGCGATAACGTGTTCTTTTTCATCATCCGCTGATAAATAATCAGTAGCGTCTTGAACAACTCTATTGACGACTCTTCTATAAGGAGTTTCGATGAAACCGAATTTGTTAATCTTGGCATAGCAAGCTAAGTTACCGATCAAACCGATGTTTTGACCTTCAGGAGTTTCGATAGGGCAGATTCTGCCGTAGTGAGAATAATGGACATCTCTAACTTCGAAAGAAGCTCTATCTCTAGTTAATCCACCAGGACCTAAAGCGGAGATTCTTCTCTTGTTAGATAATTCTGATAGAGGATTAACTTGATCCATGAATTGAGTTAACTGCGAAGAATTGAAGAATTCTTTGATGCAGCTAGTCAAAGGTTTAATATTGATTAAATCATCAGGAACAACAGAAGTATTATCTTTAGAAATGGACATCTTTTCAGTGATGATTCTCTCCATTCTAGATAAACCAGTTCTAAACTGATTTTGAATCAATTCACCAACAGATCTAATACGTCTATTTCCTAAATGATCGATATCGTCGACATTACCAACGTTATCGATGATGTTGATGAAATAAGAGAAACAAGCGACGATATCAGAAGGAGTTAAGAATTCTTGTTCGATGGTGATATCGTTACCAACGATGATTTCTTCTCTGCTCTTTTCTTCGTCAGCGTAGACGTTAACAACATTGACTTTGTTGTACATCAAGCCTTGTTTTTTCAATTCATCTTCAATTAAGTCAGGATTCAAAGAGAATGTTCTGACACAATTCTTTTCGAAGAATTTGCTATCTTCTAACTTATTCAAGATTTCTCTAGTGATCAAAGTGTCTTTTTCGACAACTATTTCACCAACTTCTTCGTTGATCAAATCTTGAGATATAACTCTACCCAATAATCTTTCGTAGATATTGAGTTTCTTATTTAATTTATAACGTCCAGCCGGACCTAAATCATAATTCTTATGAACGAAGAATCTCGCTCTAATTTGTCTAGCTACATCGCTATCAGCAATAGGTTCACCAGGTCTTAACTTACCGTAGATTTCCTTCAAAGCAGAAATGGAAGCTTCTATTTCAGGAGTGGAAGTCTTAAAATCGGTAGTCTCCGGATTCTTTTCTAAAGTCTTATTCAACATTTCATTGTAAGTGCCGAATAAATCTTTAATTTCAGTATCGTGAGTGATACCTAAAGCACGCAATAAAGTCAAAGCTGAAACTTTCTTTTGTTTGTCGATTCTAACCCAAAGTAAGTTCTTAGCATCAGATAAGAATTCTAACCAAGTACCTCTTTGAGGGATGATATCAGCACCGTAATTGAAAGTCGCTGAAGAAGTGACTTCCTCTTTGTGCATATAAGCGCCAGCGGATCTGACAATTTGAGATTCAACAACTTTTTCAACGCCGTTAATAACAAAAGTTCCAGAGTCGGTCATCATAGGGAAATCACCCATGAAAATAGAACCGGTAGTCTTAGCACCGTTGTTATCTAAAACTAAACGAACGTGAAGAGGACGGGAGTAAGTGTAACTTCCAGTCTTACAAGCGAAATAATCGTATTTAGGTTCATCAAAATACAATGAATCATAATCGAGAGTCATTGTCTTGTCAGAGTTAGAAATCGGGAAGAAATCCTTTAAGACATCTTGGATTCCCTCGGTAATTAACCAGTTGAACGAAGCGGTTTGAATTTCACATAAGTAAGGTAAATCTAATTGACCACTTACTCTGGAGAAATCCGCTCTGTTGTTGTAGGCGTAAGTGAACTCGCCCTTATTGAAGATTTCTTCAAAAGTCTTTTTCATGTAAGTTCTCCTTCTAGGGATAATTTATAAATCGCATTAAAATCCCTGTCTAACGCGATTTTTTTATAAAAATCTTGACTTTCTCTAATATGCATAAAGCCCCGGCTTAAAAAAGTGGGGCTATCTGCCTAGCGCCATCTTGCACTGAGGTAGAACGTCCCCAGTCAGCAAGATAAACGTGTTCAGTCAGAGAAATTATCAAGAGCGAAGGCTTACTTAACTTCGACTTCAGCGCCAGCGGCTTCTAATTGCTTCTTGTAACCATCGGCTTCAGCAGGAGAGATTTTCTCTTTGATGGTGCAAGGAGCGGAATCAACTAATTTCTTAGCATCCATTAAGGCTAATCCAGTAATATTTTGGACTTCCTTGATAACCTTAACCTTAGAAGCACCAAAGCTCTTTAAGGTGAGGGTAACTTCGCTAGGAGCAGCATCAGCAGCTTCAGCAGGAGCAGCAGCGGCAGCAGCGACAGGAGCAGCGGCGGTAACACCGAATTCCTTTTCGATAGATTCAACTAATTCCATTACTTCAGCAATGGTCATTTCTTTTAAAGAAGCGATAACATCAGCAGCATTTAATTTTGCCATAATAATTTTTTCCTCCAATTTGATGTTTGTTTTTAATTTTGTCTAAATAGACTAATTTGCTGATTATTGTAAGCTATCAGCATAAGCTTTAAAGGCACATGCGAACTTGGTAACAGGCATTTGTAAGACTGATAATAAGACGCTAATAGCAGAATCCTTATCAGGTACAGTAGCAAGTTTACCAATCATGTTCACATCGCAGTAAACACCGCCGATGACCGCACCTTTGATCTCCATTTCCTTGTTCTTTTTAGTAAAAGCGACGACAGAAGCTAAGATCTTGGTTTCGTCTTCACCGGTGATAAGAGCGTTAGGGCCTTTGAGTAAGGCGTCTAATTTGCCTAAGTTTTCCCCGTCAAGAGCTCTCTTGACTAAGGTGTTCTTAGCAACTTCCATCTTTCCACCGTTCTTCTTCAACTCAGCTCTCAAAGTGTTGATAGCTTTGACGTTTAAGTTGTGGTAAGTAACAATGATAGCACTCTTACTTCCCTTTAATACGGCATCTAGACGGGAGACGACTTCCTTTTTCTCATTGAGAATAGACTCGTTCATGTGTGTACACCTCCTATCTTAGTAATATTTGCAACAATATACTTAGATTCCTCATATGAGGAGCGAAGATCTATTGTAATTAATAATATAATTTCTAGTATCTACCTCGGCAGCCTGATTAAGCTTATACGCCGCTGCGGTCTTAGGTATATTGATGCTTATAAAGTGGTTAATAAGTTAGATTACTTAACGATGTATTCTAACTTGACGGCAGGACCCATGCAGGTATGTAAAGAGACAGACTTGACATAGGTTCCTTTGACAGAAGCAGGTTTGACTCTGCTGATGGTATTGATAACAGTGTTGATATTTTCAACTAAGGCTTCTTCAGTGAAGGAGACTAAGCCGACAGCGCAGGAGACATTACCATCTTTATCGGTACGGTAAGTAATCTTACCATTCTTAATTTCTTTAACAGCAGTAGCGATATCAGGAGAGACGGTACCAGATTTAGGGTTAGGCATCAAACCTTTAGGACCTAAGATTCTACCCATCTTACCTAATTGACCCATCATATCAGGAGTGGCGACGATGACATCGAAGTCAAACCAGTTTTCTTTTTGGATCTTTTCTAATAATTCAACTCCACCAGCATAATCAGCTCCAGCGGCTTTAGCTTCTTCAACCTTGGTGTTAGTGACAGCTAAGACTTTCTTAGTTTTACCAGAACCATTAGGTAAAGAGATGGTGCCTCTTAATTGTTGATCAGGTTGCTTAGTGTTCAAATTTAAGTTGAAGCAGATTTGAACAGGAGCGTCGAATTTAGTAGTAGAAGTTTTCTTGATGACGGCGGCAGCTTCAGCGACAGAATACTTCTTGCTTCTATCGATTTCTTTTAAAGCAGCAGCGTACTTTTTAGATAATTTTTTCATTTCCAATCTCCTCCTTAGTCAACGATTTTGACTCCCATAGATTTGACGGTACCTTCAACTGATCTAATAGCGGCCTCTAAAGAGTCGACAGTTAAATCAGGCATCTTGTACTCGGCAATCTTTTGAACATCTGCTCTAGAAATGGAACCAGCAGATTTAGATTTGTCTGCAGCACCTTTCTCGATGTGGGCATACTTCTTAACTAAGAAAGTAACCGGAGTAGTTTTTAAGACAATGTCGAAAGACTTGTCTTCGTAGATAGTTAAGATACAAGGAACTAAATCGCCACTTCTATCGGAAGTCATAGCATTGAATTGCATGCAGAACTTACCACCGATACCGTAGGGACCTAATTTTTGACCTAACTTTGCAGGGCTGGCTTCGCCGCCCATAGAGACGATTTTCATCGTTCTCAAGATTTTTTTAGCTGGCACGATAATTTTCCTCCTATATGGTTTTCGTGCGTGGTTCTTATGAGGTTAGTAGCCTCTCCCACGACTATGAGTCGTCCAAAAAGGGCGCTATTATCCCATAGCACATAAATAATATCACATTGAAAGCTATTTAAGCAATAAAAATTTTAATCAATTTATTGTTTTTCATTTAATCTCTCAAGTTCGAGCTTTTATATATTATAAATATATAAAAATTTTTGCAAGTTAAAAAACAATAAGTTAGTTATAACATCAAAAGACCTTAGAGTTGTCTATATAATCTCTCAATCTCTTCTCTAGTTGCTAAAGAAGTAGAAAAGGCGCTAGCACATCCTGCGCTTACTCCATATTTAAAAGCCTCTTTAACATCTTTAGATTCTAAATATTTATAAATGAATCCCCCAACTAAAGAATCTCCACAACCCACAGTCTTAATTACTTTCCCTTTAAAAGAATTGAGAATTATTACTTCATCTTTATTAACCAGGATTGCTCCATCTTTATCTAAAGAGCATATGGCGTTTTTTACGCCTCTAGAGACTAATTCTTTAAGTTTATCTACTAATTCTTTAGAAGAATCAATTTTCTTGCTAAAAACCTCTTCTAGCTCTTCTTTGTTAGGCTTTATTAAAAACGGTTTGTATTTTAATATTTGCTCTAAGTGAGGAGAAGAAGTATCGATAATAAATTCAATTTCTTTTTTATTTAATAAAGAGAAAATCTCCTCTATTCTCCTTTGAGAAACAATCTTAGGAAATCTACCGTTGAACGATACTAAATCACCTTTATTTAATCTAGATAATTGGTTCACTAATTCATCTATATCAGATTCTTTTAAACAGGGATTTGTTCCATCTAAAGCAGTCTCATATTTTAAATCGTTAATCTTAACATTTATTCTAGAATTCCCTTCAATGTGGATAAAAGAAGTCTCTATTCCCTTCCTATTTAAATTTTCTTCTATATACTTCCCTGTAAAACCTCCGACAAATCCTAAACATACAGATTTGCATCCCAGATTATTAAGTATTAAAGAGACATTAATTCCTTTACCTCCTGGGCAGAAGAAATCACTTTTACTTCTATTAATTTTATTAACCTCAAAATCATCTAATTTAACAAAATAATCGATGGAAGGTGAAAAAGTTACTGTGTATATCATATCGATTTAATTATAAAAGATTTAATTCTTTTTAGGTATAGAAAAAGGCCACTCTCGCGAGTGACCTTATAGATTTTTATTCAGTAATTATTTGACTAAATAAATTTCTACACTAGCCCAGTATTGAGCATTTTTAGTATAAGTAGAAGGTACTTCGAAAGAAACGAAAGTATAAGTCTTGGCGTCAGGAGTAACAGTAACAACAATTCCACCGTTATCAGCTGCAGTAATATTAACTGAAGCGGTGTAAGAAGCAACAGTAGCATCAGTACCGAACTTAACATTTAAAGCATTTTCATTATCATAAGATTTCTTAGCACCATAAGTCATGACAATCTTATCTATGCCAGCTGATAAAGCACTCGTATTAGCAAAACTAGAATGTCTATCGGCAGTATATTTAGACATTTGGAGGTAGCTCTTCTCGCCATCAGTCATCAAAGCTTCATATTTCCAACTAGCTCCACCAATAGAAGCGTCTGTAGTGGAAGAACCATAACTAGTTCCAACGCCTAAAGCAGTAGCATTTAAAGTAACATCAGCTACTACGGTAGGTTTTTCTTTGAAAGTAACTTCAACAGCATTAGTGACTTTAGCTTTTAAAACATAATTTCCATCATTATCAGGATTGACTTTGGTACCATCAGCAGTAACTTTATCAACAACGTAACCTTCATCAGGAGTGATATTGATAGCGACTGATTCATTGAACTTGAGGCCTTCAGTCTTAGCTAAAGTAGCAGTACCGTGCTCACCTGCTTTAATAGAGGCTTTGTAAGTTTGAGTAGTTTCAGCGTTCTTGACAACTTTAGTGACATGGCCATTACCTTCATACTTACCATGATAATTACATAAAGTGACATCAATAGTAACTAAATCACCTTCAACGAAAGTTTCACCATATTTGAAATTTTGAGGATTTTTGAAAACATAACTATATTCAACATCTGCACCAGCGGAATTCTTGGCTTTGGAGATTACCCAAGGATTGGTAGTAGAAGAACCGTAGATAACTAACATATCACCAGTGACAGGATCGTAGATATCGAAGTTACCATATTTGCTATTGACAACGTTAGCAGCAAAACCAGTGATAGTATAAATATCAGTAGTTTCCCAAGCTCCACCATCGCCTAATAATTTAGCAGCAGCAACAGCGGAAGCAACGGTAGCATCAGTATGTTTATTAACAGGAATAGTTTCTGAAACTTCAACTTCAACAGTAGCACTAGCACTACCGATAGTGACAGTGATATTAGATTTACCAACTCCAACAGGTGATAAATATAATCCGTTAACAGCAACCTTACTAGTATCGCTGGAAGTAACAGTTAATTGACCTTTTTGAACTAAAGAAGCGATATTAACTTCAGGATCGACAGTTAATTCAATCATTCTGTTAGCTTCACCAATGTGCCATTCTTTTTGTAAAGCAGTCTTGTTATTGATAGCTACAGAATTGACAGAGACAGGGGTGATAGAGCTTACCGAAGAGACAGAAGAGACGACAGCACTTGAAACAGCTGCCGAGGACGCAGCAGAAGAAGCGACGCTAGAACCCCCCTTATTACAAGCGGCTAACCCTCCTAATGAAACAGCAAACAACGTAGCAATTGTGAGAACTTTTTTGTTCATATTTACTCCTTTCTTCACACTTACTTAATTTTTTGTCCCTCTAATAAAGATAGGACTATATATTGACGAAAAAGATTTATTCGTTAATACCGTATGATTATTGAACGAAGGTTTTTAATTGGAGATCCTTCAAAACTCTCTCGTATTTTCTTCTTTTAATTAAGCCTAAGCAGACTTTGATTATTCCATAGATTAGCATAACGCCTGAGACGCCAAATAGAATCATAGCAACGTAGAATTCAGGGCAATTAACAACTAATTGATTTAACATACCAGGCTTATATGAAAGTCTAAAGAAGATGAAAGCTAAAATTAATAATATTGCACCAATGACCGTAAAACCCATACCGATAGCAAAAGAATTTCTTCCCCTTTGAATTTCAGCGTGAGAGGCTGCAGCTAAGCTCTTCAAGTCTTGCTCAGAATGTCCTTGATGAATCAAATGTCCACATCTAGGGCAAATATAACTAACTTGAGTTTCTTCATTGATAACTTCTTTGTTCTTTTCTAGAGATGAAGACTTAGCTTCGATAGCTTTTTCATTGATTTCTAAACCGCAGTGATAACAATACATATATTCCTCCTTAATCTAAGTCCAAGCAGACCAAGTCTTGAGATCCGCGAGGAATTAATTGCATATCTAATCTCTTGACTGAACCATCGGAATTAGTAACTTTGTGGCAAGAATAAATACCGGTGATATTATATCGACGATTTTCAAATTCTTCTGCAGTTGAGAAGGACCAAGTAGGTTGATTTGCAGCATCAGGTTTATAAGTGAAAGGAACATATGCGCGGAACTTAGTAATACTTCCATCGGCGTTTTGTTTCTTCAAATATAAAGTGACATCTCCACTATCAGATTTGAAAGCATCATAACAATAGACTTCTTCAGTAACTTTGATAGGTGAATATAAAGGCCCGTAGTCTTTATTAGTAACTACAGCATCTAATTGATCGACAGTATATTCAAATACGTGAGGAGGATAGACATCATTTTCCGCGGCGGTGTAAATGATGTTGACCTTCTTTTCATCAGCGGCATATTTAGAAAATTCAGCTCCAGCTAATTGGAATCCGAAATTTTCACTATCAGATGCCACAGCAGGAACTTCTAAATATGTGCCGACTTTAGTATAGTTAGAAGAAATAGCGGTCATACCACAGAAGATATTGATACCAGCGTATTCAGTCTTACCCTTTTCAGCGCCGTGTTCTTCATCGAAGATACCTTGTAAATACAAGATATTATCACAATAACCGACGACCGTGCCTTGAACTTTAACATTAGCACCATCGTAGGCATTAGCATGAGAAGAATCGTTTAAATTAGCAACGACTTCTCTTTTCAAATCTAAGAGCGAGACTTCTTCATAGGCGCCATAATTAAATCCATCATCTTCTTCACCAGATAGATAATTGAGTTTCAATTTTCTAGCTTGCTCTTCAGCAGCCATGAAAGTTGGAGTATATTCACTTAAATTAGCGTCAGTTGACGATTTATAAACAGAAAAGCCTTCTTGTACAATCCAGAGATTTAAGCAGACTAAAGTATCATATGGGGCGTTCTTAACATTTTCATTAATCCAAACCAAACCCAAATACCTAGTACCAGTAGAATCGAAGCTAGGTGTTGTATATTTAGTATCAGGAGCGGTGATAACAATAGTTCCATTTTCCGCCGCAGCTTTTAATTTAGATTTAGTGAAATTAGAAGCTTTCTTACCGTAAGGTTGAACTTTACCAGTTGATTCAGGAGTATCAACACCGTAATATCTAATCTTTATAGTTCCAGATTTAGCGCTGAAATGTGAAGTATCACCATCGATGCAAGTACGCAATTCCACTTTTTCAATACCATCTTTTTCAAAAGTGCGATTAGTGTAATCCATCTTTAATTTAACACTGCCATTATTGACATAATCGATTTTAGTAGCTTGAGAAGAAATCGAAGATAAAGCCGCAGAGGAAGTGCTAGAAACAACAGAACTACTATTAGCAGAGGTAGAAGCAGGATTGTTGTTACACCCTGCTAAAGTGGGTAAGGCTAATGTAGTTAACCCTAGAAGGATAAATGTTTTCTTTAAGTTGTATTTCATATAAGGCTCCTGTTTTACATAGCTTTTTTAGTTTCAGTTACAGCATCAGCGAAGGCTTGGTCTAAAGTCTTCTTATTAATGAAATATTGAGTTAATAAATTTCCGACTTCAGTTCTAGCAGCCGCAGTGCCTTTAGCAGAAGGAGTTAAAATATAATTATCTTCTAAGCCAATGACAACTTTAGCGGTTTTGGAGAAGATTTCTGCACCTTCTTCAGAGATGTATTCTTGGTAATCAGCAGTCTCATAACAAGATTTACGAACGGGAGAATAACCTTCAGAATAACCTAAAGTCAATCTGATATTTATATCAGTAGAAGTTAAATATTTAACAAATTCCCAAGCGTATTTAGTCTTGAGATCATTGACAGCGTCAGTGTCGCCAGGATTTCTTAAAATAGTTAAAGTCGGACCTTGAGTGACATATTTTTTCTTTCCATTATGAGGAACTTGACAGACGCCTAGATTAAAATCTCCAGAAGGATCTTGATAACCGGCTCCACCAGAAGAACCAATTGAGAAGATACACTTTTCAGAAGTGAAATAGGAAGAACCATAAGTGCCGACTTTTCCTTTAGTGGTAAGAACACCAGCGTCGACGCTAGTCTTCAATTTTTCAACCATAGCTCTAGCTTTGGGGTTATCAAAATCAACTGACATCTTTCCATCATTTAAAGATATGAAAGGAATATCTTCTTGATAACATTTGGAAATGAATAAATTGGAATCAGAATCGTAATAGACTGGGACTTCTAAAGCAGATTTAGAATCTTTATGTTCTTTGATGTAAGTTGCAAATTCCATAAATTCATCCCAGGTGAGAGAAGACATCCACTTCTCTACTTGTTGAGTAGATATTAACTCTCCAGGTTTATATGATTTAGCGTAAGAATGAACTTGGTCAATATTGTAGAACAAAACTTCAGTGGATTTTAAGAAAGGTAAAGAATACATGCCTTCGATAACGTAGTTTTGACCTTCTTGATAGAAAGTAGGGACAAAGTCGCTAGCTTCCCCATCTCCAATCCAAGCTTGCTTACCAAAACCAATGTTAGGATCAGAAGCTAATTTAGACAAATCAGCCACATATTGTCTACCATCTTGCTGTTGCATAGCGATGTAATTAGCAACATGGTCAGGATAGGCAATAGCTATAGCAGGAGCTGTACCAGTTGCAAAAGACTTAGTGACCTTATCTAAAATATCAGGATAGCCACCTTGGTAAGAGCAATTGATAGTTAAATCGACACCTTCGTTTTGTTTAACTAATTCTGCAAACTTCTTAGCGTATCTTACATAACCAGCATCAATACCTTGACCGGAAGTGTGCCAAAAGTCGATAGTGACACTTTGACTAGTTCCAGAAGATAAAGCTATAGATGAAGCTGTCGAACTAGTAGAAGTCGCACTAGAAGTAGGCGCAGGATTGTTACTACAGGAAAAAAGCCCACCCAAAAGAGTCAGGGCTCCACAAATAGTTAATAAAACTTTAGATTTTTTCATAATTTGTATTCCTCCATTATCTTTTAGGTGGGTAAGAAATTTTAAATAGAAATTTTAATCAATAAACTAGTTGTTTAGTTTACTTAATTTCCTTGACAGCTGCAGTGTAGTTATCGGTGAAAGATTTATCGATATCAGCAGCGGTAGAAGTAGGAGTCATAGCTTTGATCATGATAGCACCAGCGGCATTACGGCAAGCAGCAGAGCCGATGAAAGCAGGTGAGGTGTAAGTTTCATTGATGATCTTTTCAGTATAAGCACCAGCTCTAGACATTAACGCATCTTGAGAAGCTTCTGCCATGACGGTGTCATCGACATAATACTTTTCTTTATATTCATTATCGGTGTAACCAGATTTTCTAACAGGCATATAGCCAGTATCTAAAGCCCAAGCTAAGGAATTCTTCTTGTTAGTTAAGAACTTATAGAATAACCAAGAACCTTTTTCTCTTTCAGTGGAGTTGTGAGATAAGACAACTAAGCCAGGACCTTGAGAAATGACCTTAGGATCTTTACCTCTGGCGTGAGGAATTCTCGCGACTTGAGTAGCGAAAGGATTTTTAGCTTCGAATTGATACTTAACACCACCAGTAGAACCAACGGAGAATAAGGTGTTGCTCTTGGTGAAATATTCGTTAGTGTAGTTGTTACCAGCAGAACCTTTAGAAATGATGTAGCCTTTCTTAGCAGCTTCGTTGAAGACTTTGGTCAAAGCTTTCATTTGGTCATTATTGAAATCGGCAGAACCTTTACCAGTAGTGGTGTTAACTGAAGTATAAGGATAACCATATTGTTCAGCTAAGGTGATGAATAAGTTATCATCAGAGTCATAAGCGAAGACGGCGTGATAAGCTTGATCTTCTTTTAAGATCTTCTTAGAAGCTTCTAAGGAGTTGTTGTATGTAACGATAGCAGGACAGAGCTTTTCGAATAATTCTTCCCAAGTTAAGTTCTCTAAGTAAGCTCTATTTAAAGGGTTGCCTTCGTTGATGGTAGGATCAACAGAAGATAAATTCAAGCCTAATAAGACAGGATTGTAGAACATTAATTCGGTAGATTTAGAGAAAGGAACTGAATAAGTACCGGTAACGGCATATTCTTGACCTTCCCTCATGAATTCTTCAATATAATCAGCTTTATCTTCAGCGGTTAAACCGATTTGAGGATCATTCATGTAGCTAGTTAAATCGACAGCTTTACCATAGTTGATGTATTCAGCAACATGGTCAGGATAACATTGAACTAAATCAGGATAGTTATTAGCAGCGAAACCAGAAGTAACCATATCCTTTAATTGGTTGTAGTTACCAGATTGATAGACGTTGTTAATCTTGTATTGAGGATAAGCAGCTTCGAAATCAGAAACAATCTTTTCAAAAACAGGACGGTTATTTTGTCCGATGGTAGACCAGAAAGTGATTTCGGTTTGAGTGCCGGCAGCAGAAGATGCAATAGAAGTTGCAGCAGAAGATGCAATAGAAGATGCGGCAGAAGATGCAGCAGAAGAAACAGCAGTAGAAGCAGGTGCATTGTTACAAGCGACTAAGCTCGATGCGGCAGCGACAGTCAATAGCAATGACGCAAATTGTTTTTTCATGAAATTTTAGACCTCCTTTAACATTTGTAAAACCATGAAATATATTTAATTATCCTTACGATAAATTAAACCGAAGTAATAAGGATTCTCTATCCTTTGATACCAGCTCTTCCTACACCTCTCATGATGTATTTACGGAAGATGACGAATAACAAGAATAGAGGAACGGTAACTAGAACAGTACCAGCCATCTGATAGCCGAAGTTAGTTCTACCAGTATCAGGATCGGTGAATGAAGATCCTCTCAAACCGTTAGAAATTAATCTGTACGATTCAGAATTGGTAACTAAGTTAGGCCAGACGTAGGAGTTCCAAGTACCCATGAACTTCAAGATACAGATAGAAATTAATGTAGGTGCAGCTAAAGGAACCATGACTTTCCATAAGAAGGACCAGTCAGATTTACCATCGACTTTAGCAGCTAGATACAATTCGTTAGGTATCTGTTTGAAGTTTTGTCTAAGTAAATAAATGTAGAAGACGGAAACAACGAAAGGAACAATCATTGATAAGTAAGCATTTAACAAGGTTTGTCCACTTCCAATCCATCCAAAGGATGCGACGGTGATGTAGTTAGAAATAACCATCATTTCACCAGGAATCATCATAGTCATCAAGAAGATTAAGAAGACTGCTTCTCTACCCTTAAATTCCAATCTAGCAAAGGCGTAAGCCGCTAAGACTGTAGTAAGCAAAGTACCTAGAGTCGAGAAGATAGCAACAACAATTGTATTGCCTAAGAAAGTACCAAACTTAAATTCTTGGAAGACGAACACGTAATTAGACCACATGACGATCGAAGGGAACAAAGTTTGATTAGATTGAATGACTTCTTCGTTAGTTTTTAAGGAAGTAATAATCATCCAGTAGAAGGGGAAGACAACAATCAAGGCTAAGGCCAACAAGATTACGTAAGTAAGAATTGTGGTAATAATGCCGCCGATCTTTTCCCTTCTTTGAATCGCAGCCACACTTCTACTAGATTCTTCTAATGAGAGAACAATATGTGAAGTGTCCATCTTAGGGACAGTGTAAACTTTCACATTTTGAGGTTCAATTGCATTTAAATTTTCGTTTGACATGTAATTTCCCTCCTCTATTTAATAGTGAACTCTCTTCTTGGATACACCTAATTGGATGAAGGTGAAAACCAAGATGATGATAAATAAGAAGACCGCAGCTGCCGCAGCAAAGGTAGTGTGGCTATTCAAATTATCGTAGATGTAGTAGACGATTGTGTACAGTGAGTAATCACCCGGAGTCGTACCAGGATTGTTGAATAAGCCGACGATAGCGGTATATTCTTTGAACGCTCCAATAAAGGAAGTAATAACGATGTACATAATCTGAGGTGACATTAAAGGAACGGTGATTCTCCATAAGATCTTAGTGGAAGAAGCCGCATCGACTTTAGCAGCTTGATAATATTGCTTATCGATGCCTTGTAAACCTGATAAGAAGATTAGAATCTTGAAAGGTAAACTAGACCAAACGATATAGAGCATTAAAGGAACCATCGCGTGTTCTCTAGTAGCTGCATAAATCCAAACGATATTCGAATTGAACATGTAGTTGATAATACCATGTTCATCAAATAAGACTGAGAAGACCATACCTACAGCAATAGCGTTAGTAACGTAAGGTAAGAAGAAGACAATTTGTAAAAACTTTTGGAACCATTTGATGGAATTCAACCAGACGGAAATCATCAAAGCGATCAAAGTAGAAATAGGAACTGTCAAGAAAACGATTATGAACGTATTAGGAATAGCGTATTTGACAAAATTAGTCTCGTAGACGCCATTGTAAGGAGTTAAGCCTAAGATGATACCGAAATTCTCAAATGTCATACCTGAGAAAGAACCAGTAACGTAGGAATAATCCTTCAAGAAAGAAATGAAAATAGTGTTAATCAAAGGATAAATTAAGAAGATGACTACCAAAATCAAAGCAGGTGCTAAATACAACCAAGCTTTCCAGTTGTTCTTAGCAGCTACATCATCGATACCAGTAACCTTGTAAGCTTTCTTTTCTTTGCCAGGTTTATTACGTTTAGAAGAAACTAATCTAATAACAGTGTTAGTTTCTTGATCGTAACCTTCCTTGTAAGTAGGGCGCTCTAAAAAGAAATCGTTTACGGCGGTTAATGATGGAGTCTCGGTTTTAAATTCATTAACTGTAGCCATATTTTATTCCTCAGACTTTGTTTCTTCCTCTTCTAAGTAAATTCTTTCATCGTTCTTCTTAGAGAAAATGTAGAATTTATTAGGCTTGACGGAAATTTTAATTTGACCCATTTTAACTTCTTCGTCATCAGGAATGATGAATTTGAAGTTCTCTTTAGTACAGTTAGGATTAGTAGCGACGACGAATAAATCTCTACCCAAAACTTGAATCGATTCAACATTGCAAGTTAAACCGAAATCTTTATTGACTTTAGTGACCACACCTTCAGGTCTAATAGCGACAGATAATTCTTGATCTTCAATCTTCTTAGAGGTGTGCATGATTTTATCTTCACCAATATAGATATCGCCCTTTTCAATTCTTCCATTGAAGACATTGATAGGAGGAGTACCTAAGAATTGAGCGACGAATAAATTAGCAGGTGAATTATAAACCTTTTGAGGGGCGTCGATTTGTTGCTCTTCACCTAACTTCATAACGACGATTTCATCGCAGATGGACATCGCTTCTTCTTGGTCGTGAGTAACGAAGACTGTAGTGATACCAGTCTCCTGTTGAATTCTCTTAATTTCTTCTCTAGTTTGTAATCTCAAACGAGCATCCAAGTTAGATAGAGGTTCATCTAACAATAAAACTTTAGGTTTTTTAACCAAAGCTCTAGCGATAGCGACACGTTGTTGTTGACCACCGGATAATTGAGAAGGTTTTCTCTCTAAATATTCTTCAACTTGAACTAATTTAGCAGTTTCATGAACGATATCTCTTCTCTCTTCTTTAGTGAGCTTTCTATGTTCGATAGCTTGCTTAGTTTCAGATTCGATTTCAGATAAATCTAATTCAGTAGTTAAAGTTTTGATAGTTTCTTCAGTAACTTCTTTCTTAACTTTGTTCAATTCGACATATAATTTAGTGACAGATTTGTCGAAATAGACTTTCAATTCAGAGAAAGAAATATTTCTAGCTTTCAATAAGGAAGAAACTTTAGAAGCGAAGTTTTTAGAAACGACGTTGTTAACTGATTTTTTAGTAGATTCAAATTTGTTAGAGTTAGTGAATTCTCCCATAGCTTCTTCCAACTTCAAAGCAGAGACACCTAAGACTCTAGCGTATAATTCGTAACCAGTTCTAGTCTTCATAATGACCGCTGATTCAATCTTGCCGTATTTAGATAAAGCATTTTTAGAATTGTTAATGTCATCATCCATAGAAGAGGTGGTGAAAGATTCATCTAACTTACCAGAGAAAGTGACATCCATGACTTCATCTTCTTCAACTTTATTGATAGTCGCTCTAAAGACAGTATCAAATAAAGCATCAGTGACGTGTTCATCTTTAACGTCAGTTGAAGTAGGCTTAATAATTTCAGGGAATTGCTTTAAATACAATTCTTTGACAGTTTCAGAGGTATTTAACAATTTAACAACTAAAGTTAAAACATTTCCCTCTACTGAGGATTCGACATCGATTTGCTTTTTAAAAACGGAAGATCTTAAGCCAACTCTAGCACCTAAAGTAAGAGCAGCAGCGACAATTCCCTTTACATCATCTTCAGGTTCTAAATTGTAAGTGTAAGTAATGGTGAAATTGTATTTAGTAGTACAAGGAACTTCAACTTTCAAATTAGTTAGAGGGAATTCAATGTTCTTATAGATAGTCATATGAGGATACAAAGCGTAGTTTTGGAAAACTAAACCTATACCTCTTTTTTCAGGAGAAAGATTAGTAACTTCTTGATCGCCAAACCAAACTTCTCCAGAAGTAGGTTTTAACAAACCAGAAATCATGTACAAAGTAGTGGATTTACCGCAGCCGGAAGGGCCTAATAAACCAACTAATTTTCCATCAGGGACAACAAAATCTAAATCCTTGACAGCGATGGTGTCTCTAATTCTCTTTTTGACATCACCAGGGAAGATCTTTGTTAAATTTTTAATCTTAATTTCCATAAATCAGTCCTCTTTTTTCTTACTCCATTCTATTTTGTACCGTCATCATCTTTATCTTCGTCTAACTTCAGAGCTGCAGCGCGCTTCTTAGTTCTATTGTCCTTGAAGGCTGCAATGAAGTATTTGATGTAGTAACCAGTGAAGATAATTAACAATACTGATATGACTACGATGAAGATATCGAAAGGATTCTTAACAACTAAGGTGTTGTGCATTGCTGAACCCCTTCCAGCTAAAGCGACTATTTCTAATAGCCACAACTCTAGATAGAAACCAGCTAAAACTGAACGTTTAATAAAATGTTTAGGATCGACTCTGTTAAATTCATCGTTCTTATATTTCTCTTTTCTATACCTATAGAGAGCGTAGTCACAGCCGATGAAGGCAATTAAGAAAATTCCGAATGATAACCACATAACTAGATCATAAGAGATATTAGAAGCTATAGTTTGATTTCCACTTAAAGCGAAAGGAATTGAACCGAATCTATATTTGATTTCTGAACCAGTCATAGTTTTGTGATTAGCGGTAGATACTAAGTCGATTGCGACAGTAGCTGAGAGTAATTCTAGCGAACTTAATCCATCAGTTCTAACCCCTTTAAGCAAGAAGTTTAAGACTCCACCTCTAGATAAGCTGAACGCATCAGTACCAGTGATTTTTCTAACAACACTAGTTCCATCAGAGTAATTTAATTTGTAAGAAGTCGCTGCCAAATTGACGATTCTCGCTCTTATGAATTCTTCACCAGAAGCGACAGCTTCTTCGTGGGCTCCCCATCTTGAATAAAGGTCTTTGTAAGACTCATAAGCAGGGGCTTCATATTTACATTGCATATTGAAGTAACCGGTGAAAGTAGAAGTACCGGATAATTCAGGTATGAGGAATCGATTTAATTCATAATTGGTTTTAGCTCTAGGAGAAAGAGTACAATCGATGTAATAATTAGTATCGAAGATAGGAGATCTATTGCTTTCGTCATATTTAAAAACGTTGTAGACCCTTAATGATTCAGGTTTGACAACCATATCTTTAGCAATGCTTAAATCAGCATTGGAAGTAAAAACATTAGTACCAGCCAATTTAACACCAATGCCATCAAAAGGATTGACAGTGGAAGTTAAAGTAGCTTCTTGAATATAAGTTTTTGTAGTACCAGCAGAATCGGTAGCTTGATAAGAGAAAGTTAAAGGTTTATATTGTTCCCCTTCTCCGTAATATCCTAAATAAAAAGAATTCGGGCTGCTTTCATCAACTCTAATTGAAATTGCATATGTCTGGCAATTAGGTGATTTAGTGGCCGAATTCAATGTGAACTTCGCAGTAGAGTCAAAACCTTGAATATCGACTAATTCAAGATTGTCGTTTGCTCCTTGCAAAAATTTAGTCTGTTCTTCAGCAAAAAAAGCTTCAGTAGCAGTGCTTAAATTGGTTGAATTAGAATAAAACGAACCTGCGCCAATTCCGAATACAGCTAGCATTCCGGCGGCGACCAATGACAACTTCCTAAACATTAGTTATAAACCTTCCTATCTGTAATTTAGTCATAACTGAATTTTTTCATAAATTAATTATACAATTAAACATAAGTTTAATACAACAAAACTTTAACGCTTTAAAAATCAATAATTGCTTCACAATCTAGATTCAGCTTGGAATTCTACATGCTTATTTTTCTTTTCTAATTCTTCGATGAGAATCTCCTCTTTAGTGTAATAAACTTTCGTATTGTACAATTCCACATCATAGATACCTAACATGTAATCGACAAAATTTTGTCTGTTTTTAGAAAAAGCTATCATGCTAAAAGAAATAATTAACGGTAAACCGAACGTAAATATCGACAATAATTGAATGAAAATAATATAGATCGCACTCCTAGCTGTAAACCTAGCAAAGGAGAGGTGTAAAAGCGAAGAATTAGTCCTCCCCATCTTGTAAACTAACATGCCTATAGTTTGCCTTCCCCTTCTAAAAATTAACCCGGGGATATAAAAGGTAACTACACCGGATAAAAACGTAGCTAAAGGCACCTCTAAGAACAAGAGAAAATTAGATAAAATTCTTGTGCTATTCAAATAATTCGTATTAAATTGAGAGAGCAATCCATAAGCTACATTATCGATATAATCGAGGTAAACTTCTGAATATTTAGAATATGGGGCTTGGCAATCAGGATTCTTGGTGACAGTTTTATTAGTTTCATCGAATATGAAATAATTCACCGAAGAATAAACGTAATTCTTACTTTTAATCTTGGTGTAAAAATCTTCTTGGGCAGATTTACTTGCTTCAGGAGAAATATTGTCATTTAAATATTTATAGAAATTATTTAGACCGTTGACATAGCCTTCATAAACTTGCTTATTTGTGTATTCTCCAGCCATGCCCTTATAATAAGTTCCTAAAGTTACAGTCTCGTTATTATAATTGACGTAAAGCCCACACTCTAACCTAGTTTTATTAATATTACTCTCAGCGTTTTTATATGCTGAAGACATATTAACTATAGCTCTTATCCCTAAAAATAGAGCAATCCACAACAGAGCGAAAATAATGTAATCCAAAAACAAAGCAAAAACTCTCCTATATAGTTTAGGAGATGCGTATCTAACGTGAATATCTTCACTTTGATTAATTGTCGTATTTGACGCTTCTTCCGGTTTTATGCTCATTTTCCTCTAATTCTTTTTTCTTTAAGCTATCTCTGATATTTTTGTTTAATTTCACAACTTTATCAAGCATGCTATCTTCGATAGTTATAGTTCTAGTCATCATATCTGTCAACGTTTGATTGTAATTAGAAAAGAAAGTGACAAACATGGAGATGATTAAATATCCTAACATAATTAACGAAGGATATAGTAAATAACCATATGAGAATATATAACTGAATTTTATGTACGCTATAGGCAAGAAAATAATAGCAGGTAAATTTAATAATAATGCGTAAAAATATCTCAATACTACTTCGCTCTTTTTAAGAATGTGGAAACTATCTTTACTCACTGTACATACTCTTAAAGCCATACATCCTATAGTCTTATTTCTCTTAGAGAATAAAGGTATGACTAAGAATAAAAAAGTAACCCCGACAAAATAACTTACCAACGCTGATATTTGAACTACATTATCTAAGAAATTTTGAGTATCCACATTTTCTTTATAGAGAGTTTTAATTTCTGCTAAAGGTGAAGTTGAAGGTACGATATTTGTAGTTCTAATCTCTTGTAACATGACTGTGTACATCGGCAAAAAGAGATTTTTTAAAAATGAATTGTAATCTTTTTGACCTTGAGCAGACATTTGATCTTGAGGATCGAAAGCCGGTTTAAATTCATCGATGATTTCAGGCTTCATTTTATAGTAACCATTAATATCTTTTTCGCTTGAGAAAAACAAATTAGAAGTATCTCTAGATTTAATCATTTCCGCTACTTCATTTACGCTCTTATTAGCGACTTTGACATAGAAGCTATCAAATACGTTAGTAGCAGTAGAATTGACAAAATAAGAAATCATTTGTTTACCTGTGTAAGTTAGAGCGGTAGATATTTCTAATTTCTTCAATTCCACATCGGAATAGAGAATGTTATTGTTATATAAAATTTCAACTTGTCGATATTCGTTTTCCCCTATTTTTGTAGAGCGATTATCGTAATCCGAAACGTGTTTAGCAATTAAGAAAGTGACGAAGGAAAATATGAAAATACTTATGATGAAAGAAACGAAAAAATCCGCCAAGAAAAGCAATATTCTCTTCCCTCTAGAATAAGGATAAACATCTAAGTATTTAGGCGTGTTTTCTATATTTTCCATTTATTTAAATTTTAGCTAACCAGTCTCCGATTTCACTGTAGTCATTAATCCAAATAGGAATTAAATCAAAAGTGAAAAAATAAGCGGTTAAGTCTCTGTAGACTTTAGATAAATAGCCTTTCTCTTTCTTCATGAAAATGAAATTGAATTTCATATAATTAGAACCTAACTCAAGCAATCTTTTCATGTCTGGATCAGTTAGAGAAATTCCAATAAATAAGCAACAATTAAATTTAAAATCATGAAGTTGTTTAGAAATATTCCAAGAGTAAGGATTGTTATACATGTAATAATAATCAGATTCGTTAAATATTATTGAATCTGTAAATTTAACTTGATCGTATTTACCGTAAGGTAACAAACCGTGAACGTGATAAATATCACATACCGCATCCTTGGTGACGAAAGAATTTTCATCGTAGATGGTACAATATCTCAAGCCTCTCTTTTTAAGTAAATATTCTAAATTAGTGTCGTAGTTGTAAGTGATAATTGATGTGCCGTGATTCTTCTCGACAAAATCTACGCATTTATACAAAGTAGAATCAGGATCATTGAAAGATTTAGCTTCCTTGAATTCATATAATTCCTTAGCTAAGCATTTGTATATATCAAATCCGCTGGTTTTTAAAACCATGGAAGAAGTAAATAATTCTTGACCTATATAATGGTTAACTTCGTTAGCCATCTTAGAATTGCCATCGTAGAACTGAGTGTTTAAAGTATTTAATAAATTCGACCAATCTTTAGCCCCGTAATCTCTATTGATTCCCGCACCCATTACTAAATCTATATGTAATTTAGAATTGAATAATCTCAATAACCAAAGGATAAAAGTCTCCGCTGAAGAATTGACGCCTTCACTTCTCTTGCAGTCATTTAAAGAATAGACTAAAGACTCAGGTTCAGGTAAATTAAATTCACTAAAAGAAGAAAATTCCATCTGTCTTCCTTCGACATAACCGTAGATTTTAAAATTTTCCCCATCGAAATAGATATTTAAACCCGCTTCAGGTAAATACAATTCAGATTCCTTCAAATCTCTGGTAGATAATTTAATGATGTTGACATTACCCATAATGTCAACTTTGTAATAATTCAATCTGTAAGGATTCTCAAAAATATTGATGGTATATTTGTGAATGTTTTCTTTTTTAGATTTGACGATAACTTTAAAATTACAAGTCGGATCAAAGTGAAAACCAAAAGAACGAGGAGTAATGTTTGCAAAATCAACATTGTTCAAATAATATACGTACAAAAGAACCAATAAACATTTCTTTTGAAATATATAACTTTCTCTTTCATTTTTCTTCATAATTAACTTTCACCTCCATTTAAGAATACTATTAATATTGATTTTTTGAAAGATACATTGGTCAATATTTATTGACAATAAGCGACTTTTAAATGATAATAAATAAGCACCATAAAGGTGAAATTTGGAGTAATACCCAAGTGGTGAAGGGGACTCCCTGCTAAGGAGTTAGTGGTGTATGCCAGCGAGAGTTCAAATCTCTCTTACTCCGCCATTTCAAATGAAACTTCTCCCTTAATTTGAACCATTAATTGATACAAATTAAGGGAGATTTTTTTCACTCAAAGTGTTGCACTTAATATTACAATTTACCATTAAAAAACCTCACTCTAGGTGAGGTTAATTAATTGAATTAGTCTTTCTTATAAGCAAATACAGTCGCAACGCAGTTAGATAATCCGCCTATAACAGCAGTAAGACCAGTTAAGATTAATCCTCCACCGATAGAAATTTCACCTGCACCAATATAAGGGATAGCAACTCCACCAGTAGAGATACCAGTTAAAGGTAAAGTGCAGAAGAATAAGACACCAGCGGTAATTAAGCATAACGAAGATAAGAAAGCGAGAAGCATTTCTAATTGTTTGTTTTTCTTATAGCCAGTAAAAGCTGAAGTGCAAGCGATTAACATTCCACCTACTAACAAGGAGAAAGCAGCGATTAAACCAGCATTAGCATTTTTATTAGACCCAGGGAAAGCTAAATAATACATATTGTAAGTTTCGACCTTAGTCACACCAGTAATAGCGCTGCTAGTTATAACTCTAATAACTGGCAACAACATAAATAACAAAGTGATACAGCCAAATAAGAATGCGCAATTTTCCAATAAGATAGAAGTAGAAAACCTGAATTTAGATTTTGATTTTTTAGACATATTTAATAGTTCCTTTCATTAGTTAATTATAAATAATTAAAAAATATAATTCATCCTAAATAATGCATTTTTAAATAAAAAATACGGCTTAGCTAAGCCGTATTTATCAAGTAGATTTGATTTTAGTTAAAGAAGACTTGTCTAGCAGCTTCTTTAGTTTCTTTAGAAGCGGTAAAAGGAATTCTGGTGGTGTAACCAGCTCTAGCCGCTGCTAAAGCTTTAGCAGGCCATTGGAAGATAGCTTGGTTCCAAGCGGAAACAGAATCGTTGTAAACTTCTCTAGCCGCAGTAATTTCTCTTTGTAAATAAGAGTTTTGTTGCATCGCATCGGCGATTTCTTTGTGAGCTTTGATATCAGGGTAAGCTTCTAAAGCGACGTTGATAGATCTAGAGACATTATCGACAGTGTTAGAAACTTCATTTCTAGAAGCATCACCATTGATGTTGTTGCCAGATCTTAAAGCGGTGACTTTAGTTAAGACTTCCTTATCTAAGTCGATAGCCTTGTTTAAAAGAGGTACGAGGTTTTGTAAAATGATAACTCTTTGCTCTAAGTAGTTGTCAATTTGAGAAGCATCGTGTTGAATCTTTTGTTGGAGGCCTTTTAAATAGTTCTTAGCACCTTGATAGACCGCTAAGAAAATGAGTCCAGGAATGATACCTAAGATAAATAAGCAAACAACGAAAACGTAAGTTCCCTTGCCAACTTTAGCGGGGATTTGCTTTTCGATAACGTTTACATCTCTGCCTTGTTCATTAACAGGACCAGTCATTTCATCTAATTCATTTGCCATAATAATTAAATTTCCTTTCGTTAGTATTTTTATTCTAGCATATTATCTCGCCATTTTCTTCTTTATTTCATCAATGGGAGTAGGAGGATTAAGAATTTCAGAGAATTCTTTAGAATCCGCTTCAGTCACTTGAGCAGAAGTGACAAAGGCCATGATGCGTTTATTATAAGAGAAGGACGAGCAATTTAATCTCTCTACTAGATTCTTGAATGCATCATTTTGTAGTAGAGTTTGAAGTTGAGGACGAGGAGTGTTAGACGCAGCTACTAATATAGGTGTAGTCTTCTCGACGTCGATATATTCAGTCCAGTGGACGGGGACAGGATGCATTAAGCCGTCTCCACCAAGAGTAGGAACGTAATCAGTTCGAGGAACTCCTCTAAAACCGTGAGCGGTAACATCAACTTGGTCAAACATTCCAACTTTTTTAACGAATTGAGTCTTTACGATATTGGAAGTAATAGAATCTTCGTGTTGGAAGAAATCATTAGGGAAAGAATTGGCGACCGCTTCATGTTCATAAGCTGAAACATTAGGAGTATCTTTACCGTAAATGTAATCCACAGACTTATATTGTTGATATAAAGGTATAGAAATTAAAGGTATTAAATCGAAATATAAACCTTGGAATATTTCATTGATACTCGAAGAGAAATTAGCTTTCATAACTTCGTAATCGAAGTGTTGGAATCTCTCTCCGTTAGGATCGTAATCAATACTTTGAGAGTGAACAGAAGAAATATAATTCAATTTCTTTCTCTTTAAGAAAGTGAAGTCATCACCATAAGGTTGTTTACTCTTTAACAATGCTAATTCATTCTTTTGACCTAAAGGAGTAAATAACAAACGGAATTGAGTTTCGTGATCTCTATCCCAAGCGTGGAATAAAGCTTCAAATTCAGAATTACCTAGAGGAGTGAAACTACCTCCCTTTTTAATTGAAGCTTCTTGCATTTTCTTCAATTCTTTGTCAGCCTTAGAAGCCATCTTAGCGTAATCTTTTTCGTTATCATTCAATTTGACGGTTGGATATCTAGTAAATGATAAATCAGGAGCGGCATCAGATCCGTAAACTAAGAAAGTCTCATAATTGTAATCAGGAGCAGGTTTATCAACATGAGCTACTAAAGTTTGAGTGTGATGTTCAACTCTCAATTTACCATTAGAATCAGTAGAAGTCGTAGTCCAATGAATTACTAAAGTTCCAGTGTAAGTTTTGCTAATAGTATGATGAGCAAATTGTTTTTGCATCAAGAAAGGATTACCTAGAATCGTTCCTGATAAGACATTTACGATAGCGATATCTTGATTTGAGTTATCCTCTAAGCCATATTGTTCTCTGAAATATTGATATCTCTCCGCTGAGAAATTAGGTTCCATAACGATTAAATCGTTAGTCTTATTCAAGATTGTAGGAACGATATTATCATCTAATAAAGCGTTCATACCTTTCATTGATTCTTCAGCTTCTTTCAAGATGCTATCAGCTTTAGCCTTCAGTTCATCAGTCTTTTTTTGTCTAGCAGCAATCGTTCTTTTAACAGCGGTGAAAATAGATATTAAATCTCCCACTGCTAAAACCGCGCAGACAATACCTAAAATCATGAATAAAATTTTAGTATTGGGATTTCTAGAGGACATGACAAATAAGACAACCGCACCGACAATCAAAGCAAGTAGCATGACAACTAAGAATATTCTTAAGCCTTTGATGCTGCCTAGTTTTTTAGCGGCTTCTTTATATTCACCATCCGCCTTGTAATATCTAGTACATATCTCTTTGTTAAGACCAATGTCGACCCCTGATTTCTCAGTTAGTTCTTTGAAATATTCATCAATTGCTTGATTGAGTTTTTCCTTTAGTAAAGGATAAGCCTTTAAAGGCTCTAACATTGTTTCATCAGCCATAAATTTATCTCCTAAACACTTTTATTTTATCATAATAATTTTATCAATAAAATCATTAATTAAATATAAAACAAAAAAGCCCTAGATAATTCTAGAGCTTCTATTAAGCAAACTTAAATTACTTGATAATCTTGGTAACAGTACCAGCACCAACAGTGTGGCCACCTTCACGGATAGCGAATTTGGTGTTAGCTTCCATAGCGATAGGGTGGATTAATTCAACAGTTAAAGTGACGTTGTCGCCAGGCATAACCATTTGAACATCTGCAGGTAAATTGATGACACCAGTGACATCAGTAGTACGGAAATAGAATTGAGGTCTGTAGTTATTGACGAAACCAGTGTGTCTTCCGCCTTCTTCTTTCTTTAAAACATAGACGGCAGCTTCGAACTTAGTGTGAGGAGTGACGGAACCAGGTTTAACTAAGACTTGACCTCTTTCAACATCACTTCTTTCGATACCTCTTAATAAGACACCGATATTATCACCAGCTTGAGCGAAGTCTAATAACTTTCTGTACATTTCCAAACCGGTAACAACAGCAGATTGAGTAGGTCTGATACCGACGATTTCGACGGTTTCATTTAATTTGACCATACCTCTTTCGACTCTACCAGTAACGACGGTACCACGACCAGTGATGGTCATGACATCTTCGATAGCTAATAAGAAGGGTTGATCAATAGCTCTGACAGGTTCAGGGATGTAGTTATCGACAGCATCCATTAATTCTAAGATAGCTTTTTCAGCGCCAGGTTTGCCATCTAAGACATCTCTAGCAGAACCTCTGATGATGGGGACTTCATCTCCAGGGAATCCGTTAGCATTTAATAAGTCACGGATATCCATTTCATCGAGATCTAATAATTCAGGATCATCGACCATATCGCACTTATTTAAGAAGACGACGATATAAGGAACACCGACTTGTCTAGCTAATAAGACGTGTTCTCTAGTTTGAGCCATAACACCATCAGGTGCGGCGACGACTAAGATAGCACCATCCATTTGAGCAGCACCAGTGATCATGTTCTTGATGTAGTCAGCGTGACCCGGGCAGTCAACGTGAGAATAGTGTCTCTTTGCAGTAGAATATTCAACGTGAGCAGCGTTGATTGTGATTCCTCTAGCCTTTTCTTCGGGAGTGGAATCGATTTGGTCATATCTCTTAGCTTCAGCACCACCGTTCTTAGCTAAAACATAAGTAATAGCAGCGGTTAAAGTGGTCTTTCCGTGGTCGACGTGACCGATAGTACCAATGTTTACATTAGGCTTGCTTCTTTCAAATTTTTGTTTTGCCATTTTGATTATTTTCCTCCAATAATGGTTTTACCTTAAAGATATTAACATATCTAAACTTGCGATTTCAACAAGTTGAGAGTTGAAATACGCAAGTAAAGATACAAATTTTATTTTTTCCTCGACTTGATTAGGAATTACGTTTCTTGACGATTTCAGCTTGAACTGAACGAGGGACTTCTTGATAGTGATCGAAAGTCATAGAATAGATACCACGACCTTGAGTGATACTTCTCAAATCAGAAATGTAACCAAACATATTAGCTAAAGGAACAAAAGCAGTAATAACTTGAGCGTTACCGTGAGCTTCCATACCTTCAGTTTGTCCTCTTCTAGAAGATATATCGCCTAAGACCGCACCTAAGTAATCGTTAGGAGTGGTGATTTCGCATTTGACGATAGGTTCTAAGATGACAGGATCGCACTTGTCAGCAGCAGCCTTGAAGGATAGACCTGCAGCCATCTTATAAGCGGCTTCAGAAGAGTCGACATCGTGGTAGGAACCATCGAATAAAGTAGCTTTGATATCGATAGCGGGATAGCCAGCGACTAAACCTCTAGTCATCGCATCTTTTAGACCTTCATCAGTAGGCTTGATATATTCTTTAGGAATCGCACCACCAGTGATAGCGTCGACGAATTCGTAGCCTTTACCAGGGTTAGGTTCAAATCTGATATTGACAACACCATATTGACCATGACCACCGGATTGTTTGACGTATCTACCTTCGCACTCACCAACTTTCTTGATGGTTTCTCTATAAGCGACTTGAGGAGCACCGACGGTGCACTTGACACCGAAGTCTTCTTTTAATCTAGTGACGTTGACATCTAATTGTAATTCACCAACACCAGCGATGATAGATTGACCAGTTTCTTCATTGGTATAGAAGTGGAAAGTAGGATCCTCTTCGCACAATTTCATTAAAGCTGAAGCCATCTTATCTTGGTCAGCTTTAGAGTTAGCTTCGATAGCTTGAGAGATGACAGGTTCAGAGAATTCGATAGATTCTAATTGAACTTTTCTGGCTTCATCGACTAAAGTGTCACCGGTAGAAGTGTTCTTTAAACCGACGACAGCACCGATTTCACCAGCTTTTAAGCAATCGACATCTTCTCTCTTATTGGCGTGCATGATAACCAATCTAGAAATACGTTCATTAACACCTTTGTTGTTGTTATAAACGTAAGTACCAGTTCTCATGACACCAGAGTAGACTCTGACGAAAGTCAACTTTCCGACGAAAGGATCGGTAGTGATCTTGAAGGCTAAGGAACATAAAGGTTCCTTTTCATCAGAGTGCACGACAACTTCATTGTCCTTGTCATCGTGACCGACAACAGGAGGCAAATCTAAAGGTGAAGGTAATAAAGCAACGATGTAATCCAATAAGATTTGGATACCTTTGTGCTTGTAAGCAGAACCGCAGAAAACAGGGAATAATTCACCGGAGATAGTAGCTTTTCTCAAAGCTGCAATCAATTGCTCTTCAGTAGGTTCTTCACCGTTTAGAGCCATCATTAAGACGTCTTCATCATAGTTACCTAAGACATCTATAATATTTTGATGGTAATTAGCAGCTAAATCTTTATATTCAGCAGGAATATCGATAACTTTAGGTTCTCTAGTGGAATCTTCTTTATCGTATTCAACCGCAGTCATATGCAAGCAATCGATAACTCCGTTGAATTCGGCAGATTTGCCGATAGGATAGGTGATAGGTAAATAAGTAACACCTAATTTATCGCCGATGGATTTGCAAGACATTTCATAGTCAGCACCAATAGCGTCTAACTTGTTGCAGAAGACGATTCTAGGAACGTTGTATTTAGAAGCTTGTCTCCAAACAGTTTCGGTTTGAGGTTCGACACCATTTTTACCATCTAAGACGGCGACAGCACCATCTAAGACACGTAAGGAACGTTCGACTTCAGCTGTGAAATCGACGTGACCCGGAGTATCGATAACATTGATTCTATAACCTTTCCAATGACAGGTTGTAGCGGCGGATTGAATAGTGATACCTCTATCTTGTTCTTGCTTCATGAAGTCCATGGTAGCGGAGCCATCGTGAACGACACCGATTTTGTGGTTTTCACCAGTGTAGTAAAGAATTTGTTCAGTTGTGGTTGTCTTACCGGCATCAATGTGAGCCATGATGCCGATATTTCTCACTTTCTCTAATTCGTTAGCCATTATATTCTCCTTAATAGAGATTAGAATCTATAATGGGCGTAAGCCTTGTTAGCTTCAGCCATCTTATGGACATCTTCTCTCTTCTTGACAGCACCACCGGTGTTATTAGCGGCATCTAAGATTTCGCCAGCTAATTTTTCAACCATGGTTCTTTCGCCTTTTCTGAGTCTGGCGTAAGAGACTAACCATCTTAAACCTAAGGTGACCTTTCTCTCAGCGGTGACTTCGACAGGAACTTGATAGTTAGAAGCACCAACTCTTCTAGCTTTTAATTCGAGTTCAGGCATAATGTTGCCTAAAGCGACTTCGAAGACTTCCATAGCAGGTTTGCCAGTCTTCTTTTCGACTTCTTGGAAAGCTCCGTATAAAATTTGTTGAGCAGTTCCTTTTTTACCATCGTACATGATCTTGTTGATCAAACGAGTGACGAGTTTTGAGTTGTAAATAGGATCGGGAAGAACATCTCTCTTCTCAATATTTCCATTCTTACGAGGCATGATTCATTCTCCTTTCTATTATTTCTTAGCGAACTCGCCATTTTTCTTAGTACCGTAGAGCGAGCGGCCTTGTTTACGGTTTTCGACGCCGAAGCATTCTAAACCGCCTCTAATGATGTGGTATCTGACACCAGGAAGATCTTTGACACGGCCACCTCTGATTAAGACGACCTTGTGTTCTTGAAGGTTGTGACCTTCTCCACCGATGTAAGCAGTGACTTCGTAGCCGTTAGTCAAACGGACACGAGCGTACTTTCTTAGAGCAGAGTTAGGCTTTTTAGGAGTCATAGTACCAACACGAGTACAGACACCTCTCTTTTGAGGAGCGCATTGAATACGTTCTTTCTTGTTGAGAGAGTCCCATCTTTTACCAAGAGCAGGAGCCTTGGATTTTTCGACAGAATTAATTCTGCCGTTTCTAACCAATTGATTAATGGTAGGCATAGGATTAATTATTTTCCCCTTTCTTTAGGATTTTTATTTACACGTTCCCGGGCGTTTCATTGCCTTTTCATATAAATAGCCCGGACGACTTTTTTCTCCGTGCAGATAAAAATATAAACCCTTTTAGTAATGGTGTCAATACATTTTTTAACAAAATTGATACACCCGGGTTGAAGTCCTTATTTAGCATCTCATTTTACAAATTAAAAAGGATAATTTAGAATATTCGTGTTTTATAATACAAAGAAGATATGGCCTTAGATAATTTAGTTATTAAAAATATCACCTCTAAGCTCTCCTACGAACTAGAAGGAGCTTTCTTTGATAAACCTTTCGCTCTAGCGGAAAACCAATTCGCTTTACCTTTTCACGCATCTAAGAACGAAGAAAATTCTAGAAGAGGCACATTTATTATCAATCTAAATCCTTCCAACCCTTTTATAACTTATTCCTTCGATAAATTTACCAAAGTGAATATCAACACTCCTTTTTTCAACGCTTTAAAAAAGTTGACCGGAACTAAAATCAAGAAAGTTGAGAAATTAGAGGGGGAAAGAATCGTCTTTATTGAAGTGGAAGTAATATCTAAAGAAATCGATACTATCAACACTGGTTATTCTTTGATAATTGAACTATTTCCTCAAATACCTAACTGCTATTTAATTAGAGAGCCCGATCAAAAAATAGAATCTATTTATAATGATAAAGGAGATATCTTCTCTAAGCGTTATATGGCTAGAGGTATGACTTACCTTCCTCCAGAAAGGAGAAAGAATTTAGATCCTTTATCATCTTCTTTAGAAGAAATATCGTCATTTTTATCTTTTTCCACTAGGAGATTATTTGAGGAATATTGTAAAAAGGTGGGATTTGATAAAGCTAGAGAGGAACTATTTAATTCTTCCTCTTTATATTTAATAGACAAATCAATTGAACCTCTTAGTTTCGGTAAAAAAGACGCTGTAGAAATTAAAGTAGAAAATCTCTATTCTTCTTTGGTAATAAATCAAAAAGAATTAGCGCATTCTTTAGCTTTGAAAGATTTAAAAAGAGAAATAAATAGAGCTTATCAAACCGCGAAAAAGAAAAAGAAAAATTTAGAAATCGATTTAAAAAGCGCGAACCAGAGATTAGTCTATATGACTTACGGTCAACTTTTATATTCTGCTCAAGACCTATATCAAAAAGGTATGACTTCTATCGATATAGAGGGTTATCACATCTATTTAAATAAAGATAAAGATCTTTCTTCTAACGCCCAAGACTATTTTAAAAAATATAAAAAAGCCAAGTCGGCCTTAAATATTCTCAAACCCTTAATTTCAAAAACGGAAGATGAAATAAAATATTTAGAATCCAAATTAATTCAAATAGATAAAGGTAGAGGACAAGATATTCTTGAACTTAAGGAAGAATTGTATTTAGAAGGTTATTTAAAAATTAAAAACGCCTCTAAAAAAACTAAACACTCTTCTAAGGCTCAACCTCATTACTTAACTAGTCCATCTTACAAGATTGGTTTTGGTATGAACGCTTTTCAAAATGAAACCTTAACTTTTGCTTTAGCTAAGAAAGAGGACCTATTCTTACACGTTAAAGATTACCCTTCTTCTCACGTAGTAATCTTTTCTGATCCTAGTGAAGATACTAAGCTATTAGCTGCAGAATTAAGTTTATATCTATCCAATTTAAATAGCGGAGATGTCTATATTACCCCCATCAAATTTGTCAAAAAGAACAAAAATAAAAAAGGGTTAGTGAATCTTCGCGAATACAAGATTATAACCCTTCATAAAATTAGAGATAGTTCTTTAGATTTATTTAAAAGAGAATTGAAGATTTAATTATTCATTAAATAAGAAATCTTCACCTTTTATCATTTCTCTAGTGGAAAGTTCTTCGAATTTCTGCTGCCTTTTAACTTCGGATAAAACTATAGCGACTGAATTAGAAAGATTCAAAGAGCGAGCGGAAGGAACCATGGGTATTCTAATGGTCTTTTCATAATACTTTTTTAAAATTGAATGAGGAATGCCGGTAGATTCTCTTCCAAACATCAAATACAAATCTTTAGTAGTTGAAGAATAGTCAGGTTCAGAATATATATTTTTAGAATATCTAGTGACGTAATAAATATTCTCATTGCCGTATTTTAAGAAGAATTCTTCTAAATCTTTAATTCTCTCTATTTTAAAGCCGACCATATAATCCATCCCGGCTCTTTTTAAAGATTTATCTGATAGTTCAAAAGATAACTCTCCTATAATTATTAACCCTGCGTTAAAAGCCATGCAGGTACGGATTATATTTCCTACATTCGCTGGCTTTTCCGGCTCGAATAGAACGATATAATTCATATCCTATCTAGAGACCTTTTTAGTCTTTTCTTTCAAGACTTCTAACAAGTGACCATTTACGTATTTAGATAATCTGTTGTAAACATCTTGATGATAATTATTTAAATATTCAATTTCATCGTCAGAAAGTAGAGATAAATCTAAGGCTTTAGTTTCAATAGGGACATATGTCACATCTTGGAACTTATAGAAGACTCCATCGCTAGTTTCAAAAGCGGGGACAGTCAATAAATTATTCTCGATTCTGATACCGTATTTGCCTTCTTTATAAACGCCAGGTTCAATAGTAGTAATCATACCCGGAACTAATTTGTTAGAATCGTCTCTATTAGGGACAACTCTATATCTAAAGCCGTTAGGACCTTCGTGGACAGGTAAGACATAACCGACCCCATGCCCTGTCCCGCATTTATAATCCATACCTTCTCTCCACATGATTTCTCTAGCTTTAATATCGATAGTGACTCCTGAAGAACCATCTAAGAAAATAGTTCTAGATAAATTGATCACAGACTTTAAAGTTAAAGTGTAATCGTGGATGAATTCTTTAGTAGGTTTACCAATTAAGAAAGTTCTAGTGGTATCAGTAGTACCTCCGTAATATTGACCTCCTGAATCTACCAATAATTCGACAGTGTTAGTCGGATCGACTACTGCGTGAACTTTTTCACTAGGAGCATAATGCATCATAGCTGCATTAGGGCCACAAGCGGCGATAGTAGTAAAAGAAGGTTCGATCAAACGAGGTGATTCTCTTCTAAATTGCTCTAAGACTACAGCATAATCCCACTCAGTTAATTTTTCATTCTTATGGGTATCTATGAAATCGATTAGTTTTAATAGAGCCACGCCATCTAGTTCTTGAATTTCAATGATGTTTTTAATCTCTACTTCACCTTTTATCGCTTTCATTAAAGATGAAGGAGCTTTACCATCGATTCTGTTATTTAAAATGTTATATAACTTGGCGTTGCATCTAGAAGGATCAACTAAAGTCGCAACATTTTTATTCTCATCTAAGAAAGATGAGATTTCTTCATAAGGGTGAATGGTAATATTATCTAAGGGATAATCGATTCTAGAAGTATCGACGAATAGATGATTACCTACTTTTTTAGATAAGTAGAGATATGAATAGAAAACAGGGGTACAATTGATATCGTTACCTCTCAAATTTAAAATCCAAGCGATGTCATCTAAAGTTGTAATTAAATTAGCTTCAGCATCTTTCTTTTCAACTTCATTTAAAACTTGTTCAATCTTTTGATCCCTAGTTAAAGTGTTATATTCACTTTGATCAAACCTCCAGATTTTTTCTTTGCATAAAGAAGGTCTAGGTGAGACTAAATAAGAGAAGTCAGAATCGACAATTGTCGATTTTTTATTAGTCAAAGACTTCAAAAATGCAGGGGAAATCGTCAATTCATTAACTCCTAGAGGATAGAGTTCATCTTCCTTAATCAATTCTTGGACAGTAGGATAACCCTTAGTACCCATCTTCATTAATTTAATAGTAGAATCTTTCAATTCCATCTCTGCAGATATGAAGAATCTACCATCGGTAAATAAATAAGCATCTTTCTGAGTAATTAATAATTGAGCGTTATCTCCAGAAAAAGGGCAGAAGAAATTTCTTTCCGCGCCCCAATAGGGAGCAGGTTCTTCTGAATCGTGAGGATCACCAGTGACAATTAAGTAGGCTTTTAAACCTGCTTTTTTCATTTCACTTCTCAATATTTCTAAGTTTTCTTTTTTAAACATAAATGGAATCTCCAATCAATAACAAATAAATTATATATCAAATTAGACATGACTAACTAAAATTTGATTATGGTATATAGAAACACACTAACAAACCTAAACCCGCTGAAATAATAATTAATAAGATGGTATTCATCTTCTTTTTGAAGATTAACTTATATAGGAAATAGATACCTATTACGCAAGCTAATAAAATCGCTCCTCTAGAAGAAAAATTGAAGGTAGTCATATTGACGTAACCTAAATTTTTGGCAATTAAAAGTAACCCTGAAGAGATAATTAAACTAGCTACAACTGGCTTAACACCTTTCATAAATTGCTTGACGTATTTATTTTGAATGAATTTATCTAAGATTAAAGCGACAATAATAATGACAATAAACGAAGGTAAAACTACCCCTAAAGTCGCTAGAAGCGAGCCTCCAAACCCACCTTGAGAAGCACCTATAAATGTCGCCATATTTACAGCGATAGGACCAGGGGTAGATTCACATACACCAATTAAATCGTAGAATTCTGTTTCGCTAATCCAATTGTATTTTAAAACGGTCTCGCGAATTAAAGGAATCATGGCGTAACCGCCACCGAAAGTGAATAAACCAATCTTAAAGAATTCTAAGAATAAATACAGGAGATTCATTATTTTTGATCCTCCTTTTTATCCTTATTGTCGTTATTATCAATTATTTGGCCCTCTTCTTCCTTTAATTTAGGTTCGCTTTCTTTCTTTTTGTTATAGAGATTTACTACTAATAATGCCAATACTTCAATACTTCCTCCAATCAAGATTAAATAGACCGAAGAGAAAGATATATTAAATAATTCAAAGACGATCATCAAAGAGATAACCACGACTAAAACAAAGAATGGATAAAACTTTTTATCCATCTTAATAACTAAATTAATTCCCGCTTTAATAATTAAAAAACCTACGCAGGCTTTAACTCCGATAAAGGCCCATTGGAAATATTGATTTGACGAGAAATTGTCGTAAAAAAGCGAGATTAAGTAAATTATTATTAAAGAAGGTAGAACCACACCTAAAGTCGCAAATAAGGCACCTAAAAATTTCTTTCTTTTGAAACCTATGTAGGTAGCCATATTTATAGCTATAGGTCCGGGAGTCGACTCGGCAATCGCGATTATTTCTACCATTTCATCTTGAGTAATCCACTTTTTTCTATTGACGACTTGATCCTCAATATTAGCGATCATAGCGTATCCACCGCCGAAGGTGAACAAGCCTAATTTCAAGAAGACGTAGAAGAGTTCTAATAATTCTTTCATCTCTAGATAATAAAGCCCTAAATCTTTGATTGAGACTTAGGGCAAATAAACATTTTTAATAAGAACGAGCAAAGTAAACTACGTATTTAGCTTTCTTGTGAGTGACAGGATCTTCATCTCCAAAAGGCACTTGTTCAAAAGGAATACATCTAGAAGTGGCGTTAAGTTTCTGTTTGACGATATCTTCGGTATCGGCATCTCCTGACCACATCATCTTAGCGTAGCCTTTGTGATTGAGAATACAGTCTTCTAATTCTTCGTAAGTATGAACTTCAACGATGTGACTATTGACGTATTCTTTCGCCTTGTTATACATACCTTTAGTAATAACTTCCATCTCATCTTTAACACGAGCGTAGAACTTGTCATCTAAATCCCAGAAATCCTTCTTCTCATCGAATCTTCTAACGACCATAACTTGATTCTTTTCTAGATCACGCGGTCCGACATCGATTCTCAAAGGTACACCTTTCATCTCATATTGAGCGTATTTCCATCCAGGAGTCTTATCAGAGTCATCTAATAATACTCTTAAACCTTGCTCTTCTAATTTTTCTTTAATCGAATGAGCTTTTTTCATAACTTCAGGGGAATCGTTAGCTCTAATAGGAATAATTACTACTTGAATAGGAGCGACAAAAGGAGGCAAGACTAAGCCGTTATCATCACCGTGTTCCATAATAATAGAACCTATCAATCTAGTAGAGACACCCCAGCTAGTTTGATAAGGAGTCTTCAATTGATTATCAGAATCTAAATAAGAAATATCGTAATGTCTAGCAAAACCATCACCGAAATAGTGAGTGGTACCTGATTGTAAAGCTTGTCCATCAGGCATCAAAGCTTCGATAGTGTAAGTTTCAACCGCACCAGCAAACTTTTCTTTGTCAGTTTTCTTACCAGTGACAAAAGGAATGGCTAAAACTTCCTTGCCTAATCTATTGTAGATTTCTAACATCTTCAAAGCTTCTTCTCTAGCTTCTTCAGAAGTGCGGTGAAGAGTGTGTCCTTCTTGCCATAAGAATTCACTCCCTCTTAAGAAAGGACGAGTTGTCTTTTCCCATCTAACAACTGAGCACCATTGATTGTATTTGATAGGTAAATCTCTATAAGAAGAGAGAATATCCTTAAAATGATCGCAGAACAAAGTTTCAGAAGTTGGTCTAACATACAATTTTTCTGATAATTCTTCTCCTCCACCTTGAGTTACAACTGCACATTCAGGAGCAAATCCAGAAATGTGATCTTTCTCTTTTTGAAGTAGAGATTCAGGAATTAATGAAGGCATGTAAACATTTTGATGACCGGTCTTTTTAAATTCGTTATCTAACCAATTTTTTATTTGTTCCCAAATAGCGTAGCCGTAAGGTCTATAAACTATAAAACCTTTAACTTTAGAATAAGACATGAGTTCTGCTTTAACACAGATTTCTGAATACCATTTGCTCATATCTTCACTTCTAGATGTAATAGCGTTGTTTTTTTTCATATTAATACCTCTAAACCTAAAATATTATACTCTTTTAATTACATTAAAATCACATTTATTCATCTTCATCAATCGAATAGAAAGAATCTACTTGAGCGATGATATCATCAGGAATGTAAGGGACTGATGAACCTAGGAACAAACGACTCGACATGAAGGATTTATAACCTAATTCTTGACAAGATTTAATATCGTAAATAGTGTTAGTACCATTGATTACAATAGGCTTTTTATACATCTCTAGGGCGGACTTAGCGGAGATTAATCTCGAGAGAAGAACTCTATCGTTATAGAGATTGCTGCCTAAATTCGCATCGATGAAAAAGTAATCTAATTTCTTTAAAATCTCATCTGGAGAATCGACTTCCGCATCTCTGAAGAAAGTCGACACTTCTAAACCAGCCTTGTGAATTCTATCAATAGAATCAATTATCGACACGTTAGCTTCGAACAAATCTTGAATTTCATCGTCATCAAAAACTATGACAAACATGTTAGGGTTAAGTTCTTTGTTATATTCAAATATCGAAAGTAAATCCTCAGTCGCATTAATAGGAACTCTGACGAAAAATTTAGTCTTACCAACTTCATTTGAGACTAATATAACTCTCTTTAAAACCGAGAGCATGAATCTCTTATAGCAGCCTAATCTAACAATATTAGCCGCTAATTTTAAAAAGCCCATATCGAAATCTAAGCCGTAGACTACTGGTGAGACCATGAAGAAAGTCTTCTTCTTTTCCCAAGAGACTACAGGATAGAAATAATTTCTGAAGGTTTCGTTATTAACAGCTTTAATAATAGATTCACTTTGAGATTTTTCAGAGTAATTATTGAATTTCGATTCATCTTCTTCAATTAGATATCTAGTGGCGTTTTCTCCACCCATAACTCTAAATGATAGTTCTCTAGCTTTATCAACTTGAGACATAAAAACATTAGTTCCGTTATACCTAGCCGCACCGATGGTAATTTCATAAGATTCTTTAAGTCCGCTTAAAGAGAAATATTTAGATAATTCTTCAATTAAAGTAGAGCAGAAGGATATAACATCAGCTTTTAAATAGGCTTTGTTGAAATCGAAGATTGCAGCCTCTCTGTCGTTAATCAAAACTAAACTTCTATTTTTAGAGAGATATTCTTGAATATTATTTAAAGGTTGATAGATAGAAGTGACGTACAAAGTCTTTTGAGAAGCGTTATCTGCGCTCCCGTTAACAAATTGAGTCAAAGTAATGTAATAGATGTTACATTCTCTAATTCTTCCTCTTTTGCCGCGAGAATAAGCTTCAACCTCATCGAGTTTTTTAACAAAAGACAAATCTTTTCTAAAATGTTTTCTCTTCATTAAGATGGCAGGAAGCAAAATATTTTCAAAATGTAAAATATTTTTATTTTTGTTAAAAGAAATAATTCTATATACAGATAAACACTCAATTTTAATATTTTCAGTCCTACCTTTTAAAGTGATGAAAGAAGGGGTGGAAGAAGGATCTTCAACATAATCAGTTAACCATCCTTTCATCTTCTCTTGATCAGAAAGGGTAGGTAGTGAAGAAAAAAAAGCAGCATCAGTAGTAACTTTCTGTATAGAAGCGTCCTTTTTAGAGAAGTGACGAATAGTATTGTTATTTAAATTGTAAACAAAATATCTGACATCGGAAGTATTCAATCTCATCTTATCTTGAATCTTCTTCATTTTCACATGGTGAATAATACTTGCACAAATCAAAACCAGTAGAGCTAAGCATGCAACTCCAGCTGAGATGTAAATCAGGATGACATAGATATTAGTCGAATCCCATTTAAAGCCTTCCACGAAATATTTAAATAAAAAATCCATATAAAAAATAAAATTTACTAAACTAGTATAATATATTGAAAAATCTAAGTTAAGTTTTTAATACAATATGTTATTATATTTCTTGCCGGAGCAGTACCCAAGAGGCTGAAGGGACTAGTTTCGAAAACTAGCAGAGGTTCACACCTGCAAGGGTTCAAATCCCTTCTGCTCCGCCATCATCGATTGCCTAGACACGTACGTAAAAAATACGTGTTTTTTTCTTACTTTTTTTGAAGTTTCCTTTGGTAGTGCGGACATTTTTCGAACCATTTTAGAGGCTTGCTCTAGAGCGATATTCAGTTGGACTTAAATATCCTAACCTTTCTTTTATTCTCTTTATTTTAAACCAAGTTAAGTACTTGTCTAATTCTTTATTTTCCTTTCCAGAAATAGGCTGCGCCATTAGTGTTTCCAATTTTCTCGATTAATCCTTCTTTTAACAATCTCGCTAATTCTAGTTCAATTGTATTGAT
>CACYCE010000003.1 GCA_902772915.1 uncultured Erysipelotrichaceae bacterium | reverse complement strand
GATGCCTCCAGTTAAATTTAGGGAAGCATCCATATCAGCCTTATGATATAATCCAATTAACTTGTCCAGGATTTGGGGTACACTTCAGTTAGTTGGTCTAACATTTGGGTCTCACTTCAGAATAATATCTCGAGCTTTTTATGTATGAAAAAACCAGTCTGAAGACTGGTTGTATTTTTAGATTAGTTATTTAGCTAAAGCTTTCTTAGATTCTTCACATAAAGTAGTGAAGGCCTTAGGATCGTTGATAGCTAATTCGGACAACATCTTTCTGTTAACTTTGATGCCAGCTTTATTTAAGCCGTTCATAAAGACAGAGTAAGATAATCCATTTAATCTACAAGCGGCATTGATTCTAGTAATCCAGAGTTTTCTAAAATCTCTCTTGCGTAATCTTCTACCAGCATATGCATAAGCTAGAGCTTTGATTCTAGCTTCGTTCATAGTCTTATACAAACGGTGCTTAGAACCGAAGTAACCACTAGTGAACTTTAAGAGTTTAGCTCTTTTAGCGTGTCTTGAATTTCCACCTTTTACTCTCATTGTCGTTTACTCCTTTCTTATCTAGCAATTAAGCGGGATAATCTTCTTCTATCAGCTCTAGAGAGTTGACCCGCCTTTCTTAAATGCATTTTTCTTTTGTGCTCTTTAGATAGAGCTAAGTGTGAAGTGTTGGTGTTACCATTCTTCATGATCTTTCCAGAAGCGGTGACGTGGAATCTCTTCGCAACGGCGCGTCTAGTTTTCATTTTCTGCTTTGCCATTTTAATTTCCTCCTATTTCTTATTTGGTCTCATGTAACAGAAGTACGCTCTACCTTCCTTGGTAGGAGCCTTATCAATAGTACCGTAATCTTTCAATAAATCGATTAATTTATTGAGAGCTTCATCAGCAATTTCAGGTTTAGCGATTAAACGGCCTTTTAAAAAGACAGTCAATTTTAATCTCCAACCTTTTTCTAACAACTTGCGACCTTGTTGAGCTTTGATTTCAATATCGTGAGCTCCAGTCATCGCAGTAATTTTCAATTCTTTAACTTCGTCAGGTCTAGATTGGTTAGCTTTAGCTTCTTTAGCCGCCTTTTGTTTGGTGTACATGTACTTGGAATAGTTCATAATACGGCAAACGGGAGGCTCAGCGTTAGGAGAGATGCAGAATAAATCTAAATCTTTCTCCTCAGCTTTCTTTTGGGCTTCCTTTAAAGGGACAACGCCAATTCTAGTTCCATCTTCATCGATTAATAGAACTGTAGGGAAACGGATGTTTTCGTTAACAAGCTCTTTCTTTTGCTTGGGAAGCGGAAGCTTCTTGTAAGGGTAATTGATAATTGATTCCTCCTATGAATGTAGAGTAATAAAAGCGGGCAACCAGAAGATTGCCCGCAATAAGTTTAAGTCGATAATCGCAATGATTTTCACTTAGGCATTTACCTAATCGAACTATCTCGATTCAGGTGAGAACAGGCAAGTTCTTCTTTCCCGGATTCATTTACCTCATTAATATTACTAGCATCATAAATAGATGTCAACAAAAATTTTATTTCTTTAGTAATAATTTGCTTGATACTTTGATAATATATACTTGTTAAATATTTAGTTTTTATATTTGTTAAGAAAGCGGGAGAGATTATGCAAGAAGATAAACATATATCGTGGGATGAATATTTCATGGGTATCGCTTTATTATCAGCGATGAGATCTAAAGATCCTTCTACGAAAGTTGGAGCGGCGATTATCAAAGATAAAAGAGTCTTATCTTTAGGTTACAACGGCATGCCTAGAGGAGTTAAGGATGAAGATATGCCTTGGGGTAAATCTTCTTCTAATCCCTTAGAGACTAAATATCCTTATGTCGTCCACGCCGAATTAAATGCTATTTTAAATGCGAATAAAGATTTAACTGGTTCGACTTTATACGTCACTATGTATCCTTGCAACGAATGCGCTAAGGCTGTAATTCAAGCTGGGATAGTCGAAATTATCTATTTAGAAAATAAACACGCTAGTGAAGATTCAGTTTTAGCTTCTAAATTTATGTTAGAAAAAGCTGGAATTAAAATTCACGAATACAAAGGCAGAGTTCCTTCTATCGAATTTGGAGAATAACATGAGTAAAAATAAAGTTAAATATTATCTTAAAGGTACTTTTGTCTTAATAATTATCTTCGGTTTGATTTTAGTTAGTTTCTACGCCGTAGCAACTTCTTCTAATAGAACTATATTCTTTATAATTTTCTTCTCTATTATGGGCGCGACAATTATCGCTTATTGGATTTACGCTTTTTTAAGAGAAAGAAAAATAGCCAGGATGGATCCTGAAGAAAAGGAAAGCAAAAATAAGCCTATATATAAGAAAGATAGACATGGAAAAAAATAATACTTCTTTAAAATTCAATCACATATATTTTTCCTATCAAGATGATGCCCAGACATTAAAAGATGTCTCTTTTGAAGTCGAAAAAGGCGAATATGTTTGTCTTATTGGTCACAATGGTTCAGGTAAATCTACAATAGCTAGATTGATGATTGGTTTACTTTCTCCTAAGAAAGGTGATATTGAGATTTTTGGTGAGAAATTAAGTGAAGATAACGTTGTTTCTCTACGTAAAAAAGTCGGAATAGTATTCCAAAATCCCGATAACCAATTCATAGGCGCTACAGTTAGAGATGACATTGCTTTCGGTTTGGAAAATGAGTGCGTTGAAGAAGAGAGAATGGAAGTATTAGTCGATGAATACGCTAAGAAAGTCGGCATGTATGAATTTTTAGATAAAGAACCTTCATCTCTTTCTGGAGGTCAAAAGCAGAGAGTCGCTATAGCTGGTACATTAGTTAGAAATCCTTCAATTCTAATTTTAGATGAAGCTACTAGCATGCTCGATCCTAAAGGTAAAAGGGAAATCATCGATTTAATTCATAAAACTAAACAAGAGAATCCAGATTTAACCATCATCTCTATTACTCACGATATCGAAGAAGCTTATTCCGCTTCTAAAGTCATAGTTATTTCTAGTGGAGAAATAATAGCTTCTGGTCAACCTAAAGATGTCTTTACTTCACAAGAGAAGTTAGAGGAATTAGAATTGGATTTACCTTTCTTTTTAAAACTTAAAAAAGAATTATCTAATCGCGGTATAGAAATTAACGATGTCTCTTCGATAGAAGAATTAAAGAGGCAATTATGCTAGGAAAGTTTACATCGGTAAATTACGTTTACGGCAAAGAAGGAACGGCTTTGGCTTCTTCAGCTTTAAGCGATATTAATCTGACTATTGACGATCACGTCTTTTTAGCCTTGGTTGGAGAGACTGGTTCAGGTAAATCTACCTTAGTTCAACATTTAAATGGACTTCTTTTACCAACTTCCGGAACTGTTCAAGTTTCTCATTATTTACTTAAGACCGAAAAGAAGAAAAAATATTACATTGATTTAGATAAGGAACAAGGTAAACATCCTAAAAGAAAACAATTTAAAGTTAAAGATTTAAGAAAGTTCGCCGGTTTGGTTTTCCAATTCCCCGAATATCAATTATTCGAAGAAACCGTCTTGAAAGATGTCATGTTTGGGCCTTTAAATTTCGGAATGGAAGAAAAAAAGGCTGAAGCTATAGCTAAAGCGGCTTTGAAGTTAGTAGGTATAGGGGAGTCTTATTATTCTCGCTCTCCTTTCGAATTGTCAGGAGGAGAAAAAAGAAGGGTTGCTATTGCAGGTATTATCGCTTTGGAACCTAAAGTTCTAGTTTTAGATGAACCTACAGCTGGTTTAGATCCTAAAGGTGAAAAGGAAATGATGGAATTGTTCGACAAGATTTATCAATCTGGTAAATCTATAATTCTCGTTTCTCACAATATGGATTTAGTTCTAAAATACGCTCACGAAGTTTGCGTTATGAATAAAGGCAAATTGTTGAAAGTTTCTTCGCCTTTAGAAATATTCCAAGATGAAGAATTTCTCTCTTCGACTGCTATTGAACCTCCTCTAGTTTTTAAAACGGCTTTAGAATTGAAAAAAGCTGGTTTAGACCTCAATTTAGATAATATTAAAGATATTCCTTCCTTAGCGGAAGAAATAAGAAAGGCGAAGAAGAATGACTAGTATTACACTAGGTAAGTTTTCTTTGAAGAACACTTGCATTCACCGCCTTGATCCTCGCTTGAAAGTTCTAGGGATGCTTATGTTCCTAGTAATTATTTTCTTGTCTTATGGCGTAACTAGACAAAATTATTTGATGTACGGTTTCTTCTTTGTCATATTATTGATTTTAATGATAATTTCCCGCACATCATTCTTGCAGGTTTTCAAGTCGTTAAAAGCTTTGTGGTTTATGATGCTGCTACTGTTAGTTATCAACGCTTTAACGGTAAAAAGTGGAGAAGTTTGGTTCTATATATATCAACTAGATATTCATTATGAAGCTATATTGAGATGGGGCTATATCGTCATAAGGTTAATATTGATGATTATGACGACAACTTTGTTAACTAGCACTACTAAACCTATGGAATTAACATTCGCTTTAGAGTGGTTATTAACTCCTTTAAAATACATAAAAGTTCCGGTTCACATTATCGCTATGACCCTTTCTTTAGCTTTGAGATTTATTCCTACTTTAGCTGAAGAAGCCGATAGAATAATGCGCGCTCAAGCTTCTAGAGGTATCGATTTTAGAGAAGGTAAATTCAAAGAGAAATTTAAAGCTGTCATCTCTTTAATTATTCCTTTATTCGTTTCTTCTTTACTTAGGTCAGGTGAATTAGCTGACGCTTTAGAAGCTAGAGGTTACGATCCTTTAGGAAAGAGAACTAAATATAGAAAGCACAAATGGAATTACAAGACTACTTTAGGATTGTTAATAATCGCTATATTCTTAACTGGAATTATTCTTTTAGCAGTTTATCAATTCGATTTTATCGGAATGATTATGGGGTTGATGAAATAAGATGGAAAATTTGTATTTGCTAGATGTATCTTTCAGCGGACTTAAATACAAAGGAAGTCAAAGGTTAACTCAATATCCTTCGATTCAGAAATCTATCGAGAACGCTCTAAAAAAAGTCTATTCTCAAGATATCAAAACTAAATTATCTTCTAGAGTTGATGCTCAAGTTTCCGCTTTGCATATGGGAGTGACCTTTTTTGAAAAGGGAACTCTAACCCCTGATAAGATTAAATACGTCCTCAACCGCGCTTTAGAAGATGATATTAGAGTAAACGAAGTAAAAATAGTACCGCCTTCATTTGATATACGAAAAGACGTCAAATCTAAAACTTATTTGTATTTGTTGAATTTAGAAAATGAAAACCCTCTTTTAAACACCTACGCTTTTCATCCGTTTTTTAAAGTGAATTTAGATAAATTAAAAGAGAGTCTATCTTGGTTTAGAGGTCAACATGACTTTACAGCTTTTATTTCCATGGATGAAGAGATTGAAACTCCTTTTAAGATTATTGAAGATACTTCTTTAGAAGTAGGTTCACATTTTGTAAAAATTAGAATTAAAGGTCATTCTTTCGGGCGTTATCAAGTTCGTTATATAGTCGGAACTTGCCTCTATTATTCTTGTGGTAAAGTCTCTAAAGAAGATATAATCTCTCGCCTAGAAGGAAAAAATAAAGAACATTTAGGATACAAAGTACCTGGCAAAGGTTTAATATTAGAGTGTATAGAATACGACGAATCTAAATTATGTTAAAAGGAAATTATCACACTCACACATTTAGGTGTGGACACGCGATCGGTAAAGATGAAGAATATGTTCTCGAAGCTTTAGGCATGGGATTTTTAGAACTGGGCTTTTCCGATCACATCATGTTACCTAACTTCAACGAAGAAAATATCAGAGGAGATATTTCGCTTTCTGAAGATTATTTTAATTCCATAAGAAAACTATCAAAAAAATACGAGGATAGAATGAAGATATTCCTAGGGTACGAAGCGGAATCTTTCCCTTTGTATTTCACATATTACAGGGAATTATTAGAATCTCGCACTATCGATTATTTAATTTTAGGTAACCACTCTATGATGAACGAGAATAGAAAATTAGTTTCTCATTTTTCTAAATGCACATCTAAAGCTGATGTATATAATTATAGAGATTTAGCTTTATCAGCGTTAAATTCAGGCTTATTTTCTTGTTTTGCCCATCCTGATTATTTCTTATCTAATATTGAAAATATAGATAAAGAGACGAAAAATTTAATCGAGGATATGGTTTCAGCCTGCGTAGATTTAGATATTCCTTTAGAAATCAACACCGCTGGTATAAGAAATGGCAAAAGAAAGATTGGCAACACCTATAGATATGTTTATCCTACTGAAGATTTTTTTCAAATTGCTGCTAAATACAACGCTAAATGCATAATTGGAATCGACGCTCACGCTCCTGGTCAAATAATTGACGAAGATTCTTTAGAGAAAGCTATTCTTTTTGCAAGAAGACTCAATCTCAACTTGGTTGATAAATTGGATTTTAAGAAATTTTAATTAAATAATTAGTT
>CACYCE010000002.1 GCA_902772915.1 uncultured Erysipelotrichaceae bacterium | reverse complement strand
TTTCTTTTTACGTTATCAACATTAAACATATCTTTAGTATATATTTGTTGAAAATAATCTTTTGGTATAGTAAGTTGGGCTTCTTTATCATCAAACAATACACTTTCTGGCCACCCACCCCTACATGCAGCAAAAATAATATCTTCTATTTTTAAGTTTGACTGACAACCACGTTCAAGTTTTTCCTTACCTTCAAATAAATCACTAAGTGAAACACTACCATTAGATTCTAATGATTCATATAAACTCATAGGATACATTTTCATAGTAGATATTCTTCCTGTACCTGTATGGCTTGTTTTTACATCTCTTGATGTTGAACCTGTAAGTATAAATTGACCTCTAGAATGATTTTCATCACAATAACTTCTTACAGCATCCCATAATTCAGGTGCATCTTGCCATTCATCTATCAATCTCGGCTTCTCTCCATCAAGTAATACAGATGGATTGATTTTAGCTGTGTATATTAACCCTTCTTTATTAGGATCTTTTTGAAGCATTATTGTACTTTTAGCTTTTTGTAGTGCTGTTTCGGTCTTTCCGCACCATTTAGGGCCAACTATATTTGTAGCACCGAATGCCCTTAATTTTAGCTCTAAAACTTTATCTGCAATTCTCTTATAATACTTTCTATCGTTTTGCATATCTATCACCAGTTGTATTGTAGCATTCATTTCGGTTTTTTTCAAGTTTTTATTTCGGCTTTTTTTGACAATTTGTTTCGACTTTTTTTGATAATTTGTTTCGGTTTTTTTTGTTTTGCTTTTCAAAACATAAATATTGATGTAAAAAGAAAAAACGCCGAAGCGTTCTTCTATTTTGAGCTGAAGATTCAGGAGTTAATTGTAATCCGCGAACATCAGAACTGATTCGCTCACTGTCGGGTCTTCCAATAGCATCTCCACTATGTCCATTGGTCCTTCGTATTTGGATGTTTTCGCTGACATTACTTCTTTCACTACCCACTCCCTGAGATTGCGCTCTTTGGCTATTGCTAGAGCTCGCTCGATTTTCTGTTCTTTTGTCATACTTTCTAATTCCTTTGATGTTAATGGTTCTATCGTTAGCATAATCTTTTATACCTCCATATTGTTCAATCTCTTTGCTAATTTCATTGTAAACTCTCGATGGTTGCTCTTCAATTTTGTTATGGATATATGATAATGACACATATCGGCCAGACTGTAAAGCTCTATATAATGCTCTATTACAAGATGTTTGGTTTGTTACATCTACAAAAACAAGTTCAACCTCATATCCTTTTTCAGTCAATCTAAAAATTTCATGCTTAACTTTAGACAATTTCTTACCTACTGCAGGATACACGATATTATAGCCCTTTAAAACAGTTGCCCATAATTCTTCTTGTGCCTCACCAACTAAACCTTGAACTGTACCTGCTCCTAATCCGTCTTGATAATATTCGCTTAAACAAGGTAGAGCTTTCATAATGTCGTTATCAAATTCTAGAGCTTTGTTGTCTCTTAAAAAATTTTTAATACCACCTGTACTCTTACCCGCTCCAGGTAAACCATATACCAATAAGGCTTTTTTGCCTTTTTGAATATCTTTACTTGTAATTTCCTGTTCGATAAACTCTTTTTTTATTTTTTCAATCAATTCAGGATAATCTTCAGCTTCCATTCTAGGATGCTCTACAATATATTTTTCAAGATATTTAGTGACATCCAATTCAATCATTTCATCATAAGTTAACTCATTACCTTCAGAGGCAAAAACCAACTTTTTGAAGTCACTTTCAGAGCAATTAGTAAATAATTTCCAACTAGCAACTTCAGCAAAAGCATATTTACCTTCTGAAATTTTCATAACATCAGCTTTTGCTTCTTCGCTTAAAGCATTGAAGTACAAATAGTTATTATGTATTAAATTGATATCTTTAGAAGTATATTTTGAGAACTTATCAGTCTTCAATAAATCAGCGAATAGTTTTTCATTAGAGAACTCTTGAATCTTTGATTTATCTTCAGAGCTCAGTTCATTAAAATACTTTAAATTTTGTTCTTTGATTTCGCCTTCGCCAAAGTCTAAAATATTACTATTTTGAACTTTAGATTCATTTAAAATCTTAGAAATCTCATTAGAATTTCTAGTTACTCCTTCAGGAACTTCACCACTAGAATCAACTTGATTTAAAATATAATCGTTTACTTCTTTGGCTCTAGTGACGAGACTGCGGAGCGCTTTCCATTTTCGGGAAGAATTATTTGAAACTTTAAGCCAGTTATCATAGAACTCTTTTCTAGAAACTCTTGAATCGTTGGTGAAAAATGTTGGCTTAATTTTTCCTTTTCCTCTTGTTTCATCTACAAATCCTCCTTCTTTTAATTTTTTTTCAAAATCTAAAATTCTATTTAATTCAACATCTTCAGATTCACCAAAAGCTGTTTTGCCAGTCTCAGTATCATAAGTTGTTCGCAAATATATTGTATTCGATTTTAAACCTAAAGAAAAACCACCTTCACAGTAATCTCTTATATAAGAGATTAACTTTTTATTTATTGTTTTTAATGGGATAGCAATTTCAACATTTTCTGAATTCGCAGCATCTGTATATTCCCATACGTATACTGCGTTTTGTGTTTCATACGCTAGATCGCCCATTAGATAAGAAAACAACTTAACATTTTCTATATCATCATAATCATTAAAATTCAACGGGAATGAAGGTTCGCCACTAATATTTTGATTTTGTTCACTATCCGTGAAAGTAAATCCACCTATTTCTTCTCCTAATTCACCATAAGAAATATTCATCGCCTTTTTGATTTCTTCTGACATTTCTTTAGCCTTAGGAATATACTTTCTCATCTTTTCAGCGTAATCATCTAAACCAACTTCTTCAGTAAAAGTAATAGCTAAACCTGTTACAGCTTTTTTACTCTCTTCCCTAACATCCCAAATATTAAAACCAGTATCATCGATATAATCTTCGTGATGAATTAAAAAGTCTAATCTCTTACCTTCAGGGTTTTTATAAGAATAACCTAATAGAGTGTGATTATCCGTATCAATAGTCGCGTAAATCTTATAACCAGTTAAATCTTTATTACCGTATTCTTTACCTTCCCAAGTAAATTTAACAATGCCTTTATTATTGAATTCTGGGTTGCTACCATCTACTGCATTTAATAACTTACTTTCAGCTAAACCTTCAGTAAACATTTCGTTGCTAGCGTCGGTAAAATCTAAACACTCATATAAACTTATATAATCTGTAGGACGTTTAGTATAGTGAGATAACTCTTTAGGTATTTTAATATTAAAACTCTTCTTATACTTAGATAAAAACGCACCACTAAATTTAGTAGGTAAATCAATTTTGATTTTATCAACTGTAGTGTCGCCCAAATTTTGATTGAACTTAATAGAGTATTGCAATAGATTTATTAAATCGCCAAAATTTTCTCGTTGATATTGAGTTAGAGCATAACCATTTTTAACTCTTTGAATTGCATCTAAGAAATTACCATTTAAACCATTACCAGCTAGCTTCTGAATAGATTTTAAGTATTCGCTGGCAATAGAGTTAGTCTTTAAAAATTTAGTGACGTCATTTCCACGCATCAAACTTGCAAAACGTTTAATAAAGCTCGAACATATCTCACAAGAGTTTGAATATAAGTCTAGCAAAATTTTAACTCATCTTACTACTAGGAACGAAGTAAAGAGTGTTGCGAGTAAAGATAACTTTTGGACACCTACTGAATATGAGAACTTTATCAAGACTTTTAGCAACGATGAAGAAACTTCTCACGCATGGAAGGTATTATTTGACGTTGCGTATTATGGCGCTCTACGTGTAGGCGAATTGTTAGGCTTACAATGGCAAGATATTAATTTAGCCACTAACAAGATGACTATTTAAAGAACAATCGATTTTAGCGGTCAAATTTCCACCACTAAAAATCTCGCTTCCCAAGCAACGATCACTTTGCCTAAATCCATCGTGGAAGAATTAATATGGTTAAAAGAAAAAGAAATCGGACAAGATAAAGACTTTGTGTTTTTTGTTAAGAAAACTTCTCGTACAAGTATAAGGCGTGTAATGGAGGAACATATTGAGCTCGCAAATGTTAAGCACATCACTATTCACGGACTTAGACACTCGTTTGCTTCTCGAGCTATTGATGCAGGTTGGTCTCCGCTTTTGGTGTCAAAACACATGCGACATGCCAGTCCTCAACAAACTTTAGATACCTATTCACACTTGTTTGAACAGAGCGATGAAGAACTCATGAATAGCTTGTCATCACACTAATTTTCACACTATTTTTCACACTATTAATTTAAAAAAGCCCAATAAATAGGGCTTTTTTAATAAGTGGTGCGGCCAGAGAGAATCGAACTCTCATGGTTTCCCATACGCCCCTCAAACGTACGCGTCTACCAATTCCGCCATGGCCGCAGCACATATATATTAAGGAAAAATTAACATAAAATCAATAATTATTATTGATTTAGTTCTCTAACAATTCAGATCTTTCGAATAAAAAAATTTAAGTTATTAAAAACGCGAAAAGTTATATAATTATAGTAATAGTAATCATATAGAGGGTGGTAAAAGTAATGACGGCAAAAAGCAAAAGTGTAGTTGAGCAGATAGAAGCGGCGTCTTTTTTAATCTATAAAATTCACAACGATGCTCTATCTAAAGAAGGTATTTCTCCTACTTATATCAAATACCTTTACATTATAAAAGAAGATAAATATATTTCCCCTTCTAAATTGGCAAATCATTTTAACGTCTCTAGAGCTACCGTAACTTTACAATTGCAAAAAATTCAGCGATTAGGATACATTAATATTCTCCCTTCCAATATCGATTTAAAACAAAAATCTTTAGTCTTAACTACAAAAGGTGAAGATGCTGTTAAAAAACATCGTGAGATTATAAATTTTTTAGATGAATATTTAATTAGAGAATTCAATTCTGAAAATATAAAAGCTATAGAAGATTTCGCCTTAAAAATGGAAAAAGTATCTTCGAGATATTTCTCAAGTTATGAAAAAAGGAAGAAGAATTAATCTACTTCCTTTAAGCCTTTTTCAGTTAAATATTTAATTAATTCTCCTTTAGAGTGACCGTAGCAGATTAAGTGGTGGTTACCTAAAGGATTTTTTAAGAAATAAGAAATATCATCGTCGAATTGAATCTCTATTTGAGTACGGCAGAGATTTCTTTCAAATTGATTCCTAATAATCTTTCCTTCCCCGACATAGAAATATTTCATATCCGAAGATAATCTAGCGACGGTGACATCTTCTAAATGTAATTCACCGTGAATTCCTACACCTATACCCGATTCGAAATGGGTGTCAAATTGATAAGTATCAACCATATTTAAAGGTAAGGTACAATGAGCGAAAAGAATCTTCTTCTCTTCTAAATTAATCTGACAAGGGTTAGCTTGGAAAGCAGGTTTATTTAATACTTTATTAATTAAAAAGGCAGTCATCATAGCTGGAATATCACCTTCGCAAGAAGCGACAAAGCCTTTTTCGTTTAATAAAGCCAAACCTAAACAAGCCGTAGTTTTAATAGCGCTAATAAGATCGAAGCAACGCAAAGTTATAGCGTCTAATTGATGATCTTTAATCAATTGTTTCAAAGCTTTATATACTCTATAAGCTTTATTCAATTCTTCTTTATTATATGAAGCTTTCAATCTATCTTCAGGTAATTTAGGATTGATTGAGCAATAATTAAAAATCAATTCCTGGGTGGTTAAATCAACCAATTCGACATCGAATAATTCTTTGATTCTCTCGGGATTAACTTCGCAAGAAATCAACCAGTCTGAAGGTTTACCTATGACACCTAATCTATAATATTTCTTGGTATTCTTAGTAATTAATTCATTAATTAATTCATCGACTCTTTTAACTATATAGGAAATAGAGCCGTGAAGAACTTCACCTTGTCTTCCAATTTTCTTTAAATAAGAGAGTATTTCTAAAGAGGCTGCTAAGGAATTGTTTAAACCGTTAGTTAATAAATAATAAGGTCCTTCTTTCTTCTCAGAGAGCAATTTAAATTTCTCTTCTGAACCACCGGTTTCTACTAAATACAGACCCAAATCAGCATCATCTAATTTTTCTAATTCATCTACTAAAGTAAAAGTATGAGAACTATTCTTATTTAATTCTTCGATGAAAGAAACAGTGGTAGAATTGACCACTTCACTTCTATCAGAGAGAATAGAACGGATGGTATAAACATTAACATTAGCCATAAATATAACCTCTTTCACTAATATTATAATTCACTAATTTTTAAAATGTAGTAGGTCTACTAACAAACTATCTAAAATATATAAATATTCATTTTTGACTTTAACTGAAGTGGATGTGATTTCAAAAAAATCTTTCAAATTTTCCATTTCATTTTTATAAGAAATTAAGAAATCTTTATTGAATAGTTTTCTAAATTCCTCAAGCTTAAATCCGCATTCCAGCCTGAGATTTAGCATCAAATAATTAAATTCTCTGTCCTCTTTATCTTCTTTAATAGAAGAGACTATGACATTTTTAGATTCTATATAATCAAAGATATTTCTAGTTCTCACTTCTCTAATTGAATTTATTAAAGAAGTCGCTCCTAGACCGCAAGCATAATATTCTTTATTGCGCCAATAAGTTAAGTTATGTCTAGATTGATAGCCTTCTAAAGAGAAATTAGAAACTTCATAACGTTTATATCCATATTTTAAAAGTACTTTATTTAAGAATTCGTAAGTATCGGAAAGTCCATCTTGATCCTTAACTATATCCTTCTTGTAAAAAAGAGGAGTATTTTCTTCAATTTGTAAAGAATAGATTGAAATATGTTTAACTCCTTCTTGTCTACAAATTTTTATTTGCTCTTCTAGCTCCTCATACTTCTCTATTCTTAATCCGTAGATAAAATCAACATTAATATTATCTATTCCACTATGTTTTAAAGCTCTAATCCTAGAAATAACTAAATCTTTATTACAGTTAGTTCTATTTAAAATAGATAATATCTCACTAGAAAAAGACTGCGCTCCTAAAGAGACTCTATTAACGTTATTTGCTTTTAATATCTCAATCTTTTCATCACTTAATGATTCAGGATTAGCTTCAATAGAGAATTCTTCGCTTCCCTTAAATTTCTCATACAAAAAAGAAAGAAGACTATTTAAATTATCTTCTTTCAAAGATGAAGGAGTACCTCCTCCAATATAGATAGTTTTTAAATTTTGTTTAGCAATAGAATCTAATTCTAAAAAGAGGGCTTTTAAATATTTATCTTCTAAATTTAATGATGAAAGATACTTGGGAAAATCGCAATATGAACATAGCCTTTCACAAAAAGGTATATGGACATAGAGGCTATTTATTTTGTTCATCTATGAGAAACAGGTCTATAGATAAATTTATTCTTGACCTTACCTCTTTCGTATAAACCTAAAGTAACTAGGTGATCCATGCTAGTTCTAGCAGTCTCGTAAGAAGTCTTCTCTACCTCTTTAAATTGTTGAATGGTATAAGCTCTTCCTAAGGTACAATGTCCCGCGTAGAAATGAGCTTGAGATTTTGATAATTGAGGATATGTTTCTAATAAATCAGTAGTGATTCTTTCGATGTCTTCTTCACCAAAGCCTTTAGGGAAAATAGGTAAAGCTACTTGTAGAGAGGAAGAATATAACTGCTGATTTGAAATTTTATTAGCAGGCTCATAATTAATCTCTTCACTTTCGTCATTTTCGGTGCTTTCAAAAGTATTAACTTGGTTATCCTTGTTAATTTGTTCTTCTTTTTCCTTTAAAGAATCAACTTCTAGTTGCGAAAGTTGAACGTGAGTATCTTCGTAATGCACTTCTTGTTTTACAGCTTCAGCTATATCATCTAAGATTTCTGCTTCATCCGCTAACAAATAATCTAAAGCGTAATTAAAGAAATAAGTAACATCACTCGTCTTTTGAGCTAAATCTAAATACTTCTTTGCAAGTTCATCCTCGAATAACATCAAGCCTTCAATGTTAATAAATTGAGCGATTACTCCATATCCTGAATAAGCTAAAGAAGTCTTATAAGCTAAAGTAGCAATATAATCACCAAATAATTCATAAGGATTGATGTATTTTATATAGAACATAGTTAAAATTGATTTAGTTACAGCCAATAAAGAACTATCGTTAGCTAAATCAATTAATTGTTCCATCATTTCAGGAATTCTATCTACTAAAGCAGCTTGGTAGACATAACCAGGTTGATAATAATGAGGAGTATCTAACTGAGTCTGTCTATATTTAACTTCATCAAAAAGAGTTTCATTATTAAGAGAACCATCCCTTAAGATTTGGAACAAAGCCTTAAAAGTCTCAGCGGTAATATTCCCTGCATCGTGAGTAGAAAGATAATTTAAAGCATTTAAATAATTAGAAATAAATAAATCTTCGTTAGGAATAGTCGAAACCTTTCCTTCGATAATAGTCGATAAAATAGAATCAGAAACTTGAATGTGGCTAGAAGCAGCAACATTACCTAAAATTCTAATAAACCTATTAACTTTAAATTGTTGTTTACCATGGCTAGTTAAATTGTTGTAATCGAAAAAAATCTTATTTAAATACGTCTCAAATCTAAAGATTTTAGTCATGATAGTATTGGTGTTAACAAGATTAAATTTGTTTTTGTCGTTGGAAGATATTTCTAGAGTTTGAGTGTGATTTTTTCTATATTCCACTACTTTTTCCCAAATGTAATCAATATTGGATAAATTGTAAGCGGATGAAACTTCTTCTCTACTACTATACGTATCTTCACAGAAACGTTTTGCAAAATTAGTGCTTTCAGCCATAATCGTATCTCTCAATAAAATTATATATAATTACAAGCCTTAAATTCAATTGTTAAAACTAAATAAATACTAATTTATTACTAATAAATTTAATCGTAATTCTCGGCCTTAAAGTTGCATCTTACAGATCTAATCAAGGTGTAAAGTCTAATAGTTAGAGTATCTAAATTAATATTTACTATTTCACTTATTTCTTTTAATGAATACGATTCCATCCACAATTTAACAATTTGCATATCCATTTCCCCATAATGTTTTAAAACAAAATTTAAAACCGCCTCTGATTTCTCTCTCGTATAGCCTTTAACTTCTACTTGTGAATCTAATAATATAGATTGTTCATCTCCGTAAAAATAGCGGAAGTATTTGACGTAATGCTCGTTATTTAAATCATCAGAATAAATAGTATTAACATGAGAGGGCTTATTTAATCTAGAGATATCTTTTATAGCGAAGTCTCTAGATTTCTTGCACGATCTTCTCCAGTAATTTAAAAAGTTTCCCTTTTCTAAATTAAAATTCTTGATACAAGTCTCGCAGCAGTTGTAATAGATGTTAAAATAGAAACTTTCATCGTTCTCATAAAGAGAAAATTTCTCTGAAGCTGCTCTAGCAATCTTCTGTAATTCTGGCATCAATCTAGAATAGAGTTCATCTTTAGCTTTACTATCGCCTTTTTGGATTAATAAAACTAAGCCATTTATATTATTCCCTTCATATTCTTTATTGATAAAATTGACGTCGACAATCTCAAATCTGCTTCCTCTTTGTTCCATGAAAAAACTCCTTGTATCACCAAGGAGTTATTCAATTATTTTTTCTTCGAACGATAAGACGCAACCATTCCTAAAAACAAAGCTCCGGAGATAGCGGCATTTAAGGATGTAATCGGTCCTGAGATAGGAATTCTAGCGACAAAGTCAGAATTCTTTAGAACTAATTGAGATATACCTCTACCTTCTGAACCGATGATTATACCAATTCTTCCTGAATAATCAATTTGATCGTAGAGGGTATCTCCTTTTCCATCGGCACTGACAATCCAATAACCGACATCTTTTAATTTTTGAATGGCTTGAGAGATATTAGTAACTAAAGCTATAGGGAGAGTTTCTTCCGCTCCTGTAGCGACTTTCGAAACTACTGGAGTAACTTGAACTTGACGGTTTTTAGAAATGATAATACCATCGCAATCAAAGCAAGAAGCAGTCCTAATTAACGAACCGAAATTAACCGGATCCTCAATTCCATCTAAAATCAAAATGGTCGAATCTTTTCTACCTTTAGAATTGACGATATTAATTAATTCTTCTAAAGTAGAATACGCGAATTTGGGTAAATAACAAGCTACTCCTTGATGGTTCTTGAAGTTAGTAATCTTATCAAGATAACCATTGGATACCATTTCTACTTCCAAACCCTTTTTTTGTGCCCTATCTAAAATTGACTTATCAGCCATGGTTTTAGATATATAAACTTTAGAAGGCTTTCTCTTCCCTTCAAAAGCGTTTAAGCAAGGATTTCTACCATAAATTAAATCAGACATGCTGGACTCCTTAATTCTATGACTTTTTTAATAAACAAATGATAATTTCTCTATATTTTCTCAAACTTGAATAATAAGTGAAACTTTCAAGAAACTTTCTTATAAAACACCTTTTTCCATCAAGACTTTTCTAAGCTCATCAGACAAAGCAAAATCCTTATTAGATTTAGCATCTAGATACGAAGAATAGATTTTCTTTAATTCGTCATTGCCTTTAAATTTTTCGAAATTGAAACCTAAGACTTCCAACATCTTTCTCAAAGTCAAATAGATAATTGAAAGTTCTTCTTTAGAAGTACGAGGATTTCTCAAAGCATTATTTGCTTTCTTAATAACTGTAGAAAGAACAGTTATAGCGTTAGCGACATTCAAATCATCAGCTAAATAGTCTAAGAATTGATTGTAACTATCAGAATCAATTGTTCCTTCATATTTGAAGTCTTCTAAGAAAGCTTTAGCTTCGAATTTAGTTAATAATCTTTGATATTTATCTACTTCTTCAGAAGCAGTTTGCATTGCTTCATCAGTGTAATTAATTGGAGAGCGATAATAAGTTGTTAAGAAGAATTGTCTTAAAACATTTCCTCCGAACTTATTTAAGGCGTCGTTAGCAAGAACTACGTTACCTAAAGATTTAGACATCTTGTCTCCATTCATATTTAAGAAACCAACGTGCATCCAATAATTAGCTAAATTAGTTCCTGAATAAGCCCAAGATTGAGCCATTTCATTTTCGTGATGAGGGAATTTTAAATCAAATCCTCCGCCGTGAATATCAATTAAAGGCTTTTTGAAATAGGAATTAATCATAACTACGCATTCAGTGTGCCATCCAGGTCTTCCTAAGCCTAATTTAGTGTCGAATTTAATACCTTTATCATCAGTTAATTTCCACAGAGCAAAATCTAAAGGCGATTTTTTATCATCTTTAGTTTCGATTCTATAACCTGTTCTCAATTTGGATAAATCGACTTTAGATAAACTGCCGTAATTCTCATCATCTTCAGTTGAGAAATTAACATCTCCAGAAGGAGTTTTATAAGCGTGGCCTTTATCTAAAATCGTAGAAATAAAGTCGACAATTTGAGGTATGTAGTCAGAGACTTTAGGATGATATTCCAAAGGAATGATATTCAATCCACTTAAGACATCTTCATAAGCTTTAGTGTAAAATTCTGAAATTTCTTTTTCAGTTTTGTTTTCTTCTAAAGCTTTTTTAATGATTTTGTCATCGATATCAGTGTAATTAGAAATCATGTGAACTTTATATCCACATTCTCTTAAGACTCTATTTAACAAATCGAAAACTAACACTGGACGAAGATTACCTACGTGTACGTAATTATAAACAGTAGGTCCGCAATAGTAGATAGATACTTCACCCTCAACTAAAGGAGTAAATTCTCTAACTTTACCTTCATAGGTGTCATAAAGCTTAATTTTTCTCATAACTACATACTCCCTTATGCAATTTTTACAGTGTTGCTGTCGTCAACCATGTTGTTTTCCATAGTCTGCAACTTGTACAAATTATAATAAATACCTCTCTTTTTTAGTAGAGCTTGGTGATTACCTCTTTCAGCGATTACGCCTTTATCAACAACGTAAATCATAGTCGCGTGTCTAATTGTAGATAATCTATGAGCGACCATGACCATGGTGCCAATAGATTTAATCTTCTCTAGAGACTCTTGAATGATAACTTCAGTTTCAGTATCGATATTCGCTGTAGCTTCATCTAAAACTACTACAGAAGGTTGATAAGAGACGACTCTCGCAAAAGAAATCAATTGTCTTTGACCTTGAGAGAAGTTATTACCATTTTCGTTAACTACTTCCTCGTATCTGTTAGGTAGGTTATCAATAAATCTATCCGCACCTACGAATGTAGCAGCTTCTCTAACTTTCTCATCAGAGATAGATTCATCTCCTAAAGAGATATTAGATTTAACAGTGCCGGAGAATAAGAAGACGTCTTGTAACATCTCACCGATATTTCTACGCAAAGAAGAAATAGTAATCTTCTTAATAGGAATATCATCGATTAAGATTTCCCCTTTTTGACAATCGTAATTACGGCACATCAAATTGATGATGGTAGATTTACCCGCTCCAGTTTCACCAACAAAGGCGACAGTATCGCCAGGATTTATAACAAAGGAAACATCTTTTAAAATCCAATCATCATCCTTATAAGCAAAGTAGACGTTTTTAAATTCAATCTTACCTTTGAGTCTTCCAACATCCTTAGCATCTATTTCATCTTGAATTTCCGAAGGAGTGTCTAAGACTTTAATGACTCTTTCAGCACCGGCTAAAGCGGATTGAATAGCATTGAATTGATTAGCGATATTTTGAATGGGATTAAAGAAGAAACCCGTGTATTCATAGAAAGAATACAAAGCACCTATAGTGATAATATCATTTTTAACCATAGGTAAACCCGCCGCTAAGATGCTTAATACAGCCATGATATATAAGAAATAAATCATAGGTCTAAACACAGCGAAGATTTTAATTGCACCCCAGTGAGCTTTTTTCATGGAGAGATTAATCTTATCAAATTCAGATTTCTTTCTTTCTTCTTGGTTGAAGACTTGAATAGTTTCCATACCAGTTAAATTTTCCGATAAGAAAGCGTTCATGTTTGAAATAGTAGATCTTACTTCTCTGTATCTCTTTCTGGAGAAATGAGAAAAGACAATAGCGACTACTAAGATGATAGGTAAGAAAGCGAGATTAATTAAGGCTAATTGCCAATTTAAGATGAATACGAAGATTAATAGAGCTAACAAATACATCAAATTGTAGATAATTTGAATCAAAACATCCGAGAAGAAAGTCATGATGGCGTTGACATCGTTAGTAGCTCTAGTAACCCATTTACCTACAGGTATTTTATGAAGTTGATCAATGGAGAGATGTTGAATGTGATCAAAGACATCTTGACGGAGATCGAAAATGATACTTTGAGACATAACTTGAATGATGTACCCTGCTAAATAAGCGATAATACAATAATTTAACATGATGACACCACAATATAACCACCCGTATAAAGAAACTTGGGAGAAAATCATTTCCCTAGTTAATTCAGGGGTTATCTTTTGAGACAAGCCGTCGATAACTCTACCAATTAATAGAGGTTCACTAGCAGCTAAACCGGCTTCGATAATATACAAAGCAATAGCGAAAATAAAAGTTCCTAAATGAGGTCTAAGATACTTAAATAAACGCTTTAGTAAGTAGGAGGTCTTTAAAGTACGTTTAGTGTTGAATTGTTCATCGCTGTTATCCATAAACTACTTTTCCTCCTTTTCTAATTCTTGCAAATGTACGATATCCGCATATAAAGGGCAGGATTTTAATAATTCTTCATGAGAGCCAATTCCCACGATTCTTCCTTCATCCATGCAAATGATATTGTCCATTTGTTCAATTGAAGAAATACGTGAAGAGACGATGAAAGTCGTCTTACCTTTACGCAATTCTTTAATATTCTTCAAGATTTTCTTTTCGGTATCAGAGTCGACAGCGGAGACTGAATCATCCAAGATTAAGATCATCGGGTCTTTAACTATAGCTCTAGCCATCGCAATTCTCTGCTTTTGACCCCCAGATAAAGTCGTGCCTTTTTCACCAATGACGGTTTCGTATCCTTCTTTAAAATCATTGATAGCATTATCAACGCAAGCGAAATCTGCAGCCTTAATAACATCATCTAATTCTAAAGAAGAATTACCAAAAGCAATATTGTTACGAATTTGATCAGAGAATAAGAAAGCATTTTGAGCGACGTAACCAATATTATCTCTAATATCGCGAGCTGGCCACTTATTGATATCGACATTATTGAAGAACAAATGCCCTTCCTCAATGTTATAAATCTTCAATAAAACTTTAACTAAAGTTGATTTACCTGAACCTGTTCGACCAACTATACCGATATTGTCACCAGGTTTAACATGTAAAGTAACATTTTGTAAGACCATGGATTTGTCATTATCAGGGTAAGCGAAATTAAAATCTTTAAATAAGACATCGCCGTTGAATGCAGGTAATCCACTTTCATCATTAGTATCCTTCAAATCGATAGGAGCATCTAAGAATTCGTCGACTTTATGTAAAGATGCGTAAGATTTAGAAATGATGTTAATTAAAGAAGCGATAGCGAACATAGGCCAAATTAAAGCGTCGAGATAACCGACAAATTTAACCAAATCAGATACTTGTAAGCCACTGTTGCCGAATAGAGATTGGTAGGAACCAACCATAATTGTGATGACAAAGACAGCGTTAATTAATAAACCGATGATAGAATCTAAGGCTAGAGAGAATCTGATGTAATTAATATTCTTCTTTTTATAATCAGCGTTTTGTTCGTGAAATTTTGAAGCTTGATACTTTTCTCTTACGAAGGCCTTAACTACAGCGATACCTGAATAATCCTCTTGGGTGAAATCGGACAGTTTTTCAAAAGAAGTCAATTGAGCATCGTACTTTTTCATAATGATTTTACCGACTAAACCACCTGAGAAAGTCATCAAAATCAAAGGTATGGCGCAGGCTAAAGTAATCTGCCAAGAGATTGAGAACATTCTATAAAGCGAAAGTCCACCTAAAACTAAAAAGTCAATTAAGAAAATAGTACCATCTGTAAAAGCTGATTTAACTTGCTCTAAATCCGAATTAAATACAGCCATTAATGTACCAGTTTTCTTAGTTTTGTAATATGAGACGGATAATTTCTCTGCGTGAGAGAACATTTCACTTCTCAAATCATAATCGATATTGATACCTAAACCATTGATAGCAAATCTCCACCCTGAACGACCTATAAACATCAATACACCGATTATCAATAAAGCTAATAATGTGAAAGCGAAAGAATTATGTTCAGTTACTGAAGCTGTAAAAAAATTATCGTAGATAGATTGATTGAATGTAGGAGCTCCTTTATCAAATATCTTGACGATGTTACCTAATAGTTCAGGAACAGCAAGCTGAACGACATCAACCATGATTAAAAAGAAGATTCCTAAAGCAAAATCATACCAATATCTACCATAGAATTTGTTTACATGTTTTCCAAATAGCATATAATCACCTTTTTAAATACTAAACCATTATAAAACAATTACTATGGTAATTGAAATATAATACTTAGTCAGTTAAATATTTTTATATGAATTATTAAATAACCAATTCCGCATCTAAATCATAAACAGATGCGTTGACAATCTTACCTCTGACAATTTGACCGATTTCCAATTCTTTGGAAGAATACAAATAGACTTTACCATCGATATCGTCAGGAGCGAATAAATAACAAGAAGCGATGTAGCACATATTGTCTTCATCGTAAGAAGTTACGAGCATATTCATCTCTTCCCCAACACGCTTTTGATTGAGGCTAAAAGAAATAGCGGATTGTGCTTTCATAACTTTATTGTAACGTTTGGTTTTAATTGAAGAAGGGATTTGTTCTTTCATGTAAGAAGAGAGAGTACCTTCTTCTTTAGAATATTTAAATACTCCTAAATGATCGAATCTAATATCTTTGATAAAAGAAACTAAATTATCAACATCCTTGTCAGTTTCGGAAGGAAAACCGACAATTAACGTAGTTCTTATAACAGCGTTAGGTACTTCTTTTTTAATCTTTTTAAAGAGGTTAATTAACAACTTTTTATCCCCGTGTCTATGCATAGCTTTAAGGAGATGATCTTCACTATGTTGAATAGGAACATCAAAATAAGGAGTTAATCGAGGGTTTTCTTTATAGAGATTAATAAATTCATCAGTAATTTGATCAGGATATAAATACAAGAGTTTGATGAATTTAAAAGTATCGTATTTTAAGATTTCTCTTAAGACCGAACAAATATTGACATTTTGACCTTTCAAGTCTTGACCGTATACTGAAGTATTCTGAGAAATTACCACTATCTCTTTTATGCCTTTAGATGCTAAATCTCTGATTTCGTCTTGAAGCATCTTGAAATCAAAAGAGTGGAATCTACCTCTAATTAAAGGAATAGCACAGAAAGTGCAGAAATTATCGCAACCATCAGATATTTGTAAATAAGCTTGGTAAGAAGGTGTAGATAAAACTCTCTTATCCTTATCGATACTTCCTTCTAATTTATCAAATTTATATTTCTTCTCTTCTAAAGCTTTAGTTAGATGCTTGCCAAAATTAGGATATTCTTTTATAGGAACAAATAAATCAACTTCAGGTATATCTTTAACTAAATCAGAGTAATACCTTTCAACTAAGCAGCCTATAACAACAGTAAATTTACCGTATTTCAAAGTATCGAAAATAGTATCGATTGCTTCTTTTTTAGCAGCTTCAATAAAGCCGCAAGTATTGACTACAAGTATATCAGCTTGACTAGGTTCAGAAACAATCAAAAAGCCATTGCGAACAAAATAAGATAGTACTTCCTCGCTATCGACTCTATTTTTGGCACAGCCTAAACTGATAATACCTACTTTCATATTATTCTCCTTATTTACATCAAGCCATATGAAGCGATGATTTTTTGCGCTAATTCAACCATCGGTTTCTCTCTTTGATATATTAATTTACCGAATTTATCATCCTTAAACGAAGAATAAATCTTTTCGATATCTTCGTATTTACATCTAAACTCACTCATCTTGAATGATTTTTCATATTCTTCCCTTTTTAGAGGAGTATTACCGATTTTTCTAATTAAAAAATAGTGATTTATATTATGTCTATTAATGAGATTATAATAGTCATCTACTACTCCTAATTTAGAAACTATCTCGCCTTTTATACCCAGCTCTTCAGAGATTTCCCTTAAGGCCGCTTCTTCTGCAGTTTCCTCTTTTTTCACTCCACCTCCAGAGGTTTCAATGTAAGTTAAACAAGCGAATTCATCATCCCTAGAAATTGAGCAGAAGATTAAATCAGTTCCATCGAAGATAATTCCTCTAGCAATCAATCTATCTTTAAAAGGCTTATCTCCTTTTTCAAAAGAACAATCTTTAAAAGAAAGGTTAACAGGAGAAATATTAATAGGGTATCTTTGTTCCATCTTCATTAAATATCTCCTTAATCACTCCGCCTCCTAGGCATCTATCTCCATCATATAAAACGGCGATTTGACCTTTAGCGACATATTTATAACCAGGGTAATATAAATAGGCTTCATTTTCTGAAACATATTTAAATCTAACTGGCATATCTTTACCTCTATAGCGGAATTTTGCATTAATCTCTAAGTCACTATGAGGTTTTTCTTTCATTATTAAATTAACTTTAGTGAGTAAGCAAGAATAAGAATACATGTAAGGATTAGGTTCTTGTCCGACGTAGAGGATGTTCTTTTTAACATCTTTACCTACGACAAACCACTTATCGTCTTTATATCCTTGGATACCACCTATATTCAATCCGCGATGCTGACCTACAGTATAATAAAGGACTCCACTATGTTGACCTACTACTTTCTTAGATTCGATATCGACGATATCTCCTCGTTTTGAAGGGAGATAATTTTCTAAGAATTGCTTGAAATTTCTCTCACCTATGAAACAGACACCTGTAGAATCTTTCTTCTTAGCAATACTTAGATTTAATTTAGAAGCAATCTCTCTAACTTCAGTCTTAGTAATAGATGCTAAAGGAAATAGACAAGATGCTAATTGTTCTTCGCTAATTTGCGATAAAAAATACGATTGATCTTTATTTCTATCGTCAGCTTTATATAAATAGGCAAAACCATCTTCATCGACGACCTTTTTAGCGTAATGACCCATAGCGATATAATCGAATCCATGGTCGTAAGCAAACTTTCTAAAAGACTCAAATTTGATATATTTGTTACAGAAGACATCAGGATTAGGAGTCCTTCCCTCTTTATATTCATCTAAAAAATAAGAGAAGACGTAATCCCAATATTCTTTAATGAAATCTACTCTCATAATAGGAATACCAACTTCTTGAGCGGTCTTAACAGCGTCGTCGTAATCTAATTCTTGAGAACATTTAGAGTCGTTTAAAGTAGGGTTACCTAAAATATCGTTATTGGTAATAGAATCCCAATTACGCATAAAACAACCAGTTACATCGTAACCTTGTTTTTTTAATAGATAAGCAGAAACTGCAGAATCAACTCCTCCAGATAAACCTAAAAGCACCTTTTTATTCATTGAACAGCTCCTTAGAATCCAAGATTAAAGTAAATGGCCCATCGTTAATCAGATTGACTTTCATATCAGTTTGGAAAATCCCAAATTTAACTTTAGGATACAAATTAGACAATTTATATTTGTAATATTCAAATAATTTATCAGCTTCAGAAGGGCTTAAAGCTTGAGTAAAAGAGGGTCGGTTACCTTTTACACAATTAGCGTATAAAGTAAATTGAGATACGGATAATATCTCACCATCGATATCTTTAACAGAAAGGTTAGTCTTGCCATTTTCATCAGGGAAAATGCGCAATTTTAACAGTTTATCAATCATTTTATCAATTAATTTTTCATTGTCAGAAAAAGTAAAACCAACGAGAACTAACTCGCCTCTATTAATAGATGCTACTTCCTTATTGTCGATATTAACCGAAGACGACAAAACTTCTTGAATAACCATTCTCATACGAATTTATTTTAACACGAATATATTATTTTTTATCGCTTATACGAGAAATACTTTCGTTAGGTTCGACTTCGTAACCGTGAATACGGCGCATAAAAGGAGATTCAGGAATGATAAATTCATCAGGTTCCTTACTTTCACTTAAAGATACTAACTTCTTTTCAGAGCCTCTAGAAGGTTCTCTATTTATCAAATAATTTATGAAGTCCTCATTAGGACCTTCTTTTTCTTCAATACCTTCGTTGATATAAGAAGAATGTTCCCCTTTAACCTCTTCGTCTTGATCGTCTTCATCAAAATCTGAAGTCTCTAAGTCGATAGATTCTTCTTCAACTAATTCTTGTTTAGCTTGTTCAACCTTAATTTCTTGAACAGGTTCTTCAACTTTAGTTTCTTTAACTTCTTCTAATGCATTAATTTCTTCAACCTTCTCTTCGGGAGTAGAAACTATACCCATGGCAGCTTCATATTCTTCTTTAGAAACAAACTTACCATTTAATCTATATATTTGCTTCTTCT
>CACYCE010000001.1 GCA_902772915.1 uncultured Erysipelotrichaceae bacterium | reverse complement strand
ATACTCCAATTCATTGCAAGAATCTCTGAATTAATTGCAACTTTAGCTTTAACTTTTCGTTGTTCTATAATAGAAGAAACTGTATCACAAATATGTATGATTTGTAATTCGTTTTTCATTGTTTCACCTCATTTTCGCGACTTGTCGCGACAATTAGATTATAACGATAAAAAAGTCTCAAACGAGACTTTAATTTATTCTTCTTTTCAAACCATTTGTTTCGTAATATAGTTCTTTATCTTTATACATTAGTTTATCAGCAATTTCCAATAAATTATTAAATTCTCCATCATATTTATTAATATATGAATATCCAATTGAAACACTGACATTTTGACTTTTTAAGTATTCTTTGACTAGCTTTAAATCATGATCTATTTCAAGCTTTGTATAATCACCTAAAATTGTTAAAAATTCATCTCCACCAACCCTATATACATTCTCAACACCAAATATATTTGCAAAAGATTTAGCAGTTTCAATTATCAGTCTATCTCCAGCCTGATGTCCAAAATTATCATTTGTCATTTTTAAGCCATTGACATCAGCAACTATTACAGATAAAGATTTTTTATTTGCATACAATGATTTTATTTTTCTTTCATATGCATTTCTATTCATTACACTTGTAAGAGTATCTGAAAAAGACATTTTAGATAAATAAATTGCTTCCTCCTTTTCACTATAACAACAATTATGTTTAGTATTAAAACCATTATATATTGCAAGCATCATATCTCTACATGTATTATACCCACAAAAAGAGCAGTTAATATTTCTAGATTTTTGATCTTCCTTATGTAATGATTTATATATTATTTCCTCTTCTTCCTTTTTAGGGATAGATACTTTACATTTGTAAGTTAAATCTTTAAATTCCATCAAATAATCATTCAAGTCAAGCATAGAAAACTGTTCACATAAATTATTGTATCTATCTTCTGTTGATAATGTTTTATTAAACGGAGATTTAGGATCCTGATTTTTAGCTTTAGACTTTATTTCATTGATTTCTAATACACTTAAATCATCAATAGAATCAATATATGATTTTGCTGTACCCTCTAAACAACCTTCTTGACAATTTAATAAATCATATAAAATATAATTCTTAACTTTTATATCATTAATATTTAATTTATCTAAATACTGAAATAAATATGTTTTCCCTGATATTATTCTAATTGGAATATCATCACCTAAGAACCATCTTAAATTATCCGCAAGACCCCCTGGTGCTGGATAAAAAGATCCTAATGTTTCATCAAAACCATCAAATTGTTCATCAGCTGTAATATTGTTATTATCTATGTATTCTATTAATTTTGGGAATGTGATATTGTATTTTACTAAAGATGGAAATATTTCCATTTCACTTTTTTTGCCAATACAAGGTCCGATAAAAGCTAAATTTTCTTTAGTACCAAGAACATTTCTTAAATATGTAGCCAAACACATGAGTGGACTTTTTACAGGCATAAGCATAGGAATTAATTCTTTGTGCCAATGCTCAATATAAGATACTACAACAGGACAAGTTGTAGAAATTCTACCAACATATCCTTTTTCCTTAATTAGTTTTAGATAGGCCCAAGTACATATATCAGCACCAAGTGATACTGGATATATCTTTTTAACTCCTAAATGCTTTAAAGCACTAAGTATTTTTTTATATTGGTTTTTATATTTAGCCATAAATGATGGCGCAACAAGTAATGAGATTTCTTCATTATTTTTTAAATCGTTAAAAAAAGTATTGGTATCATCAATGTAATCTCTAGCTTTCTTCTCACAAATATCTAAACACGCTCCACAATTAATACAACGTGATGAATCAATTTTTATTGAATTCTTGTTAGGTCGATTATAAGAAATACTTGCGCCAAACGAACTACATATTCTTACACATTTATTACAACTTATACATTTATTATTAGTGAATATTAGACCTTTAGTCATTTAATTACTTCCCTCATAATAAAAATCGCAAATATTTATTATATATTATATCATGAAATTGAACAATTAGAAGCACCTCCATTTTCATTCATATTATCTTTTTAAATAAATTTATTGTTGCCATAGCATCCTATTTACCATCTACTAATACCATAGCATCATTAGATAATTAAAAATTACCTAATATATTATCTTTGTCATAATCATAATCTAATTCTTTACAGTTCATCCCAATATATAGATAACTCTTTTATATGAAAATTATATGTTTTACGCAAACAGGATAAGAGTGGACACCATTGCTCGCACCACTAATATCCTAAAGAACTGGGATACCCAGCTTTTTATTTTCTTACAAACACAGCTTCACCTGAAAAGGTTATGAGATATTTAGAAAAATTTAAAAAGCTAGATTATAATAATCCAGCCAACATTAAAGTATTATTAAATCTATTTTAAAGCAAGTAATTATTACTGAAGATAGGCATGTAATTATCATTTGTAATAATACTGACTCAATAAACAAAAAAACGAACAACTAAATAAAGTGTTCGCATTCGAATCAAATGGTGACCCGTACGGGATTCGAACCCATGAGTGCATGCGTGAAAGGCATGTGAGTTAAGCCACTTCTCCAACGGGCCAACTAATGGCGCCCAGTGTAGGGCTTGAACCTACGACCGATCGGTTAACAGCCGATAGCTCTACCACTGAGCTAACTGGGCACCCGCGCTTTACAAGCGCTTAATTATATTAACATCTATGCAACTCCGTTGCAAGATGTTTTTAAACTTTTTTGCTCAGTGGAAGAGCTATCGGCTTTAAAGAATAAAGAAATATAAAATTCGCCTTATAAACAAGACTTATTTCTAATTTGTGTTATCGTGATTAGAAGAAATAATATTGAAAGTTCTAGCCAAAGAAATTGTAATGAAGACAACACTTACCACTACTTCTACAATTATTAAAATATTAGAGAAATTTAACCAAAGTTCATTTAAGCAAACTTTATTTAACTCTAAAAACAAAACCACTATAAAAGTAATTAGTGTCGCTAAAGTAGATATTATAGAAGGCAACCATATTTTAAAATATACTTTTTTCATATTTCCTCCTATACGTTAGCAGGCATAGAATATATACCATTAAAATTAAAGAATCTACCATAATAACCAAATTTAAAGGCGGGAGTTTCAGAAGCGAAATAAACTCTACCATCATACACCTCTATATCTTCACATCCTGGTATAATTATTCTTTCTTTAAGTAAATATCTAGAGTCCAGATAATAAACAGGAACGCTATTAGCATCTAAGCCATCAGGAATAGTCGGTACAGTATAATTGCACAAATAACTAGGCATTATTCCAAAAGAAGTATCAATTATAAATTGACCTTCCGGAGTTTTAGCAAAACCTTGTGCTAAATCCCTAATAGCATAAACCGCCTTAGCTTTAGCAATCTCTTCATCAGGAGTATTACAAAACTCACCTAAATCGAACGATTCAACTATAGCGTGAGTAGTATAATTATCTGTATTCAAATAAGGATGATTTCTCTGTGAAAATGTATTTGAGCTAAATTCTCCTATAAATAATTCATTATCACAAACACTTATATAGTCACATCTTAATTCAGTTTCCACTATTTTATGTGCGATAGCTAATCGATTATTTTTCACATCATTTAGATTAAAGAAAAAGACCTTATTATCACCAGTTAAAAGCACTTCATTACCAACTCTAGTAACACCACCTGCATGACAACTCAATTCCTTAGAAGAATAATTAAAATCTGTATACATTAAAGAACATTCATTTACTTTATTCTCACTAGACACTGTGTAAATAACAGAAGGCTTGTTAGTTTTATAAGCCGAAATCAAAAACTCGTTGCTATCATTTAAATAATGTAAACCTTGGTTCACATAACCATTTTTAATAAGGTTAAGACCATGAACCTTACTAGAAAAGTAAAAGTCGTGATAGTTAGCAAACTTTAAAATATTACCAAATCCTAAAAAAACAGTAATTAAAATTGCAACACCAACAAAGATCCACAAAAAAACTTTTGCAACTTTTTTCAAATGAGTTTTTTTAGTTGTCACTTCATCTGGCATGCACAATAACCTCAATCCTTTCTACAAAAAATTATATACTATCAAAATACTCGCAGTACTTAAGAAATATAAGATATCTCTCAACCAATTTAATTTTAACATAATTTAAATAGCTTTATTTAGTTATAAAAATACAATGCAAAAAATGGACAATAACGTTAATTTACAAAATATATACTGTAAAACCACTGAAAAACAACTAATTATATATTAATTATTTGCATTATAGTACTACATGGAAATAAATGATTCTTCTAAATATAATACTCGAAACAGTTAAGAAATTAAAAAATTTACTTCTCTGCTATTATTAGTAAGATATATTTTTTAACAGAGACGATATATATATTAGTCTTATTTAATCTGTTATAAAAAGTAACTACCAGAGCTTTTGATCTTAATCAGTCTTATCTGATGATTCATTCTTAGACATATTATCTTTCTTAGATTTTTTATAGACTAAAAAAGTCGCAAACAGTAATACGCCTAACAAGGCTATTCCAACATAGAATGGCCAAGTAATCGTATTATTTGACATGCCTATAGCTATAAAGATAATTGCAGTAATCATAAATATAATTATTCCTGCACTTATTAACTTAATCTTTTTCATATTAGTTTCTCCAATTATACTAAAAAATCACTTTTTTTCACTTATTATAACTAACTTAATAAAAAAGACTGATATGAATACCAGTCAAATAATCTATTATGGTGGAGCTGACCGGGCTTGAACCGGCTACCTCCTGCTTGCAAAGCAGGCGCTCTCCCAGGTGAGCTACAGCCCCATGCTTATTTAATCTACATTTTTTTCTAATTAGTTTCAAGATAAAAGTTTAATTTACTATGATATACTTTACTAAGAATGAAAAAAGGTTTAATAGTTTTAAATTCATATCGAGATTTAAATCAAAATAAATATAAAGTAGATAGACTTAAAGAAGAATTTAGCAAATTTTCAATTGGACTTGACGTTTTAAAATCTACTCAACTAAATATTGTCTTAAAAGATGGTAAAGTTTCTATTCCTTCTATAGATTGTTATGCCTTTTGCATCTATTTAGATAAGGATGAAATAGTAGCTAGGCTAATTGAAAATAAAATTCCTCTATTTAATTCCGCTTCTGCTTTAATTAAATGTAACGACAAGATGAAAACCTATATGGAATTAATAGGAAGTGGAATTAAAACTCCTAAAACTATTCCCTCTCGTATTTGTTATAGAGAAAATGAATATGAAACTTCTAAAAATAAAGAATATCTAGATAATATAGAAAAAGAATTATCTTTTCCTTTGATTTGCAAATGCAATTACGGTTCTTTAGGTTTGCAAGTTTTTCTAATTAGTAATAGAAAAGAATTAGAGAAAACCTATGATAAATTGAAGCTTCAACCTCACTTTTACCAAGAATTTATTTCTTCTTCCCGAGGTAAGGATTATAGAATCTTTACTATTAATCACAAAGTTCAAGCCTATATGCTTAGAGTTAACAAAAATGATTTCCGTTCGAATATCGCTTTAGGAGGTAAAGGAATTCTAACCCCTCCCCCTTCTTCTTTTATCGAAACTGCGGAAAAGATTTCTAGAATTCTAGATTTAGATTACGCTGGTATAGATATTCTTCTAGGAGAAAATAATACTCCTATCCTTTCTGAAGTAAATTCCAACGCCTTTTTTAATGAAATAGAGGCTGTTTCAAAAGTCAATATTACCGAAAAATTAGTTGAGCATATTATGTCCAAAATACAACTAGATTAAGCGCTTACATTTTTATCTTGAAAACGATTAATTAATCTATTATATTCTTTTATGCACCTCTATTTTTTAGAGGTAGATATAGAAAGGTATAAATATATGAGTAATGTTAAAACGATGATAATCGACTACAAGGAAAATATTCCTGCTACCATTGAATCTCTAATACCTGCTGAATATAAATATCACTTCTTCCGCGCTGAAGTCGACGGAAGACTTAGAGAACTTGCTTACACAGTTAATAAGCCTTGTAAAATTGAATTATTCCCTCTTAATGGGGATTCCGAAGCAATGTTGATTTACCGCAATTCTTTAATGTATTTACTTTGCAAAGCTATACATAATGTTCACCCTGGATTAAAGATTAAAGTTAATCACTCTATTTCCCGTTCATTATATGTAACTCCTTTGGATCCCAATCAAGCTATCAATCAAAATGAGCTTAGACAAATCTCTTTAGAATTAAATAGAATTATCCAAGCTGATTTTCCTATCAAGAGACATAGTTTAACCATCTCTAAAGCAAAAGAATATTATGTAAAACTTGATATGAAGGATAAGTTAGACATTTTACGATACAGAAATGAAGAACCTGTCCACTTATATGAATGCGATGACTATTTCGATTATTTCTATTCTTACATGGTTCCTTCTTCTGGATATATTAAACAATTCAATTTAATTTGGTTTACACCTGGCTTCTTAGTTCAATATCCTCGTCACGATTTCGAAGGACAAATTCCTCCTTTTGAGCCTGAAACTGTCTACGCAAGAACCTTGGAAGCTACAAAAGTTTGGGCGAGAAAAGTTAATCTTTCTACTATTCCTCAAATTAATGACTATGCTAACAACTACGGTAACGTAGACTTTGTTATGATGTGCGAATCACATATCTCCAACCAATTATCGGAATTAGGTAATCAAATCTTATCCTCCCAATCTCCTATAAAATTAATTTGTATCGCTGGTCCTTCTTCTTCAGGTAAAACTACCTTTGCAAATAGACTTAGATTAGAATTATTGAGCAAAGGACTAAATCCTATTCGTATTTCTTGCGATGATTATTACAAAGAAAAGAAAGATATGACTCCCCTTCCTGATGGAAGTTACGATTTAGAGACTATTGATGCTATCGATGTTAAATTGTTCAATGAGCAAATGGCAAAATTAGCGGATGGCCAAGAAGTTACTTTACCTAAATTTAATTTTTCCCTAGGTAAAAGAGAGGAAGGACGTAAACTTCAACTTAAACCGGGCGAACCTTTAATTGTTGAAGGTATTCACGCTTTAAATGAAGTTATGACTTCATCTATCAACTCCTCTAACAAATTTAAGATCTTCATCGCTCCTCAAGCTCAAATCAACATCGATAATCACTCACCTATTTCTGTGACAGATATTAGATTGCTAAGAAGAATTGTCAGAGACTCTAAATTTAGAGGTTCTTCTGCTGAAGACACCATCAAAATGTGGCCTTCTGTTAGAAGAGGTGAATTCAACTGGATTTATTCCACTCAAGAGCAAGCTGATTATGTTTTCAATTCCTTGCTTCCTTATGAACTATGTGTCATGAAGAAATACGCATATCCTCTTTTAGCTAAGATTGAAAAAAATTCTGATACTTACGTCACTTGTAGAAGATTGATGTTGTTCTTGAAATATTTCTCCGATATTGATGAATCTGTAGTCCCTAACAACTCTTTAATGAGAGAATTCATCGGTGGTAGTTGTTTCAAAGATGTTTAAAAAATAAGACTAAAATGCTAATATTTTAGTGTATGAAGAGAAAAACATTTATATATTCTGAAGACAAAACACAAGATTTTGCAAATATTCAAATAGATTCTGAAAAACCTTTACCTAACGATTTCAAGTTCATCAAAACTAACTTAATCGTTAGGTTTTTATCATGGTGCTTTTATTATTTACTCGCTGTCCCTATTTTATGGTTATTTTCTAAAATCATTTATAGAACTAAAATAGTCAATAAGAAAACCATTAAAAAAGAACTTAAGAATACTGGTTATTTTATTTATTCTAACCACACCTTGTTGGCCGACGCTTGGAATCATCAAGTCTTTACGACTTTCCCTAGAAAAGCTTATATAGTCTCTCAGACTGACACTATTACTAAAAACAAATTCTTAGGAGAAATAGTTATTGCTCTAGGAGCAATTCCTCTCCCCTCTAATATCAAAACTGCGAAAAACTTCTTGAAAGCTTTAAAAACACGTCTAAATCAAAATAGAGTTATAGTCATCTGCCCTGAAGGAACTATTTGGCCATATTACACTAAACAAAGACCAGTTAGAGAAGGTTCATTTAAATATCCTCGTACTTTCAATAAACCTGTCGTCTTCGCTTGTACCACTTTTAGAAAGCCTAAAGGACCATTTAAAAATCACAGAATTCCTAAGGTAGTTATCTATTTATCTAACCCTATTTATCCTAATAGAAGTTCAGTCGAAAAAATTGATGAAAAGAGACTTCAACAACTTTATACCTCCTTTATTGAAAAGTGTTCATCTATCGATGAAAACTACGCTTATTACGATTACATCTCTGCTACCGAATATAAAAAGAAAGTAGAATTTATGGAAGATCACTACGACGAAGTCGAAGATTCTTATTTGAATGACAAAACAGTCGAATTGAAGATAAAAGAAGATAATTAATAAATATTCTGCGATTAAATTCGCAGATTTTTTATTAATATTTCTTTTTATAGAGTTGACTTTAACTTATCGATTTATTAGTTTTTATATATATGGATTTACAAGGTTATATAGAAAAATACGGTCACGAATCAATCAAAAATAAACCTATAAACGAGGTAGATCTCGGCTTTTTTGCTTTCGCTTCATATTTAGAATTTCAACTTTGCTATTCGGAAGAATCAAAATTGAATATTGATTCTTCTTTTGATGATTTTGCTAAAGAGAATGGTAAATACATTAAAAAGATGGCTAATCTTACTATCTCTCCTAAAGAAGCTTTCAATACTTCTAAAGCTTTCTTTAAATCTAAGCGCTTTAAGAAAACTAAAATTTTAAATTATAGAATTGAAGAAATACCTAAATCTTATATTCAATATGGGGTGTTCCTATTTAAACTAGATGAAGATAATTACGTTATTTCTTATAGAGGCACTTCCCCCGTTATCTACGGCTGGGAAGAAGACATATTAATGCTTATAGGTTCAATTGAATCTGAATCTTTCGCTGTGGAAGATTTAATAAAATTTATTTCCATAATTCCTGAAGGCAAAAAAATCTACGTTGTAGGTCATTCTAAAGGTGGAGAACTAGCTTCATACGCTTCAACTTACGCTAATAAGGATATTCAAAACAGAATATCTAAAATCATTTCTTTTGATGGTCCAGGAAGAAAGGTTCCTCTATATCAACAAGAAGGATTTAAAAACATTAAATCTAAGTACTTAAAACTAATCCCTGTCGATGATGTTATAGGTGTAATGCTAAATGACTTTTCTGATTATAAAGTAGTTGTTGCTGATACTTCTAACGGAGTTTCTCAGCACTCTTTATTCACTTGGCATTGTCATCAAAATTCCTTTATAAAAGCCGATTCTTTGTCAAAAAACTCCATTGCTTTCTCCTTAGCGTTTAATACTTGGATCAATTCAGTAAGCGAAGAAGAAGCCAAGACCATAATTCATCAAATTTTCGAATTGTTAGATAAGTCTGGTATCAAAGCTATCAATGATTTAGGAAATACAATAACTGAGCAAATGCGTACTCTTGCTAACTTGTATAAATCAGTTCCAAAAAGCAATCGCAAGGCAGCTTATAAAGCTACACAAACTCTTTTTAAATTATTCTTGAAGTACCGCTTCTCTTCTCTACCAAATAATTCTAAAAAAAAGAAAGTTAAAAATACTTAAATTTGAAATTAAAAATAAAATAAGATGGAAAATCCATCTTATTTTTTACTTAATCAACAACTCGTTTAAAGTCTTGACGAACTCACTTTTATTTTCTACTTCATATCCTTCTAATAACAAGGCTTCTTGGTAGAGTAATTTACCGACCTTTTTAACATATTCATCATCGCCATTATCTTTAATCTTAGTGAACAATTCATGGTTTGGATTAATTTCTAAAATCTTGCTGGCTTTGACTTTTTCTCCTTCCTTATCAGGATTTTCTTCATTTAATACGTGTTCCATATTTAAGGAAAGACCATCTTTAGTAGTTAAACAAACTGGAGAATCTACTAATTTAGATGAGAAGACTACATCGTCAACTTTGCCACTTAAGCTTTCTTTGACATTATCTAAGAATCTTCTGTAAGTTGTAGATAAATCATCTAACTTTTCCTTTTCTTCCTTAGATAAGTCATCTTGAGACTCACTAGCGATGTTCTTAAATTCATAGTCTTTATATTTTTGCATCATTTGAATGCAGAATTCATCGATAGAATTTACTAAGAATAAGACATTAGTATTATCTTTTCTATATTTTTCTAATTGGGGCAAAAGTTTAATAGAATCTAAGTTATCTGAAGTAGCGTAGTATATAACTTTATTTCCTTCTTTCAATGAAGAAACGTAATCTTCTAAAGATATTTCCTTCTCGCTAGTCAAGGAATTGAAGACTAACAAATCTTCTAATTCATCTTTCTTGATGCCGTATGAAGAATAGATACCATACTTGATAAAATCACCGTAAACTTTGAAGAATTTGAGATATTTATCGTAATCATCTTTCTTGATTTCCTTCAATTTATCCACAATTTTCTTTTCAATATTGTTAGCAATCTTATCTAAGACAGGAGCCTTTTGAATCATCTCTCTAGAAATATTCAAAGGAATATCTTCCGAATCTACTAGACCTCTAGTAAATTTCAAAAAGTCAGGTATTAATTCTTTATTTCTCTCCTCAATGAAAATTCCTTTAGCATATAAAGCCAATCCTTTTTCGTAATTAGCTGAATACAAATTATAAGGTACGTGAGAAGGAATAAAGACTAAAGAGTTATATTCAATAGCCCCTTCAGCTTTAATGAAAAGAGATATTAGAGGATCTTCATAATCGTTAAATCTAGATTTATAGAAGTTATTTAAATCCTCATCAGTAACGTCTTTTTTAGCCTTCTTCCAAATAGGAATCATGGAATTTAAAGTTTGAATTTCTTTAACTTCTTGACTCTCACCCTTAATTTCTTTGCCATCTTTATCTAATTTAGGTTTGTAGGAAGTAACTTCCATCTTTATAGGATATCTGATGAAATCGGAATATCTCTTAACAAGAGATTTAATTTTGTATTCTTCTAAATATTCAGAGTATTTTTCTTCCTCTTCATCATCTTTTAAATATATCTTAATTAAAGTTCCACTTTCACCTAAATCAGGTTTATCAATTTCTTCAATAGAATAAGAATCTACCCCATCAGAAGTAAATAGATATTCTTTGTCATCGACAGTTTTAGTATAAACTTCTATTTTCTTACCAACCATAAAGGCGGAATAGAAGCCCACGCCAAATTGACCGATTAGATCGATGTCTTTCTTATCCTTAAAATCTTTGTATTTTTCTAAAAATTCTTTTGTACCAGAAGAAGCGATTGTACCAAGATTCTTCTCAATAGCTTCTTTATTCATACCTATACCATTATCTCTAATAGATATGCACTTCTCTTTCTTAGATAATTCCAGTTCAATTTGATAATCTTTTTGAGGATATTTACCTTCGGATTTAAAAGCTAAGAATTTATATTTATCTATGGCATCTGACGCGTTAGAAATTAACTCTCTTAAAAAAATCTCTTTATTAGAATAGATAGAGTTAATCATTAAATTTAACAATTGTTTAGATTCAGTTTGGAATTCTTTTATTTCTTTCATATATTTACCTCTTTTCAAGATATATTATAGTCTTCTTTTTAGCACTTTCAAGTGTTGAGTGCTAAAAAATAATTGAAATTTTTCCAAATCAAAAAAATTTATAATTAACGTTTAAAACTGGGATTCTTTTATATTTATAATTTAATTAAAACAGCTTCGTAAGGAAGTAGATATCCTACTTTCATATCAGATCTAGATTTTAATATTTCTTCACCAATATCTAAATTGATATATTTAACTTCTTTCTTATTCAAATTAATAATGACTTTAAATTTATCTTTATTTAAAGTTCTATAATAAGCAAATACTCCTTTAGGAGCTTTAGGATCAAATTCTATACTTCCAATAGAAAGAGCCTTGTTCTTTTTTCTATAAGCTAACAAATCTCTGTAGAAATTAAATATAGAATCAGGATCGTTCTTTTGAAGTTCGTAATTAATATGAGCACTAGTCTCAGTAACTTTATTCCAAGGCTCTACAGAGGAAAAACCAGCGTAGATAGATTTGTCCCATTGGAAAGGAGCGCGAGCATTATCGCGATCATAATGGAATAGAAAGTTATTTTTCATCTTCTTAGGTAAAGGAATTTTAGAGATGATTTTTTTGATGTTGATAGGAACGATATCTTTGACGTTCTTTTCGTCGTATTCATCGTAATCTAATTGACCAATTTCTTCCCCTTGGAATATAAAAGGTGTTCCTCTTAAAGTTAAAAGAAGCATCCCTAGAGCTTTACCAGATTCTTTATGATATTTTCTCGAACCGTAGTGATCAATAGAGCGAAGTTGATCATGATTTTCAAAATAATTGGCATTCCAATCGATGTTCTTTTGCCATTTAATCATGATTTGTTTAAATCTTTCGGGATTAAATCTCTTAAAGACTAAAGGTAATAATTTATAAGTAGGAGCATCTTCATGTTCAAAAGAAAATACCATATCTATTTCATCACCAGAAGTAAATCTTTTAGCTTGATCAATAGTAATAGAAACAGTTTCTCCCACGACCATAGTATCTTTTTGCTTAGAAAATACTTCATTGTGAAATCTATTTAAAATCTTGTGACAGCCTTCTTGAGATATATAATGCTCTCCACCTTTTAATCTATTTAATGAATTACCCTTGCCATCCTCTAAAGAAGTCTTATAGATTTGGTTTATAACATCGCATCTAAAACCGTAAACCCCTTTCGAATACCAAAATTCTAATATTTTTTTAACTTCTTGGTAAACCGCCTCGTTTTTCCAATTCAAATCTACTTGTTCAGGAGCGAATAAATGTAAATACCATTCATCGCATTTATCAACGTAAGTCCACGCTTCTCCCATGAAGTTAGAAGTCCAGTTATTAGGAGGTTTTTTATTGTTTTTCTTGCCTTTTTTATAAATGTAATAATCGTGATAAGGGCTACCTTTATTTTGAGATTCTTTAAACCATCTATGCTCAGAAGAAGTGTGATTAACAACTAGATCCATGACAATCTTCATTTCCCTTTTATTGGCTTGTTCAATCAATTGATCGAAATCCTTCATGGTGCCGTATTCAGGGTTGATATCCATATAATCGGAAATATCATAACCGTAATCGAAATTAGGTGAAGGATAGATAGGAGAAAGCCATAGAATATCCACTCCTAAATCTTTTAAATAATCCAATTTAGAGATGATACCTTGTAAATCGCCTATACCATCAGAATTCGAATCACAAAAAGAACGAGGGTAGATTTGATACACTACGTGGTCTTTATAAAATTTCTCACTCATATTAAAGATTTGCTTTCTTTAATTATGCAATAAAATTCGATTGTTGTATAGTTTCATGCAACAAAAAAGGAAGCCGAAGCTTCCTTTTTATGTTTATAGAATAGGAATTTCCAAAACTATATCAGAGAGAGGATAGGTCGAACAAGCGTGGACATAATTGAATCTCTTATCCGCAGCTCTTCTTCCATCTCCAACTTTAGGTACGAAGAATTCTCCAGATACAACTTTAGAACGGCAGAAACCACATTCACCAGATCTACATCTAGTTCTATTTTTGATTCCAGCTCTTTCTAAAGCGACAGCTAAAGGCTCACAAGCTTTCGCATCGATTACTACTTCATCGATACCTCTTCTTACAGTTAACTTAAAGACTTTATTGATATTTTCTTTGGGGTAACCTTCAGCTTGACTAATATCTCTAGGTGCGCCGAATACTTCCATTCTGATTCTTCTTAAAGGAACATTTAAGGCTTTCAATTCCTTTTCAACAAACTGATACATAACTAAAGGTCCACAAACGAAATAGCTGGTCTTGGCATTAGTAGGATCGCTTTCAACAGAATATTTTTTGATTAATTCTCTAGAAATAAAGCCTTTTTCATCACCTTCTTGTAATTCTTCCCCTTCACCAGATATGACGTTAATAAATTTAACCTTATCAGTCTTAGATGTAATTTCTTTCAATTCTTTTTCTAAGATGATGTCTTTATGAGAAACAGATCCATAAAGAATAGTTAAATTTACATCTAAAGTTCCATTTGCAATTTCTTGAGCCATAGAATAGAAAGGCGTGATTCCTGACCCACCAGCTAGAGCTAAGATATTATTAGAATCTCTTAATTCTTCATAGTTGAAGTGTCCGAAAGGCAAATTAACAATAAATTTATCCCCTTCTTTAACATTTTCATAGAACCAAATTGAGACGTAACCTGTACCTTTCTTACCATTTCTAATAGTTACTTCAAAGAAAGGATTTTCACCTTGTGCTTGATAAGGAGCAGAACAGATAGAATAAGGTCTAGTAGTTTTAGTTCCATCTATATCTAAATCGAAAGAAACATATTGCCCTGCTTCAAATATAGGCAAGACTCCATTAGTCGGAGCGAAAGTATATTTTTTTGCAGTAGGAGAAACTTCTTCAACTTTAGTGCAAACAACTTCAATAGGTCCCGGATGTAAGGCTTTAGCAGTAGCATTGATAGGATCAATATATAAGTTCTTAGAAGAAGCGTTGTTTAGAGTTTGACCTCTTAATTTAGTAACTCTAGAAGCACCACCTACATCTTTTAAGAAAGATTTAATTTTCATACTATCTTCCCTCCTCACTCATTTGATCAAGGAGAATCTTAGCGGCTTTTCTACCATTAGTAATACAAGGTGACATACCATCTCCAGAAATTGCATGAGCACCACAGAAAGATAGTCCTTTAATGTAATTTTCATCATCGCTCATTTGTAATCTTGCGACTATGTGGTCTTCCATATCGTGTTGATAACCATAGATACCTCCTAAATAATTGGAAGTATAATGAGCAATAGTATGAGGCATCTCAACTTCAACTTCTAAGATGTGATCAAATAAATTTACGCCTAGATGCTTAGAGACGGTCTCAATCATACTTCTAGCCACTTTTCTTTTCAAAGCGTGATATTCATTAGGTTTAACATCCATATATGCGCTAGGAAGAGGCAAAGTAGTAATAGATAAACTAGTTTGCCCTTCAGGAACACAAGATGGATTAGCGTAATTTAAACAGATAGTAGTTAGATAATTGTAAGGTCCTTTAGTGTGAAGATTCTTCCAATGAGCATCTAAATCCATATCAGTCTCAGATGAGAAAACTGAATAATCTTTAATGTTTAATTCTTCAGGAGACTTATCTAAAGTTAAAACCACCGAAGTACAAGTGACACCCATCTTTCTAAAATTCGCTGACTTAAAAGCGATAGGAGGAACTTCACTCTTAGGTTCAATCATATTGCCATAACATCTATTTGGATAAGCTGAACAAGCGACATAATCAGCGTGGATTTCATCTCCTCTTTTAGTCCTTACGCCATAAACATGACCATTTTTAACTAAAATTTTGTCGACATCTTGGCAATATTCGTATTGAACTCCTTTAGCCCTACAAGCTTCAACCATACGAACAGATAATTCATGTGAAAATTCTTTCGCAACGTAACTTCCACCACCTAAATAATCAGCCATTAAGACAGCATAGATAGTAAAAGGTAATTCGCTAGTAGGACTTCCTACATAAATCCAATATGCTTTTAAGATATCTATTACTTCACTAGGTAAATTGAAAGTGGCAAAGACTTCGTCAGTTGAGTAACCACAAGTCTTGACAAATTCAGGGAATTTTAAAAGCATTTGAGCTTTTGACATGTGATTGATTGATAAATAATTGACCGCATTGAAAACTGCAGTACAAAGATTTAACAATCTATTCACTTCACTAAAAGTACCAGGATATTGTTTATCTATTTCCTTAGCGGCTACATAGTCTCCAGGAACGTAGACATTATTTTGAGTAGAACCAGAAAAGCCTGCGTGTAAAGTGATATCAATCTTTTCTTTAGGTACCACTAATCTATAAGCTTCAGGAACTCTTAACCAATTGACTTTAACCCCCATTTCTTCTAAGAAAGTACGAATCTTGAAAGGTGCTTCTTCAGGTCCAATAGACATCATTTCATGAAGAGTCGCTTCCATTTCCGTACCACCTCTTACAAAAGAGGTAGTTAAGCCACCAGGTAAATTGTGTCTTTCTAAAACTAAGACACTTTTTCCTTTATTAGCCAAAGTAAGGGCGGCGGCCATACCGGCCAACGCTCCGCCCACTACTATGGCATCATATTTTTCTTTGTAAAATGCCATAGGTTTTATTCCTTTTTAATTAGAAGAATCTCTCGACCAAATCTCTAGAATATTCGACAGTTTCATCCATATCGCCAAAAGACATAACTTCACCAGCGTAGAAGGTATTTAACTTACCTTGCATAGCTTCGACTTTCTCATACCAACCATTAGCGTAATCTTCACTAAAGACATGAGGGAAATAGTAGGTTTGGAATTCGTAAATTACTTTAGTCGCAGGAACACCGAAATCTTCGATATCTTTTAAAGCCATAGCCTTAGCTTCTTCGTAACCTACTTCAGGTTTAGCCTTGTATTGTTCGACAGTTTCATTCTTATCTTTATGTTTTCTCAAAACATAAGTAACTAAAGGTTGATCAGGTTCATTAGCCCATCTTCTGTAGAAAACCATGACGTGACCTAATCTATCGGGCTCCATATTTCTCATAATGTAATAAGAAGTGTCGGGATAGCATTCAGGTTTAGTGATAAACGCCATAGTATCGTATCTTTCATAGTCGATTCTTGAGAACAATGCTCTTTCTTGTTCAGTAACGTCTAAGTAGGTATCTAAGCCTTGAGCAACAGGATTCTTAATTTCACCAACTTGTAAAGGAGTGGTCAAAATTAATTTGTCGAATTCTTCTTCTTTACCATTAGCAGTAACGAAAACTTTTCCATCTCTTCTTTCAATCTTAGTAATATTTTGATTTAATCTAGCGGGATTCGCCAATTTAGCGTTAGCGGCTTCATAGATAGATTGAGTACCTTCTTTCCAAGTCCATAAATTGACTTTAACGAAGTCCATCATTGTTCTGAAATCTAAATATTTCAAAACATAAGCAGCAGGAATTTCATCGAAATATCCATAACCAAAGGAGGTGAAAGGGCCAATCCAAATTTCTTGGACTAAAGGACAGCCAACCATCTTAGTGAATTCGTCAAAAGGCATTGATAAATTCTTTAAATTCTCATTCTTACCAGAGACAGGTTCTCTACCAGGAGTGACAGCAAAGCCTTCATATCTACCTTCGCAGACACCTCTATGACCAGCTACATCGTAACCTTTATATTCACTTTCTAACAATTCACCAAATTTCTTAATTTGTTTCTTCAATTTTAATAAGTGAGGGATTCTCCATAACTTCTTGTCGAATCTAGTATCAGGAGAGCCATCTAAATTTTTATAAGCTCTTTGAAGTTTAGGTCCATCGTGAGTAACTCCAGCGAATTGTTCAACATCGTGAACGGCGAAATATGAAGGGACACCCATGATAGCACCCATTTCATATCTTCTATCCCCACCTTTTCCTACGCAGTGAGGAGAGTGACATTTACCACCAACGTGATCTGTCTTTTCAAAAATAGTGTAATTTTTGTACCCCTTTAATTGGAGATACATACCAGCAGAGATGCCAGCAGGTCCACCGCCGATAATAGCGATGCGTTCATCTAAATTTTTAGCCATATATAACTAAAAGCCTTTCTATAAATGTAAGTATTTTTGACCTTACAATTAAATTATACATAAAAAATAGATTATGTTTTAACAATTTGCAAAAATATCTGAATTTTTGTAATAAAAGCTGAGTATAATAAAAATAAGGGAGAAAATTATGAAAGAAAAAAAGTACATTAGTTTAAAAGAACTTCTCGAAGATAAGAAGAGTCTTTCTAAATCCGCCTTACTTTATTCTGAAAATAATTTAATCAAATCTGTTTCATACCAGGATTTAATTAAAAATGTCTACAAAGAAAAAGAAGAATTTGACTCTCTTAAAGTCAATTCTGTAGTTTTTATGCTTGAAAAAAAGCCTTCTCTAATTTATCAAATCTTCGGTGCGATTCTAAGTGGAATGAGAGTTGGTATCATCGATCCTAGCGAACCTTTAGATAAAGCTGAAGAAATGATTAAAGCTTTTGAAACTGAATGTCTAGTCTACGACGAAGATGAATATGACGAAGATGAAAAAGCTGAACTAAACGAACTAGTTTTAGAAAGAGAATATGTTAAAAAAGATAAAGAAGGAAGTATTGTTTTCTTCACTTCAGGGACTAGTGGTCCTTCCAAGGGAGTAGAATTAGAATTCACTTCACTATTATGTTCAGCTTGGTGTGGACAAATGATGCTACAAACAACTATTGATGATAATGTCATTTCCCTTTTACCTTTATCACACGTATTTGGATTTGTCTGTACTTTACTTTGGCCTTTAGCCTATTCATCAACTGTCTCTTTAGGAAGAGGATTAAGATACGTACTTAAAGATCCGTATTTATTCAAGCCTACAATCTTACCTCTAATCCCTAATTTAACTATGCTATTGATTACTAAGTCCGGTTTAAATAAAGAAGCTAGAATAATTTTAGTGGGGGCTGGTCCTCTACCTAAAGTTTTCACGAAAATGATCAGAGATCTAGGTTTAACTCTCGCTTTAGGATACGGATTAACAGAAACTAGCTCTGGTGTAGCGATTTCTGTCAATAGCGAGGATCCTTATTTTATGAGGCCTTGCCCAGGTAATGAATTTAAATTGGAAGAAGATGGTTCCCTTTCAATTAAATCTGACACTTTGATGAAAGGTTATTATAATCTTCCGGAAGAAACTAAGAAAATGATTGATTCTCAAGGTTACTTCCACACTTCAGATTTAGCAGAAATCAATTCTAAAGGTGAAATTAAAATTCTAGGTCGAAAAGATGATATTTTAGTTCTCGATAACGGAACTAAATTCAACGCTTTGAAAGCTGAAAGTGAACTATCGGCTCTTCTTCCTTCTATAGATTTAGGTATTTATGAAGAGGAAGGAAAAATATGTTTAGCATACTTCTCTAGAGTAGAGTCGAGCGATTTAATAGTCAATTTAAAAGTAAGCGAATATAATGCAAAACAACCTTTATATGCTAAAATACAAAATGTAAAGAAACTCTCTTCGCCTCTTCCTCGTACCAAAACTGGAAAGCTTCAGAGATACTTGATCAAATAGTAAATATTAGAAAGGAAAGACTATGACTGAACAAGAAATATATAACGATGTCGTATCCATCATCAAAGAATACGCTCCCGATTTAGCAGAAGGAAAAGAATTGAATATGGATACTAAAGTCAATACCGAAACTGCTATCGACTCCATGGGATTTGTCCTCATCGTCGCAAAGATAGAAAACAAATATCAAATTAAAATCTCCGATCGCCAAATGAACAAATTCTCTACTATCGGTGACTTAGTTAGATACATCGCTAAAAAGATTAATTAGTTTTTATTAAATAACATAAAAAGTGCGTTAACACTTGATTTCAGCGCACTTTTTTAATTCTTCTTCTATTTCTCTAATCTTATTTTTTGATTCGTTTTGATATTGTTGATAGAAGTGAGTGGCTAAATTAACTCCTAATCTAGTTTCAGCCAATTTTCTTACCATATTTATAGATTCTTCGACTTCCTTAGTATTATTTTCTTTGTAAGTAGCTAAAAAGCCTTTAATTATATAGCCTAAATAAGAGTTGTGTTTTATTAAATAATCAGCGTTCTTTTTTGCAATTTTACGATCTTTAGGATCGGAACTAGATGAAAGCAGGGCCGCTTCTAAATAAGCGTAATTCAAATTGTCCCTTTTAACAGAATGCTCGATTAATTTAGTTAAGTCTTGAGCAGATTCTTCATCGGCGTTGATAACTTCGTAATATTTTACTTCCCCGTAAGTAGCTTTGCATTCAACTGCAATCTTTCCGTATCTTTTAAGCATAACTTTGTAATTAAAAGACGAAAAGAAATCCATCATGGCATCTATGCAATTTCGCGAATGTAGCCTAGCTCCTAGAGCTAAATATCTATATGCTTCTAAATAATTAGAATTGAACATTTCATAAAAAGCGTAAGCATAATAGGCATCAGCGTGATCCTTTTTGGCTTTTTCTATACCTTTTTCAGCTTCTAATAGAGCAGAATCATTTTCCATTTTGTATAACCAAGATAAAATGTAATATTTATATCCAGGTTTATAGCCTATAGACATAGCTTTTTTATAATATTGTCTAGCAAGTTCAATTCCTTTTTTCCCTCCTTTATCAGCGTGCAAATAATAGCTTCCTTGGTAGACTAAAGCCGGACCGTAATTGTATTTAAGCAAGGTTAAAAGTTCATTGTCAAAACTATTTTGATATTCTTTTTTAAGGTTCATGATTAAGAGATCTGAACCTAAAGTAATACCTCTAGATTCATATTTGCGCCCTTCTTTAGAATTGTATTTAGTTCCTAAACCATGCTTGTACATATAACTTACATAATACATGGCATCAGGATATCCTACTCCATCAGCAACTTTTTTTAGCAATTTAAATGAGGATTCGTAATTAACTTCACATCCGAAACCATAAAAGAAATAAACACCTAATAAATAATTGAATAAAGTGGTGTAAATATCTTCTTTATATTTATGATTTAGATGATGTTCAAATACTGCTCTAAAATTCCATTTATCTATTTTTAAAATCGAAGCATCTTCCTGATAATGTAAACAGATTCTATTCTCCGCACAAAAAGCTGCATAAGACTCGGATTTAAGTAATTTTTTCTTGTGTTTTAAAAAGAATTCTCTAAGCTTTTTGACATCTTTTTTAGTACCTATACCTCTATATAGACATGTAGCGTATAAATAGAATGAATCTTCGTAGAAGAATCCCTCGTTAATTATTTTTTCAATTATATCAAAAGCTTCTTTTTGATCGTCTTTTTCACCTAAGTCTATATAGATTTTCGCTAGAGTTAATTTAACGCTGTTTCTTTGAAAATCATCAGAAGATGAATATTTACTATCTAAATGTTGAGTGTAAGCTTTGTAATATTTTTTCAAGTTCTGGAAGTCTTCCATACAATCGTGATCGTCTCTAAGTTTATCTTTTTGAATGTAAGGTAAAAATTGATAAGTAGAAAAAGCCATTAATGAGGAGTACATTTCCGCTACAAAAGCAAAAAAAGCAAAGAAATTACCTTGCATACACGCCATATCTAAATATTCCTTAGCTTTTTTACCATCTGCTTCCACTCCATACCCTAGGGAATAAGCGCTATATAAATAATAAGGAGCGATAGAAAAATCATCTAATTCCAAACCTTTTTTAGCCCAGGTAATAAAAAGTTGCTTATCTTTTTCTTGATATTTAATATTTAAATTTAAAGTACCGTTGTTATTTAGGATATTTTCTATAGCTTCTCTATTACCTTGTTCAGCACTACGCGTTAAGAAATAATTACTCATATACAAATCTTTGATTGAATAATAATAGTTACCTAAAAAGAGAGAAGCACTATCATCTCCATTAGTAGATTTATTAATGTAAAAAGCTAATTCTTCACGACTTAATTTCTTCATATTTACCTATATAGTTGAACAGGTATAAGGCCTAATTTTTCTAAAGATGCCTTACATAAATCATCTCCTAAATCGTAACCCTTTTTATAAAATTCAATAGCTTTATCTACATTCTTTTCGACCATATCGCCTTTTTCATAGAAGGTACCTAACAAGTACATAGCAAAAGAGTCACCTTCTTGAGCGGCTTGATTATATAAATCTAGAGCTTTTTGTTTATTCATCTCTAAAGTATTAGTCCCCGAATAATAATAAGAAGCTAAATCGGTTTTAGCCTCTTTTGAGCCTAAAGAAGCAGCTTTTTCTAATAATTCAACTGCCTTCTTTTCATCTTTTTCAATACCTATTCCACCATCGTAGCAGCAGGCCAAAGCGTATACTCCATCAGCGTGGTTAAATTTGGAAGCTTGTAAAGAATAATAATAAGCTTTGGATTCATCTTCTTTAACACCTATACCTAAAGAATATCTATTAGCTAATTCAAGCATAGCCTTTTCTGAGCCTTCTTTAGCTCGAGCTATACATTCTTCTTCGTTGAACTTGTTTTTCTTACTACTCATAATTTCCTCTTTCTAAAGAAGATGAATTAATCTTCCAAATAACGCGCAATTATATTCTAAAATATATTACAATCTTTTTGTAGAAAAAACTCCTATGAAAATATATGTTTGTAGACACGGGGAGACTGACTGGAACAAGAGAGAAATTATCCAAGGTCAAGTCGATATTCCCTTAAATGAAAACGGCATCAAACAAGCTAAAGAACTAGCTTACAATTTGAAAGATGTGCACTTTGATATTTCTTTTACAACTTCTCTATCCAGAGCGCAAATGACTTTGAAAGAGATTAAAAATTACCATCCTGATTTAAAGACTATCATCGACGATAGAATAATTGAGATGGATTACGGCGATTACGAATCTACTTCGAGAATTGATCCTGAATACATCGAAAGAAAAAAGAGTTTCTTTTTGAGATATCCTCATGGTGAGAGTTATCTAGATGTAGCTCAACGTGTCTATAACTTTTTAGATGAAATAATAGATAAATATCGCAATCAAGATATATTGTTAGTCTGCCATTCTCGAGCTATGGCTATAATCTCCACTTATTTTATGGATTTAACTAACCAAGAATTCTCCTCTTTTGAAGCGAGTCACACTAAACCTTTAATTTTCGAATTCGAATAATTAATCTTATATTTTTATCAATGATTACAATAAAAAAACCATATTTTATGCTGAGAATAAAATAATTAATTTAAATATAGGCATATAATTTAATCAGTGGAGGATAAATATATGTCAAAAAGCCCAGTCGGTGTACGTATGTGGTTTGTCTTCATCTTAGTAGGTCTAGCGGGTCAATTTGCTTGGTCTATTGAGAACATGTATTTAAATACTTACATTACTTATCTCAATTTTACTTCTAAGGATGGTGGTTTTGATTACAATTTGATGATTGCTATTACTACTGCTGCTTCAGCTGCAGTGGCGACGTTAACTACTATCTTCATAGGTAATTTAACTGATAGAATCGGCAAGAAAAAATTATTCATTTCCATAGGGTACATAATTTGGGGTATCGCTACCGCCTCATTTGGTCTATTTAATGTAAATTCTTCTACTTCATTTATCGTAATGTCTTCATTTTTAGCAGCGACGATGGTCGTTATTATCGATTGCGTGATGACCTTCTTTGGTTCAAGTAGTAACGACGCGGCATTCAACGCTTATGTAACTAGTCACGTTGACGATGCAAAAAGAGGGAAAGTTGAAGGAGTTTTACAGATTCTTTCTCTAATCTCGATGTTAATAATCTTTGTTGGATTTAACAATTTAACTACTAAACAAGGTGGATATAGATGGGATTTGTTTTTCTATATTCTTGGAGGAATTGTCTCTTTAGTAGGTATTATTTCCCTATTTTTAATACCTAAAGAAAAAGATGAAGGTAAGAAAGATACAACTTATTTAGGAGCGGTCTTAGATGGTTTTAAACCTAAGACAGTTGTGAATAATAAGAAATTATATTTAATTCTTACGATCTACTTCATTTTCGCTTGCGCACAGCAAATTTTCTTCCCTTATTTATTAGTTTATATTGAAAAAACTTGTGAAATATCTTCTACTTCAACTAGTTTCTTATCACCTTTTGTCATAGTTATGGCCGTAGCTTTAATTGGTGGGAGTGCTCTATCAGTATTAGTTGGAATTCTAGGAGATAAATTTAGTAAAAACAAAATGATTATTCCTAGCTTAGGTATTATGTTCACAGGTACTTTAATCATGATGTTTATTCCTTTTGTAGGAGATTCTTCTTTAAGGACTTTTTACGCCTGTTTTGCAGGATTAATAATGATTACTGGTTGCATAGGAGTACCAACTATTTTAAATGCTTTAGTAAGAGAATATATCCCTGTTGGAAAAGAAGGTTCGTTCATGGGTATAAGAATGCTATTTGTGGTAGCTTTACCTATGTGTATAGGACCTTTTATCGGCTCAGCCTTAAATAACTCTTTTGGTAAAACCTACATAGGAGATTTTGGAGTGTCATCTCCTCTTCCTTCTAATTATTCTTACCTAGTAGGTTCTTTATTCTTATTGTTAACTTGTATTCCTCTATTCTTCTATTTCAAGGAGGTTAAAAATGAAAAAAGAAATCAACAAATGTAAATTGTATTCTTCTCTACAAGAAGGAGTTGATTTTAATTCTATTCCTCTTTCTTCCTACCCCAGAATGCAATTTAAGAGAGATTCTTACATTTGTTTAAATGGTAAGTGGGATCTTTCTATAATTGAGAATGGCAAAGTAGTTTATCAAGGCAATGTCATGATTCCTTACGCTATAGAATCATCTCTTTCAGGAGTAAATAAAGCTTTTTCTAAAGGCGCTACTTACATCTATTCTAAAAAAATTAATGTTCCTTCTAATTTTACTAAAGACAAAATAATCATTAATTTTGAAGGTGTTGATCAAGTCTGCAAAGTATTTGTTGACGAAAAAGAAGTTAAAGAAAACCACTTTCCATATTTGCCTTTTCAAGTGGAAGTTGAAGTTTTTAAACGCTCTTTCAATTTGCGAGTTGAAGTGAAAGATTACACAGATTCATCTTATTATTCTCGAGGTAAACAGGTTCTTAAGCCTCATTCTTTTTCCTATTCATCCTCGTCAGGTATCTACAAAAATGTCTACATGGAATCAGTCCCCTCTACTTATATAACTAAATTAGATTTATATCCTTCTTACGATAAGAGAACTTTAAAATTTAATATTCATTCCAACAAAGATGAAAAAGAAGGAAAAATTTATATAGATGAGAAAGAATATGAATTTATAACTAATATGGATATGGAAATAGATTTACCTCACTTTTCTCCTTGGGATATCTCTTCCCCTTATTTATATAAAGTGCGAGTCGTTCTTGAAGATGATGAAGTCGAATCTTATTTCGGCTTGAGAAAAATTGAAATAAGAAAAGATAAACAAGGGATAAGAAGGATATATTTAAATAACAAACCACAATTCTTATTAGGTTTATTAAATCAAGGCTATTATTTAGATGGCAATTTAACCCCTAAAAGCTATTCTGATTTCTTAAAAGATATCCAATTAGCTAAAAGATTAGGTTTCAATTGCCTAAGAATCCACGTCAAAGTAGAAATGGATTATTTCTATTATCTCGCGGATAAAGAAGGTATCTATCTAATTCAAGATTTCCCTAATGGAGGAAGGTCTTATCATTTTTACAACATCGCTATACCGCGTCTATTTCCTTCTAAATCTAAAGAAGAAAATATCAATTACAAAAAGATGTCGAGAGAAGATAAACAAGGGCGCGAAAATTTTAAATTTGAAGCCAATTCTTATTTAGATAATTTAAAAAATCACCCTTCGATTTTAATATGGACTATCTTCAACGAAGGCTGGGGTGAATTCGATCCTTCTTTAATCTATTCCCAATTGAAAGCTAAATACCCTTCTTTCTTATTCGATACCGCCTCAGGTTGGTACGATGCTAATTCAGATTTTTTCTCTATTCACACCTATACTCTTCCTTCCTTGAAAAGAAAAGATAAGAAAAATAGATGTTTTATCATCTCGGAAGGAGGAGGGGTTTCATACAAAGTTAAGAATCATTCCTTATTCAAAGGTTTTTTTGGTCATCAAGTGGCTTTCTCTTTTAAATCCTTTACTAAAAAGAATGTTAAATTAATCTCCAAAGTTTTTTATAAGCAAGTACAAAGTCTCGGTTTATCGGGCTTAATTCTCACTCAATTAAGCGACGTCGAAACTGAATATAACGGATTTGTTACTTTCGATAGAAAAGTTATTAAAGGCGATGAAAAACTAATTAAAGAAGCTTGTGAGAAGTTATTATCTTCTTTAGAAGTTGATTAATTTAGATAATTTCTTATTACCTAGATAAAGTAAGAAAGAAACTAGATAGGCTAAACCTACTAATCCAATAAACCACAGCGCTGATTGCCATCCCGGTTGTCTAAATATTTGCAAGAAGGGATAAGGAGCATCAACATCGCTAGAAGTAGCTAACATTTTAATAATCCAAGCTAATCCGTATACGCTAGTAGCGCAAGCTCCACTGAATGTATCGTAGAACTTAAATTCGTAAGTATCGAATAACAAAAAAGAAATTAGAGCGATTAAAGGAATGATAAAATGTACTAAAACTAATCTTTCTCCAAATAAGATATAGCTACCAAAAGTAGGGGCTAAATAAACTGCAGAAACTAGGAATGTAATAGATAACATAGTGACAGTGACAACTTTGAAAAAAGTAACTGCTCTCTTATAAATAGAATTATCAATAAAAGCAGTTAAGACGTACATCAAAGCCACGATTCCGCCAAATAAATTACTCAATTCAGTATAGTAACCTAAATTCGATCCGGTGTTATGGTAAATTAACGATCTCAATACTGCAGTAAAACCTAAAATGAAAATCAAAGCGTTAAGTAAATATGATACTAATTGTTTTTTTGCAATATTCATAAGATATATCTCTTCCTTTTTTACGTTAATAATTTACTTTTATGCTAATAATTTACTACTTGCTCGATAAAATATACACGAATATGCTCAGATATTCATGCGCTTTTTAAAACATTGTTATATAATTCTCTATAGGTGAATTTTATGGAACTTAAAACTTGGGAACAATCTATTGATTACATCGACAAACTAAACAAGACAAGAACGTTAATTAGTTCTGTAAGCATTGCTTTATTTTGCGCCTTATTATCCGCTTTATTTTACATATTAACTAGCTTGATGGTTTTTATTATTGTCACGGTTGTAATTGGATTATTTTACATCTATATGATGATAGTGATGTTCTACGATTTAGACTTTGCCAAGAAATACAACGCTCTATTTAAAAAGAAAGATTATACATCCTGTTTAAACCTCATCGATGAGAGATTGAAAAGAAAATTCATCGTCAATCAGACTTTAAAAAACTATCAAAAAGCCACTATCTACATGAATTTAGGAGAAATTAATAAAGCTATTGCGATTTTTGAAGGCAATCCTACTTACGATCGTTATAGAATGAGCTATTTACACGCAGAAATAATTTGCCTTCTCTATCTAGATAAATACGCCGAAGCTAAAAGAAATTACGTTCGCTATTTAGCATATTTTAATAAACCCTCAAATAATTACATCCTAGAGATGAGAAAATTAGTTTTAAAAACTTTGTTCGATAAGATCGAAGAAGGATTAGAGACTAATTTAAATCGCGAAGATTTATTCATGGAATTCCCTCGTTTAGAAGAAGATATTTATTCTAAAAAACATATTGAAAACAAATTGGAATTTAACCCTGAAGAGAAAGAAAATTTAGTTAAATCTATCAAGAAAAACAATCTTAATTTCTTCTTTTCAATCTTTTCTTTATTAATATCTGTAATTCTATTAATCGTCATCACAGTTTTAGGTCGAACGGATGCGGATATTGATTGCACTTCTTCAATAATTAAATATTCCTATTTAGGCTTTGTAATTTTAGGTATAAATATCCTATTATTAGCTTATTTGTTAATCGCTCATTCCAAAGATAAGAGAATAAAAATCGGTTCGAGCGTAGCTATTTCATCTATATTTATTATTATAGGCTTAACTTTAGGTATCTCTTCTTTTGGTATTCATAACAACCAAGAAGATTACTCTTTATTGAAATCTGCTGCGACAAATTATTCTTTTAAAGTTCCTACCTCAGGAAGAGGTATATACGACCATCAAGAAATCTTAAATAGGGGTAATAAATATTCTGTAGATACATATTACGCTTACTTCCCTAATCAATCCGAACAAGAAGAAATGAGTTCTTATTTAAGTAGTTATACTCTTGCGAGTAATACAAATTTAAAAGAATATCCTGTTACTATGAAATACGTAAGTACGTCTCCTATAGAATTTACTCATTACCAATTAGTTAATGGAACTTCAAATACTTATTTAGCCTACTCTACTTCTAAATATTGGTTGAAAGTTGTCATTACTGACGCTCCGGTAAATCTAATCTAAATACAATTGAAGTCTAGATACTTTTTGTATATAGTTTTTTTAATTAAAGTTTTTTCTCAATAAAAAACTAATCATATTTTATATATTTTTAAGTTGAAATGTTTAATAATATAAACATGTTAATAAATGAGGAATACAAATGATTAAACTCTTACGTTATATAAAGAAATATTGGTTCTTCGCTATTTTAGCTCCTTTGTGTATGATTGGCGAAGTTGCAATGGATTTAATCCTTGCCCAATACATGGAAAAAATGGTCGACTTTGGTATCCAAACCTCTAATATGGATAATGTTGTTAAATACGGCTTAATTATGTTAGCAATTGTATTTGCTGGTGTCATATTAGGTGTACTTTCAGGGGTTTTTACGAATTTAGCAGCCTTTAACTTCTCTAATGATTTAAGAAAAGAAGTCTTCGCTAAAATTATGAAATTATCTATTCACCAATCTGACGATTTTAAAACTGGTTCTTTAGTAACTAGAGTCACTAACGATATTACTCAAGTTCAAAATATGATCGCTATGGTTCTTAGAGGACTAATTAGAGCGACTTCCTTTTTTGTTCTAGGTATTATCTTTACTTTGATGATTTCTATTAAGTTTGGTATTGTCATTCTAGTTTTATTACCTTTAGAAGTATTGTTAATTGTCTTCTTTGTCCGTCTAGTCTTCCCCATATTCAAAATCATTCAGCAAAAGCTCGATAAAGTTAATACTATCGTCCATGAAAATGTCTCTGGAGCCAGAGTTGTAAAAGCTTTCTCTAAAGAGCCTTACGAATACGATAGATTTGTCGTGGCTAATAATGAATATACCGAAAAGAATTTATATATAGCCAAAGTCATGGCTGTAGTTATGCCTCTATTTACATTGTTAGTCTACGGTTCTCAAATCGTCATCTATTATTTAGGTGGGCGTTCTATTTTTTCCGCTTATAAAGATTTAATAGGCTTAGATGAAATGATTATGGTCGGTCAAATTACTCAAGCTAACACCTACATTATGATGATTTGTTCTTCTATAGTTATGCTAGGCATGATGTTTGCTGCCCTAGCCCGTGCTTTTGCTTCCGCAAGCAGAATCAATGAAATTCTCGATGCTCCTGTAGATTTAGAAGATGGCAAGGAAGAATTATCTACTTTAAAAGAAGAAGGTACTATTAAATTTGAAAATGTATCTTTCCACTACCCAGAATCGGAAAAGGACATATTAAAAAATATAAGTTTTGAAATTAAACAAGGTGAAACTATCGCTATAGTCGGTTCTACAGGTTGTGGAAAATCAACTTTAGTTAACTTATTAGTTCGTTTTTACGATGTGTCTGAGGGAAAAATCTTAGTAGACAATAGAGACGTCAGAGATTTTAAACAGAAAGATTTGAGAAATATTATATCTATCTGCTTACAAAAAGCTGAATTATTCTCCGGTTCTATTAAAGAAAACATCGCTTTTGGTAACGAAGATGCTTCTGATGATGAAATAAATAAAGTAGCTTCTATTTCGCAAGCAGAAGATTTTATAACTAGCAAACCTCAAGGTATAGATTCCTACGTAGGTGAACAAGGTAACGAGTTATCCGGAGGTCAAAAGCAACGTGTATCTATCGCTCGCGCTCTACTTAAAAAGCCTCAGATAATCATCTTTGATGATTCGACTTCCGCTTTAGATTTAGTTACCGAAGCTAAATTGCATAAAGCTCTTAAAAAAGAGATGCCTAACACGACAAAAATTATTATTGCTCAAAGAATTGCAACAGCTAAAAACGCCGATAAAATCATCGTTTTAGATAATGGAAATATAAATGGTTTTGACACCCACGAGAACTTGATGAAGAACAATCTTATTTATCAAGATATCTATTCTTCGCAATTAAAGAGGGAGGCTAACTAAAATGGCAGGACCTAGAAGAGGTGGTATGGGAGGTAGATTTGCCCAACCACAAGAAAAGCCTAAAGATAGAAAGAAAACTATCAAGAGACTTCTCTCTTATTTAACTGAACATAGAATTCTTTTAGTCGGTATTGTTATGTCTGTAGTAATCTATTCAGGTTTAACAATCGCTACATCAATTTTCATTAAGAATTTAGTCGCCTCCTTAGGCACTTATGATGTTGAAACTAAACAATTCACTATGAATCCTAACGAAGGACAATTCTATTTGTATCTGTTTTTGTTGTTAGGTACTTATATCACTATTTCTGTATCTAATTACTTTATGACTCTATTCTGCTCATTCTTATCAGTTAGAGTCGTAAGAAAGATGAGAAATGAGTTATTTAATAAGATTATCTATCTACCTATTTCTTATTTAGATAACAATTCACATGGTGATTTGATGTCGAGAATGACTAACGATATAGATAATGTCTCTAACGCTATTACTCAATCGTTATCTTCATTGATATCCGGCGTTCTAACTATCTTAGGATGCTTAGGTATAATGATTTATTACTCACCTTTATTAACTCTAGTAAGTTTCTTTGTCTTATTGTTAACTTTGTTAGTTACTTTCTTAATTGGTAAATTCGTCAGACCTCTATTTAAAAAGCAGCAAGAAGTCTTAGGGCAATTGAATGGTCAAACTGAAGAGATGGTCAATGGCTTTAAGACAGTTAAAGTTTACAATCACCAAGAAAAGGCTATAGATGAATTCAACAAATATTCCGATAATTTCACTCACTACTCAATTAAAGCGCAAATCATAGCAGGTTCGATGGGTCCTGTTATGAATTTCGTTGGAAATGTCGGTTATTTCTTAGTATGTATATTTGGTTCTCTATTAGTCTTAAATCACATTTCTTATACCTTGAGTGGTCAACCTATAGATGTCTCAATAGTCATCATGTTCTTAACAACCACCAAGCAATTTACTAGACCTATAAATGAAATTGCGCAATTGTATTCTTCTTTGCTTTCCGCTTTAGCAGGTGCAGAACGTGTTTTCAAAGTCTTAGATGAAAAGAGCGAAGACTTCTCTAAGAAAGAAGAATTCCCAGTCGAGAAAGTTAAAGGCAATATTGATTTTGAGAATGTCAATTTCTCTTACACTCCTGAAAAGAAAGTCTTAAATAACTTCTCTATCGATTTAAGAGCTGGTCATAAGATCGCTTTAGTCGGGGCGACTGGCTCAGGTAAAACTACTATTGTCAATTTGCTTTTAAGATTCTACGATATCGACTCTGGTTCCATAAAAATCGATGGTATCAACATTCAAAACATCTCTAAAAAAGACCTTAGAGATTCGATTTCTATAGTCTTACAAGATCCTGTCTTATTTGGTGATTCTATAGAAAATAACATCCGTTATGGAAGAGAAGGTGCTACTGATGAAGAAATTGATGCAGCCTTAGAATTTGCGAATTGTTCTTCCTTTGTAGAAGCTCTTCCTGAAGGTAAGAAGACTATTCTTAACGAAGGTGCTACAAATATTTCCCAAGGTCAAAGACAATTATTAACTATCGCTAGAGCGGTTATTTCTGACCCGAAGATCTTAATCTTAGATGAAGCGACTTCTTCAGTTGATACTAGAACTGAAAAGAACATCCAAGACGCTATGGTTAGATTGATGAAAAATAGAACTTCTATTATCGTCGCTCACAGATTATCTACCATTCAAGATGCAGACTTAATCTTAGTTCTCGATCAAGGTCAGATAGTCGAAAAAGGTAATCATCGAGAATTGTTAGCTATAGATGGAGTTTATAAGAAACTCTACGATACTCAATTCCAAGGTTTGGATACGTAATTTATTAGGTCACTATTGTAGTAGTGACCTTTATTTTTGGACTGCAATACTAAAAATGGCAGCATTTTTTAATAATAGATATTAAATAGTTAATTTTTTAACTATACTATTAAAGCACTCAACGTGTTTGGATACGAGGTATATATATGAATAAGTTTATGAGAATGGCTATTAACGAAGCTAAAAAAGGTATTAGAAATGGTCATGGCGGACCTTTTGGAGCGGTCATTGTCAAAGACGGAAAAGTCGTCGGTAAAGGACATAACCAAGTTTTAAAAAATAACGATCCTACTTGCCATGGTGAAATCATGGCGATTCACAAGGCCTGTAAGAATTTAGGAACTTACGATTTAAGTGGATGTGAACTCTACACTACCGGTGATCCCTGCCCTATGTGTATGTCAGCGATTTTATGGGCAAATATAGACAAAGTCTACTACGGCTGCTCGATGGCAGATACCGAAGAAATAGGGTTCAGAGACAAGAAATTTCACGAATTTTTACAAAATAGAGATAAATCTAACATGCTTGTCGAATTAGATAGAAAGGCATGCTTAAAGCTCTACGAAGAATACGTAAATATAAAAGATAAAAAGATTTATTAATAAATGAGCATCAATAATTTTTTTCGTGATTTAGGAAGTGGAATAACTTCAGTTTTTAAAGGTCAAACTAAAGAAGATAACCTTTTTGAATTGAATGGAAGAACGCCTTTATTAAAAGCTATTCCTTTTGGTATTCAACATGTTTTAGCCATGTTTGCTGCTAACGTCACTCCTATAATCATCGTCTTCTCCGCCATAGGCTTATACGGAACATCTTTTGCTACATACGCAATGTCAGGTGCTCTATTTATGGCAGGAATAGGAACCATTATTCAACTTCTAATCGGTGCTAGGTTACCTATAGTTATTGGAACCAGTTTCACTTTCGTTCCAATATTAATCAATATTGGTTTAAAGGCCGGTGGAGGAAGTGATGCTTATTACACTATTATGGGTGCGATAATTGTAGGAGGATTAATCGCTGCCTTCTTATCAATCTTCTACCGCTTCTGGGGTAAAATAATTAAACCGATCGTTCCTGCGATAGTTGTTCTTGCGATTGGTTTTTCATTACTCTCATCAGGAGCTAGTCAATTCATGGGTGGAGCTAATGTAATTAAAGCTTTGATTGAAACTGGTACCACTCCTAATAACGTTCCTTATTACGCTTATATATTGGTTGCTTTTGCCACCTTAATTTCCGCGATATTATGGCAATTATTTGTCAAAGGAGTGTGGAAAAACATCTACATTTTTATAGGCATTGCTGTAGGTTATATAATCTCTATTTGTATTCCTAATATGGTCGACTTCTCTATTCTTAAGATTGATACGGCAAATTTATTAGGTCCTAAAGGAATCTTTTCTTTCCCTAAATTCTTAGATTTTACTCAATTGAAATTTGATGGTACTTCTATCGCTTTAACTACCATTTGTTTTATTATCGCTATAGTTGAAGCTATAGGAGATATATCGGCTTTAACTAGCGCAGGATTATCTAGAGAACCTACAAAAAGAGAATATATTGGAACTCTTATTTTCGATGGTTTGAATTCATCATTTGGAGCTTTATTTGGAGCCTTACCTTTAACCACCTTTGCTCAAAATGTCGGAATCGTAGCTCAGACTAAAGTCGTCAATAGATTTACAATCTTTACAGGGGCTTTATTTTTAGTAATAGTCTCTTTATTCCCTCCTATTGCAAATTTCATCTACACCATTCCTGATGCAGTAATCGGGGGTACGATGGTAATTCTGTTTGGATCTATAGCTATTATAGGTATGAAAGAAATTTCTCAAATTGGTTTTTCTGATAAGAATATTCTTATTTTATCTATTACAACTTGCTTAGGTTTTGGTTTATCTATAGCGAGTATATCTACTAATAACGGGGTCCATTTCATTACCGAGATATTCGATAAAATTGGTGTAGGATGGTTAGGAGAACTCCTCTCCAATTGCGTATTGAATATGTTCATAATCTCTATAATCCTCTCTTGGGTTCTACCAGATTCAATGCACATCTCCTTCTTACATAAGAAAAAGAATAAAGAAAATAATAACAATCAATAAGTCATTTTATTTCGAAATGACTTTTTTTGTTCATAAATAAACTCTAAAATATTTATAATATAATTATGAGTGATGACATAATTAATTTGTATATTGTCTCTATTAAAGATGTAAATGACGAACTTTTCAAATACGGTCTAAAATTTATTAGTGAAGATAGAAGAAAGAAAGTCAACTACTACAAAAATAGAGATGATCAAATTAGATGTCTAATTTCTTCTTTGTTAATCGATAAATTCACTTCTAAATCTACACTTAGATACTCTAAAGAAGGTAAGCCTTATAAAAAAGGTGGAGTTCAATTTAATATCTCGCATTCTTCTGATTACGTAGTTATTTCTTTATGTAAATATAAAATTGGTGTAGATATTGAAATAATTAAAGATTACGAAAAAGAATTAATTAATTTCTCTTCTTCTTTAAACGAATTAAAGAATATTAAATCTAGTAAAGATTTCACTTACTATTGGACCAAAAAAGAAGCTTACGTCAAATATCTTGGAACAGGTTTTAAAAAGAAACCTAACAAATACGACGTTGATTTACTTAAAAATAAAGTGAATTTCATTTCTCTCGACTACAAGGAAGATTATGTTATCTCTATTTGTAGTAAATGTTGCACTAGAGCTGTCCTTAACGAATTAAAATTTGTAGATTTGTTGTAAAATCCAGGGAGGTTAATATATGAATTCTACCATCGGTACTATCAGAAACGATAAAATTATCAGACGTAAATTCTATCAATATCTCCT